>NZ_RPSG01000006.1:0-253815 GCF_003946835.1 Bacillus sp. 2B09
ACCAATTGATCTAGCAAAACAAATTCGGCTTAGTGCTGAGAAGAATTTCTAGTGTGGAACATGAGAAAAACACCTTCCTTTAGTATGCTTTTCTCTATTATAAAATGGGATAGTGGAAAATTTAAGGAAAAAAATAAAGCTGTCGAGATTTTCTCGACAGCCTGAGCCCCTTTTAAAGGGGCTTTTATCCTATTCATGCTTAAGTGGATCACCATCGAAAGTTTCGTCCGCAACTTTAATTGAGTCAGTTGGGCAACCTTCAAATGCATCAAGCATATCTTCTTCAAGTACTTCTGGAACTTCTACAGTCCCCTGATTGTCATCAAGCGTGACAAATGCAATGCCTTCATCATCATAATCATAAATGTCTGGAGCAGCTGCACCGCATGCGCCGCAAGCAATACATGTGTCTTTGTCTACAATTGTATATTTTGCCATGTTAAAAAAATACCTCCCAGATTGTTCGATGGAACAAATGGTTTAACCTTTTTAGTTTCACCGATAAAAAACCAATTTCCTCAAACCTTATTGTAATGATTTTAAATTCACATTTCAACTGTAAAGTGATTGAGAATGCTTATCACATAAGGGTTTGTTCATAACTTTCCCCCATTAATTGAGTTTAAACATTTCTTCTTCAATGAAATCTGTTAAAATAAAGGGAGAAAATATTCGAATTTTGTCAGGAAGACAGGTGCTTTGGTCAATGACGATTCATTACTTGGATGTCATGTTGATGGACAGCGTACATAAATTGAACGGCGAACGCTCCATTAGTGCTGTCTACCATCTCTTTAAAGGAAAAAAATCATCTCAAACGATACAGGATGCAAGTTTGTTTCAGCTCTCTAGCTACTTCGGCTGCTATCCAGCTTTTACGAGGGATCAGCTGAACCGCTCTGTAAAAAGGCTGCTAGAGCAACACTTTATCAGAAATACAGAGGATACATTCATTGCCACAGATGAAGGAATAAGTATGCTAAGTCAGCGTTTTGCTGAAAAACCGATGCCAGTTTATTTTGATGGTGCCAAGTATCATGATAAAGCAAAAATATTATGGATGAGGCTGTCTTTACTTGTGCAGGTCCTTTCACATCATGCAGCGCGGTCACAACACTATGTGCCGATTCAAAGAGATATATCGGTTCAAAACTGGACGAAATCCTTCTTCTCGCAATATCACCAGAAGAAAAAGCTTTCTGAAGATATCCATCATGAGCTTGAAACACTTCTTGCTCATTTAACTGATCAAGAGGCACTGCTTTTTGTTTATTCATTGACTTCCAATGAAAGAATCGGACGGACGTACCAGCAAATGGCGGAATGGATGAAAGAAGATGTATGGTATGTTTACTTGCTTTTTTGGAATGTGCTCCATTATTTTATTCAATGTGCGAAAAAAGGTGAGGCACCGATCATCCAGCGAATGATAGATGATCTTCAATTCAAACGTGTGCTGACCACCTCTACCCATAAAACGCTTGAGCTTGTACAAAAAGGGTTCAGTATTGATCAAATTGCTCATATTCGTTCATTAAAAAAAGCGACAATTGAAGATCATATTGTGGAGCTCTCGATACATGAGCCGAGCTTCTCGATCGAACCATATGTCAGCAGTGAAGCTCAAAAGGCGATACATGAGGTAGCCGGTCAGCTCCAAACCAACAAGATGAAGCTGATCAAAGAAAGTCTCGAGCATTCATTTACTTATTTTCAAATACGATTGGCATTGACAAGGATGGTGAAAGCAAGTGGATAAGCTTCATCAGACGCTGATGCGATACTTTGGTTATGATGCCTTCAAAACAGGTCAGGAGGACATTATTCGAAGTGTACTTCAACAAAAAGATACGGTTGCCATGCTTCCTACTGGTGGCGGGAAGTCACTTTGTTATCAAATTCCGGGTTATTTGACAGACGGGTTAGTGCTGATCATTTCACCTCTTTTATCACTCATGGAAGATCAAGTGGAACGCATGAAAATGCGCGGTGAAAAGCGAGTGGCTGCGCTTAACAGTACACTGTCTTTTCAAGAAAGAAGACATATTATTCGGTATTTGCCATCATATAAATTTTTATTTGTCGCACCTGAGGCGCTTATGTCAGAGGTATTGTTAGAGCAGCTCAAAGCGATGCATGTGGGTCTATTCGTTGTAGATGAAGCTCACTGTATATCGGAATGGGGACATGATTTCCGCCCGGAATACTCCAAGCTTGGGGAATGGAGGGAAGCGCTCGGCAATCCTGTCGCCTTAGCACTAACGGCAACTGCGACGAAACAAACCTTAAAAGATACTGTGCAAACGTTGCGGCTAGAGCATCCAGATGTTCATATTCATTCAGTCAACCGGCCGAATATTGCACTATTAAAAGAGGCGCATGAAACGAAAGAAGCAAAAGAGAAACGAGCACTGGAGCTTGTGGAAACCCTTCAAGGGCCCGGGCTGATTTATTGTCCGACCCGGCAAATGACAGAAGATATTTCACGTTTGGTGAAACAAAAAACGCATCAACGTGTAGAGTTTTATCATGGTGGAATGGAGCCAGGAGACCGCATGCTGATCCAGCAGCAATTTATCAGTGGTCAAATTGATCTCATTTGCTGTACAAGTGCTTTTGGAATGGGAATTGATAAAGCAAATATACGCTTTGTGATTCATATGAGTCCGCCTCAGTCAATTGAAGCATTTATGCAGGAAATTGGAAGAGCTGGACGGGACGGGAAAAATAGTGTGAGCGTTCTTTTATATACAGAAGAGGATGCGGATATTCAAAGTCATTTGATTCAAGCAGAAGGTTTTGATGATCCAGAAATTGATTTTTTCTTAGCCCGATTATCACATATGCCGATCAATGATGAAAAGAAATTACGTGAACAATTGGTGGAAGCAGGGCTTCAGGAGACGCGCGCGCGAATGCTCTCGCATTATTACACGATGTACCAAACTGAACAGCCTCGTTTGCTCATGAAGAAGCTGAAAGAAAAGCTGCAGGATAGACAAACAGAAAAGCTAAAAAAAGTGTGGCAGTTTAAAGAGCATATCACTGACCATCGCTGCTTTAGGCAATCTCTGTTATCATACTTTGATGAGCAGCTTGATCTAACGGAGGACGCTTCCTTTGGGAACTGCTGCTCTTCATGCGGACTTGACCTGTCTGATTACGAAAAAAAAGATCAACCATTGGAGCTGAATGAAATGAAACACTGGAAGACCGAGCTGGATCGTCTGTTTCACCTGACAAAAGAGGCGCAGCATTGATTGAACAACATCGCCGTATTATTGAAAAATTAACCGATCGACAAGTAGTAGAACAGTTGTATTTCACACAGCTGCTCATGCTGATTGTCTCTTTTTTACTAGGGATGTTTATGTTTGATCATTGGACTGATTTTACAGCCTTATGGCAGATCCGAGATATGCGTATCCTGACTTACGGAATTGGCGGCGCTTTGCTTGTGATTATTGTCGACGCTATTGTCATGAAGGTGTTTCCGGCTCATATGTATGATGATGGCGGATTAAATGGAAAAATGTTCAAAAACCGCAGCATTCTGCATATTGTTTGGTTAACGCTGCTCATTGCCTTTTCAGAAGAAATTTTATTTCGCGGGATCGTTCAGCAGCAATTTGGACTGGAGATTGCAAGCATTGTGTTTGCACTTCTTCACTTTCGCTATTTGTCAAAAATACTCTTGTTTATCCTTGTGGTTTCTATTAGTATTTTTTTAGGACTTTTATACGAGTGGACAGGGAATTTATTCGTTCCTGTCATGACACACTTTGTCATTGACCTAGTCTTTGCATGTCAAATTCGTTTTAAATATTGGGGGAGGGATGAACATGGAAGAAATGTCGAGAATGAAGAGAAAAAAGCAGCAGCTGACAAACATCCATGATGATGATGTAGAGGAAAATCTTGAAGAAGAAAAAGTGCATCCTTCAGATGACTCTCACTTTCCTACACGAGAAGATTTTCATGAATATAAAAAGCAGCGAACCAAAAAGGTGCGTAATCCATTGTTTACGACACTGGCTATTATCTTTCCTATTATTGTCGTCACGGTTTTCTTCCTGTTGATTTATTACACATCAAAGGAAATTAACGATAACAACAATCAAGGTGTTTATATTGATAAAACATCGAGTGCTGACACAGATCCAGTCCCGTCAGCACTTGTTGACACAAAAAATGATTCAAGCGCTGACAAAGCGGATGCGTCTGATGATGAGAAGAAAAAGAAAGATGCTGATAAAGAAAAGCAGCGTTCAAAAGAAAAAGCAGAGCAAAAGAAAAAAGAACAAGCCGCTAAAGAGAAGGCTGAGCGTGAAAAGGCCGAAGCTGCAAAAAAGCGTGAGCAGCAACAGCTCGCTCTTCAAAAACAGCAGGAAGAGAAAAAGCGAAAAGAAGCAGAAGAGAAGAAGAAGCAGGAAGAAAAGCCTGTTCGTGTCGTGCAGCATACTGTTGGACCAGAGGAAAACTTGTATCGAATTTCCATGAAGTATTATCAAAACCGATCAGGGGAAGAGAAAATTCGAGCTTACAATCATTTAAAAGGAAATAGCGTGTACAGCGGACAAGTATTGAATATCCCATTAGAAAATTAATATTTGACATGAATGAATCGAAAAGCACATACATATGTAGAAAAAAGGGACAAGGGTGTATGTGATGACATTGCACGCAATCAGCCGCTATATGGATCAGCCGACACAGAAAATGATTGAAACATTGATCAAAAGGAAGCGCAAATACGAGGGGTTTGCAAAACAATGCAAAAGGTGGCAATGGACAGCCCTTTTATCACTTGCGATTCTTCTGTTTTATTTTGTGATAACAGCTAATAGCGGGGGCTCCCTGCAGCCGGAAGCGATGATTGCCACATTGCTTGGCCATGAGGTGTTTCTGTTTTGGATCATGGCTGAAGTGTTTGCTTTTTACGCATCGTATTATTATAAGAAAAAAGAAGAAAAGGCTGAGGATGAATATCATAAGCTCAGATGTGAAATTATACAGAAAAGCACAGATTTATGGCCTCAATCAAATCAATGGAAAGAGCGCGAGGCCGTTTTCCACTTCATGCAGACGCAATATGATATCAATCTCTATTATGAAAGTAAATAAATGAGCAAAAGACGTTTAAACAGTTGAAACGTCTTTTTTCATTCAAGCGTCTTATAAAAGAAAGCTGATACAAGGGAGTCATTCATAATGAAATATGCCATCGGATTTACTGCTGCCATAGCGGCTGTGACAACAGGTGTGTGTGTAACAGCGAAAATGGTGAAAACGGCAAAACAAAACAACATCAAAAAGCATTACTTTACAATAGAAGGACTTCAGTCAGATCGACCTGCAGTCATTTTCTTTATTTCTGATACCCATCGCCGTCTAATTAGTGATACTTTATTAGCGGAAGTAAAAGAGCAGCAGCCTGATGTCATTATGATCGGCGGGGACTTAGCTGAAAAGGGAGTCCCTTATGCTAGAGTTGAAGAAAATGTGAAACGTTTAGCAAGGATTGCCCCGGTGTATTTTGTGTGGGGGAATAACGACCATGAGCTGCATCAGCAAAAACTCAAAGACATCCTCCATACCTATCAGGTGACGACATTGCAAAATGAGACGGCTGTGTGGAATTTTGAAGGACAGCCCATTAAAATAGGCGGAATCGATGATATCCGGCTTGAAAAAGCAGATTATGAAGCGATACGGCCGGAGTTTGTCAAAGAAGACGTGAATATCCTTTTATCACACAACCCAGATGTGCATCATTTGATGAGTGAAGAAGAGGGAATTGATCTTGTTTTGAGCGGTCATACCCATAAGGGTCAAATTCGTATTGGGAAATTTGGTCCGTATGAAAAAGGAAGAACAGGCCAAGTCAAAGGTGCTTTCTTTCTGATTAGTAATGGTTACGGAACAACAAAGATTCCGATGCGTCTTGGAGCAGAACCAGAAACCCATCTGATCTATTTAATGCCGCTAAAAACGCGCTAAGTTGATGCCCCATCAATATTTTCCATAAAAGTCACCGTAAGCATAGCTTCATGCTTGTCTTCCGTCTTGACACAGTGTAAACTGAATACAAAATTAAGAACCTATGACTCATCATCTCATATACTACAGTATGATGTGTGTTAGAAGAGGCAGGAGGGAACGTTATGCGGCTAGAGCGTCTGAATTATAATAAAATCAAAATTTTTCTCACACTAGATGATCTGACAGACCGAGGTCTTACGAAAGAAGACCTTTGGAAAGATTCGTTCAAAGTTCATCAGCTGTTTAAAGACATGATGAACGAAGCGAATCAGGAGCTCGGTTTTGAAGCGAATGGACCGATTGCTGTTGAAGTATTTTCTCTTCAGGCGCAGGGGATGGTCGTCATTGTGACAAAGAGTCAGCAGGAAGATGCTGATGATGAGTTTGATGAAGATTACATTGAGATGCAAGTCAAGCTCGACGAGAGCAAGCATGTGCTCTATCAATTTGCCTCGTTTGAAGATGTGATTCAACTGTCCCATAGTTTAAGTCGTATTGGACTTTTAGGGGGTACAGTTTACCACTATGAAGGTCAATATTTTCTCAGCCTAGATGATTTCGAAGAACTGTCTGCAGATACAGTCATTTCTATTTTAGCGGAGTTCGGTTCTCCGACGACATTAACCATTCACCGGTTAAAAGAATACGGAAAAGTGATCATGCAGGAAGATGCAGTGAAAACGATTCAACTGTATTTTTAATCACTTTTTTCTATTATATTTAATACTGTTGTGATGAAACAACAGTATTTTTTTATATCCATTTTTATATTTATAAACGCTGATATTTTATTTTGATAAAAAACGCTTTTTACCTTTGCTTTACCAGTACGAAGGTGTATACTATTGCTTGAAAGGGAGCAGTAGATCATGAAAGATTTCTAGGGGGTTTATTTTAATGGCAGCCGATCAAAACGCCGCTCATAACGCAGAAGATAAGCTAGATGTTTTAAAGTCAACTCAAACCGTCATACATAAAGCGCTTGATAAATTGGGCTATCCGCAAGAAGTGTATGAATTGCTGAAGGAGCCAATTCGCCTATTAACGGTCAAAATTCCAGTACGTATGGATGATGGATCGGTGAAAATTTTCACTGGTTATCGTGCGCAGCATAATGATGCTGTCGGTCCAACAAAAGGCGGAATTCGATTCCACCCGAACGTTACTGAAAAAGAAGTAAAAGCGCTTTCAATTTGGATGAGTTTAAAATGTGGTATTGTGGATCTTCCTTATGGCGGAGGAAAAGGCGGTATTATCTGTGATCCAAGAGAAATGTCATTTAGGGAGCTTGAAAAACTAAGCCGCGGCTATGTTCGCGCAATTAGCCAAATCGTTGGACCAACAAAAGATGTTCCAGCACCAGATGTGTTTACAAACTCTCAAATCATGGCATGGATGATGGATGAGTATTCTAGAATTGATGAATTTAACTCGCCAGGATTTATTACAGGAAAACCAATTGTTCTTGGAGGCTCACATGGACGTGATACTGCAACTGCAAAAGGTGTAACGATCTGTATCAAAGAAGCGGCGAAGAAAAAAGGAATTGACATCAATGGGGCTCGTGTTGTCGTTCAGGGATTCGGAAATGCAGGAAGTTACTTGGCTAAATTTATGTATGATGCCGGAGCGAAAATCGTAGGAATTTCAGATGCTTACGGCGGTTTGTATGATGAAGATGGTCTCGATATTGACTACTTGCTTGACCGACGTGACAGCTTTGGAACCGTCACTAAATTATTTAATGATACAATTACAAACCAAGAGCTGCTTGAGCTAGATTGTGATATCTTAGTACCTGCAGCCATTGAAAATCAAATTACAGAAGATAATGCGGCGAACATTAAAGCCAAAATTGTCGTAGAAGCAGCAAATGGACCAACGACATTGGAAGGGACAAAAATTCTTTCAGATCGTGGTGTACTGCTTGTTCCAGACGTACTTGCAAGTGCGGGTGGAGTGACTGTTTCTTACTTTGAATGGGTTCAGAATAACCAAGGGTTCTACTGGACAGAAGAAGAAGTAGAAACTCGATTAGAAGATATGATGGTGAAATCATTTAATAATATTTATGAAATGGCGCAAAACCGCCGTATTGATATGCGATTAGCAGCATATATGGTCGGTGTACGTAAAATGGCTGAAGCTTCTCGATTCAGAGGCTGGATTTAAGCGACTTATTTGCATCGCGCCTTAAAATCTCCTATCCTTAAATAGGAGATTTTTTTATGGAATCATGCAAAGAATCAAACAGCCCAGCAATTGTTATTGCAGTGAAACGACAGGAGTGGAACAAATGAAACAAGAAAAAGCGATCATAATAGGAGGCGGCCCGTGCGGTCTATCAGCTGCCATTGCATTCAAGCAAATTGGGATTGATGCACTTGTGATTGAAAAGGGCAATGTGGTCAACAGTATTTATCATTACCCTACACACCAAACCTTCTTCAGTACAAGTGAAAAGCTTGAGATCGGTGACGTCGCTTTTATCACTGAAAACCGGAAACCCGTTCGTATTCAGGCGCTTTCCTATTACCGAGAGGTGGTCAGACGAAAAAGCCTGCGTGTGAATGCTTTTGAAAAGGTAAACGCTGTGACGAAAAAAGATGGCCGTTTTACGATAAATACATCAAAAGACGACTATACATGTGACTATGTTGTGATTGCGACTGGCTACTATGATCATCCTAACTATATGAATGTAAAAGGGGAAGACCTTCCTCATGTGTATCATTATTTTAAAGAAGGACACCCCTACTTTGATAAAGATGTGACGGTGATCGGCGGGAAGAACTCTAGTGTTGATGCTGCCCTGGAACTTGTGAAATGCGGAAGCAGGGTGACGGTTTTATATAGAGGAACTGAATATTCATCCAGCATCAAACCTTGGATTTTACCAGAGTTTGAAGCGCTTGTTCGAAATGGCACCATTCGAATGGAGTTCGGTGCAGAGGTGAAGGAAATTACACAACAGGATGTTGTCTTTACAAACCAGCAAGGCCAAACGGATCATGTGAAAAGTGATTATGTGTTTGCGATGACAGGTTATCATCCTGATCATTCATTTTTAGAAAAAATGGGTGTAACGATCGATCCAGAATCAGGCCGCCCAGCATTTGATGAACAAACAATGGAAACAAATGTAGAAGGTATTTTCATTGCAGGGGTCATTGCAGCTGGTAACAACGCCAACGAAATTTTCATTGAAAATGGAAGATTTCATGGCGGGTTAATTGCAGAAGAAATCAACAAAAGAATCAACGGGTAAAAAAAGAACTGGGTCCTTCTAAGGGATTCAGTTCTTTTTTATGTAAATTGGGATTATATAGAAGATTATTTTTGGGAAATTGGGCTCGAGTCATATAAAAAAGGGGTGATTCGTGGTACGATAATAAAGGATAATGTAGGGAAAGAGGTCTGATTATGATCGCAATCATTTCAGCAGGTTTAGCTCCCGGCATCGCACTTTTAAGTTATTTTTATTTGAAAGATCAATACGACAATGAGCCGGTTCATATGGTCATCAGATCTTTTATGCTAGGTGTCATACTTGTGTTTCCAACCATGTTTATTCAGTATGTCCTCCAAGAGGAAAATATCGCCACGAATCCTATCGTGATTTCATTTGTGACATCGGGTTTTTTAGAAGAATCATTAAAGTGGTTTATTTTAATGGTCAGTGTCTATGCGCACGTACAGTTTGATGAACATTATGACGGGATTGTCTATGGAACAAGTGTCTCGCTTGGATTTGCGACACTTGAAAATATTCTGTACTTAGTGGGTCATGGGGTAGAGTACGCGTTTACACGTGCCTTGCTGCCTGTATCAAGCCACGCTTTATTTGGTGTGGTGATGGGATTTTATATAGGTAAAGCTCGCTTCTCTGATAAAAAAGAGCAGCGAAAATGGCTGATTCTCTCTTTAATACTTCCTATCCTTTTTCATGGCTTATATGATTTCATTCTTCTTGGCATGAAAAATTGGGGATATATTATGTTGCCGTTCATGATTTTTTTATGGTGGTTTGGTCTGCGGAAAGCCAAAAAAGCCCGTGCGGTGAAGATGGTACAAATTTAAATTGGAAAACGTCCTATACGTCTTTAGGGCGTTTTTTGTCTTTTCCATCCAATTCCCTCCTGTGATGAATGTATAAAAATAGGGATCGGAAGAAACATATATTCAAACATCAAAAGTACAGGAGGATCAAATATGGACAAAGCTCGTTTCATGAAACAAATCGTCCTTATCTTCTCAATTGTTCTGCTCGCGTCTTCATTGATGACAGCTGAAAAAAGTGAAGCTTTCACGAATCAAGTGATTCAGCGGGGAGCTACAGGAGAAGATGTCGTCGAGCTCCAGGCAAGGCTCCAATACAATGGTTTTTACAATGGAAAAATAGACGGGGTGTATGGCTGGGGAACTTACTGGGCCGTGCGCAATTTTCAAAGCCAGTTTGGTGTAAAGAAAGTCGATGGACTCGTAGGGGAAAAAACAAAAAGCCTATTAGTTCAAAAGACGAAATACTATAAAGAGTTTGTGCAACAGCAGTTGCAAAAAGGGAATCAGTTTACGCACTACGGCGGGAAACCTCTTGATCAGCAAACAAAGGCTCCTGCGCAAAGAAACACGCAAAAAAAGACAGCACAAGGTACAAAAGAGAATCAAAAAAGTCAAAGTGGAGGAAACAGCTCGTCTGGAAAGCAGTCAGGAAATGGTCAAGCAAATCAAACGCCGAAACAAACAGCAGCCAACATGCCAGGTGGTTTTTCAAGCAATGACATTCAGCTTCTTTCACAAGCTGTTTATAGTGAAGCGAGAGGTGAACCTTATGAAGGACAGGTAGCGATCGCAGCCGTCATCTTAAACCGTTTAAACAACCCAACCTTTCCAAACACGATTGCTGGTGTCATTTTTGAACCGCTTGCGTTTACCGCTGTAGCAGATGGACAATTTTATATGGCGCCAAATGAAACCGCTAAAAAGGCAGTATTTGATGCCATTAATGGCTGGGACCCATCTGAAAGCGCCGTTTATTACTTTAATCCTGATACAGCGACAAGCCCATGGATTTGGGGAAGGCCACAAATTAAACGAATCGGGAAACATATTTTCTGTGAATAAAAAGAGGTGTAAATAAATGATCAGAGGAATATTGATTGCTATTTTAGGAATTGCTGTCATCTCAACAGGATACTGGGGCTATAAGGAGCATCAAGAAAAAGATGCAGTGCTGCTTCATGCAGAGAACAACTATCAAAGAGCCTTCCATGATCTAACGTATCAAGTCGATCAGCTGCACGATAAACTCGGCGCAACACTTGCGATGAACAGCCAAACATCTATATCTCCAGCACTTGCAGATGTATGGAGAATGTCATCAGAAGCGCATAACAATGTCAGCCAGCTTCCGCTCACATTGATGCCTTTTAACAAAACAGAAGAGTTTCTAGCGAATGTCGGTGACTTTAGCTACAAATCGTCACTTAAATCTTTATCAGATGAACCATTAAACAAGGATACACACAAAACCATTACCACTTTATATGATCAAGCGGCAGATATTCAAAACGAACTTAGACAAGTGCAACATCTCGTACTCAACAAAAATTTAAAATGGATGGATGTTGAAATGGCACTGGCTGATGGAGATCGAAAAAACGACAACACCATCATTGACGGATTAAAAACCGTTGAAAGAAATGCTGATGCGTTTGCAGATGTTGATCTTGGCCCTACAAATGTGTCAACTGAATCAGAAACGCAAGGCTACAATCACTTAAAAGGGCAAAAGATTTCAAAAAAAGAAGCGATCCGTATCGCCCAGCAATTTGCGCCTGACCATAACAAAGATTTCAAGGTGAGAAAAAGTGGGAGTAAAACGAACCGTGATGTCTACAGCCTGTCAATGTCAGACCCAGATAGCCGAGCAAACTTTTATTTAGACTTGACTGAAAAAGGAGGCCATCCTGTTTATCTTCTTCAGAACCGTGAAGTGAAAAAACAAAAAATCAGTTTAAATGATGCCTCAGAAAAAGCACTAAGTTTCTTAAAGAAGCATGGATTCGATACTGAATCATTTCATTTAGATGAGAGTGCGCAATTTGATAATATCGGCGTATTTACCTATGTCCCTTTACAGAATAACGTATTGCTTTATCCAGATAGCATTCGAATGAAAGTCGCTTTAGATGATGGTGAGGTTGTGGGATTCTCAGCGAAAGACTATTTAATGAATCACAGAAAACGTGACATAAAAGCACCAAAGATTTCTCGAAAAGAAGCTGAAAAGACCTTAAATAAACATGTGAAGATTGAGGATACACATGTAGCTCTTGTTCAAAATGATATGTCAGAGGAAGTTCTCTGCTATGAGTTTTTAGGAACCATTAAAAACGACACATACCGAATGTTTATTAATGCAGATACTGGAAAAGAAGAAAGAGTAGATAAGCTAAAAAATGCAGAACCTATATATAAAGACCTATAGAAAAGGAAGCGAGGAAAAGGCGAATAAGCCTTTTCCTTTTGTTTTATACATGGTTTAATATAAGAGAGGATACGATTTCACAGATGAAAAGAGTGATGAGGAATGTTACAAATAGGGGATGCAATCACAATTGAGTATGTCAATGAGAACAAAGAAGTGAAAACTGCAAAATCGAAAGTTTTGGAAAATAATAACGATGATATTTGCATTAATTATCCAGCTGATAAAGAAACGGGGCGCACGATCTATTTAAATCAAGAAACAGAAATCACCGTCTTCTTTTTCGATGAAAATCAAATTCCATACAAATGTACAAGCAAAGTCATTGGGAAAAGAAAAGAAGATATCCCGATGATTGTCGTTTCTATTCCGCCAAAAGAAGAAATGATTCGGCTTCAGCGAAGAGAATATCTTCGAGTGGATACGATGGTGAAAGCGTCCATTACGCAAAATGGTGAAGAAACCTTCGACACATTTATTGTCAATATGAGTGCTGGCGGTGTAGCAATTGCTGTTCCAGAAGGTGTCTCACTAAAAGAATATGGCGAGGTCGTCACAGAGTTTGAACTTTCACTTAAAGAACCAGTGAAAATTAAAGCGATTGCAGAAATGAATCGTGTTTATCAAGATGAACAGACGGGGAAAACAAGAGCGATCATGGAATTTACTGAAATCACAAACGACCACCAGCAACACATCATGAAGTATTGCTTCCAGCAGCAGCTTCTAACACGTGTGAAAAAAGTATAAGAATAAAGGTTGTCAAAAGCTTCCATACTAGAGAGAAAGAATCTAGCGTTGGAGGCTTTTTGTATGAAAACAATGGAAAGATGGCTATTCAAAGCAGTGCTCATTCAGCTCATTCTGCTTTTGGCGGTTCAGGTCACCCTTCACTTGACGAAAGGAGAACTATTTTTGTCAAAAGTCGTACAATACGAGGGTGTGAATAACATGAGCATTGAAGATTGGATTGAGACATTTAAGCAAAAGGATTGATAGAAAATTCCCCCGTTTGAGCGGTGATCGTGTTACAATTCATAAGGGAGATTCAATCAAGGAGAGGTATTATGAAAAAGAAATTATCTATCGCAATTGACGGTCCTGCTGCAGCAGGAAAAAGCACTGTGGCAAAAATTGTCGCAGCGAAAAAATCATATATTTATATCGATACAGGTGCGATGTACCGCGCAATTACACTTGCAGCACTCAATCAAGGCGTAGACCTTGAAGACGAACAGGCACTTGATGCGTTATTGAAAAACACAGTCATTGAACTTGTGTCAACTGACGAAGGTCAAAAAGTACATTTAGACACGATCGATGTCACAGAAGACATCAGAACAGACCGCGTAAGCAATCAAGTCTCTGTTGTTGCAAAGCATCGAGCTGTCCGGGAAGAAATGGTCCGCAGGCAGCAAGAGCTGGGGAACCGAGGTGGTGTCGTCATGGATGGAAGAGACATTGGCACGCATGTTCTTCCAGATGCAGAAGTGAAAATTTTCTTGCTTGCGTCAGTAGAGGAAAGAGCAAAACGTCGTTTTGAAGAAAATCAGAAAAAAGGCTATGATGTCAATTACGATCAGCTGATCGAAGAGATTGCAAGACGTGACAAGCTTGATTCTGAGCGGGAGGTATCACCGCTGAAGAAAGCAGATGATGCCATTGAAATTGACACGACTTCCCTTTCTATTCAAGAGGTTGCAGGTAAAATTTTAGATGCAGCAGAGCGTGTAGAAAAACAGTAAGAAATTTTAGAAAACTTTTATAAGTTAGAGGTTTATCTCTTGACAAACAAGGTCTTTTATTAGAAGTTTATACTAATACTATTTTTATTGATCATTCAAGCAATTCTGTTGATTTGAATGTTTCTATAATACATATTCGGCTGGCAATCATCATGCTAAGGACACATATTCACCCAGTCGTTTTAACTAAGCTGTGTAGGTTTGGACCAAGGAGGTTATCGAAATGACAGAGGAAATGAATCAAATCGATGTTCAGGTACCAGAGGTTGGAGATGTAGTGAAAGGGATTGTTTCTAAAGTTGAGGACAAGCATGTCAATGTAGATATCGTCAATGTGAAACAACCTGGGATCATCCCAATCAGTGAATTATCAAGTCTTCACGTTGAAAAAGCATCAGATGTCGTGAAAGATGGCGACGAGTTAGAGCTTAAAGTAACAAAGGTCGAAGACGATGCTTTGATTTTATCGAAACGTGCTGTTGATGCAGACCGCGCTTGGGAAGACCTAGAGAAAAAGTTTGAAACAAAAGAAGTATTTGAAGCAGAAGTAAAAGACGTTGTCAAAGGTGGTCTAGTGGTCGACATTGGTGTTCGCGGATTTATTCCTGCGTCTCTTGTTGAGGCACACTATGTAGAAGACTTCACTGACTACAAAGGAAAAACACTCTCGCTTGTTGTGGTAGAGCTTGACCGCGAGAAAAACCGCGTGATTCTATCGCATCGTGCAGTCGTTGAGCAAGAACAATTAGACAAGAAGCAAGACTTCCTGCAAAAGCTTGCAGTAGGCAGTGTGATTGATGGAAAAGTGCAGCGCCTGACTGACTTTGGTGCATTTGTTGACATTGGCGGCATTGATGGATTAGTTCACATTTCTCAACTATCCCATGCGCATGTCGAAAAGCCATCTGACGTTGTTGAAGAAGGACAGGAAGTGAAAGTCAAAGTTCTTGCTGTTGACCGCGATAACGAACGTATCTCACTATCTATTAAAGAAACATTACCAGGACCTTGGAGCCAAATTGGCGAAAAGGTAAAACAAGGTGATGTTCTTGAAGGAACCGTTCAACGTCTTGTGAGCTTTGGAGCATTTGTTGAAATTCTGCCAGGTGTAGAAGGACTTGTGCATATTTCCCAAATTTCACACAAACATATCGGTACTCCTCAAGAAGTCCTTGAAGAAGGGCAGACTGTGAAAGTGAAAGTGCTTGATGTCAATGAAGATGAAGAGCGCATTTCACTTAGCATTCGTGAATTAGAAGAGAATCCTGAAAAACAAATCGAAGAGGATTACCGTCAATATCAGGCGAAAGAAGAAAATACAAGCGGATTCCAGCTTGGTGACCTGATTGGTGATAAACTCAATAAACTAAAATAATTTGGTGATCAAAATTGACGCGAGCAGAAAGAAAGAAACAGCATATTGAGCATGCTTTGTCGACTGGCCAGCATGCAGCAACAGGTTTACAAGATGTTTCCTTCGTTCACGCCAGTTTACCAGATCTTGCGACATCACAAATTGATACACATACGACAATTGGCGGACTGACTTTCGGTTCGCCAATTTTTATCAATGCAATGACTGGTGGAGGCGGAGAATCGACCTATGAGATTAATCGCTCTTTATCTATCGCAGCGAAGGAAACCAATATTCCAGTAGCAGTCGGATCACAAATGGCTGCACTGAAAGATGCAGACGAACGTCGTACGTATGAAGTGGTTCGAAAGGTGAATCCAGATGGACTCGTTTTTGCCAATTTGGGCAGTGAGGCGACAATTCAGCAAGCACGGGATGCCGTTGACATGCTGGGGGCAAACATGCTTCAAATTCACTTAAACGTGATTCAAGAGATCGTCATGCCTGAAGGAGATCGTGATTTCAGAGGTGCTGTTGAGCGGATCTCAGCCATTGCTGAATCAATTGAGGTGCCTGTTGTCGTCAAAGAAGTTGGATTTGGGATGAGTAAGGAAACAGCAAAGAAATTATTTGATGTTGGAGTTGCTGCTGTTGATGTAGGTGGATTTGGGGGAACGAATTTTTCTAAAATCGAGAACCTGCGCCGTCAAAAAGCACTTCGCTATTTTGACCAGTGGGGAATTCCAACTGCAGCGAGTCTGGCTGAAGTACATACAGCCTTTCCAGATCAAACCGTCCTAGCTTCTGGAGGCATTCAAGATGCACTTGATGTGACAAAATCAATTGCTCTTGGTGCGTCTGCCGTTGGATTAGCCGGCTTTTTCTTAAAATCCCTGACGAGTGGAGGAGAAAAGGGCCTCATCTCTGATATCATTGATCTACAAGATGATGTGAAGATGTTGATGACAGTACTTGGCATGAAAACAATTGAGGAGCTAAGGCAAGCTCCGATTGTGCTTACAGGGGAAACAAGTCATTGGCTGAAAGAAAGAGGCGTGGATACTACGTACTATAGTTTAAGAAATAAGAAGACAAAGGACTAAATGAAATGTAGCCCTTTGTCTTCTTTTCAGCGTGAAAGAAAACTTTTTTTGTCTATGAAAGAAAGCTACTTTTTGCGGAGCGAATTTGACATTCGTGAGCACCAATGCGCAGGACTGACACTGAATGCGAGGGTTTGTCTGCACGCTGAGACATGTGGTAATCACATGTCTTTTTTTATTGATTTCTTTTGCGAGCGTCTTCCGGGCCTTCTAAAGTTGTTGCCCCTTTGTGATGAATGGATTGATCGCGATCAGATTCAACTCTTCTTGACGCCTTTAGGCGTTTTTCCTGTCTATCCTTACCCATCATACATCCCTCCTCAATTATTAGGGTGTCACCTCTTGTTTATTTCATGCAAATCCCGCATCTTCTCATACGTTTAAAAACTGGAGATTTTCCCATAATGTAATTGAGGTGATGAGGGTTGGAGGCATTGTACTATTATTGGTCAATATGGTTCGTTTGGATTATGGTGACATTTATCATGGAGAAAAGCACGTGGCGCAATGTGCTGGGCGTATGTGTTCTCATTCATATTATATGCAGTCATGTCATGGTTTCTATTTTAGACATTAGGATCAATGCAGGATTTTTGATGACCTTTTTATATGCTTGCATGTCATTCGTGATCTTTCGGCCTGCTCATCGAATCATGCGAATCATGCAATTAGGTTCCATGGTCAGTGCGTATGCCTTTTTTATGATTTTTGCATTATATGATCCAGTTTGGTTCACGATAATAAAGGTGGACTGGGTTGTATTTGCCTTGCTGATCTTGATGTGTTTAACATATGGGCATCAGTTAACGGAACGGATCACTTTATGGATGATGGCTATATGTCTGGGGGAAGCCCTTTATGCGCTTACGATTCATCGCCTCACATCTTCCATTGTCATAGGAGATCTCTCGTTTCTTTCCATGGCTGTTCAAGGAGCTGTCTTTCTATTAGGTGTAGGTCAGCTTGAAAAACTCTTGAACACCCGTTCATCTAGAAAACCAGTAAAAGGGGCTGCAAAATCAACATGACAAATTACACGTTTCCTGTGATTATTGGTGTCATCTTTGGGATGGCGGCTAGGCTTTATATGCTAAGAACTGATTATCGGCAATATCCCACATATATTCATGGACAAGTGATTCACATTGCGCTAGGTTTTATCGCATCAGGGCTTGGTGCTATTATTATGCCTGCGCTGATCCAGGAAGAATTCACTGCCATTACCTTTCTGACGCTTGCAGCCACGCAATTTCGTGATGTGCGTAATATGGAAAGAAATACATTGACCCAAATGGATTCGTATGAGCTTGTCTCACGAGGCAGTACATATATCGAAGGCATTGCGATCGCCTTTGAAAGTAGAAATTATATTGCCATTCTTACTGCCCTTATTACAACGACCGCCTGTATTTTCTTTTCGCTCGTCGTTGGGACAGTGGTCGGTATTCTTTGTTTTTTCATGGCAAAACTATTAATGTCAGGGAGCCAATTAAAGGATATCGTGAATATTCAAAAAGGGGAACTTCGTTTTGACGGCGCAGGACTTTACGTAAATGATATTTACATTATGAATATCGGGCTGCCTGAAAAGCAAAAATTGATTTTAGAGCATGGAATGGGGTTCATCTTGACTCCGAAGAATTTTAACTCGGCCACAACCATCGCAAACCTTGGGCAGCGGCAAGCTATCTTATTTGATTTATCCAACGTGCTTGGTGTATACCGAGATTCTGGTGAACCATCGCTTTGTCCGCTCGCAAAACGTGATCTGAATAATGGCACACTTGGCGTATTCATTTTACCGCAATGGCAGCGTGAAGATTTAGCTGTCCGTGTATTAGAAGAGGTGCCAATTTTAGAAAATGCCATTAGAATGCCGACAGATTTCATTAAAAAGAAAGTGAGGTAATAGGGCATGGCGAACACCATTGAACAATTTATATTGGCTGTGGCGACAACAAATAAAGAGCGGGTCATTGGCGGAACAGCCGTTTTTTTCTGTGAAAATAAAGAAGAACTCGACATGTATGCCATGAATTTAGAGGCCATTTTAGATGGAATTGCACACGGCATTGGAGAAGATCTTTACTTGATCGTCAAACATTTTTAAGTTATTCATTGTGGTCTGATTAAAAATTGATATAATATATAAGTTGAACCCTTCATGTTTGAAGGGTTTATTTCATAAAACTGAATGAAAATTATAAATCCCGGTTGAAACATGATGATGAACATATTGAATCGCGGCTGGATTGAAAGGAAGGGTACTATGGGTAAACCTGTCGTAGCCATTGTTGGAAGGCCCAACGTTGGAAAATCTACAATTTTTAATCGAATCGCAGGCGAAAGAATATCGATTGTAGAAGACACACCTGGTGTAACAAGAGATCGAATCTATAGCTCTGCTGAATGGTTAAATTATGACTTTAATTTAATAGATACTGGTGGAATTGATATTGGAGATGAGCCGTTTTTGGCGCAAATTCGCCATCAGGCTGAAATCGCAATGGATGAAGCGGATGTTATTATCTTTATGGTCAATGGAAGAGATGGTGTCACATCTGCGGATGAAGAAGTCGCAAAAATTTTATATCGCACGAAAAAACCTGTCGTACTTGCTGTCAATAAATTGGACAACCCTGAAATGAGAAGCGACGTGTATGACTTTTATGCACTTGGATTTGGCGAACCGTATCCGATTTCTGGAACGCACGGACTCGGTCTAGGTGATCTGCTTGATGCTGTCGCAGAGCATTTCAAAAACTTACCAGATACACAGTATGATGAAGAAGTGGTCCAGTTCTGCTTAATCGGTCGCCCAAATGTAGGGAAATCCTCTTTGGTGAATGCGATGCTCGGTGAAGAACGTGTCATTGTCAGCAACATTGCTGGTACGACAAGAGATGCTGTAGATACAATGTTTACGTACAACCAACGTGACTTTGTCATTGTCGACACAGCCGGTATGAGAAAAAAAGGGAAAGTATATGAAACAACAGAGAAATACAGTGTACTCCGTGCGTTGAAAGCCATTGATCGATCGGATGTTGTCGCTGTTGTTCTTGATGGTGAAGAAGGCATTATTGAACAGGATAAACGTATTGCCGGCTACGCACACGAAGCGGGTAAAGCCGTTGTGATCATTGTGAACAAGTGGGATGCTGTTGAAAAAGACGAGCGTACAATGAAGGAATTTGAGCAAAACATTCGCGAGCATTTTCAATTCCTTGATTATGCACCTGTCTTATTCATGTCTGCTCTTACGAAAAAGAGAATTCACACGTTAATGCCAACAATCATTACCGCTAGTGAAAATCATGCGATGCGCGTTCAAACTAACATTCTAAATGATATTATCATGGATGCCGTAGCAATGAACCCAACGCCGACCCATAACGGACAGCGTCTGAAAATTTACTATGCAACACAAGTGGCGATCAAACCGCCGTCCTTTGTTGTGTTTGTAAATGATCCAGAACTTATGCACTTTTCTTATGAGCGTTTCCTAGAAAACCGAATTCGAGATGCATTTGGTTTTGAAGGAACACCAATTAAAATATTTGCGAGAGCGAGAAAATAAAAAGGGTGAGCAGGATGAAGAAAATTTCAGTACTTGGAGCAGGGAGCTGGGGAACAGCTCTTGCGCTTGTATTAGCTGATAATCATCATGATGTACACATGTGGGGACATAGACAAGAATTAATTGATCAAATCAATGAGAAACATGAAAATCATGATTACTTGCCTAATGTTGCATTGCCAGCGTCTATTCAAGCGACAACAGATATGAAACAGGCACTAGAAGGGACAGATGCGATTATTGTCGCTGTGCCAACAAAGGCTATTCGAGAAGTATTGAAACAGGCCAATGAGTTCATTACGTCAAAGGTGCCATTTGTTCATGTCAGTAAAGGAATTGAACCAGATACGCTTCTTAGAATTTCTCAAATGATTGAACAAGAAGTCCCAGAAGCGAAAAGGGAAGCAGTGGTTGTCCTGTCAGGACCAAGTCACGCTGAAGAAGTTGGCTTGCGTCATCCGACAACTGTGACTGTCTCGTCAGAAAATATTGAAGCAGCTCAATTTGTTCAAGATTTGTTCATGAACAATAATTTTAGAGTGTACACCAACCCTGATGTGATTGGGGTGGAAATTGGCGGGGCGCTGAAAAACATCATCGCTCTTGCGGCAGGGATCACAGATGGACTCGGATATGGCGATAATGCGAAAGCAGCGCTCATCACAAGGGGGCTTGCTGAAATCGCCCGCCTCGGCACAAAAATGGGAGGAAACCCTCTTACGTTTGCCGGATTAACAGGTGTTGGAGATTTGATTGTCACATGTACAAGTGTTCATTCGCGTAACTGGCGCTGCGGTAATTTACTCGGTAAAGGATATAAGCTCGAAGAAGTGCTTGAAAAAATGGGGATGGTTGTCGAAGGCGTCCGCACAACAAAAGGCGCTTATCAGCTCTCCAAAGAATACAAGGTCAGCATGCCGATTACGGAGGCTCTTTACGGCGTCCTATTTGAAGGGAAAAAAGTTGACGATGCTGTAGAATCCTTGATGGCACGTGTGAAAACACATGAGATGGAAGACCTTGTGAACATGTTCGAAAACCAAACAAAGTAATTGGAAGACTGAACTTAGGCGTGTAGAGGATGCAAGAAGGGGAAGACTTGCATAACATAACAATGAAGTTTGAATAGAGCTTTGCCTCTACAGAATGAGGAAAAATAGTCGACCTAATGACTGAAGCAGAGTCCCCCTCTTTGCTTCAGTTTTTTTATTCACTTTTTTCTGAATGATTGGAAAAATGATTGATATTTTACTTAATTTTGGTTTAGAATGAAATATAAACGCTTACAATTCGTTTATATTAAAGGGGGACAGGCACGATGAGTTTTGCTTTAATCAAGATGTGGTTTGCGCTTGGTTCAATGGGGCTCATGTTTTTAGCCGTTGTAACCATTTATTTGAGTAGGTTTAAGCTGAAGAGCCGATTTCTGAAAATAACAGCTTCGACTGTCGCGTACAGCTTAATGCTCATATCAGGTATCATTGTGTTTTTAGTTGTAGTTAGCGGGCCGGTCAATGAATAAAGAAAAAGGAAGAATGTGATGATCAAAGCAAAAATCAGTGTCATGCTGTTAACACTTATTTTACTTACGGGGTGCCTCTATCCAGAGAATCGCAAAGCTGAAAACCGCGTGCCATATAAAGAGCAGCTGCAAAGTGTGCAGACAGCGATTGAAGACTTTCAAAAAGCGACAAATGGCCTTTTACCGATTGAAACAAAAGAAGGCGACACACCGATTTATCAGAAGTATGTCATTGACTTTAAGCGTCTGTCACCAAGATATTTACACGATGTACCGTCGACATCTTTTGAAGGCGGGGGCGAATATATCTATGTCCTCACAGACGTCGAACAAAACCCAACGGTGAAACTGCTTGATGTCAAAATGACACAAACGATCAGTGAATTACGTCTAAGGATCAAAATATATCAAGATGAACATACATATCCGCCATATGGCAAAGTAGTATCCAAAGATTTATATACGTTAAATGAAAAAAAACTAGGGTTAAAAGCACCGCCTACAGTGACGAGCCCTGTCACGGGTGAATCACTTCCATTACTGATTTCCTCAAATGGCGAAATCTATGTTGACTATCGCAGTGATTTTGCCCAGATTTTGAAAAATACGAAACAAAAGCTGAAACCAGGTGAAAATATTCAAGATGTCTATTGGCAGGAAACCCCGTTTGTACCAGCGTTTTCTGTTCCATATACGATCAACAAAAAAGGTGAGCCGGCTTTTTTAGAAAAAAAGACGTCATAAACAAGAATGAACCTTTCTCCTCTGCATATAAATGAGGAGAAAGGTTTTTTTATGGCTAAACATACTCTCAAAACAAAAAAGGTGTCATATTCAAATAGGACAACGTCATACACATATATTGTCCTGACACCTTTCAAGCACCGTTTGATTGAAGTATAGAGTATTTTATTTGAAAACGAGGATAGCAAGTCCGGGAGGGGATCACTTGGAAAAAGTCGATATTTTCAAGGATATCGCTGAACGAACAGGAGGCGATATATATTTAGGAGTCGTTGGAGCTGTTCGTACAGGGAAATCTACGTTTATTAAAAAGTTTATGGAGCTCGTGGTGCTCCCGAATATCAATAATGAGGCAGACCGTGCAAGAGCACAGGATGAATTGCCGCAAAGCGCAGCAGGAAAAACCATTATGACCACAGAGCCAAAATTTGTGCCAAATCAAGCGGCATCCATTCACGTGAGTGACGGCCTGGATGTCAACATTAGGCTTGTCGATTGTGTAGGCTACACCGTGCCTGGTGCACGTGGGTATGAAGATGAAAATGGTCCGAGAATGATTAATACGCCGTGGTATGAAGAGCCAATCCCGTTTCATGAAGCAGCGGAAATTGGTACACGCAAGGTCATTCAAGAGCATTCAACCATTGGTGTTGTGATTACAACAGATGGATCAATTGGGGAAATCCCAAGACATGACTATATTGAATCAGAAGAACGTGTCATTGACGAACTCAAAGAAGTTGGAAAGCCGTTTATTATGGTGATCAACTCTGTGAGACCTTATCACCCTGAAACAGAAGCACTGCGGCAGGAACTTAGTCAAAAATATGATATTCCTGTACTCGCGATGAGTGTCGAAAGTATGAGAGAACAAGACGTCCTCAGTGTACTTCGTGAAGCATTATATGAATTCCCAGTGCTTGAGGTGAATGTGAACCTGCCAAGCTGGGTCATGGTACTAAAAGAAGATCATTGGCTAAGAGAGAGTTATCAGGATTCAGTGAAAGAAACCGTCAAGGATATTAAGAGATTAAGAGATGTTGACCGAGTGGTAGGTCAGTTCAGTGAATTCGATTTTATCGAAAGAGCGGGCTTAGCAGGCATTGAAATGGGTCAAGGGATCGCAGAAATTGATCTGTATGCGCCGGATGATCTATATGATCATATCCTAAAAGAAGTGGTTGGTGTGGAAATTAGGGGCAAAGATCACCTTCTTGAGCTCATGCAAGATTTTGCACATGCGAAAACGGAGTATGATCAAGTGTCTGACGCTTTAAAAATGGTGAAGCAGACTGGTTATGGAATTGCGGCACCAGCTTTGTCGGATATGAGTTTAGATGAGCCGGAAATCATTAGGCAAGGATCAAGATTCGGCGTCAGATTAAAAGCAGTCGCGCCATCTATTCATATGATTAAGGTAGATGTAGAAAGTGAGTTTGCACCGATTATCGGAACAGAAAAACAAAGTGAAGAGCTCGTCCGATACTTAATGCAAGACTTTGAAGATGATCCGCTTTCTATCTGGAATTCCGATATATTTGGACGCTCACTCAGCTCGCTTGTCAGAGAAGGCATTCAAGCAAAACTCTCGCTAATGCCGGAAAATGCAAGGTATAAACTAAAGGAAACGCTTGAACGAATTATTAACGAAGGATCAGGCGGTCTGATCGCGATTATTCTATAGGATGTGAGACCTCTCATTGATGGGGGTCTTTTTTTGCGTGCGGGTGAAGTCATAAAAAGACAATTGTATAAAGATTAGTCAGATTCAGGCTGAAATTAGGAATATTCGTTCGCAAAAGTGCCCTTAATCCTTGACGAATAAGGATTCTTCCCTTTAAAATGCTTGATATGGTATTTCATATGTGTTAATCTACTTACAGAAAATCTTCACTTTGTTGGACAAACATTCCTTCAAAGAGAAGTTTTCTAATGAAAAGCCATGTATGACGCTTTCTATACGCTCTTTTTTTCAAAAAAAGTGTATAGAAAGAAGATGAATTGTGAAGAAATGATAACAATCTATTGAATGCATATTTTTGGGAGGAGGTGAAAGGCATGAACAAGACAGAACTTATTAACGCGGTTGCTGAAGCAAGCGAGTTATCTAAAAAAGACGCGACAAAAGCAGTTGATTCTGTTTTTGATACAATTTTAGATGCACTTAAAAATGGTGACAAAATCCAACTTATTGGTTTTGGTAACTTTGAAGTACGTGAGCGTTCAGCTCGTAAAGGACGTAACCCACAAACTGGTGCAGAGATCGAAATCCCTGCAAGCAAAGTACCTGCTTTCAAACCAGGTAAAGCACTTAAAGACGCGGTGGCAGGTAAATAATCGTTATGTGTAATGATCCTATTGAAGGAGTTATACATATACAGTTTCACACTGGTCTAGAAAAGCCCCTTTGATAAGGGGCTTTTCCTTTTGAATCAAATGGTTTGTTTAGAACGCTCTCCTTTGCTTTTAGGATCTGAAGTGTGCTAGAATCTGAATGAAATGTAATCGCCTTTGGAGGATATAATACATGAGTGAAATAAATAAAGAATTAATCGAACACGCGGTACGCGATATATTAAAAGCAATCGGAGAAGATCCAGATCGTGAGGGACTTCTTGATACCCCAAAACGAGTAGCAAAAATGTATGAAGAAGTGTTCTCGGGATTAAATGAAGATCCAAAAGAACATTTTAAAACCATTTTTGGTGAAGATCATGAAGAACTTGTTCTTGTGAAAGATATTGCTTTTCATTCAATGTGTGAACACCATCTTGTGCCATTCTATGGCAAAGCCCATGTCGCTTATATTCCGCGCGGCGGAAAAGTAACGGGACTCAGCAAGCTGGCGAGAGCAGTAGAAGCCGTGGCAAAGCGCCCGCAGCTTCAGGAGCGCATTACATCAACGATTGCAGATAGTATGGTGGAAACTTTAAATCCACATGGTGTGATGATTGTCGTTGAAGCCGAGCATATGTGTATGACGATGCGCGGAGTGAAGAAGCCCGGCGCTAAAACCGTCACTTCAGCCGTACGCGGTACATTTGCAAATGATGCGGCAGCAAGAGCAGAAGTGCTTTCATTTATTAAAAACGACTAATCCATAGATGGAAGGTGAACAGATTGAGTGAAAATAAAGCATCTGATTTTGTGGTGATTAAAGCCATTGATAATGGTGTCAATGTGATCGGCTTAACTAGAGGTTCCGATACAAGATTTCACCATTCCGAAAAGCTCGATAAAGGTGAAGTCATTATCGCACAATTTACTGAGCACACATCAGCCATCAAAGTGCGAGGCGATGCTGTCATTCAAACAAGCTTCGGTGAAATTCAAAGCGAAGCAAAGAAATAACGCACGACTATGCACTTGATAGCATGAAAGTCAGGCCTGATATGGTATAATAAATCTCTATACAATGTAGAGAGCTACATATGAAACTGTAATTTTTGGGACAAGGGTGATATCTTTGCAAGACATCTACGGAATTTTATCTAATCTGAATATAAAATTAAACAAAAAGCTTTCTCATCCTTATTTGGCGAAGCATTTGCGTGCGCCGCTCATCGATGAAGATAAGCTCCTTCTTTTTCATGCAATGTTTGATGAAGCTCAAATCGATGCTGAGAAAAAAGAAAATTATATTTTAACGGCGATGCTTGTGCAAATTGCCCTTGATACCCATGACGAAGTCACAACTGCTGCAGCCATCAAACAAGACGAGTTCAAAAATCGTCAGTTGACCATCCTAGCAGGAGACTATTTCAGCGGTCTCTATTACTCTCTTCTCTCTGACATGAAAGATATTTACATGATCCGTACTCTCGCCACGGCGATCAAAGAGATTAATGAACATAAAATTAGACTATATGATCGATCCATTCAAGATGCAGCCCACTTTTATAAAAGTGTTGCTACAGTAGAATCTGCGCTATTCCAAAGAATTTCTGAGCACTTTCAATTGACGCATTGGAATGAAATTGCAAGTCGCTTCCTTGTTTATAAACGTTTTATGAAACAAGCAGAAGACGACAAACATTTAAAACTTTTTTTGAACGATAGCTATACGGACGCCTATACATGTTTTGACAACTTTGAGAGTGAAGGCTATGAAAAGGCCAAACGATCAATCAAGGAGCATCTAGTTTCATCTCCGATCGTTCAAAAAGAGCTATTAAATCGCTTGGATCATATGAAAAATGAACCTGCGTACCATCAGAAAGTGGAAGAAGGGTAAGTCATGCAGCAATCAAAAGAACAGCGAGTACACGGTGTATTTGAAAAAATTTATAAAAACTATGACCAAATGAACTCTGTCATTAGCTTTAAACAGCATAAAAAATGGCGCGATAAAACAATGAAGCTCATGAATGTTCAAAAAGGAGCCAAAGCACTAGATGTATGCTGCGGAACTGCCGATTGGACGATTGCGCTTGCAGACGCTGTTGGAGAAACAGGCGAGGTCAAAGGCCTTGACTTCAGTAAAAATATGCTGAGTGTTGGCGAAACGAAGGTGAAAACAGGTGGCTACAATCAAATTGAGCTGCTCCACGGCAATGCAATGGAGCTACCTTTTGAGGACAACTCATTTGATTATGTCACAATCGGTTTTGGCCTTCGAAATGTCCCTGATTACTTAACAGTGCTAAAGGAAATGACACGAGTGGTAAAACCCGGTGGAATGGTTGTCTGCCTTGAAACATCACAGCCTGAGATGATTGGGTTTAAACAAGGGTATTATGTCTATTTCAAATACATCATGCCGCTCTTTGGCAAGCTGTTTGCCAAAAGCTATCAGGAGTATTCATGGCTTCAAGAATCAGCCAAAACGTTCCCTGGCATGAAAGAACTGGCGTCTCTTTTTGAAGAGGCCGGTCTGTCTGATGTCTCGTATCATCCATTTACAGGCGGTGTAGCAGCAACACATATCGGAAAGAAGCTTTGAATAAACGATATTTGGGTGAAAATAATGAAACTAAAAGCAATGATTTCTTTTCTAAATCATGATATCGATATAATTGAAAAAGAGCTTGAACAAACCGTTCGCTCTGATTATGCATTATTAAGTGAAGCCGGTCTTCATTTGCTGCAAGCGGGCGGAAAACGAATCCGCCCCGTTTTTGTTCTCCTTTCAGGCATGTTTGGTGACTATGATATTAATAAAATTAAATATGTAGCCGTAGCGCTTGAATTAATTCATATGGCATCACTTGTCCATGACGATGTCATTGATGATGCAGAACTAAGAAGAGGAAAACCGACGATTAAAGCAAAATGGGACAACAGAATTGCGATGTACACGGGGGATTACTTATTTGCAAGGTCACTCGAGTACATGACGAAAATCAATCACCCAATGGCACATGAAATTTTGTCAAAAATGGTCGTCGAGCTCTGTCTTGGGGAAATAGAACAAGTCAAAGATAAATACAACATGGACCAAAACCTTCGTACATATTTAAGAAGAATTAAACGAAAAACAGCCTTGCTTATTGCAGGCAGCTGCCAATTAGGTGCGATTGCAGCTGGAACAGATGAAAAAACACATAAAGCCCTTTACTGGTTTGGGTACTATGTTGGTATGTCGTACCAGATCATTGATGATGTCCTTGATTTTACATCAACTGAAGAAGAATTAGGCAAGCCAGTTGGCGGGGACCTTTTACAAGGAAATGTCACTCTTCCTGTTTTATATGCGCTTCAGAACCCGACGTTAGAAGGTCAGTTGAAGCTGATCAATAGTGAAACGACGGAAAAGCAGCTGAAACCTGTGATTGAACATCTCAAACAAACAGATGCGATCGACCGTTCTATTCGAGTGAGTGAAATGTATTTGAAAAAAGCATTTGAACAGCTCGATCAACTTCCGCGTGGGCGGGCTAAATCTTCATTAGCGTCGATTGCAAAATATATAGGTAAACGAAAATTCTGATCAACGTTTCGTTGATTGGTTTTTTTGTGAAATTTTTTGTCAAAAATTGATTATTATAAAAAAAAATGATACGATCACTTTGTAACAATGTAAGCCTATACATACATAACGACGGGGTGGAAAACGTATATGGACAAAACATTTCTTATGGTCAAGCCTGATGGTGTGGAAAGACAATTAATCGGTGAAATTGTGTCAAGATTCGAAAAAAAGGGGCTTCAGCTTGTTGGAGCAAAGCTCATGAGCATTCCAAAAGAAGTAGCAGAAACACATTACGGAGAGCATAAAGAAAAACCATTTTTCGGTGAATTGGTTGACTTTATTACGTCAGGACCTGTATTTGCGATGGTATGGCAAGGTGAACAAGTCGTAGACGTAACAAGGCAGATAATTGGAAAGACAAATCCGAAGGAAGCGCTTCCAGGAACAATAAGAGGCGACTATGGATTAACTGTTGGCAAAAACATTATCCATGGCTCAGACTCACCAGAAAGTGCCGAAAGAGAAATCAACCTTTTCTTTAAACAAGAAGAACTGACAAACTGGGATCAAACGATCTCAAGCTGGATTTATTAATGTTCAAGCCAAAGTGTTCATCAAATGATCACTTTGGCTTTTTTATATTGAGATTTCTATACGAATTTTCGCATGAGATGATACAAATTTATGATAAAAACAGCTATACTAGGACAAAGATAGATGAGACAGGAGAGGACATTGATGGATCAGTATCAAGTATTTGTTGGAAAATGGAAAAAACTAACTGGGGTAGATCTGAATTTATATAAAGAAGCACAAATGAAACGAAGATTAACATCTCTTTATGATAAAAAAGGATATAAAGATTTTGAGGCATTTGCGTCTGCTCTTGAAAAGGACAAAGCACTATTAGATGAAACGATGGATCGAATGACGATCAATGTGTCAGAATTTTACCGAAACTATCAGCGCTGGGAAGTACTTGATCAAAAAATCCTGCCGCTGCTTTCAAAAAACAGCGGCACCCTAAAAATATGGAGTGCAGCTTGCTCAACTGGAGAAGAGCCGTATACACTCTCAATGTTGCTATCAAGCCATCCGCTTGTGAAGGACTTCCAAATTATTGCAACAGATATAGATGATAAAGTCCTGCAATCTGCGCAAAAAGGAAGATATCATGAACGATCTTTGCAAGAGGTGCCAGATCAAATCAAGCAAAAATATTTCACCAAAGAAGATTCCTCATTTTACACGGTGAAGGATGAGATTCGAAAGCACATTCAATTTAAGAAACACAACCTTTTAGCAGATCCATATGAAAAACAGCTGGATCTCATCGTGTGCAGAAATGTCCTCATCTACTTTACAGAAGAGGCGAAAGAAGAAATTTACTTAAAAATGAGCAGCAGTTTAAAGCAAAACGGCGTATTATTTGTTGGTTCTACAGAACAAATTTTTCACCCAGAAAAGTTTGGATTAACCTCTGCTGATACTTTCTTTTATCAAAAGAAGGGGTAGTAGCTGACTTTTTAGTAGGAAGTGTGTTATTATAGTTTTACTTAAAAGCGTTAATGCGATGAAGGGAGAATAAGTCATGAGGTACTTAACAGCAGGTGAATCACATGGTCCACAACTGACCACAATTATTGAAGGAGTTCCAGCGGGACTTTACATAGAGCAGGATGACATCAATTATGAACTGGCTAGAAGACAAAAAGGTCATGGCCGCGGAAGAAGAATGCAGATTGAAAAAGACCAAGCGAAAGTGTTAAGTGGAGTCCGCCACGGGAAAACATTAGGTTCTCCTATTGCACTTGTTGTTGAAAATAATGATTGGAAGCACTGGACAAAGGTCATGGGTGCAGAGCCAATTACTGAAGAAGAAGAGAGTGAAATGAAGCGTCAAATCTCTCGTCCAAGACCAGGGCATGCGGATTTAAATGGTGCGATTAAATATGGTCACCGTGATATGAGAAACGTATTAGAACGCTCATCAGCACGCGAGACAACGGTTCGTGTAGCAGCAGGTGCAGTAGCGAAACAAATTTTGGCTCACCTTGGAATCAAAGTGGCTGGTCACGTCCTTGAAATTGGTGGAGTAAAAGCTTCCCATACCGCTTATGCATCTATTGAAGATTTGCAAAAAGTAACAGAAGAATCACCTGTTCGCTGCTATGACAGTGAAGCTGGTCAAAAAATGATGGATGCCATTGACGAAGCGAAGAAAAACGGCGATTCAATTGGTGGTATTGTCGAAGTCATCGTTGAAGGGATGCCAGTTGGAGTCGGCAGCTATGTGCACTATGACCGCAAACTGGATAGCAAGCTTGCGGGTGCAGTACTGAGTATCAACGCTTTTAAAGGAGTTGAATTCGGTATTGGCTTTGAGGCGGCTTCTAAAAATGGCAGTGAAGTTCATGATGAAATCATCTGGGATGAAGAAAAAGGCTATACGAGAAAAACAAATCGCTTAGGTGGCCTTGAAGGCGGAATGTCAACTGGCATGCCAATCGTCGTAAGAGGGGTTATGAAACCAATCCCAACCTTATACAAACCATTGCAAAGCGTGGATATTGAGACAAAAGAACCTTTCTCTGCAAGTATTGAGCGTTCTGACAGCTGTGCTGTACCAGCCGCAAGTGTTGTGGCAGAAGCAGTCGTTGCATGGGAAATCGCCAATGCAGTGGTTGAGCAGTTTGGTCTTGATCAAATTGACCGCATTAAAGAAAATGTGGACAAAATGCGCCAGCTTCAGAGGGAGTTTTAATGAAAACACTGGAAGTGAAGACGTCTTCAGCCACTTATCCTGTATATATCGGTGATGGGATTAGACAAAATATCGTAGACTTGATTACTTCCACTGGGCGATCCTACACGAAGCTCTTTATCGTGACAGATTCAGCCGTCGATGCCCTTTATGGAGATGAAATGGTTCAATTACTTAAACAGAAATGGTCTGTACAAAAAGTAGTGGTGCCAAACGGAGAACAATCAAAATCTTTTGCGCAGTTTGAGCAGATTCATACGAAAGCCATCCAATTTCAACTCGACCGCTCCTCATGCATCATTGCATTAGGAGGCGGGGTGATTGGAGACTTGGCTGGCTTTGCTGCTGCCACTTATATGAGAGGCATTGATTTTATTCAAGTACCGACCACGCTGCTTGCACATGATAGTGCAGTCGGCGGAAAAACCGGAATCAATCATCCGCTCGGCAAAAATTTAATTGGTGCGTTTCATCAACCGGCTGCTGTCATCTATGATACAAGTATGCTAGAGACACTCTCACCAATAGAGCTGAGATCAGGCTTTGCAGAAGTGATAAAACATGCACTGATTTCAAGTGAAGTCTTTTTATCAGAACTGATGTCCATTCGTTCGTTGACAGAATTATCAAAGGATGAACTGGCACATATGCTTTATCAAGGGATTCAAGTGAAAGCATCCATTGTTCAAGAAGATGAAAAAGAACAAGGTGTGCGGGCATACTTGAATTTAGGTCATACACTAGGGCATGCCATTGAAGCGGAGTATGGATACGGTGCGATCACGCATGGAGATGCCATTGCAATTGGCATGCAGTTTGCTTTATATGTCAGTGAAAAAGAGCAAGGACTCAGCCTAGATCGTGAGAAACTTAAAGTGTGGATGAAAGAACTAGGGTTCCCAGTACAAGTCACACAAACGATTTCAACCAAAACATTTGTCGATCGCATGATTGGTGATAAGAAGGCAAGAGGCGGGAGTGTTCAGTTTGTTTTGCTAAAACAAGTTGGAGACGTCACCCTGCAATCTTTCACAAAAGATGAGCTGTATCACTGGCTCGAAGAATGGAAACGGGAGGAGGGCTGTCTATGATGTTTCGCGGGATACGCGGGGCTACAACTGTGACAGAAGATACAGAAACAGAAGTGTTAACCAAAACGAAGCAGCTACTAGAAGCGATCATTTCAAAAAATCAAGTAGATCCAGAGCGTGTCGTGCAGATCTTGATTTCAGCTACACAAGATATTCACTCTGTTTTTCCAGCAAAAGCACTCAGGCAGTTTGAAGGATGGACCTATGTGCCTGTTACTTGTATGCAAGAGCTTGACATTGATGGAGGTCTAAAGAAGTGTATTCGCGTTTTAATGACCGTTCAGACAGATGTCAAGCAGGAAGACATCCAGCACGTATACTTGGAAGAGGCTGTCACGCTTCGGCCTGATTTACAGTTGACAAAAAACAAGGAATTATAATACGATATGAACAGCCGAAGTTTACACACAGGTGTGAACGGCATTGCAAGCTTAGAGAAGATGAGAATGAGACTAGGGTAGTTGAGATGAGTAGAGTTGAGCAGAGATACGATACTTCTATTTAATCATACTGCCTAAAAGAGCGAAGCCTCTTTTAGGCTTATTTCGTATACTCAAACAAATCCTCAAGATGTCCCCTCATTCTCCTTAAATCCATTTAAGGAGTGTGCTTATGAAATCCCAATCAAATCTTACCCAATTTTTAAGAGATAGTCAGTTTTACAAAACCATCCCGATTGTTGAAACCATTACAGTTGATACGCTCTCACCCATTCAAATTGTTGAGAAACTGAAACAGGATATTGTGTATTTGCTAGAAAGCAAAGACGAATCTTCTAGCTGGTCGAGATATTCCTTTATCGGATTACATCCTTTTTTAACATTACATGACGAGCAAGACCATTATATTGCTCGTGACGCTGCGGGAAAGTCAGTGATGCAAAAAGCGGAGCTGAAAGAGTTGCTTGACTGGATGAAAGAGCAATATCAAATCAAGACACCTGAAATTGATATCCCATTTACTGGCGGAGCTGTAGGGTACTTAAGTTACGACCTCATTCCAAACATTGAGCCGTCTGTCAAGCCGCATCCGAATGCATCAACAACAGATAATTGCACATTATTTGTTTGCCAAACAATGATTGCATTTGATCACGAAACAAACCAAGTTCATTTTATTCAGTACACGCAGCTGAACGGTCATGAAACAGAGGAAGAAAAAATTCTGGTTTATCGAGAAAATCAAAAGCAGCTTGAACTGATGGTACAGCAGCTTCATACAAAAATTGATATGAAAGAACTGATTATCTCAGGGAATATGAATGAACCCCCTTCGTTTGAACAGGTGACGTCTACCTATGAAAAAGCAAAATTTTTAAAGGATGTCGAAAAAATCAAGGAGTATATTCGAGCGGGTGATATCTTCCAGGGTGTACTTTCTCAGCGTTTTGACATTCCAGTGACAGTGAGCTCATTTGAATTATATCGTGTGCTTCGGATCGTCAATCCATCACCGTATATGTATTTTATGAAATTAAAAGATCGAGACTTAGTCGGAAGCTCGCCAGAACGATTAATCCATGCGAAAAACGGACACTTAGAAATCCATCCAATTGCTGGTACAAGAAAACGAGGAATGACAAAAGAAGAAGATGATGCACTAGCAAGAGAGTTGCTCGATGATGAAAAAGAAAAAGCAGAACATTACATGCTGGTGGATCTGGCTCGAAATGATGTGGGACGTGTGGCAGAATACGGCAGTGTGTCTGTCCCAACTTTTACAAAAGTCGTAAATTTTTCGCACGTCATGCACATTATTTCTATTGTGACAGGGAAGTTGAAGCAGGATACACATCCAGTAGACGCACTTATGTCCGCTTTCCCAGCAGGCACATTGACAGGCGCCCCCAAAATTAGGGCGATGCAATTATTAAACGAAATGGAGCCTGAGCCAAGAGAGACGTATGGCGGCTGTATTGCCTATATTGGTTTCGACGGCAATATCGATTCCTGTATTACCATTCGCACAATGAGCGTCAAACATCAGACTGCTTCTATACAAGCAGGCGCCGGCATTGTCGCTGATTCCGTTCCAGAAAACGAATGGGAAGAGACATGTAATAAGGCAGGAGCACTTCTAAAAGCCATTCAGCTTGCTGAACATATTTTCTCAGAAAAGGAGAGTGTGCCAAATGAATCAACGACTATCAGCTCTTGTTAATGGAGGAAAACTATCAGAAAAAGAAGCGAATGACCTGATGCATGATATGATGAGCGGCTCGTTAACAGATGCTGAAGTCGCTGCTAGTCTATCTATTTTAGCGCATCGAGGAGAAACCGCCGAAGAAATGACAGGCTTTGTGAAAGCCATGAGGCAGCATGCAGCACCAGTAGAAAGGTCACTTGATGTCGTTGATACGTGCGGGACAGGAGGCGACGGTTTATCAACATTTAATATATCAACAGCCGCTGCCATCGTTGCTTCGGCTGCTGGGGCGAAAATCGCCAAGCACGGAAATCGTTCCGTCTCCTCTAAAAGCGGGAGTGCTGACGTGCTAGAATGTCTTGGTATTCAAATTCAATCCACACCTGAAGAAACAAGACGTCAAATACAGCAGAAAAACATGGGCTTTTTATTTGCACCGCTCTATCATTCTTCTATGAAACAAGTAGCCGCCGTACGCAAGCAGCTCGGATTTCGGACGGTATTTAACTTATTAGGACCGCTTTGCCACCCGATGCAGGCCAAAAAGCAAATCATCGGTGTGTATGCAAAGGAAAAGGCAAAGCTCATGGCGAAAGCTCTTGCTCCTTTAGAGCCAGAACATGTCCTGTTTGTTTGCGGAGATGATGGGCTGGATGAATTAACCATTACAGCAAATTCATACATCATTGAACTCAAAAAAGGTGTCATGACAGAATATACGTTAAACCCAGAAGACTTCGGACTTGAAAAAGGGCATTTATCAGACATTCAGGTTCAATCACCAGAAGAAAGTGCCAAATTGATTCAGAATATATTGAATTATCAAGCGGGTGGAGCACCGCTTCATATTACAGCGCTTAATGCTGGGGCCGCATTATATGTGGCAGGAAAAGCAGAGAGTCTGATGGCAGGCACAATGAAAGCATTAGAAACGATCAAAAACGGATCAGCTAAAGAACAATTAGCCCGTCTAAAACAAAAAACGAAAGAGGAAGAGATCTATGCTTAATCAAATTATCGCCCGTAAAAAAGAACATGTGCAAACCTTGCAATTACCTGAGGAAGGACATTATGAAAGACAATCATTTAAAGAAGCCCTTATGAATCCTCACCGGTCGATCGGACTGATTGCTGAGGTGAAAAAAGCGTCTCCTTCCAAAGGAATCATTCAGCCTCATTTTGATCCTTTACAGACAGCAAAAGCATACGAAGCATCAAATGCAGATTGTTTATCTGTCTTAACGGATGAACCGTTTTTCCAAGGGAAAAACGAATATTTGTCTCTTATTAAAGAACACATCACACGTCCTATTTTAAGAAAAGATTTCATTATTGACTCTATACAAGTAGAAGAATCGAAACGGATAGGGGCAGATGCCATTTTATTAATTGGAGAGGTGCTTGAGCCGCAAAAGCTGTATGAGCTCTATACAGAAGCGAAAGAAAAAGGACTGGATGTCCTCGTTGAAGTACATGCAGCACATACACTAGAAAAGATCTTACACCTATTCACTCCTGAGATTATCGGTGTGAACAACCGGAATCTCAATACGTTTACAACAACTGTTGAACAAACAAAAGAGATTGCGCCGCTTGTTCCAAAAGACGTATTACTAGTAAGTGAAAGCGGGATAAAGACATTTGATGATCTGACCTTTGTGAAACAGCACGGAGCAAATGCCGTTCTTGTTGGTGAATCTTTAATGAGGGAACAATCACAGGAGAAAGCCGTTCAGGCATTGTTCGGAGAATGAAGGAGAGTAAGCCTTACTTAAAATATTGCGGGGCTGTCTCACAAGAGGATGTCGCATGCATCTCGCAATCTCAAGCGGATGCCATCGGTTTTATTTTTGCGCCGAGTAAAAGACGAGTTGATCCAGATCAAGTGAAACACTGGCTGTCAAAAGTAAAATGCAAAAAAGAGATAGTGGGGGTATTTGTGAATGAAAAAACACCAAAAGTGTGCGAGATCACAAACAACCTCCCCTTAGATATTGTGCAGCTTCATGGCGATGAGACGCCAGAAGATGCAAGCGACATCAAACAACAAACGAAGGCGCTCGTTTGGAAAGTGTTCCATCACGAGCACGATGTAAACGACACACTTGAACATATGACGGCATTTGCTCCAAGTGTCGACGGCTTTCTCATTGATGCGAAAGTAAAAGGAATGAGAGGCGGTTCTGGAACAGCTTTTGCATGGGAGGCGGTGCCTTCATATGTTCAGCATGCAAAACAACTGGGAAAAACTTGCGCCATTGCTGGCGGGATCACGCCAGACACCATAATAGATCTGCTTGCTTTTGGTCCAGACGCCATAGACCTTTCAAGCGGTATAGAAGAAAACGGGAAGAAAAGCAGTACAAAGATGAAAGTGCTCGAAGAAAGGATGTTGAACCATGTACGCATATCCAAATGAGATTGGCAGATATGGAGAATTTGGAGGGAAATTCGTTCCTGAAACGCTCATGCAGCCACTAGAAGAGATCGAACAAGCTTTTCGTGAATTAAAAGAAGACCCTGCTTTTCAAAAGGAATATATATCGCTTTTGAAAAACTATTCAGGCAGACCAACTGCACTCACATACGCTGATCAATTATCGGCATATCTCGGCGGTGCTAAAATCTATTTAAAAAGAGAAGATTTAAACCATACAGGCGCTCATAAAATTAACAATGCGCTTGGGCAGGCACTGCTAGCGAAAAAAATGGGGAAATCAAATATCATCGCCGAAACAGGAGCAGGTCAGCACGGTGTAGCTGCTGCAACAGTGGCCGCAAAATTCGGTTTATCCTGCACTGTATTTATGGGAAAAGAAGATGTGGAAAGACAATCACTCAATGTGTTCCGAATGAAACTGCTCGGCGCTGAAGTCATACCTGTCACAAGCGGGAACGGAACATTAAAGGATGCAACCAATGAAGCCATTCGCTATTGGGTCCAGCATTGCAGTGACCACTTTTATATGATCGGCTCAGTCGTTGGACCTCATCCGTATCCTCAAATCGTCAGTGAATTTCAGCGGATGATCGGAGATGAGGCAAAAGCGCAGATACTTGAAAAGGAAGGGCAGCTTCCTCATAAAGTCGTTGCCTGTGTTGGCGGAGGGAGCAATGCGATAGGAATGTACCGGGCGTTCTTAGATGAAGAGGTCGATATCATTGGTGTAGAAGCTGCTGGGAAAGGAATCGACACTCCGCTTCATGCAGCGACCATCACGAAAGGGACAAAAGGTGTCATACATGGATCTTTGACATACTTGATTCAAGATGAATTTGGTCAAATTATTGAGCCTTATTCGATTTCAGCTGGATTAGACTATCCGGGGATCGGGCCAGAGCATGCGTATTTGCATGCGAGCGGCCGGGTTCAATATGTGAGTGCGACAGATCAAGAAGCACTAGATGCGTTAAAGCTGCTCACAGAAAAAGAAGGAATCCTGCCAGCGATCGAATCTGCACATGCTTTAGCGAAAGCGTTTGAAATGAGCCAGAACATGAGTGAAGACGACATTGTTCTTGTCTGCTTGTCAGGCAGAGGAGATAAGGACGTGCATACATTAATGAATGTGCTTGAAAGTGAGGGTGAAACAAAATGATCACATTTCAATTAGAGCAAGGTCAGAAATTATTTATTCCATTTATTATAGCGGGTGATCCATCAGAAGAGATCACCATTGATTTAGCCCTCGCGCTTCAAGCAGCAGGGGCACATGCGATTGAACTAGGTGTTCCGTATTCCGATCCGTTAGCGGACGGCCCCGTCATTCAAAGAGCTTCTAAAAGAGCACTTCATCATGGTATGAATATCGTAAAAGCGATAGAATTAGCAGGAAAGATGAAAAAAAACGGCGTAAAAATTCCTGTAATTCTATTTACGTATTATAATCCTGTGTTACAATTAGACACAGAATACTTTTTCGCTTTACTGCGCAAAAATCATATTTCGGGGCTCTTAACACCCGACTTGCCTTTTGAAGAGAGTAGCGAGCTGCAGAAGAGCTGTCAAGCACACGACATTTCATATATATCACTCGTTGCACCAACAAGCAAGGAACGATTAGAAAAAATTGTAGAGCAGGCAGAAGGTTTTGTGTATTGTGTTTCATCTCTCGGCGTCACAGGTGTCAGACAATCTTTCGACGCATCGATTACAGATTTTATTCAACAAGTAAAACAGTTGAGTCAAATACCAGTTGCTGTAGGTTTTGGTATTTCAACAAGAGAACAAGTAGACTCAATGAATAAAATGAGTGATGGTGTCGTTGTCGGCAGTGCGCTAGTCAAAAAAATTGAAGAGCTTCAAGAACAATTAGTAGCAAGTGATACACGCCAAGAGGCTTTAAGAGAATTTGAAACATATGCAAAAACATTTAGTCCCCTCTATTCATTCAAATGAGGTGAAACATTTTGCAAATCAAAGATCAATTAAAACAGCTAAAACCGTATCAACCTGGGAAACCAATTGAAGAGGTCAAAAAAGAATATCAATTAGACAAAATTGTGAAATTGGCTTCAAATGAAAACCCTTTTGGATGTTCCACACATGCAAGAGAGGCCATACAAGCTGAACTTGAACATTTAGCGATTTATCCAGACGGATACAGCGCAAGTTTAAGAACGGAACTGGCTGAGTTTCTTCAAGTAAATGAAAAACAATTAATATTCGGGAATGGCTCAGATGAACTTGTGCAAATTATTGCTAGGGCATTCCTTGATCAACATACAAATACGGTGATCCCATCCCCGTCATTCCCGCAATACCGTCACAATGCAGTGATTGAGCATGCAGAGATTAGAGAAGTACCACTTCTAAATGGTGGAGCTCATGATCTAAAGGGAATGCTGGATGCGATGGATGACAACACAAAAGTCGTTTGGGTGTGTAACCCGAACAATCCGACAGGAAATCATTTGTCAGAGTCTGAGCTCGTATCGTTTTTAGATCAAGTGCCTGCTCACGTGCTTGTCGTTCTAGATGAAGCATATTTTGAATATGTTCGCGCGGAAGACTTTCCGAACAGTTTATCTCTATTAAAAGCCTATCAAAATGTCATTGTACTGCGCACGTTCTCTAAAGCATATGGACTTGCGGCACTTCGAGTAGGTTATGGGGTTGCCTCAGAGGAGTTGATTACCGCCATTGAACCTGCGAGAGAGCCCTTTAATACAAGTCGTATCGCTCAGGCAGCTGCACGTGCAGCCATTAAAGATCAAGACTTCATTCAATCGTGCAGACAAAAAAATGAAGCAGGTCTCAAACAATATCAAGATTTTGCAGACCGTTTTGGATTATTTATCTATCCATCTCAAACAAACTTTGTGCTGATTGATTTTAAAAGAGACGCAGATGAGCTGTTCAATGCACTTTTGAAAAAGGGCTATATCGTTCGATCTGGTCAAGCTCTCGGATTCCCAACCTCTTTACGTATTACTGTTGGAACAAAGGAGCAAAATGAAGAAATCCTAACTACACTTGCCGATTTATTACAAGGCATTCGTGCGTAGCATAACAATGAAGTCATATCCTGTTTATGGGATATGGCTTTCGTTGTAACTCATCCAATATACATATAAGCTATTGAAACAGCTTGTTTAATTTTCTCGAAAAATCAGGTGATGAACATGAATGAAGCAAACGAAACCATATTAATCGCTGGGCTTGGTTTAATTGGTGGTTCTATTGCACTGTCGATTAAAAAAGAATTTCCACATAAAAAAATTGTAGGCTATGATGTCTCTAAAGAACAAATGATTGCTGCAACAAAACTAGGAATCATCGACGCGACTGCCGAGTCCTTGATGGAAGGCTTAAAAGCATCAGCAACGATTATTTTGGCAACGCCAGTACAACAAACCGTCAAAATGTTAAGTGATATTGCAGCATCTGGTATTGAAAGAGAGCTCACGATTACGGATGTAGGGAGCACAAAGCAAAAGGTCGTTCACTTTGCTGAAAAAACGTTGCCTGATCATTACCAATTTATTGGCGGGCATCCGATGGCAGGGTCTCATAAGTCAGGTGTCATTGCAGCAAAAGACTTTTTATTTGAAAATGCATTCTACATTTTAACGCCAGCAAAGGTAACAAGTCGTCAAGCTGTTGACCGTTTGAAGGATCTACTGAAGGGAACCAATGCTCATTTCATTGAAATGACACCCGAAGAACATGATGCTGTGACAAGTGTGATTAGTCACTTTCCACACATCGTCGCTGCCAGTCTTGTGCATCAAGCGCATCATTTTGAAGAAGAATTTCCTCTTGTAAAACGGTTTGCTGCTGGAGGCTTTCGAGATATTACCCGTATTGCATCAAGTAATCCTGCAATGTGGCGCGATATCCTTTTGCACAATAAAAACAAGATTTTAGACCGATTTCATGAATGGAAAAAAGAGATTGACCGCATTGAATCCTTTGTGCAACAAGAAGATGCTGAGGGGTTATTCTCTTATTTCCAAGAGGCCAAGGAATATCGCGACGGCCTGCCTCTGAGGAAAAAAGGAGCGATCCCTGCTTTTTATGATCTTTATGTCGATGTGCCGGATCATCCAGGTGTTATTTCGGAAATTACAGGATATCTAGCAAATGAAAACATCAGTATTACAAATATCCGTATTATTGAAACGCGAGAAGACATTAACGGGATTTTACGCATTAGTTTTCAAACAGATAATGATCGAAAGCGGGCAGAACTCTGTATAAAAAATAGAGCAAATTACGATACATTTTATGCTGATTGAGGTGAGGAACATGAAAATTCATAAAAGTGCTCCTATGAATGGAGAAATTCATATTCCAGGAGATAAATCCATTTCTCATAGATCTGTGATGTTTGGCGCTATTGCTGACGGGACTACAGTAGTAAAAAACTTTCTTCCTGGCGCTGATTGTTTAAGCACGATCGATTGTTTTAGAAAGATGGGTGTCGACATCGAACAAAAAGGTACAGATGTTGTCATTCATGGTAAGGGACTAAAAGGACTTAAAGAGCCGAGTGATATTCTCGATGTCGGTAACTCTGGCACGACCATTCGTTTAATGATGGGAATCTTGGCTGGCTGTGAGTTCCACAGTACGCTGATCGGAGACGAAAGTATTGCCAAAAGACCGATGAAACGGGTAACAGGTCCGCTCAGACAATTAGGAGCCAAGATAGATGGTAGAGCAAGTGGCGAGTATACACCGCTTTCTATACGTGGGGGTAATTTAAAAGCTATCTCTTATGAGTCTCCGGTTGCCAGTGCCCAGATTAAGTCGGCTGTCCTTCTAGCTGGACTGCAGGCAGAAGGAACAACGACGTTAACTGAACCGCATAAATCAAGAGACCATACCGAAAGAATGTTATCAATGTTTGGTGTCTCGCTACATGAAGATGCACAAAGTGTTTCAATTGAAGGTGGACAAACGTTAAAAGCAACAGATGTATTTGTCCCTGGAGATATTTCTTCAGCTGCATTTTTCTTAGTGGCTGGATCTATCGTTCCAAACAGCCGGATTGTATTGAGAAATGTCGGTTTGAACAAAACGAGAACTGGTATAATAGATGTGCTAAAACAAATGGGTGCAGACCTCGACATTCAAGAAGTGGATGCTAAAGGCGGAGAACCGTACGGTGATTTAACGATCTCTACCTCTTCATTAAAAGGGATCGACATTTCAGGTGATATGATCTCTAGACTCATCGACGAAATTCCTATTATTGCGCTCCTAGCTACTCAAGCAGAAGGAACAACGATCATTAAAGATGCCGCTGAATTAAAAGTGAAAGAAACCAATCGGATTGATACAGTCGTTTCAGAACTTAAAAAACTAGGTGCTCATATTGAAGCAACAGATGATGGAATGAAGATTCATGGTAAAGCGAGCCTTAAAGGCGGTGCATTCGTCTCAAGCTACGGAGATCATCGAATTGGTATGATGTTAGGAATTGCGGCATGTATAACAGAGCAAGCAATCGAGATTGAAGATACAGATGCAGTACGTGTATCTTACCCAAATTTCTTTGAACACATTGAATACTTAACGCAAACAGTCTGAGGATTTCCTCAGGCTTTTTCTTTCCTTTTGCATATTTGAAAGAACTATAGCATAGCTTGTCTCAAGGTGAAACCTTGAAAAAGAGCATTTTGCTGATTCAAAAACAATTTTTTAGCGTATTCGGTTTACAAATCATCAGTTTAGTAAAGTATTGATTGAAAAAGAGTCTTCAAAACACAAAAATGGCTTCATGTTAAAAGAGCAACATATTTGCTGGATATGCAGCTGTCGATTATGATATGAAGTAACAACAGTTTAGGTTTTTGGAAACAGAAAGGAACGGTTTGATTTGAATAGTTCATTACAAGAAGCCATAAAATTAGTTGAGGCGGATGAGACTGAAAAGGGACTCCAAACACTTGCTCAAGCAGAGAAGCATCTTCATGATGAAGAAAAAGCGCAGGCAGCTCAATTATATTATGACTGGGGAGATATTGATAAAGCACGGAATCTCATTAGTGATTTACATGATTTATATCCAGAAGAAACAGGATTAACCTGTTTTTATGCAGAGCTGTTAATAGACTCTGATGAAGAAGAGAAGGCAATAGCAGTTCTTGAAACGATTCCTGAAGATGACGATGCGTATCCAGAGAGTTTATTGTTAATGGCAGATTTGTATCAAATGCAAGGACTATTTGAAGTTAGTGAACAAAAGCTTTTAAAAGCGAAAGAGTTACTACCTCATGAAGCCGTCATTGATTTTGCTTTAGGGGAATTGTATTTTTCTCAAGGTCTTTCAAAGAAAGCAGCCGACTATTTCTACAAAGTGGCCGATCAACAAAATGAAATTGGTGGTGTCAATGTATATCAGCGGCTCGCTGAATCATTAAGCACAGCTGGAGAATTTGAAGATGCCCTTGAATGGTATGAAAAGGCTGTAAAGGATCAAGTGGATCCAAATACACTTTTTGGCTACGGATTTACAGCGATGAGGGCTGGCAGAACGAAAACGGCTATTCAGCAGCTCTCTGAACTAAAAGATATTGATCCTTCGTATTCGTCACTTTATATGCCTTTAGCCAAAAGCTATGAGGAAGAAGGGCTATATCATGAAGCTTTAGAGATAGTAAAAGAAGGAATTAAAGTGGATGAGTATAACAAAGAGTTATATTTATATGGGGCAAAGATTGATTTGAAAAATGGCCATTCGGAAGATGCGAAAAAATTGCTTCAAGAAGCACTTGCTCTTGATCCAGGATATATTGAAGCGGTTCAAACGCTGCTTGCGATCTATTTAAATGAAGAGCTGTTTGATGAAATTCTGGATGTGATTAAAGAGGTTCAAAGCTTTGGGGAAGAAGATCCAAAATGGAATTGGTATGCTGCTTCTGCTTCTGTCGGACGAGAAGAATACGATGAAGCCGCTGAGTATTTCAAACTTGCTCTGCCTGATTTTGATGAGGAACGTGACTTTTTATATGAATATGCTTCGTTCCTTTTAGAAGAAGGCAGACAAAAAGAAGCCTTGCCGTTATTACGAAAAGTTCTTCAGAAAGATGGCACGAATGAAGAAATTGAAGAAAAGATTTTAAGAATTGAAGACGAAATTTCCTTATAGTTTGCAGGAATGAAGAATTGGTTTGTTGAATAATTCATGTATAGCAATTTAATTTACGATAGAGGAGGGAATAACATGCAGACCCCTGTTTCTGTCAATGAAAAGAAGGAATTTATCCGGTGGTTCTTAAACCATTATCAGTTAAAGCGAAGAGAGTGTGTTTGGATATTAAATTATTTAATGAGTCACGACTCTTTGATGGAAAAGGTTCATTTTGTAGAGCAAGCAGAATTTTGCCCAAGGGGAATTATTATGTCAACACACTGTGTGGATGAAGTTCCCTTTAGATTTTATAAAGAAAATATCATGACGACAGATGCAGAAAAATCATTTCATGATATTCGTTTGAATAAACAGCAAGATTTGTTTATTCAATTGAATTTCCGATCTGCATATCGTTCGCCGGAATATGCCGCTGTACTTGAAACAAATCCTCATATTCCTAAAGATCTTTATGAAAATGAAAAAGATAAAGATCTTGCTGAGAAAGTGCTAGAGCATTCTATCGCTACTTTCCAAAAAGAACGGCTGATGAAAGAAATCGATGAAGCGCTTGACCGTCATGATCAAGAAACATTTAATAAGTTAGCAAAAGAATTAAGCCTATTATCATAAACCAAGCCAATAAGCCTTGCCCTATACAGGCAGGGCTTATGTGATGAAAGAGGGGAACTAGATGAAGTTTCAGGCGGAGGACGCGGATCTCTTTTTACAATCTAAAGATTACATTGATACCGCTATCATTCCATTAGTTGGGATAAATGCAAGCCATATCAAACAAACCGTGTCTTTAGGTGAGTTTACAACGCTTGTGACAGAGGATCTTGAAAGGCAACTGAAAGGCAGAGTGTTTCTTTTTCCTCCACATACATATTTAGAAGTAAATAATCGTAAGCAAGAAGACATACTTGCACTAAAACAATCATTGCAAGAACATTTTCAGCATGTTGTGTTTATCACATCTGATAACAAATGGAAAGAACAGCTAGAAGTGAGCGAATCGGCATTTATATTGCAGTCTGTTCCGCTTGAGCATTTAAAGGTCAATTTAAAGCAAAAAGTCATTCAAGACAGTGTAGAACAAATTTTGAACTTTTTGTTACAAAAATGGAACCCGTCATAAAAACCCTTACATTTGCATTGTACATAGCTTTTTAGGCTGTTGACCTTGTGAATAGATTGATATATTATGAGGGTGTCCTAGTTTTATGAAATTTTTTCTAATTCAGTTATAAAGTAGCTGACGACCTGAGGGGGGGAGAAAAAAATGAGCGAGAAGAGACATGGAGTGTCCAGGCGTCAATTTTTGAATTACACGTTGACCGGCGTGGGGGGATTTATGGCCGCTGGAATGCTCATGCCTATGGTTCGCTTTGCGCTTGACCCTGTGCTAAAAGGAACAGAGGATCAGGATATGGTTCAAGTTGTCAGTGTAGATGAACTGACAAAAGAACCGAAGCGCTTTGACTTTAAAATTGATCAAGTAGATGCATGGTATGAGTCAAAGGAATCTAGGTCTGCATGGGTGTACAAAGAAGGGGATGAAATTGTCGCTTTATCGCCAATCTGTAAACATTTAGGATGTACAGTGAACTGGAACAGTGATCCGAAAAATCCAAACAAATTTTTCTGCCCATGCCATTATGGGCTGTACGACAAGGATGGTACAAACGTACCCGGAACTCCGCCGCTTGCTCCGCTTGACCATTATAAGCAGCAAGTGAAGGACGGATACCTCTATCTTGGAAAAGCTGTGCCGAAAGGGGAAGGGTAACGATGCTTAACAAGATTTACGATTGGGTAGATGAGCGGCTGGACATCACACCGATATGGAGAGACATTGCGGATCATGAAGTGCCTGAGCACGTCAATCCAGCACATCATTTCTCTGCTTTTGTGTATTGTTTTGGCGGTTTAACGTTTTTTGTGACGGTCATTCAAGTCCTTTCGGGCATGTTTTTAACGATGTATTATGTACCGGATATTAAAAACGCATGGGAATCTGTCTATTATTTGCAAAATGAAGTGGCATTCGGACAGATTGTAAGAGGGATGCACCACTGGGGTGCGAGTCTAGTCATTGTTATGATGTTTTTACATACGCTGAGGGTCTTTTTCCAAGGGGCGTATAAAAAGCCTAGAGAGCTAAACTGGATTGTCGGTGTGCTCATTTTCTTTGTGATGCTTGGACTTGGTTTTACAGGATATCTTTTACCGTGGGATATGAAGGCGCTATTTGCGACGAAGGTTGGTCTTCAAATTGCAGAGGCGACACCTTTCATTGGGAAAGAGATTAAAACGCTGCTTGCAGGTCATCCTGACATTGTAGGTGCACAAACGCTGACGAGATTTTTCGCTATCCATGTCTTTTTCTTGCCAGCGGCATTATTTGGGCTGATGGCTGCCCACTTTATTATGATTCGTAAGCAAGGAATTTCTGGACCGCTGTAAAATTTTGCGTTTGATGAATGTTCAATGAGGAGGGGATGACTTTGCATAGGGGAAAAGGGATGAAGTTTGTCGGAGATTCCAGAATACCGGCAGAAAGAAAACCTAACATACCTAAAGACTATTCCGAATATCCGGGAAAAACCGAAGCCTTTTGGCCGAACTTTCTTTTAAAGGAATGGCTTGTAGGTGCTGTTTTTTTAATTGGATTTCTTGTCCTAACTGTTGTTCATGCACCTCCGCTTGAGCGGATGGCTGATCCGACAGATACGGGCTATATTCCGCTGCCAGACTGGTATTTCTTATTTTTATACCAGTTGTTAAAATATGAGTTTGCTGCAGGGAGCTATACAGTGGTTGGCGCAATGATTATGCCTGGAATTGCGTTTGGTGCTCTTTTACTCGCACCATTTCTTGATTCTGGTCCTGAACGCAGGCCATATCGAAGACCAATTGCAGTTGGAATGATGATTCTTGCAGTTGGTGCAGCAACCTATTTAACATGGGAGTCTGTTGCTACTCATGACTGGGAAGCAGCAGCGAAGCAAGGTGAAATCAAGAAAGAAGCAGAGATTGATACCTCAGCTGAAGAGTATAAAATCTATCAAGAGCAGACATGTATCTCCTGTCACGGAGATAATATGCAAGGCGGGGCAGCTGGACCGTCACTTGTTGACAATGGCTTAGCACCAGAGGAAATTGCGAAAATCGCTGTAGAAGGAAAAGGCAACATGCCTAAGGGCATTTTTAAAGGCAGCGATGAAGAACTTGAAAAGCTCTCGAAATATTTATCTGAGGTCAAATCTAAATAATTCAGTTGTTTAAATGCAAGTACAAGGATATACTCAAAAGGAGAAAAAAGCTGGCGCTGTCAGCTTTTTTCTGATTTTAACAGATCGTGAGTGAAGAGAAATATGAGATGGATTCAATATCTGCTAGCCACACGCTACATGCTTGTGCTCGTGCTCATTGTCAACTTTCTTGGCACTGCGTACGGCTATTACTGGTATATTCCGCAGCTCGTAGAGACGCCGGCTGTCTTTTTACCTTTTGTACCGGACAGTCCGACGGCAAGTTTTTTCTTTTTATTTGTATTACTAGCCTTTCTAATGAAACGCCATGCTCCTTATTTTGAAGCACTGGCCCTTGTCACCTTGATCAAATATGGATTATGGGCTGTAGGGATGAATCTTTTCGTGCTCGTTTCTGTTGATGATTTTCCGTGGGAAGGATATATGCTAATTGGTTCGCACTTTGCGATGGCGGTACAGGCTGTGTTATTTGCGCCGTATTATCGTTTTCACATGCGTCATTTGGTTGTAGCAGGCATATGGATTTTACATAATGATGTGATTGATTATGTGTTTGGAATGATGCCGCGTTATTCTATGCTTTCTGCCTATTCAAATGAGATCGGCTACGTGACGTTTTGGTTAAGTATTGCCGTTCTTCTTGTTTCGTATTATCTTGTCCTCTCGAAAAAATCGGTCAAGCTTGAACTCCCTTAACAATGTTGGTCTAACCTTGTCCTTTTCTTCATACGCTGTATGGAGAAAGGCTAGGAGGGACTTGCATGAAACGAAAGTCAATCGCGATGATTCTATTATTATTTCTCGTCTTGCATCCAGCTGCTGCAAAAGGTGAGGAAACAACAGCTGCTAAAGCGCTGCAAGAATTAACGGAACTATCAGATTCAATCTTTCAATTAACGAGACAAGCTAAATATGATGAGGCATTACAAGTCGCATTATATGCTGAAAAGACATTTAAAGCTGAGAATTGGCGTGGAACTCTGACGAATACGCAGGTTCGGCAAATTACACTTGGCTATCAAGATATCATTAAAGGACTCCCGCAGGAAGACTTAAATGAGCGCGAAAAACTTCGGTATGCCTCTCAGTTTAGAATGCTTCTTGATGCGATACAATCAAATTCGGAACCTCTTTGGGGTTCGCTCGAGAAGCCGATTATGGGGTCTTTTCCGACATTAAAGAAAGAAGTAAAAGATCCAGAATCGACGACGTTCTATGAAACTTGGAATGAGCTGGTTTCATTGTATGATATGATTTATCCGAGTTTAACCATTGATATCTCGCCTGAAAAGCTGCAGACGATTAAGCAGCACATGGAAGTAATTGAACAAGGTGAATTTTTAAAAGCATCGAGTGGGACAAAGCTTGAGCGTCTCACGAAACTTGAAGAAGATTTATCAAGTGTGTTTGCGAACGTTGATCAAGATGAAGCGGATCCATCGCTTTTATGGGTCATCTTAACAACAGGAAGTATGATTTTACTCACTCTAACGTATGTTGGGTTTAGGAAATACCGTGCTGAAAAAGAAAAAAAGCAAAAGCGACAAGCCGATTATCCAAAATCATAAAAAAAGAAGCACCGTTATCGGGCTTCTTTTTTTAGTGGGGATTGAGCGGCTTTTTATGTTCATCTAATGTGAAGCCTTCACCAAGTACGTCATGCACGTCACTCACTGATACAAAGGCATGAGGATCGACGGAAGTTACGACGCTCTTGAGGTGGACAAGCTCATTTTTTGGAACGACGCAGTAAAGGACGTTGCGTTCCTGTTTCGTATAGGAGCCGACACCTTTTAAAATGGTCACTCCGCGCTCCATTTCCTCTGTGATTTTCTTTTGAATGATGTCATCCTTTTCAGAAATAATCATCGCTCCTTTGGCAGCGTAAGCGCCTTCTTGCATGAAGTCGATGACTTTTGCAGCAACAAATACGGCAACAAGTGTATACATGGCTTCTTTGTAATTTAAATAGGTGAGAGAGATGGTAATGACGCATGCGTCGAAGATAAACATCGTTCTTCCCATTGCGACTTGATAATGTTTGTTGATCAGTCTTGCAATAATGTCCACGCCGCCTGTTGTCCCGCCGAATTTAAAGATGATTCCGAGGCCTGTTCCGATAAATACACCTGCAAAGAGTGCGGCTAAGGCTAAATCGTGCTGAAGAGGCATATGTATTTGAAAGCGCTGGAAGATGGCTAGAAAGACAGAAAGACTGACGGTTCCGACAATTGTATATGTAAACATGGTTCTGCCAAGCATTTTCCAGCCGATAAAAAAGATCGGAATGTTTAACACAAGGTTTGAAATAGATGGGTCAATGTGAAATAGAAAATATAAAAGCAGTGTGATACCTGTAAATCCGCCTTCCGCCAAGTTGTTCTGCATATTAAAATGAACAAGGCCGAAAGAAAAAATCGCAGATCCTATTAAAATAAATACGATATTTTTAAGACGAATTTCTTTTAGCAAAAGATCACTCCTTTTTTTGCTTAGACAGCGATAATATTATATGGTATGGAAGAGAAACAAGCAAACTGAGTTTTAAACATTTGTCAAATATTTATGATTTCGCTAACATGTAAGAGATGGATAGGAGGATGAGCTTCATGACGAATGAAAAAACGCTGCGTCACGTGCAGCAAGAAGTCGATGATTACATAGGACAATTTAAAGAAGGCTATTTCAGCCCGCTTGCCATGATGGCCCGTCTGACAGAAGAATTAGGTGAGCTGGCAAGAGAGGTCAACCATTACTATGGAGAAAAGCCGAAAAAAACAACAGAAACAGAAAAAAGCATGGAAGAAGAAATTGGCGATGTGCTGTTTGTGTTAACATGCCTTGCCAATTCACTCAATATATCACTTGAAGAAGCCCATGATCGTGTGATGCATAAATTCAATACAAGAGACAAAGACCGCTGGACGAAAAAAGAAGGGAAGTAGAGAAGATGACGAATCAAACCATCAAAGTTGTAATCGCTGGAGCAAGAGGAAGAATGGGGATAGAGGCTGTCAAGCTGGCAGAAGAAACAAGCCATTTTGAACTAGTAGCAGCACTTGATCACACACATGAGGGGAAAAAGCTATCAGATGTGCTTCATACAACATCTGATGCGCCCATTTATACGGATATTGACGTGTGTCTTTCAGAAACAGCACCGGATGTATTAATTGATTTGACGACCCCAGAAATCGGGAAAGTACATACAAAAAAAGCCCTTGAACATGGCGTACGTCCAGTCGTAGGCACAACAGGTTTTTCAGAAGACGACCTAAAAGAACTTCAGCAATTAACAGAAGAAAAAGGGATAGGCTGTATTATTGCGCCTAACTTTGCTGTTGGTGCTGTTTTAATGATGAAATTTGCCAAAATGGCAGCGAATTATTTTCCTGATGTTGAAATCATTGAGCTTCATCATGATAAAAAATTGGACGCTCCGAGCGGTACAGGACTAAAAACGGCTGAAATGATTGCTGAAGTAAGAGAAAGCAAAAAGCAGGGGCACCCTGAAGAAAAAGAACTAATCGAAGGTGCTCGAGGAGCAGATTATGATGGCATCCGTCTTCACAGCGTAAGGCTTCCAGGCATGATTGCTCATCAAGAAGTGCTGTTTGGAATGGACGGGCAGACGCTCACGATTCGTCATGATTCTTATAACCGTGCATCCTTTATGTCAGGTGTGAAGCTTTCTGTTGAACAGGTGATGCATATTGATCAACTCGTCTATGGCTTAGAAAATATTATCGACTAATAAGGAGTGGATCCCTGATGAACATTGCTTTAATCGCTCACGATAAGAAAAAAAGTGACATGATTCAATTCGCCATTGCGTATCGAGATCTTTTGGCAGATCATACACTTTATGCAACAGGAACCACAGGTTTAAGAGTGAAAGAAGCGACTGGGCTGCCCATTCATCGTTTCCAATCAGGACCACTTGGAGGAGATCAGCAGATCGGTGCTATGATTGCTGATAATGCAATGGATCTTGTGCTCTTTTTTAGAGACCCTCTCACTGCACAGCCGCATGAACCGGATGTATCTGCACTCATCCGGCTTTGCGATGTGTATGCCATCCCATTAGCAACCAATATGGGGACCGCCGAAATTTTAGTCAGGAATTTAAATAAAGGTACGTTTGATTTTCGAGATGTAGCAAAAAACGGAGGAACGCATGAAACCACTTGATATCCTTGCATTCGGTGCCCATAGCGATGATGTAGAGATCGGTATGGGTGGAACGATTGCAAAATACGTAAAAAAAGGGGCACGTGTTGGGATTTGTGACTTGACTCAGGCTGAATTATCTTCAAATGGAACGGTTGAAAGCCGAAAAGAAGAGGCCAGAGCAGCCGCTGCCATTTTAGGCGTCACGACTCGAATCCAGCTCACGCTGCCAGATAGAGGACTTTATCTGAATGACGAAGCGATGAAAGAAATTGCAGGTGTCATCCGAACATACAAACCGAGACTTATTTTTGCCCCGCACCACCAAGATCGGCATCCTGATCATGGTCATGCGGGTTCACTTGTAGAAGAGGCCGCTTTTTCTGCAGGTATACATAAATTTGAAGATTCATACAAGCAGCCAGCGCATAAAATAAGCCAGATGTATTATTACATGATTAATGGCCACCATCGTCCAGATTTTGTGATTGATATTTCAGACGAGATGAAGCAAAAAATTGATAGCTTACATGCGTATAAAAGCCAATTTGTCAAAACAGAGAGTTCAGTGGAGACACCGCTTGTAAATGGGTATATCGATTTTGTCAAAATGAGAGAGTCGATGTATGGAAGGGAAGTCAATAAAACTTTTGCAGAAGGGTTTCTGGCAAAGAAGCCACTTTTGATGGACGATGACTTACTTGGGGGGTAATTATGAGAAAATTGAAGATCGGAATCACTTGTTATCCGAGTGTTGGCGGTTCGGGCATTATTGCCACAGAGCTTGGAAAACGTTTAGCTGAAAAAGGGCACGATGTTCATTTCATTACCTCAAGTATTCCGTTTAGACTCAATAAAGTGTATCCGAATATTTATTTTCATGAGGTGGATGTCACTCAATATGCTGTGTTTCAATATCCGCCTTATGACCTTGCACTGGCAAGTAAACTCGCAGAAGTGGCAAAACGAGAGAAGCTTGATATTATTCATGCGCATTATGCGGTCCCTCACGCTGTCTGTGCGTTCTTAGCCAAACAAATGACTGGACAGTCTGTCAAAGTCGTCACCACCCTTCACGGGACGGATATTACGGTTTTAGGCTATGACCCATCTTTAAAGGAAGTCATCCGGTTTGCGATCGAATCATCTGACCGCGTAACGGCTGTATCACATTCATTAGCTGCGCAGACATACGATCTGATTAAACCGAATAAAAAAATTGATACGATCCATAATTTCGTCGATGAGCGCGTATATTTGCGTGAAGATCACGAAGTGCTGAAGACGCATTATGGTCTTCTGCAGGATGAGAAGGTCGTCATCCATGTATCAAATTTCCGTAAAGTGAAGCGGGTGCATGACGTAATCCATGTGTTTAAACAGATTTCTGAACAGGTGAATGCAAAACTGCTACTGATTGGGGACGGACCTGAAAAATCGGTTGTTTGCGAGCTGGTGAAAAAGCTTGGATTAACGGACCGCGTGTTATTTTTAGGAAAGCAAGAGAAGGTGGAGGAGCTCTATTCGATTAGTGATTTGAAGCTGCTGCTTTCTGAGAAAGAGAGTTTTGGTCTTGTACTACTTGAAGCAATGGCATGCGGAGTACCTTGTATAGGAACAGACGTTGGAGGAATTCCAGAGGTGATTGCACATGGAGAGACAGGATTCCTTGTTCCGCTTGGTGATGTAGATGGAGCAGCAAAACATGCTATCTCTATTCTGAAAGACAATGCGCTCCATAAGCAAATATCGATGGCAGCCAAGTCTAGTGTTGAAGCCAATTTCTCTTCTGACAAAATTGTGAGAGAGTATGAAGAGCTTTACTTAGAATTGATCGAAGGTGATGTTGAAGATGAATGAACCATTCACACATGCGATCCCTATTTTACATACACTGCACGAACATGGGTATCAAGCTTATTTTGTCGGCGGTGCGGTGAGGGATGTCCTTTTAGGCAGGGAAATTGGGGATATCGATATTGCGACAGATGCCACACCTGATGTGGTGGAGTCTTTATTTGATAAAACAGTAGATGTCGGCAAAGAGCATGGCACTGTTATTGTGTTACTTGATGGGGGCAGCTATGAAGTCACTACGTTTCGGACTGAATCAGAATATGAAGACTTTCGACGGCCTAAAGAAGTGGCGTTTATTTCATCACTAAAAGAAGATCTTTTAAGAAGAGATTTAACGATCAATGCAGTGGCCATGGATATTCATGGTGACATCATTGACCATGTGGGCGGCAAGCGGGATATTAAGCGGAGACGAATTCAAACGGTTGGAGATCCTGCATGCCGCTTTCAAGAAGATGCGCTTCGGATGATGAGAGCGGTGCGGTTTTTAAGCCAGCTCGGGTTTGAGCTTTCTAAAGAGACGGAAGAAGCAATGAAAAAAGATAAGCATCTGCTTGCTAATATATCTGTTGAACGCAAAAAAATCGAAATGGAAAAACTTTTAAAAGGACGCTACTGTGAGCAAGCCATCAAGGTGCTCATCTCCACCAAATTGTATGAAGAATTGCCCGGCCTCAAAAAGGATCAGCTGAATGAAACGTTCCAAGCTTTCCCGTATTATTTATTGGATGGGTTAGATGAGGTGTGGGGAGCCTTTATCCATTTACTTGGTCTAGATGAGGCGGAGGCGGTGTCCTTTTTAAAAGAATGGAAGTTATCAACGAAACTTTTAAAAGAATCCGTTGCCATTAGCAAATATGTTGATTGTGACTGGGATGCGGAAAAAATGTTTGAAGCTGGTGAACATGTCCTGCTTTCTAGTATGAAAATCACGCAGCTCAAACATGAGCGCCGCATTTTCTTTGATGAGCTGGAGGCGGCGAAACGTTCATATGATGCGTTGCCGATTAAACAGCTTCAAGACCTTGCAGTGTCAGGAAAAGATTTGATGGCCTTTCGGCAAAAGCCAGCTGGTAAATGGATTGCAGAAGAGCTTGCTTCTGTGAAAAAAGCCGTTTTGCAAAACCAGCTTGAAAACCGAAAAGAAGTCATAGAGGAGTGGCTCATAGCGTGCGATCAGCGATTAGAAAACGATTAATTGAACTATTTACAGCATCTGAGCAAGATTTTGTCTCAAGCCAGCAAATATGTGATGAGCTTGGCTGCTCCCGAACGGCAGTATGGAAGCATATAGAGGATTTGCGAAAAGAGGGATATGAGGTCGAAGCGGTCAGAAGAAAAGGATACCGGCTGCTTCGTAAACCGGACAAAATTAGTGAAGACGAAATTCTGTTTGGTTTGGAAACAGAGCTGTTTGGCAGGCATATTTACTTTCAAGAAGAAGTCGCCTCAACTCAGCTCATTGCCCATGACCTCGTCAATAAAGGAGCCCCGCACGGCTCGCTTGTTGTCAGTGATCATCAGACAAACGGAAAAGGCCGCCTTCAAAGAACGTGGCATTCACCAAATGGGACAGGCATTTGGATGAGTTTGATTCTCCGGCCGGAAATACCGCTGCACAAAGCGCCGCAAATGACGCTTTTAGCATCTGTCGCCATCGCTGAAGCCATAGCGCAGCAAACGGGTCTCAGTCCATCAATCAAATGGCCAAACGATATTTTGCTAAACGGAAAAAAGGTCGTTGGTATTTTGACTGAATTAAAAGCAGAAGCTGACCAAGTTCACGCAGTCATTATTGGTCCAGGCATTAACGTGAATCAGACGGCAAATGATTTTCCTGAAGAATTAAAGGATGTTGCGACGAGTTTGCAAATGGAGCTGGGTGAAAAGATAGACAGAGCGGCATTGATTCAAACCATCATGTCCACCTTTGAAAAAAGGTATGATGAATATATGACTTATGGTTTTGCTCCGATCAAACAATTATGGGAATCGTATGCGATGACCATTGGAAAGCGTATCATCGCACGCACCGTCAATGGACAATATGATGGAACGGCGCTTGGGATTAATGATGAAGGCGTTCTTTTACTCGAAACGGAGGGCGGAATCCAAAACATCTACTCCGCCGACATTGAGATCAAGTCAACTTAAGTGGAACACCCGGCACATTTTTGATATACTTCGTGTGGGCAGTATCTGAAAAAGAACTGTACCTGTTAGGAAGAAAAATTTGATAAATTTCTGCCTTGATCCTAAGGGACTTGGACAGAGGGATGATTCGTCTGCACATGAGAGATAAAAGCGTGTGAGATCAGACAAGCCATCTCCTCTCCAGAATGAGGAGGAACAAATGAAGACAAAGTTAGATTTTTTCAAAATGAAAGAACAAAACGAACCTATTGTGATGCTGACAGCATACGACTATCCAGCTGCAAAGCAAGCGGAAAAAGCGGAAGTCGACATGATCTTAGTTGGTGACTCACTTGGGATGGTTGTCCTTGGACTTGATTCCACAGTTCAAGTGACGATGGATGATATGATTCATCACACAAAAGCAGTCAAAAGAGGCGCAAAAGACACATTTGTTGTGACGGATATGCCATTTATGTCTTATCATTATTCATTAGAAGAAACGATGAAAAATGCAGCACGCATTATGCAAGAAAGCGGTGCTGATGCCTTAAAGCTTGAAGGTGGAGACGGAGTATTTGAATCTATCCAAGCACTTACAAGAGGCGGTATTCCTGTTGTAAGCCATTTAGGGCTGACCCCTCAATCAGTCGGTGTCCTTGGCGGCTATAAAGTGCAAGGAAAAGACAAAGAGAGTGCACAGAAATTGATTGAAGATAGTCTGAAATGCGAGGAAGCAGGCGCCATCGCTCTTGTGTTAGAGTGTGTACCTGGTGAACTGACAAAACGGATTACTGACATGCTAAAGATTCCTGTGATCGGAATTGGGGCAGGGGCTGAAGCAGATGGACAAGTTCTCGTTTACCATGATGTGGTAGGGTACGGCGTGTCTAGAACACCTAAATTTGTGAAACAATACGCGCAAATCGATGCTGTATTAGAAGAAGCGCTCATACAATATACAAAAGAAGTAAAAGCACGCACATTCCCAGAGGATGCTCATACCTTTCATATGAAAGAAGAAGTCCTTGATGGTTTATATGGGGGGATCAAGGAATGAAGGTTGTCTCCCATATTCATGAACTAAAAGAAATGATCAAGCAGCATCAAAAGAAGCAGCATTCCATTGGATTTGTCCCTACAATGGGTTTCCTTCATGAAGGACATCTTACGCTTGCAAAAGAAGCAAGAGATCAAAATGACATTGTGGTGATGAGCATCTTTGTTAATCCATTGCAATTTGGACCGAATGAAGACTTTGAATCCTATCCAAGAGATATGGAAAGAGACCAGCGTCTTGCCGAAGAAACTGGAGTAGATATATTATTTACACCTGATGTGAAGGAAATGTACAAAGATGAGCCATCGATTACGATGACTGTTCAAAAGCGTACAGACGTCTTATGCGGGAAGAAACGCCCAGGACACTTCGACGGCGTTGTCACGGTGCTGACAAAGCTGTTTCACCTTGTCGCACCAACCAATGTATACTTTGGGCTAAAGGATGCACAGCAAGTCGCTGTTATCGATGCGATGATCAAGGATTTCTTTTTTGATCTTCACCTTGTGTCTGTTCCTACTGTTCGAGAAGAAGACGGTTTAGCGAAAAGTTCAAGGAACGTGTATTTGTCTGAAACAGAAAGGCAAGAAGCACCTGCTTTATACCGGGCATTAAAAAAAGGACAGACAGCTGTAGAAAATGGTGAACATGATGTAAATCGTATTTATCAATTAGTGGAAGAGGAGATTCTTCAAACGAGTGGAGAAATCGATTATATTGACATTTACTCCTACCCAGAACTTGAACCTCTTCAGCACTTAACGGGCCAAGTGATCATTGCCATTGCTGTGAAGTTCTCCCGGGCAAGACTGATAGATAATGTGATTTTCCATGTTCCTGAAAGCGGTGAAAAACATGTATAGAACTTTTATGACCTCGAAACTTCATAAAGCGACAGTGACTGAAGCAAACTTACACTATGTAGGTAGTATTACCATCGACGAAGATTTGCTTGATGCGGCAGGCATGATGGCAAATGAAAAAGTGCAAATTGTCAATAATCACAATGGTGCTAGACTTGAAACATATATCATCCCTGGGGAAAGAAAGAGCGGTGTCATTTGTTTAAATGGTGCGGCAGCAAGATTGGTTCAGCCAGGAGATGAAGTCATTATTATCGCTTATGGGATGTTGTCAGAGGAAGAAGCGAAATCGCACACACCTAAAGTGGTCGTGTTAAATAAACAAAATCAAATTGAACAAATGATTGGGCAAGAGCCTGCGAGAACGATTTTATAACGCACGCTCACATGGAAACAGAACAGTTTCATCATAAGGAAGCTGTTCTGTTTCAGCTATATTGCCCAGAGTGTGTTTCACTATGAGTGGAACGAGGAATTGAGGTGTCCATTTTATGACCGATCAAAGGTTTGTTGTCGTTGATATTGAAACCACCGGGAATTCACCAAAAAAAGGTGATAAAATCATTCAAATTGCTGCGGTGGTCATTGAAAATGGACAAATTGTCGAACGGTATTCAAAATATGTGAACCCAGGGAAAACGATTCCTGGATTTATTGAACAGCTGACAGGTATTAAGCAGCACATGGTTGATGACGCGGTGTTTTTTGAGGACATTGCCCAAGAGGTGTATGATCTCATACAGGGCGCTTATTTTGTTGCGCACAATGTTCATTTTGATTTGAACTTTTTAAACGATGAACTAAAAGCATGCGGGAAAAATGAGCTGGATGTGCTAGCGATTGATACGGTTGAAATTTCTAGAATTCTTTATCCTGAGCTTGAAGGTTATAAGCTAACTGAATTAAGCGAAGAGCTCATGCTTCCACATGACCACCCGCACAGAGCGGATAGTGATGCGGAAGTTACTGCCATGTTATTTTTAACCTTATTACATCAATTAAGGAATACACCGCCAAATGTGTTAAAACAGCTGCGCAGATTATCCTCTTATCTTCTAAGTGATATAGGACTTTTAATTAAGCAGCTTGAAACCAATCACTCTAGTCAGGATGATTCGCTTGTAGAAGTAGGATCTTTTGCTGTGAAAGATGTGACCAATCCTATCACTGAATCGACATATGCAGTAGGCGCTGACGACGAGCAACTGTTTGAGGAGATAAAAGAGAAGCTTCCTCAAACATTAGAAGGCTATGAAGTAAGAGAAGGCCAGCTCACGATGATGAACAAAGTAAGAGATGCGTTCCATGAAAGAGCTTATGCGTTAATTGAAGCGGCGCCAGGAATCGGGAAAACACTCGCTTATCTTATACCAGCTGCTTTAGAAGCAAAGAAATCAGGAAAACCTGTCATTATCAGTACATATTCAATTTTACTGCAGCAGCAAATGCTTCAGCGCGATGTTCCGCTACTCAAGCAATTGCTCCCATTTGAGCCAGCCGCCTGTGTGTTTAAAGGGCGGGCACATTATATTTGTTTAGATAAGTTTGAGCATGTGCTGCATGAGGAAGATGATAACTATGATGTTGTCTTAACAAAAGCGCAAATTTTAATGTGGCTTCTTGTCACTGAAACAGGTGATTTGTCTGAACTGAATTTACCGTCAGGAGCTGCAAATATAAAAGACCGTATCTCTTGTGTGCACATGCCATTTACATCGAAAAAACGCCGTTTTAAAGAACATTGTTTTTATGAACGGGCTAAACGAAAGGCTCAAACCGCTGATTTAATTTTGACGAATCACCGTCTGCTTTTATCTCAAACGGAAGGACCTTCTATCTTTCAGCATGCAGATGTCTATGTGATTGATGAGGCCCACCAATTTGAAAAAACAGCCAATGAAACGCTAGGTGACAGTGCGTCTTATATCCAGCTTCATGCGAAATTAACGCAGCTTGGCTCTTTGCATGGCGGGCTGCTTAAGAAATTGAAAAAGAGATTTCATGGGGCAGGTTTATCAACTGACACCTTTATTGAAATGGACGAGTATCTTCAGCAGCTTCAGATGGAAAGTGACGCATTTTTTAGTACCGTTCATTCTTTTGTCAAAAGGACAAAACCAAAAGCGGACATCAATCGTCTCATTCATAGAGTCCGTCATCATTCAAAACATGCTCAGTGGGTCCGAATTAAAGAATCAGCGAGTAAGCTTTGTTCATTATTGATTGCTTGTGAGAAACTGTATGAGCAGCAAAAAAATGAGTTACTTCACAAAAGTGATCAGTTCATAGAACACTTTGCATTTGAAGCAGAAGAATACGATCAAGTGATGTCATTTATGCAGACATTCTGCAGTACGCTGTACCGGTTTATCTTTGAACCAAACAATGATGAAACCGTTTGGATTGAGATTGATGCAAAGGGTGCCAAGAATGCTGTCTTTATGCACGCGCAGCCGCTAGATACAGGGGAGTTGCTAGCTGATCGGTTCTTCATGAACAAAAAAAGCGTTGTCCTCACATCAGGGACGCTTACCATCAATCAACGCTTTGATTATTGCTTGGAACGTTTTGGCCTGCAAGATTTTTACCCACACCTTGTCCAAATTGATTCACCTTTTGAACTTGAAAAACAGCTTAAGGTCGTTGTACCGGCTGACATGCCGCCGATCACAAACCGTGATGAACGCGAATATGTGAAGCAAGCTGCAACATATATTAAGATCATGGAAAAGCAGGATCAAGCGAAAATATTGGTGTTATTTAATTCACATGAGATGTTAAAAGCAGTGTATGAAGAGCTGAAATCAGAAGGTATGCAATCGGCCTTGTTTGCTCAAGGTTTGACAGGCGGGAGCCCTGTAAAATTGACAAAAATGTTCAAATTGGCGAAGCAGGCCATCTTGCTAGGAACAGGGAGTTTCTGGGAAGGTGTGGATTTTCCTGGCTCAGAGCTAACGACCGTCATTATGGCAAGGCTTCCTTTCCGCCCGCCCGATTCACCGCTCATTGAAGCAAAATGCGAAGCGGCAAAAAAACAGGGGAAGAATCCGTTTAAAGCCGTCGCTCTCCCGGAAGCTGTGTTAACTTTTAAGCAAGGAGCCGGCCGCTTGCTGCGCTCGGAAAAAGACATCGGAACATTGCTGATTTTAGACCGCCGAGTGAAAACCGCTTCGTATGGAAAACTATTTTTAGAATCACTTCATCATGCGCCAGTTCACGAGATGTCCAAAGAGTCGCTTGAGGCGTATATAGAAAAGCTTAACAACGAAAAGCCGCTGTCATAAGCGGCCTTTCACTGGTGTGGGTTTGGAGTTAATTTATCGTAACGGCTTTTTATGTTCCGTTGTAAAAATAGTATCGGTTCTCACATTGAAAAGTATGACTAACAATATTTACGTACCGAGGAGGAATTAGAAGTGGAAAGTAAAATAGAGGTACTTTCAACTGTTCAAATTAAGCATTCAGAAGACCTATACAAAATCGTCGATTTGCTGAACAGAACGCTTAAAAGGGAAGATCTTATGTTTGGATTAGCATTAGATCAAGAAGATCAAAATCAAGCGATATTTACCATATATCGCACATAGGGGAAGCTTGACATGAAAAAAATAGTTTGGATTATTTCATCCATTGCTGCGCTCGTTTTACTCATTGGCATCATTAGCTTTTCGTGGATTTATCAAATTGCCATGGGACAAAAAGAAGAAGGTCATCAGGCAGCGATTGAACGAGCAAAAAAGCAAGCATCATTAGCACAAGTAGAGCAAGTGGATACCTTTGTTGGGAAAGAAAAGCAATTTATTGTGGAAGGTAAAAACAAACAAAACGAAGCGATCTATGTGTGGGTACCTGCCAGCAAAAAAGAAAAAGTCATTGCTAAAAAAGCAAAAGAAGGCATTACTTCAACCCAAGCAGTACAAGCCGTTCAAAAGGAGAACACCATTTCTAAGCTGAAAAATGTTCAATTAGCAAGAGAAGGTGACGTCCTCCTTTGGGAAGTAACGTACTTAAATGAGAACGACCAATATAGTTTCAGCTATGTTGATTTTACGACAGGACGAGTGGAAAAAAATTTAACACCATAGTTTCTTCTGTCTTGCGTTGACCATGCTGATTTAGAACGGTTATAATAAAATGTATGAAAAAAGAATCACACCTATCTAACAAGGTGAGTTTCTTTCTGGCTTTGGAGGGAAATATGTTGAAAACAACTATTAATCAAGTGTTCAAACACGTCGATGAAGAAGTAACAATCGGCGCATGGATTGCCAATAAACGTTCAAGCGGGAAAATTGCATTCTTGCAGCTTCGCGACGGGACAGGCTTTATTCAAGGAGTCGTTGTAAAAGCAGAGGTGGAAGAGGAAGTCTTTAAGCTTGCGAAATCAGTGACACAAGAGACATCGGTCTATGTCACAGGACAAGTAACAAAAGACGAACGTTCACCACTTGGTTTTGAATTACAAGTGAAATCCATTGAAGTGATTCACGAAGCAACAGATTACCCAATTACACCAAAAGAACATGGAACAGAATTCTTAATGGATCACCGTCATTTATGGCTGCGTTCTAAAAAACAGCATGCCATTATGAAAATCCGTAATGAAATTATTCGTGCTACATATGAGTTTTTCCATCAAGAAGGCTTCGTGAAAGTGGATCCGCCAATCTTAACAGGAAGTGCTCCTGAAGGAACAACAGAGCTGTTTGCTACTAAATATTTTGATGAAGATGCATACCTTTCTCAAAGTGGACAGCTTTACATGGAAGCTGCTGCGATGGCACTCGGAAAAGTATTCTCATTCGGTCCAACATTTAGAGCAGAAAAATCGAAAACGAAACGTCATTTAATCGAGTTCTGGATGATCGAGCCTGAGATGGCATTTGTTGAATTTAATGAGAACCTTGAGTACCAAGAAAATTATGTGTCTCACGTTGTTCAAAGTGTACTTGAAAATTGTAAAGTAGAACTGCACACACTTGGCCGTGATACAGCAAAATTAGAAAACATCAAAGCACCATTCCCGCGCATCACATATGATGAAGCGATTAAATTCTTGCAGGATAAAGGATTTGATGACATTGAATGGGGAGATGACTTCGGTGCGCCGCATGAAACAGCGATCGCCGAAAGCTATGATAAACCAGTCTTTATCACTCATTACCCAACCTCATTAAAACCATTTTATATGCAGCCTGCACCAGACCGTGATGATGTCGTCCTTTGTGCAGATTTAATTGCACCAGAAGGCTATGGAGAGATTATCGGCGGTTCTGAACGTGTTCATGATTTAGATCTGCTTGAAGCAAGATTAAAAGAACATGGGTTAGATCAAGAAACGTACAAATGGTACACAGAATTAAGACAGTATGGTTCTGTACCACATTCAGGTTTTGGTCTTGGACTTGAACGAACAGTTGCTTGGATTAGCGGAGCGCCGCATGTGCGTGAAACAATTCCATTCCCAAGATTATTAAACCGTTTATATCCTTAAGACGTGAAAGCCTCCAACATATGGAGGCTTTTTCAAACGTCTTAAGGGCAGCACGTATGAGAAAACGTGATATACTGAAAGTGAAGAGGTGTATCCGATGAAAAGGCAGCAATTTATAGATATGCAGAAAATGGGTTCGACCAGTTTGCCTAATTTGCTGATTGCCCATTATGAGCAATTAGGACTGAATGAATCACAAATGATGGTCATGTTAAAGATTAAAATGAATGAAGAACAAGGCGTCTTTTTTCAAACATTTGAAGAGCTTTCACATGGTATGACCATTTCGGCCGAAGAATGTGCTTATATGGTGCAGTATTTGATTCAAAAAGGGTTTATTTCGATCCAGCCGTTTGAAGACAGGTCTGGTATTCAGCATGACCGGTACTCGGTAGAACCCTTATGGGGTGTGCTGTATGACTTTTTAGAAGCAAAACAGGCGAAAGACCTGCAAAAGAATCATGTGCAGGCTGAAAAATCTTTATATGCGCTATTTGAAGATGAGTTTGGCAGACCACTTTCTCCTCTTGAAGGGGAAACACTCTCGATCTGGATGGACCAAGACCATCATGATGCTGAAATGATTCGTCTTGCTCTAAGAGAAGCCGTTTTATCAGGAAAATTAAATTTTCGCTATATCGATCGAATATTGTTTGAGTGGAAAAAGAAAGGGCTGAAAACAGCGGAAGAAGCGAAAGAGCATAGCCAGCATTTCCGTTCGCAGCAAAAAGCCCCACCTTCAAAAGAAGAAACATCTTCATATAAACGACAAGTTCCTTTTTATAATTGGCTGGAACAATAACCAATAAAGGAGAAGGCATGTTATCAAAAAAACAAATCAATGAATGTTTAGATATTATAGGAGATATGTTTCCAGAAGCTGAGTGTGAGCTTGTTCATTCCAATCCATTTGAACTAGTGATTGCTGTCGCACTCTCAGCGCAATGTACAGATGTTCTAGTGAACAAAGTGACCAAACATCTATTTCAAAAATATAAAACACCAGAAGACTATTTAAGTGTGCCGCTTGAAGAGTTGCAGCAGGATATTCGTTCGATCGGTCTTTATCGTAATAAGGCAAAAAACATTCAAAAATTAAGCCAAATGCTGATTGAAGATTATGGCGGTGAAGTGCCAAGAGATCGAGATGAGCTAATCAAGCTCCCAGGGGTTGGGCGGAAAACAGCAAATGTCGTTGTATCTGTCGCTTTTGGAATTCCCGCCATTGCAGTAGATACACATGTCGAGCGCGTCAGCAAACGACTTGGGATTTGCCGCTGGAAGGATTCTGTTCTTGAGGTAGAGCAAACCTTAATGAAGAAGGTGCCAAAAGAGGATTGGTCCGTGACCCATCATCGTCTCATCTTTTTCGGCAGATATCACTGTAAGGCACAGCGACCACAGTGTGAATCTTGTCCACTTCTTGATATGTGCAGAGAAGGGCAGAAGAGGCTGAAAAAAGGGCTGGTGAAGCTGGCATGAGCGGAGCAGCTGTTTTCATCTCATATGTCGAAAAGCTAAAAGAGAAAAAGGTAGAGATAAGCGGCGAAAAAAAGGATATATTAAGAATCAATCCACTCGCATTTGATCTATCTTCAGAACCTTTACTAGATGAGCAACCGTGGCAGAAAACGGAAGAATTTGTTCCTTTGATGTTTGATCTGTGGAGTGAATTAAAAGACAACATGCTTCCTCGCTTTCAAACGAGAAAATCTCGGTGTGAAGAGGATGATATGCTGCAAGGCATTGTCAGTATGATTGCAATGTTTTACTGGATCAAAGGAGAGAAGCTTCAAACCGTTGATTGGGAGCAAATTAAACAACAGACGTTTCCAGTAGCCCCTATTAACTGGACAGAACGATTAGAGTTTATTTTGCTTAAACCTACCCAATATCATTGCTTTATTCAATTGGACGAGTTATACACAGAGCTCAAAAAGCAGTATGGAAAATACGAAGCACTCAGAAAGTTAAAACAAAATCGTTAAAAAAGCACTTGCCACATAGGGCAAGTGCTTTTTTGTTATTCGTCTTCTTTGCGAGAAGTAGAATTTGACTGAGTATTTGAGCTTTGAGAATTGGCTTTCTCGTCGTCTTTCTTTTTATCTTTATTGGCATCCCTCTGTGAGTTGCTGTTTCCATTTGTACTGTCTGAGCCATCACTTGAACCGCCATTGCCGTTTTCGGTATTTCCGCCTTGATCTTGATCTTTTTTATCATCAGGCTTCTGCTCATCAGTGCCGCCTTGGTTTTGATTATCATCTGTTTGATCTGTTTGCTCATCATCAGGTTGCTGTGGCTCTTCTTCTTCTTTGTTCTCATCATCTGCTTTTTCTTCCTCTTCTTCGTCATCTTTAATGGTGAGGAAGGTAGAAGCAGCTTTACTTGTGACATCGTCTACAGTCGCTGTCACTTGGAATTTATAGGTGGAACCTGGCTTCACATCAGAGATGACGGCTTCTTTAGAAGAGCTGTTTTGAATGTCTTTATAGCCTCCATCATCGACCGCTTGCTTCACATTAAATGTTGCATCTGCATCGTCATCATAACCCCAAGTGAGTGTAATCGACTTTTTCTCTTCATCATACACCGCTTTTAAGTCAGATGGTTTGTCAGCTTCTTTCTTTTCATATGTGTCAGAAACTTTTGTTGGGACAGTTCCTTTGACGAAGTATTCCGTTGTCTTCTTATCACTTGGTGTGTTTGGTCCAGCTAACTTCGCTGGATCTGATCCTTTTTCAACCGTTGCTTCAACGACACTGTCTGGCTTTTCAAATGAGCCGCTTCCATCATCAATTTGAGAAATTAATTTCTGGAAGACAACTTTGGCAACACGTTGTTCATAATCCGTGAGCCACATTTTGCCGTCTGCATCTTTTGAGTTGCCGATTCCGGTCCATACAGCTGCTGTGTATTGCGGCGTGTAACCGACAAACCAAGAATCTTTCGCCCCGCCAGAAGGGATGTTGTATTTATTAATATCATCTTGTGTAAAGTTGGTTGTACCTGTTTTACCAGCTACTTGAACATTCGGTACTTGTGCGAGTGTACCTGTTCCAGATTGTACAGCAGTTTTCAGCATATCTGTGATCATAAATGCAGTGTAATCACTCATGGCTGCTTTAGAGTCTGGAGTTAAGTCAAGCTTCGTCCCGTCATTAAATTCAACAGACGTTACAGCATGCGGTTCATTATAGTATCCGTTGTTACCGAATGCACTAAATGCACCAGCCATTTTAAGAGATGAGACACCTTCGTCAAATCCGCCGATTGAGTAAGACTCAGGAATGTCAGAAGGTAAGTCCAAACCTAAGTTATTGGCGAATTGAACAGCATTATCTGTACCAGCTTCTTGGAAAGCTTTTAAAGCAGGGATGTTTCGTGATTGTGCCAAAGCACTTCTCATCGACATTTTCCCTAAGTGTCTTCTGTCAAAGTTGTTAATTGGTGTACCGTTAGAGTACGTATAAGGCGCATCATCAATTTGCTGATATGTTGACCATTTTTTGTTTTCAATTACAGGACCGTAATCTAAAATTGGTTTAATTGTAGATCCCGGCTGGCGTTTTGCATCAGTGGCATAGTTAAAGCCGCCGGCTGGCACATCACGACCACCACCAATGGCACGAATTTCACCATTTTTTGTATCCAGCAGGGTGACTCCAGCTTGCATACCTTTCGTAAATCCGGCTGAATCCCCATTGATGATGTCATCCAGATGATCCTGTGCTTTTCGATCAAGAGAAGTATAGATTTTTAATCCATCTGTTGATACATCTACTTTGGCTTTTTTCTGTACTTCTTCCATGACTTCTTCAATATAAGCAGAGTACTTACTTGAGTTTTGACTCTTATATTTATCAGCTGAAACAACCGTTTTGCTGACAGGTGTTGCTTTGGCTTCCTCATACTCTTTCTCTGAAATATAGCCTTGTTTTTTCATTAGGCCTAAAACGATATTACGACGTTTTTCCGCTGCCTCTGGATGTTTCACTGGGTTATAGGCAGATGGACTTTGCGGCATACCTGCAAGTGTAGCAGCCTGTGCTACAGTTAGTTTATTTAAATCTGTTACTCCGAAAAATTGTTCAGCCGCTTTCCCAACACCATAAGCATAAGGAGAGAAGAAAATACGGTTTAAATACATTTCTAAAATTTCATCTTTAGAGTATTTTTGCTCAAGCTGAATCGAGAGCCATACTTCCTGTACTTTACGTTTTAACGTCTTTTGATTGTTAAGCAGGGAGTTCTTCACTACCTGCTGGGTAATCGTACTTCCACCTTCTGCTCCAAAACCGTCCTCGACGTTTGCGACAAGAGCACCGCCAATACGGATAGGATCAATCCCGTGGTGTTTATAAAAACGTGCATCTTCAGTGGCAATAAACGCGTCTTTTACCACGTCGGGTATATCTTTAATCGAGACATACGTTCTTTTCTCCGCCCCGACTTCTGCAAAGACTTTTTTGTCTTTATCATAAAGTTTTGAAGAATACGGCGTTTTTAGCTTGCTATCATCAATAGAAGGAGCGCTTGATGCAAAAACGGCAAAAGTTGTGATTCCGGCTACTAAACAAAGAAGACCGATCACGAGTAAAGATAAAAATATTTTTTTAAATAGACCTGCTTTCTTTTTGCCTTTTTTGTTCTTTTGCTTCTTATTGTTTTCTTGACTTGCTTTACGTCGCTGTTCACGACTTGTAAATTGATCAGACATCACATCTCAACCTTTCGTGTTAAACCTTTTTCGAACGTAAATGATGCTTGCTTTCATCCGAAAAATGAAGTGTCTCCACTACTTTAATATAATCAATTCTTGGCGAATATCCAAGTGTCATGAGGTGACCTGCTTCCATTAATTCATCTTTGCTAATGGATTTTCGGCCGTTTTGCTGCTGCCGCTCCCAAAAGAAGAAGAGGTCAGTAGCGGACAAATAATAAACGGAACCAAATGCGGATATAATAACAAAACAAATACCGCCTTGCTTTTCAACCTGTTTCATATGCTCAATTTGATGGTCGTGAAAATTTTTGAGTGGAAACGAGGTGGTGCTTTTGGTTTCCTTTGCTTCAAAATCGATATAACGCCCTTTGTATACCCCGTTGTAGTCTGTTGTGGAGGATTGTTTAAAGTAGGCTTCTTTAATGACAGCAGCGCTTCTTTTTGGATAATCCACATTGACAATTTGAACAGGGGTAGGCTTTTTATGAATGACTGCGATCCCGTTGACCAAATAGTACTGGTTCGTTTCATTTAAGTCAGCTTCAAGCGTCATCCCGCGGTTACTATAAGATGATTCGCCGCTGATTCTTTTTTTTGTCCCAATTTGTTGAATGGGCTGATACGATTTTCCGTTAGGATACCGAATCATCAAGTTTCAGCCTCCTTTTAATGCATTTTGTATTGGAGAGATCACCATGTTGTCACAACAAGAGCACATGATTACCCAGCATATTCTACATGAAACGAAAGCGAAAAATAAGGACAACCTGACGCGGACAAATGCGTACAAGCGCTTTTATGACCGTCATCCAGAGATGAAATGGTCTCTGCTTGCTTCTTTTGTCTCCAGAAATGCTGGATGGTCGATGACAGATTTAAAAGGCGAGCTCTTCCATCCGGGTTTAACGGATCAGCAAGGGCATCTGTTCTTTACAGCATATGAAAGAGCGAATTGGCTGATCTTTTCAGATGCTTACCCGCAGCTTCTCTTGTATGAATGGTCAAAAAGGTGCCGCAAACCTTTATTTCATCTGCTCTCCCATTTCGGTGTGTCTCGTTTTATGAGCGCTGAGTGGGAACGATTTTGGCAAAAGCGTGACACAGAGCGACTGCTGCATGCACTCATCATAAATGAACAATATACTATACAATCTCCTATTATACAAAATCCTCTCCTGAAAAAGAATGTTTTTCACTCGATTCAATATCTTTTCAGCGAGTGGGCACATTTTCAAACCGTCGTTTTTCCGACAGTAGACGGGCATTTGTACGGGTTAACCATACGAAAGTTTTCCCAAGTAAAAGAGCGCATTACGTTAGGGAAAAAACTAGCAAAACTATTGTTTCGAGCCGATTTGTTTTCGGATTTTTATCATTTTTTGCATACCGTGCCGCATACGGGATCTCGATTTGATTTTGAATCGTTTTTAGGGATTGCGCGAAGGTCAAGCCCTTTCCTCAGAACGGTGTATCCAGTCATGACACATTCATTAGACGATCAAAGGGAAGATTGGTTTCAAAAGAAATTGAGTCCATCCTTGTTTGAAGCAGAGCGTTTACCAAAACAAATTGAGCTGACCGACTGGTATTTTCATAAAAAAAGGCAGCTTCGTTTTCTTTTCTCATTAGAACACTATTTTTTGCATAAATAAAAAGCAGGGGGTACCTGCTTTTTTTACGTGGATGGACGGTTAGGGCCGCCGAGCTTTTTATCAAGCTGATCTGTACTGTTTTCTTTCCCTTTTGTTTTTTGCTCTTTTGGTGCTTGCTGCTTTTTCATGATATCTACCTCCTTTGTCCTTAGAATTTACACAATTGGACGCGATCATACAAAGAAGGACAAGCACGTGTCGAAATGGAAGAAATTGCGCTTATCTTCACTTAGATTGGCGATTTAGTTCTAGTTTTGTCATGTATGAAGGAGGGAGTAAAAGAAAAGAGAATGTAACGAGAGATGATAAAGGAGGAATCTGATGATGAGCGAATTTGTATCAAAAGAATCCATTATGCAGTTGTTAGAGGAAATTGAGCGAAAGATTGATGAGGTGGAAGAAGAACTGTCTTTAGCTGTCAAAAAAACAAAAAACGCTGCCGTAGAGGAGCAAGAACAAATCATTGACCGTCTTGAATCTGAAGTGAAGGAATGTGAATTGAAAATTCATGCAGCAGAGTATAAGCTAGCGGCAAGACCCGCATATCACGCCGGATAGCTTTTCTATTTGAGCAATAAGTAAACGTTTGATAGGATGGTTCATAGAGGTGAACACTTTGGATAATCAAACATTACTGAAACATACACAAGAGTTGATCACGTGGATCGAAGAAGCATACGAGCAGTACCTAAAGGGAAAGGCAGAAGAGGAATACCCAGTTTATGATTTTTACAACGATATTCAGCCGGCCGTTGTCAAATTTGATCAGCAAATGGAAAAGTGGCTTACTGCTGCTACCTCATTTATTCATCAGGCCAAACCTAGATACTTACATCAAGAACAGCTTGAAGCCGTCCAAGAAAATGGAAAAGAGGTTGTGCTGCAATCTTATTTTGGCAAACAGCATGCACCTCGTGTGAAAAATTTAGTTGAGTCAGTGATTTATACACTGAACCTTTTAATAGAAGAAATCAACAAACGCAGCTGATGAAACAGCCTGCGTTTTTCTTATGGTTGCTGTAGGCACATTTTCTGCTTCCTGAACATAATATATCATTGACTTCAATATGTTTTCAGAGCGAGAGGAGCGAGATACATGTTCCCTTATTCAAACCAGCCATCTTATGAAATGAATCAATTTCAGCAACGGCCTTTTCCGTATCCAGATATGCAGCAGCCTCCGCAGCCTCCAGAATATTTTATGCCCCCATATCAAGGTGAAATGAACCAGCCGCCGTCTGCAGGCTATCAGCCGCCTTTTGGATATCAGGAAAACTTCCAGCCTTATCAGCCGCAGCCTGAAGCAATGAATCAGCCGCAAATGCAGCCGCCGGGCATGATGCCTATGCAGCAACCTATGAATCCTTATCCTTTGCCAAGGCCACAAAAACAGCAATCATCTCAATTTAAAAGTGTGCTGTCACAATTTAAAAAAACGAATGGGCAATACGATTTTAATAAAATGTTTGATACTGCTGGACAAATGATGAGTACAATGAATCAAGTGGGCTCATTGGCGAAAGGATTTACTAGTATTTTTAAAGCATAGCAAAACCCAATAGATATACATCTATTGGGTTGTTTGTTTTGGCGCAGTCACACGAAGTGATTGATCTTTCCAAACGCTCTTCATATTGGTTTCATCTATTTTTGCAGGCATTAAAATGGTTTTGGTAAAGCTCGAATAGGAGGAAGTCGTGTCTGTTTTGATTTTTTCCTGTACCGATAAGTGTAAATATTGCGCTTTCACTTCTAGTGCGATATCACCTTCGACAAAATGGTCTGGAAATCGAATCTCAATATATACATATTGATCATCTTCTGTCACATCGGTTGTAATGGATGCAAGTGAATGGCTCGTGGTCATCAGCGCCTCTGCACTATTTAAAATGTCGTGAAACGGCGATGATGCAAAAAATTGTTCAATCGCTTCATATAGAATGTCTTCATTTGATAGCAACTCGTGTTTCTTTTCACTTTCATGTTTCATTTGAATCACCTCTCATCTACAGCCTATGCAAAAGGGGCTCAGGCGGTTATCAATTGATGAGAGGAAAAAATTATGATTAAATAGTGTTGAATGAAGCAAGGTGTATGGGCGTGAAGATTTATACGCTGAATAGATCTAGAAGCAAAGCTTGAAGGGAGCAAATGAACATTGCTGAAAAAATTATTCGGTTTCGGAAAAAACCAAGATGATGTAAAGGAAGAAGTCATTTATTCTCCAGTTGATGGAGAGTTAATGGATATGACCGATGTACCAGATCCCGTTTTTTCTCAAAAGATGATGGGAGACGGCGTAGCTGTAAAACCAAAAAACGGCACCATTGTGTCACCAGTAGATGGTGAAATTATTCAACTCTTCCATACAAAACATGCAATTGGGATTCGAACACTCTCGGGGCTTGAGCTTCTGATTCATATCGGACTTGAAACGGTTGGATTAAATGGTGAAGGCTTTGAAGCACACATAAAAGAAGGGGATAAAGTGAAAGCAGGTGATCCTCTCATTACGTGTGATTTAGCGCTGATTGAAGAAAAAGCGGCAAGCACAGTGACACCAATTGTCATCATGAATGGTGATTTAGTAGAACATCTTACTAAAGAACCTAAGGGCTCTGTAGAAAAGCAGACGTCCAAGCTTTTTACAGTGAAAATGAAATAACCCAAAAAAAACTACCCTGAGTTGATAGGGTAGTTTTTTGATTGAGGACATTAATCCTCCATTGGAACCCAGCCTTTACTTGCTTCCATGACAGTCCATAAACCTTCTGGAATCAAGTACTTATCTTTTTGACTGCGTTTAATGACGGTTTCAATCTCGTTTTCTCTGCCTTCTTTAATCTTTACTGCCCAATCGGGATCAACAATGACTTCTCTTGCAACAGCAATGAGTGGAATCCCTTGATTGTATGCATTCAGTGCATCCTCAGCTGTAATGACGCTGCCGACGCCGATGAGTGGAAGCGTGTCACCACAGCGCTCTTTTAATAATTCCATCCGCGTCTTACTTGTATCAGCACCACGTCTTGCTTTAGCGTCAATCTCCATTAAAGAAATATGCAAGTAATCAAGGTTTTTTGTCTTAAGTACGTCCACTAAAGTAAATGTTTCTGTCATGGTTAAACCAGGTGTTTCTGGTTCTTCAGGTGATAATCGATACCCAAAGATAAATGGTTTTGTTACATGCTCTTTGATTGCTTCTTTCACTGCATCTACTACTGCAATTGGAAATGCGAGACGCTTTTCTTCGCTTCCGCCCCATTGATCTGTACGCTGATTACTATGCGGGGAGTAGAATTGCTGTAATAAATATCCGTTCGCTCCATGGATTTCGATCCCATCAAATCCCGCTTGGATTGCGCGCCTTGCTGCTTCTTTAAATGAGTCGATGATGTGAGGAATTTCTTCTTCTGTCAAAGCTCTCGCAATTTGTTTTCCATCTTTAAATACATCACTTGGCGCAACGACATCACCGTTTGGGACTAAATGAGGGAGAGCCTGAGAGCCGCCATGATGAATTTGCATAATGGCTTTTGTTCCTTTCGCTTGAATCGCAGAAGCAAGTTTTTGAAGGCCAGGTATATCTTCATCTCTTGCAATAGAAGGCTGTCCTTCAAACGCCTTACCATCTGGCGTCACGTTTGCACATGCGGTGATGACCATGCCCATTTCGCTTGATCTAGCGGTGATAAAATCAATTTCTTCCTTTGAGATCGTGCCATCCTCATGAGAACCGAAGTGTGTCATTGGTGCAACGACTAAACGGCCATCAATAGAGGCACCCCCTGGAAATGTAAAAGGTTCAAATAAAGGCTTAAATTCGTTTTTCAATCTCATCATCTTCTTCCTTAATAAAATCATTTCACTATAGAAGTGTAATAGATATTGTTACAACACATCAAAATATTTGCTCACAAGCGGTGCATCAAAAAATTGCCGCCTAGTCATGCAAACAAATATTCGGTACACTAGAATGAGAGGTGGATACCAGATGAAGAAGAAAACAATGAACGAACTCATAGAAGATTTAAAAAAAGACGAACAGGTCGAGCATTGGCATGAAATTGAAGCGAAGCCTGCACGGACTTCTCCAATTCCTGAAAGAGTAAATGACAGGCTCAAAGTGGCGCTTGAAAAAAGAGGTGTGAGCGAACTATACATTCATCAAAAGGAAGCCTTTGAACGTGTGATGGATGGTGAGAATGTGGTGACTGTGACACCTACAGCTTCAGGTAAAACGCTTTGCTACAATCTGCCAGTTCTTCAGTCGATCGCAGAAGATCAGACAAGCCGCTCCCTCTATTTATTTCCAACAAAAGCACTCGCGCAAGATCAAAAAAGTGAATTAAACGAAATCATTCATGAGATGGATGTTCCAATTCACAGTGAAACCTATGACGGGGACACCTCCCCAGCGATTCGCCAGCGCGTCAGACAGGCAGGACATATTGTCATTACAAATCCAGATATGCTGCACTCAGCGATTTTGCCTCACCATACGAAATGGGTCAGTTTATTTGAGAACTTAAAGTATATTGTCATTGATGAGCTTCATACATATCGAGGCGTGTTTGGCAGTCATGTTGCCAATGTCATTCGCAGACTAAAGCGAATTTGTGCATTTTATGGAAGTGACCCGACCTTTATTTGTACTTCAGCGACCATTGCGAATCCAAAAGAGCTTGCAGAGCAGCTGACCGGAAGCAAGGTGCATCTCATTGAACGAAACGGAGCGCCTAGCGGTAAAAAGAATTTTGTCTTTTACAACCCGCCAGTCGTCAATAAGCCATTAAATATTAGACAAAGTGCGGCCACTGTTGTGAATCAGCTCGCTAAAACATTTTTAAAAGAAAAAATTCAAACGATTGTTTTTGCTAGAAGTAGGGTAAGAGTTGAAGTTATCCTAAGTCATATTCAAGAACTAGTGAAAAAAGAAATTGGTCCTAAATCGATCCGTGGTTACCGCGGGGGCTATTTGCCGAAAGAGCGGCGCATGATTGAAAAAGGCTTAAGGGAAGGAGACATTCTCGGTGTTGTCAGCACAAACGCACTAGAATTAGGAGTAGATATTGGACAGCTAAAAGTCTGTATCATGACCGGATATCCTGGCAGTGTAGCGAGTACGTGGCAGCAGGCAGGACGAGCTGGAAGGCGTCATGAGGAAGCACTCATTATCATGGTCGCAAGCTCATCGCCACTTGACCAATATATTGTCAGACACCCTGAATACTTCTTTAACAGACCACCTGAATCGGCAAGAATCAATCCTGAGAACCTTATCATCTTAGTCGATCATCTAAAATGTGCGTCCTACGAGCTACCGTTTCGAGAAGATGAACAGTTTGGCAGTATGGAAGTAGAAGAAATCTTGCAATACTTACATGAAGAAGGGGTTCTTCATTTCAGCGGGAACCGTTATTATTGGTCAGATCAATCGTTCCCGGCTCATGGCATCAGTCTGAGATCTGCAAGTCAGGAAAATGTCGTCATTGTCGATCAATCCGATGTAGCGAACGTTCGAATTATTGGGGAGATGGATCGATTCAGTGCGATGACCTTACTTCATGATGAAGCGATTTATTTACATGAAGGGGTTCAGTATCAAGTGGAAAAGCTAGATTATGAGCATCTTAAGGCTTATGTGAAACAAGTCGATGTAGAATATTATACAGATGCGAATTTAGCAGTTCAGCTCAAGGTGCTTGAAATTGATCAAACAACAGAGAAAGATGCGGTATCTGTTCACTACGGTGATGTGACCGTCAATGCAATGCCGACCATTTTCAAAAAAATTCGATTATCATCCGGGGAAAATATCGGTTCCGGCCCGATTCACTTACCTGAAGAAGAGATTCATACGAGTGCTGCTTGGTTTGAATTACATGAAGCAGAGCGGACATTTGAAGAAAAAACACTTGAACAGCTCTTGCTCGGTATTGCCAATGTTCTTCAGCATATTGTTCCGGCGTTTGTTATGTGTGACCGTTCAGACATTCATGTCATTTCTCAAATAAAGGCAGCCCATACCGGGAAACCGACCGTATTTTTATATGATCATTACCCAGGTGGAATCGGTTTAAGTAAAGAGGTGCAGGCTCGCTTTGATGAAATTGCCCGTGCAGCCACTCAGCTGATTGAGCTATGCAGCTGCGAGAACGGCTGTCCATCTTGTATTGGCATGGAAATGAAAGAGATTGATGGAAAAAGCAGGATCATTCAATTGATGGCAGGATTTTAAGGGAAGGGGGAATAGACGTACTCATGTCATTAAAAGGAAAATTAAACAGAATGAAAAAACACCTGTCGCACAATCAGTCAGATGAAAAGCGTGTGGCAGTAAAAGAGGGACAAACGCACACTGTGACGGCTGAAACCATTCCATTTCTAAAAGAGTGGGGGGAATTAAGTGCAGCTCCTTACTACTTTGAAGACTCTTTCTGCCTCATTCGGGAAGTGACCTATCCACTTGACCATCAGCATGGGCGATATTCATTTGCAGAACTGCCGGAGATGGTGAGTGCATGGAACAAAAGTGAGATTCAGCATTCTCTTTCTGCAAAAGGCTACAAGCCTCACGAGCTATTTTTCTTCGATACAGAAACAACAGGACTATCTGGCGGAACGGGAAATATGATTTTTCTGCTTGGGCATGCGAGAGTTTATTCAGATAAAGTGGTGGTAAAACAACATCTGCTCACGAATCCAGGAAATGAAGCGGCACTTTACAAAAGCTTTCTTAGTGAGGTGGATGTCGAATCACTTGTGACATATAATGGGAAATCATTCGACTGGCCTCAAGTCAAAACGAGGCATACATTATTACGTGATCAAATACCTGCTCTACCTGAATTTGGTCATTTTGACCTTCTGCATGGGTCAAGGAGATTGTGGAAACATAAATATGAGCGTATGGCTCTTTCGGTTGTAGAAAAAGAGGAACTGCACGTCAATCGTGAGGGAGATACACCGGGGTTCCTCGCACCAATGATCTATTTTCACTTTTTAAAGGAACAAAACCCGAAACTGATTGAAGGAATTTTGACTCACAATGAACTTGATGTCTTATCGTTAATCAGTCTCTACATTCATTTGTCTAAAAAAATCTTATCCAAAGATGCGGTGAAGGAAGACGATGAGAAATATGCATTAGCTAAGTGGCATCTTGCTCACCGTGATGTGCAGGAAGCAACAAAGCACCTGCAAGAATTAACGGGAGCAGCGTTTGAGCATGCGGATCAAGCAGCTTATGATCTATCATTACAGTACAAGCGATTAAAACAATGGGATGAAGCGGCATGCATATGGAGGCGTCTATTTGAATCAAGTGATGTTCATGTAAGATTAAAAGCGGGTGTAGAGCTAGCAAAGTATGAAGAACACCGTCAAAAGGATCCAAAAGCAGCCCTTTCCATTACCCAAACATTGTTATCACAATCGTCTTTAAGTGAACGAGACATTGTGGAACTTGACAAGCGAGAAAACCGGCTCTTAAGAAAAGCTGGGCGATGAAATTATTGCCTGGGAAAGCGCAAAAAATGACAACGTTCGGCTCTCGGCCGAAAATAAAAATTGTTTAGCACTTTTATTGTAGAAAAGTCACGAATCCTGTAAAATAACGTTAGATATTGAATGAGGAGCGTAGAGCATGTATAAGGGTCTTTTCTACTTGTTTTTTCTTGTTGTCATATTGGTCGCTTTTGTGTTTTCAAACTATAAAGATGTTTTTCTTGCAAACTTTTAAAATAGGTTAATGCATTAGTACATGTACACCTCTTGATTCATACATTATTAATGTAAGAAAATCAAGGAGAGGGGAATGCTACATGTACCATCATCATCATTGCAATCCAAATGTTACACAGCCAATTGTACATCCAACGAATCACTGCTGTACGCATAGTGAGTCAACTACAATTGTGCCGCACATCCACCCGCAGCATGTAACAAATGTTCATCACCAAAATTTCCAACATGTTCACTACTTCCCGCATACGTTTTCTCAGGTGGACCCGGCAACACATCAACACTTTAACTGCGGTGGACCTTGCTGTAACAGATAAAGTGAAATGGGACTTTTATAAGTCCCTTTTTTTAAAAGCAGGTGAAAAAATGAAAATTATTGCTGTCACAGGGTACAAGCCATTTGAGCTTGGGATCTTCAAACAAGACGAGCCTGCACTTCAATACATAAAAGCGGAACTTCGGAAAAGGCTGACAGCACTCATTGAAGACGGGCTGGAATGGGTGCTCATTTCAGGTCAGTTAGGGGCAGAAATATGGACAGCTGAAGTGGTCTTTGAGCTTCAAGAGAAGTTTCCAGATTTAAAACTTGCTGTCATTACACCATTTTATGAACAGGAAGAGCGCTGGAATGAACAAAATAAAGAGCTGTATGAAGGCGTTCTTGCACAAGCTGATTTTGTAGAAAGTGTCACGCATAGACCGTATGAGAGTCCGGCACAATTTAAACAAAAGAACCGCTTTTTTATTGAAAAAACGGACGGTCTTCTCGTCTTATATGATCCTGAGCATGAAGGCTCGCCAAAATATATGATCAAAGAAGCTGAAACCTATACCGACTACCCAATTATGTATATCACAATGGATGATTTAAGAGCACAGGTTGAGGCGGAAGATCCGTTTTTTGACTAAAAGCAAGAGAAAATTTGACAACGTCACGTATTTCTGAAAAAATATACTATGAATTCACGATATGAGGTGAAAAAGATGCTTGCTGATAAAGTAAAGCTTTCTGCGAAAGAAATTTTAGAAAAAGAATTTAAAACAGGTGTCCGAGGGTATAAACAAGAAGAAGTCGATAAATTTCTAGATATGGTCATTAAAGACTATGAGACATTCCATCAAGAAATTGAAAAACTCCAACAAGAAAACCTTCACTTGTCAAAACAGCTTGAAGAAGCGGTTGAGCAAGGGAAAAGACAGCCTGCACAGTCCAATACAACAAACTTTGATATTTTAAAAAGACTATCTAATCTTGAGAAACACGTTTTCGGCAGCAAACTTTATGATTGAGTAATACCAAAAAAGCTTGTGTCAGATGACATTGTCGTTTATAATAACGCATGTTGATTAACGTTCGGGTAATCGCTGTAATGCTTTGACATTGCAGAGGAAAGTCCATGCTCGCACGGTGCTGAGATGCCCGTAGTGTTCGTGCCTGGCGAAAAGATAAGCCAGGGCAGCCTGGGAAAGGCTGACGGCAGGAAAAATGCCTACGTCCTTTTAGGATATGGCAAAGTATCCTTGAAAGTGCCACAGTGACGAAGTCTCACTAGAAATGGTGAGAGTGGAACGCGGTAAACCCCTCGAGCGAGAAACCCAAACTTGGTAGGGGAACTTTCTCAAAGGAACCAAACGGAGAGAAGGACAGAGAATTCTGTAGATAGATGATTACCACCTGAGTACGAGGCTTTTGCCGTTTGCAGTACGATGGAACAAAACATGGCTTACAGAACGTTATATCCGTTATCATAAACATGATGAAATCAAAGCTCTCCTATTTCTACATATGGAGAGCTTTTATCTTGATTAAGAAAAGAACGAGAAAACAGGTGATAAACAAATGAAAACCTATACACTCATCGCAACAGCGCCAATGGGAATTGAAGCGATTGTTGCAAAAGAAGTAAGAGACCTCGGATATGAGTGCACCGTAGATAACGGAAAAGTCATTTTTCAAGGAGATGCACTTGCCATTTGCCGTGCAAATCTATGGCTGCGTACAGCAGACCGGATCAAGGTTCAAGTTGCTGAATTTTCGGCTAGAACATTCGACGAGCTTTTTGAGCAGACAAAAGCCATTGACTGGGCTGCTTTTTTACCGAAAAATAGTACATTCCCTGTCATTGGTAAATCTGTTAAATCTCAGCTTGCCAGTGTGCCGGATTGTCAGCGCATCGTCAAAAAGGCTATCGCGCAAAAACTTAGATCATCTTACAACATACAGTCTGAATGGCTAGAAGAGACAGGCCCTGAATACAAAATCGAGGTAGCGCTTTTAAAAGATAAAGTGTTGCTGACGCTTGATACGTCTGGTGTGGGTCTTCATAAACGTGGATACCGTGCAGATCAAGGAGGCGCGCCGATTAAAGAAACCCTTGCAGCGGCGCTTGTCTTATTAACGAACTGGACACCTGACCGTCCGTTTGTCGATCCTTTTTGCGGATCAGGAACAATTGCTATTGAAGCAGCGATGATTGGACAAAACATTGCCCCTGGATTTAACCGTGAGTTCGCATCTGAATCATGGGAATGGATCGGTAAGGACGTTTGGAACAAAGCACGCCTTGAAGTAGAAGAAAAGGCGAACTATGATCAGCCGCTTCACATTATCGCGAGCGATATCGATCATCGTATGGTAGAGATTGCAAAACTGAACGCAGAAGAAGCTGGACTTAGTGAACTGATTCAATTTAAGCAAATGCAAGTGAAGGACTTTCAAACAAAAGAAGAGTATGGTGTAATTGTCGGAAATCCGCCTTACGGTGAACGTCTCAGCGATAAGCCAGCTGTGGAAAAAATGTATCAAGGCATGGGCGAAGCATTGAAAAACCTAGATACGTGGTCCATTTACATTTTAACGTCACATGAAAAATTCGAAGAGTGTTTCGGAAGAAAAGCGACGAAAAAGAGAAAACTGTTTAATGGATTTATTAAAACAGACTATTATCAATACTGGGGAAAACGCCGACCTAGAAGAGAAACAACTGAATCGTAACAAATGTCCACACCACGAGAAGGTGTGGATTTTTTATGCTAAAAAGGTATAAGTCTTGACGGGACGGAATAAACTGAACTTGATTTTAAAAAAAGAGGTGTCTTCATGATTCATTATGATCAATTTCAGTTAATTCAAAAAGCACTCGCTTCAACAGCCCGAGAAATAGAAGGGATTGAAACAGGACAATCTGCTAAACTTACGGCAGCCATCGAGAACTTAGCAATGGCTCAAAACTACATAGACCATTCAGAGCACGCATTTTTAATGAAGGAAAGCTACCAGCATCGCCTGCGCTCTTAAAAAAAGATTGTCATACCCCAGCATAAATGGTACTATTGAATGTCTGAATGATTCAAAAGTTGGGGGTTGAAGCAGGTGACAGCGTCTCGTTTGCCTTTTTCATTAACAAAAGAACATAATTTTTACGAAGAACTGGGCAACTGGATTGGTGATGTTTTTTATGACATCTTGCCAGAAAAGGGCTTTGATCTTCGAGATGAACAAATATTCATGGCTTTTCAGTTAGAAAGAGCCTTTAAAGAAAAAAGTGTGATGTTTGCCGAAGCTGGGGTAGGCACAGGCAAAACAATCGTTTACCTTTTATTTGCGGTCACATATGCAAGATATACAGGGAAACCTGCGATCATTGCATGTGCAGACGAAACGTTAATTGAACAGCTCGTCAAACAAGAAGGTGATATCTATAAAATTGCCAATCACCTTGATATTCAAATAGATGCGAGATTAAGTAAATCGCATGATCAATATTTGTGCTTAAAGAAACTAGAGAAAACGATGCAACGTGAAGATGATGAGAAGTGGCTCGACATTTATGAATCGCTTCCTTCATTTGTTCATGAATCTCATGGGATGCAGACATTTTATCCGTACGGTGATCGAAAAGAGTATCCAGAATTAACAAATGATGAGTGGTCAAGAATTGGTTATGACTCTTTTCAGGACTGCTTAACGTGCGACATGCGGCACCGCTGTGGCTTGAATTTATCAAGAGACCATTACCGAAAAGCCACAGACCTCATCATTTGCTCTCATGACTTTTACATGGAGCATGTATGGACAAAGGAGTCACGTAAACGTGAAGGACAGCTGCCGCTCCTTCCTGAGCATAGCTCTGTTGTATTTGACGAAGGACATCTTCTTGAATTTGCAGCACAAAAAGCGCTAACATACCGAGTGAAACAATCAACACTTGAGACGTTTTTGGAGCGTCTTTTGCAAAATGATATTCGTGAAGAGTTTGCAGAGCTTGTTGAAGATGCACTTGCAACAAACGATCAATTCTTTTACCTCTTAAAAACGAATGCCAAAGAAATCAAAGGATCACACCGCCTTGAAATTGGTCGTGTAGATGAGGTGAAGCGTTCAGCAAGTGAATTATGTGATTTGCTTGAGAAGATTGGAGAAGCGCTCGTATTTGAATCAGAGATGTACACAATTGATCAATATGAATTGTCTGTTGTGGAAGAGTACATTGAGCAGATGGCGTATTCTTTGTCGCTTTATCAGAAAAATGCCATTAGCTGGCTGGAGAAGCAGGAATTAGATACCACCTTTGTCGTCATGCCAAAAACGGTAGCAGAAGTTCTCGGTGAAAAGGTATTTTCGCAAAAAATCCCTTATATTTTCTCGTCTGCAACATTGTCTGAAAACCAATCATTTGATTATTTAGCTGAAAGCCTTGGGATCAAAGATTACTTATCTATGAGTGTGGCTTCGCCGTATGATTATGAGGAGCAAATGCAAATGTATTTCCACGGAATTCAGCAGCCAATGACAGAGTCAGATGTAAAAGGTCAGCACGTGCTATCTCAGGTAAAAGAAAATGGCGGTCGATCTCTTATTTTATTCCCTTCATTTGATGAACTGCATGTATTTAGAAAGCAGCTCGATGCATCAAATGAACCACTGCCTTTCCATGTGTATTTTGAAGGAGACGAGGAGATCAGTACCATTGTTCAAAAATTCCAAGCAGATGAAACATCTGTGTTAAGTTCCGTTCACCTGTGGGAAGGGCTGGATATTCCAGGACATTCTCTAACAAATGTGGTCATTTGGGGACTTCCATATCCACCGCATGACCCAGTATTTGAAGCAAAACGGAATGAAGCGAAAGATGCATTTACTGAAGTGGACCTTCCGTACATGCTGCTTCGTCTAAGGCAGGGCATTGGGAGACTGATTCGGACAAGCCAAGATGCTGGCAGCATTCATATTTACTTTGGCAGTCAGAAAGATATTGAGCTACAAAGTAAAATTGAATCCGTTCTTCCAGTGAGGCCAGTTATCTCTTAATAATAGAAAATGATTCAACAAACGGAGGATACGAGCAGCGTATCCTCCTTTTTCATTGACAAAAGAACATTTATTGAAGTAGCCTTGAAACGTACATACATATTTTATTGATTGGGGGAACGAACGCATGAGTCTTGAATCAAAAGAGAAAGCGTTTTATCAATTACTAGGAAAAATCGCCCATTATACAGAGGCGCTTCATTTACTTTATTGGGACTCTCGAACACAAGCGCCTAAAAAAAGCGCTGATTTCAGAGCAGAAACCATCGGTCAATTATCCAGCGATATCTTTAATATGAAGACTTCTGATGAAATGAAAGATCTTCTTGATGCTTTAAATAAAGAAAAAAAAGAGCTGTCAAAAGACACACAGAAGGCACTCGAATTATCGCAAAAAGAATATGATGAAAACAGTAAAATTCCAAAAGAAGAATTTAAAGAATACTCCATTCTACAATCAAAAGCAGAACATGTTTGGGTAGAAGCAAGGGAGAAATCAGATTTTTCACTCTTTGCGCCCTATTTAAAACAGCTGATTGATTTTAACAAGCGTTTCATTCAATACTGGGGCGTGAAAAAAACGCCATATGATGTGCTGCTCAATAATTATGAGCCGGATATGACGGTTGAACAACTCGATCAAAAATTTGGCGCACTTCGAGACGCCATCGTTCCTCTCGTGAAAAAAATTGAAGCTTCGCCAAATAAACCAGATACATCATTTTTATCGAAAAGCTTCCCGATCGACAAACAAAAAGAGCTGAGTCTCTTTTTCTTAAAAGAGTTAGGGTATGACTTTGACGCAGGACGACTTGATACAACGGTTCATCCATTTGCTGTGACATTAAGCAGAGGGGATGTACGTGTGACGACGCGTTATGATGAGCACGATTTTCGCATGGCGATCTTTGGCACCATTCACGAATGCGGCCACGCCATTTATGAACAAAATATTGATGAGGCACTGAGCGGAACGCTTTTATGCGACGGGACATCAATGGGTATTCATGAATCACAGTCTCTTTTCTTTGAGAACTTTATCGGCAGACATGAAGATTTCTGGAAAACGTATTATCAAAAACTGCAAGAGGCATCTCCTGAGCAATTTAAAGATGTCACATTAGAAGAATTTGTGCATGCGGTGAATGAATCGAAGCCGACTTACATTCGAATTGAAGCAGATGAACTCACATATCCGCTTCACATTATTATTCGCTATGAAATTGAAAAGGCCATTTTCAATGAAGAAGTAGCCGTTGAAGACTTGCCAGCGTTATGGAATGAAAAATATAAAGCATATCTTGGCATTACGCCGCCTAACGATGCGCTTGGTATTTTGCAGGATGTTCACTGGTCAGATGGTAGTTTTGGTTATTTCCCTTCATATGCACTTGGTTATATGTATGCGGCGCAATTAAAGCAGCAAATGATCAAAGATTTACCGAATTTTGATGAACTGATTCAAAATGGGTCTTTTGCACCGATAAAAGAATGGCTAACTGAACATGTCCATCAGCATGGAAAGCGGAAAAAGCCATCTGAAATCATTCAAGACGCAACTGGTGAAGAATTAAATGTTCAATACTTAATTGATTATTTAACAGATAAGTACACGAAACTGTATTTATCATAAATGAAAGGCACCCTTTGATCAGAAGGGTGCTTCAGCGTGTAGACAAACCCTCGCATTCGTTGTCAGGGTCTGCGCGCCGGTGCTCACGAATGTTAAATTCGCTCTGCTCCGGTGCTCGCCCTTCCTAGACTGCAAAGGTTTTCTATCACGCTGAAAAGAAGACAAAGGGCTAAAATAAAGTTCATTTTAGCCCTTTGTCAACAATCTGAGGCACCCTTTAATCAGAAGGGTGCTTTTTTGCTGCTTGAATATTCTAAAAACGAACGTTTAAAGCTTAATGATTATTTAAGTTCGGTATTTTTCTAGAAAAGTGCTTTCCAAGCGTCTGAAATCTTGTTATAATTTGAACACTATGAAACACTCATATAATCGCGTGATGAAGGCACGCAAGTTTCTACCGGACACCGATACCGTCCGACTATGAGTGAGCAAAATGAAACAGCTTTTGTATGAGCTGAAGATCCCGTGGATCGTTTTCGCATTGCTTGCTCCTTAATGGACAGCAATGCTTTTTTTATGCAAAAAAATGAAAGTTGCTAATATGCTGGGAGGAAGAATGATGGAATTGTTACGTCAAAAGATCGAGAACGAAGGAATCGTTCTGTCAAATCAAGTGCTAAAGGTAGATGCTTTTTTAAATCATCAAATTGACCCTGTGTTAATGCATGAGATCGGTCAAGAGTTTGCTAGATTATTTAAGCATGATGGAATTACTAAAATTATCACAATCGAATCTTCTGGTATTGCACCTGCTGTCATGGCTGGACTTGCCCTTCATGTGCCAGTTGTTTTTGCCCGAAAGCGGCAATCACTGACTTTAACGGATAACCTTTTGACAGCAAGTGTGTATTCTTTTACCAAAAAAGTAGAAAGTACGATCGCTGTCTCTAACACGCACCTTAGTGAGGATGATTGTGTGTTAATCATCGACGACTTTTTAGCAAATGGAGAAGCCGCTAAGGGACTAGCTGCAATCGCAAAGCAAACGAAAGCAAAAGTAGCTGGTTTTGGAATTGTTATCGAGAAATCATTCCAGCCTGGAAGAAAAGAGCTTGTGCAAATGGGCTATAGAGTCGAGTCACTCGCACGTATCGAATCGCTCGAGGAAGGAAAAGTCACGTTTGTACGCGAGGTACAATCATGAGTGCCGCTAAAAAAGCCAAAACCCTTTCGCTAGGGATACAGCATGTACTGGCGATGTATGCAGGTGCGGTTCTTGTCCCGCTCATTGTTGGAGATGCGCTTGGGCTCACGCCAGCCCAGCTGACGTACTTAATTTCGGCAGATATTTTCATGTGCGGTGCCGCCACACTGCTTCAAGTATGGAAAAACCGCTTTTTTGGCATCGGTTTGCCTGTTGTACTAGGCTGTACATTTACTGCGGTCTCTCCTATGATTGCGATTGGCTCTAAATATGGAATTTCGTCTATATATGGAAGTATTATCGCCGCAGGGTGTATTGTCATTGCTCTTTCATTTTTCTTTGGGAAGCTTGTGAAATTCTTCCCGCCCGTTGTCACAGGTTCCGTCGTCACGATCATTGGAATTACCTTAATTCCGGTAGCCATGAACAATATGGCAGGTGGTGAAGGAAGTGCAGACTATGGTTCTTTTGAGAATCTTGGACTTGCTTTTCTAGTGTTGTTTATTATTGTCCTTCTCTATCGATTTACAAAGGGATTCATGAAAGCCATTGCCATCTTAATCGGCATTCTACTTGGGACAGCAGTTGCTGCTTTCTTAGGGAAGGTGGAGACGGCAGAAGTGGCGAATGCACAAGTTTTCCGCATCATTGAGCCTTTTTACTTTGGGTTGCCTACTTTTGAGTTTGCACCAATCATGACGATGACATTAGTTGCCATTGTGTCATTAGTCGAATCAACGGGTGTATACTTTGCGCTCGGAGATTTAACGAATCGTTCATTAAAAGAGAAGGATTTAGCAAAGGGATATCGTGCAGAGGGAATTGCCGTCTTATTAGGCGGTATCTTCAACGCTTTTCCATACACAGCCTACTCCCAAAACGTTGGATTGATCCAATTAACAGGTGTGAAGAAAAATCAGGTCATTGTGGTGACAGGGGTATTATTAATGGTATTTGGCCTTTTTCCTAAAATCGCGGCATTTACAACGATTATTCCTAAATCCGTTCTAGGCGGTGCAATGGTTGCCATGTTTGGCATGGTCATTGCGTACGGGATTAAAATGCTCTCACGCGTCGATTTTGCAAAACAGGAAAACTTACTCATTGTCGCATGCTCAGTTGGCATCGGGCTCGGAGTAACGGTGGTACCGCAAATGTTTGATCATTTGCCAGAATCGATTAAATTGTTAACAAGTAATGGAATTGTCGCCGGAAGCTTTACCGCTATTTTGCTTCATATTATTTATCACATGATTCCTTTTAAAAAAGAAACAGAGCAGGAGCTAATGGAAGAACCTAAGCAATCTGTTATGTAAACACTTCTCTTGGAGAGGTGAAAGCCCGCATCCTTTGGATACGGGCTTGTTGTGATTAGCGCTATTAATGTTGTACCGGCGGCATTGTTTCGTTAATGACTGCAAAAGTATAGCCCCTTGCTTTTAGTTGTGTAATCAGGCTATCTAAATAGTTCGTGGTAGAGGGTTGATCATGCATTAAAATAACTTTTGGTTCCCATGGTTTATTTTTCTCAAACATTTGCAGTTGATTCAATACCTCTTGAACATATTGTGAGTTTTTATATCTCCAGTCAAGGCTATCAATCGTCCAATCCCAGTAAATAAAGCCATTTTGGTTTAAACGTACTTTTTGATCATATGTTAAATTTGGAACACTGCCATAAGGTGTTCTCACAAGACGGGTGTAAACGCCTGTAACAGAAGCAAGAATGAGCTGAGCTTCTCTCATTTCATTTGCGGGAGACTCACTGTTCTGATAAAAGCGGTTTATATCATGCGTCATGCCATGAAGCCCTAATTGATGTCCTTCTTGATAAAGTCTTTTCACCGCTGCTTGGTGAGCTTGGATTTGCGGTCCAAGCATGAAGAATGTCGCCTTCACTTGATGTGCTTTTAAGACATTTAACAGCTGATTTGATGTAGCAGAAGGGCCATCATCAAATGTTAAAAAGACCGTTTTATTCGTTGCCTGTTGGTTTGGATTGGTCTTAAATTGTTGATCCAATGTTCTTGTAGACTGATCTTTTGCTTTCAGACTGATACTTGTGTCTCGGAAGTCACTGCTAGCAACAATTGTTGCATGCCCATTTGTCGCCTGCAAATGGGGTTTAGACATATCCCAGATAAAAACGAGAAACAGTGTAAGAAGCACTAAACCAATTATCTTCGAGAGAAATATCGTGTTGTAGGGTGTCTGTTTTTTGGACACCTTTTTCATGACAATCACTCCAGTCAATTAAATTTTGTGCCGAATCATGTAGTAGATTCTGTCTTTTTTCACTGTTTTTCATGGTGTTCATATTGATTAAGTATACAGGAAAAAAACACCTTTTTATATATAATCATCAAATAAATTAGCATTTTATGGTTATTTATTTGTGTTGATCAGAAAAAAGGTGATCCATTCATGTTTAAATGAAATAATTCTGAATAATAATCGAAACGTTGGTATTTATACGCTAAGATAGCAACAGATTTAACCATTAATGCGAAGTGAAAGGAGATTCCGTATGAAAGTGTTGTAAAATGACGATTTCATTGAAAAAAGGATGCTCATGTGGATATTGGAGATAGAGGCTAACTATCGCGAAATACATAGAGAAAAGCTCTTACCCTACAAAATAAAGAAGAAACAAAAAAAGCAAAGTCAGTACAACTGAATCAGAGATTGGCTACTATGTAAAAGGTGAATGTGAAAAGTCATTTGCTTATTCCTTTCATACAGCACTTTTACTTGAAGTAAAGGTGGGGTTTGTCTACGGTCTGCACTTCTCATTTGAGAGGTGTTTTTTTGCATAAAGCTATGTTAACTAATTCTATTAAAATTGCATAAAAAAAGCAGGTTCGCTTGGCTTGGAACGAACCTGTGAAGGAGGAAAACTACATCATGTTTTCACCTATATTATCCAATATTTATCAATTGTCGTCAAGACAAAAAGTTAGACGGAGGAAAATATTTTGACTGAATTGTGTCGTTTTGGCATGTATATCCTTTTTTTGATTGGGGATATTAACCGAAAAAAGAGGTGAAGCCGATGGCATACATTCTTTCAGTTGGAACAAGTCTGCCAAAACATCATGTGGATCAGCAAGCAGCTGCTCAATTTGCAAGATCTCAATTTAAACGATCGTTTAAAGACATTGATCGACTATTAAAAGCTTTTAATAATGGCGAAATAGAGAGCAGACAGTTTGTACAGCCTATTGATTGGTATCAAGAACATCACTCTTTTGAAGAGAAAAACAACCTCTATATCGAAAAAGCATTGGCTCATGCGAAAGAAGCCGTTTTTCACTGTCTGCATGAAACAGCATTTCTTACAAAGCCAGTTCCTTTTGATGAGATTGATGCTTTGTTTTTCATCTCCAGTACAGGGTTATCAACGCCAAGTCTTGATGCAAAGCTGATGAATGTTCTTCCATTTTCTCCTTATACGAAACGAGTGCCAATTTGGGGGTTAGGCTGCGGGGGCGGGGCGGCAGGCTTATCCCGAGCTTATGAATACATCAGGGCGTATCCAGAAGCGAAAGTGCTCGTTGTTGCCTGCGAGCTTTGCAGCCTCACTTTTCAGCCGCAAGATCAATCAAAAAGCAATTTAATTGGAACCTCGCTGTTCGGTGACGGGACTGCGGCCGTTCTTTTAACTGGAGAAAAGGCCGCCTCTAAGTATACGCGGTTAAAAACGGTTCCTAAAGTGCTTGGCACGCAGTCAGTGACCATGAAAGATTCTGAGGATGTGATGGGATGGGATTTTACCGCCGACGGATTTCGGGTCATCTTCTCACGTGACATTCCGTCCATCATTTCTGGCTGGTTAAAAGAGCAAGTGGATCACTTTTTACATCAACTAGGGTTTTCAACAGAGGATGTATCCGTATTTCTTGCTCACCCTGGAGGAAAAAAAGTGATTGATGCCTATCTTGAAAGCCTATCTTTACAAGAGCATCAGCTATTTTCTTCAAAAGAGGTTCTGAAACAGCATGGAAACATGTCCTCTGCCACCGTTTTATATGTCATGAAGCATTTTCTTGAACATCAGTCACTAGATGCAGGACAGGTGGGGCTTTGCGGAGCACTTGGTCCAGGCTTTTCGTCAGAATTATTGCTCATGAAATGGGAGGGGCTCTCGTGATGATTTTCTGGATAGTGATTGGCATTTTCATTTGTCAGCGCCTCATTGAAGTGCTTGTGGCGAAAAGAAATGAAAAGAAGGTGAAGGCGATCGGAGCAATTGAATTTGGTGCAAGCCATTATCCTTATATGGTCGCTATGCATGCAGCTTTTTTCCTCTCGCTTATTGGAGAGACATGGCTGCTGCATCGTCAACCGTCTCGTTTTTTCCTATTGCTGCTTGTGTTCCTTCTTGCTACCCAGGTGATTCGGTACTGGGCACTATGTTCACTTGGGACGTATTGGAATACAAAAATCTTAGTCGTTCCAAATGCGATGATTGTGAAAAAGGGGCCGTATCGCTGGTTAAAGCATCCTAACTATGTGGTGGTGGCGATTGAACTGATGTTCATTCCGCTGCTATTTAACGCATTTATTACTGCCATTTTGTTTACGTGTTTAAATGGATGGATGATGATGGTCAGAATACAAACAGAAGAAAAAGCGCTGAATCAATATTTACTAAATTAATATTGAAAATCATTATCAATTGTGCTACACTTTCATTATTGATAAACATTCTCAATCATGAAGGATGGACGGTGATCACATGACAATGATTTTCTTACTCGGTACGGTCTGTGTATACAGCTTATTGATTGGCTTCGTATTAAAAGGTGTTTCAAAAAAATCTGCTTCCTGATTGCAGTCCATTGTGACTGATCGGGCAGCAGATTTTTTTTATTTCCTCAGATCAGAAGAAAAATCTCTTTATTTTGTGTAAAATGGTACACATACATAACTGACTTTTCTAAAAACAAAGGGGTTTATCGTCATGAAAGACTTGTCTATTCGAGATTCGCTCGTTCAAACTACAGGTGCTTTATATCAAAGCCTTCTGAAAAGGGATGATCACGAGCGCGCAGCCAAACTTGCATCTATTATGAAAAAGGAAGCTGAAGAAGAAGTATATATCGCATTTACCGGCCACTATTCTGCTGGTAAGTCATCACTAGTGAATCATCTTCTTCATGATCACATCCTGCCCACAAGCCCAATTCCAACGAGTGCAAACTTGGTTGTTGTCAGGAAAGGGGTCAGTGAAGTTCAGCTCCATACGTCTGATGGACGCTTTGCAAAAATGAGCGGTTCTTATGATAAAGAAGCGGTGCAGCGTTTTTGTAAAGATGGGGAACAAATTGAGATGGTGGAAATTAGCGGTGATTATAGTGGACTTGAAGAAAAAGTGGCACTCATTGATACGCCGGGAATTGATTCAACGGATCATGCGCACTTTTTATCCGCTGCTTCGATTCTTCATCAAGCGGATGCTCTTTTTTATGTCGTTCATTATAACCATGTCCATTCTGAAGAAAACATTCGCTTCATTCGCTCGATTAAAGAGAAAGTGCCTAATCTTTATTTCATCGTCAATCAAGTGGATCGGCATGATGAACAAGAGACAACTTTTGAAAACTACAAAAAACAAGTCGTTGAGATGCTTTTAAAAGAAGGCATTGAAGAAGAACATCTATATTTTACTTCTGTGACGGATGAGGCACACCCAAAAAACGAAATGATCCGTTTAGTGAAGAAGCTACAAGAATTACAAACCATGCCTAAAGCATCACTTCGAGCCTATACAGAGCAGAAAATCGAACATGTTTTAAAAGAACATATAGACTCGTTAAAAGAAGAACTGCATGAAGAGGACCTTGACGCGCAGCTTCAAGAAAAAAGGAATGAAGTGAAAGAACTAGAAGAGAAACGCCGATTTATTGAAAATGGTGCAAAGCAGGTAGAAGATAAAGTGTCTTCTGAAGTAGAGAACATCTTAAAAAATGCAAACCTCACGCCATTTAAGATGCGAGAGCTTGCAAGTGACTATATCGAATCGAAAGCACCTGGCTTTAAAGTGGGTTTACTTTTTGCAAAAAATAAAACCGAGCAGGAAAAGGAAAAGCGGGCAAGTGATTTCTTAGCAGATGTAAAAAAGAGAATGAAAGCGGAAGTTGACTGGCACATTGCCGAGCTCCTTAAAAAAGAAATAAAACAGCATCAGCTTGGGGAAGCGTTATTAGACAAAGCCATGGCATTTGAGACACCTGTTGAAGAATCCTTGCTTGAAAAGGTCATTCGCCAAGGGGCAACTTTTTCTAACGAATATGTTCTTCAATATGCGAAAGATGCTGGTGAAGCATTGAAAAGACAGGCAAAACAGCAAGCGCTTCAATTGATTGAACAGATGATTGAGACCTTGAAAGACCAGCTCCGGAATGAACAAGAGAAGCAAGAGGAAAAATGGAAACAAGCGAAACAAGAGCTTCAGAGCCTTGAGGAGTATAACGAAAAAAATGAACAAATAAGACAGGATATTCAGCATTTATGGGATATTTGGCAAAACGGAACGGATGATCATATCCCAGGCGACTGGTTTTATGCGAAAAAGCAATGGATGCAGCACGACCAGCTGGAGAAGAATCGCGCATCAATTCATGTTGAAGAGAGCGATCAAGCAACTGAACGGATAGAGCGCGATCAATACCGCCAATCACAGCATTTAACAACAGCACAATCAATTGCACAATTTAAAGAGCTTTCCCGCATTTTATCGCCTTTAGATATTCTAAAGTCTCAAAGAGATTCCTTTGAAAAACGAACAGAACGGCTGCAGGCAAAAGAATTTACACTCGCTTTATTTGGCGCTTTTAGTTCTGGAAAATCTTCTTTTGCCAATGCGCTTGTTGGACGGAAGGTGTTACCATCATCACCTACGCCAACAACTGCGACAATTAACAAACTGACACGACCTACGGAAGATCATCCTCATGAAAGTGTCAAAGTGGTGTTTAAAACCAAGCAGGACATTCTAGAGGAACTCGATCAGATTCTTGGATTTTCGATCGCAACAGAAAAAGGAGATTCGTTTAAGGCAAAGCTGGAAAGAGTACTGAAAAAACGGCAGCTCGAACAGGATCACCGAATCATTGTAGAACATTTCCTACAAGCCTATGCCAAGTTTCATGATGACATTGACAACCAAACCAATTTACATGTCACACTTCAAGAATTAAAGCCTTATGTAGCGGAAGAATCTGTTTCTTGTGTGGTGAAGGAAGTGACGGTGTATTTAAGTACACCTTTGACAGATAAAGGACTGACGATTGTCGATACACCAGGTGCTAGCAGTATGAATAAGCGTCATACAGAAATCGCCTTCCAGTATATGAAGGATGCAGACGCCCTTCTTTATTTAACGTATTATCAGCACTCTTTCTCAAAAGCTGATCGCTCATTTTTACGGAAGCTTGGACTCGTAAAAGATTCCTTTAGCATGGATAAAATGTTCTTTATCATCAATGCAGCTGATTTGGCTAAGGATCAAGCAGAGCTTGAAACCGTATTTGACTATGTACGAAGCGAGCTCACAAAAGAAGGCATCCGCAATCCAAACCTGCATCATGTGTCTAGTAAGGAAGAGATCGAGGGGAAAGAGCCGACATCTTATAATCAATATGCAACACTGAGAAAACAGCTCGACTATTTTATTGAGGAAGAATTAACGAAAGATGCCATTGAACTTTTGCATTTTGAAGCTAATACATTATGTACAACGGTCGATAGACTACGTGCGACCTTGCATCAATCAGAAGATGAGAAAGAAGCTGAAAAGAAAAACATCAAGACATCCTATGAAGCCATTCTCGAAAAAATGCAAGATGTGAAACGGTCTAAACTTGTGACCGAAAGCGTAAAAAAAGACGTGCATGAACAGCTCTATCATATTGTACAGCGGCTTTCATTATTTGCGAATGATCTATTAAAGTCGGCTTTTTATCCTGGCATATCTCAAGGGAATTTTGGTCAGCAGTTAAAAAAGGCACTTGAGAAAGCGTTAAAGGAGTATGAATTTGAATTTGTGCAGGAGCTCAAGGCACTTGATATCCGAATGGAATCGTTTATCCATCATTATTTCCAGGAGGAGTGGGAAAAAGGGATGCAGGCTGCATGTGCGGAAGATCCTTACTTTTCTCTTAGCCTGTCAGCCCCTGAGGAGAAAAATGCTGAGCTAAAACAAATTGAAGTTGAAGCAGAGATTACACCATTTGAGCCGCTTTTAAAGAAACAAAAATCAGCGAAAGCCTTCTTTGAACAAAATGAAAAGGCTACGTTTATTGAAACCATTCGAGATGTTCTACATCAAATGACAACACGTTGGGCAGATAACGAAAAAGAAGAGTTGCTGAGCAGATATGAAAAGCTAGTGAAGACCTATACGGAAAGGTACGAACAAGATGCTCTCCAACAGCTCAATGAGCAAAAACAGACATTTATGACAAGCCTTACAACAGATGCTGAAAAACAGGCGGTCATTGAACAAGTTTATGAACAAACAAATGAATGGAAGAACCAGTTGAAAACGATATGATTCATGGTAGACTATATAAAAAAGAAAGCAGTTGATAGACGATGACGAGCGTACACGAAGAAATTTCTGCACATTCACAGAAACAACATGCCCACATCCAATCTTTTCTTGCACTTGAACAAAAAAGAGAGCAGGCGATTGAATCGGCTGTGAAAAAATGTGAACACAATGAACCATTTTCAACAGATGAGATCAACGCCATTACGTCTAAAATGAATGAGCTTGCCCGAGGCGGAATTGTTCCCCTTCGTAAACATGTCACGATTGAGATGGTGGAGGAATACACCCAGCGTAAACAGAAGTAAAGAGTAACTTTCTCATTTTTGGTCATCTTAACAAATGAACCAGAAAGGGGAATGATCATGGCAAAAAAGCAAAACGTAAAGCAGCAGGAGGAGCGCATGCCGAAGGAAAAAGGCATGCCATCCTACGCAGAAGCGGAAACGAAAAAAATGCAATATGGTAAAAAGTAATCGGGCTGCCTCTTCTTTATCAAAAGAAGAAGGCGCCTTTTTTATGTTCGTTTCGATGTTCTATGATAGAATAGGAGTATTGTTTATAAAAAGGGAGTTTAGATGAATGAATAAACACGTATTACTTGTAGATGGAATGGCCCTTCTTTTTAGGTCGTTTTATGCGACGGCTGTCCATCGCAATTTTATGATAAATGATCGTGGTGTGCCGACAAATGGAGTGAATGGTTATTTGAAGCATTTGTTAACAGCTGTCCAAACATTTGAGCCGACTCATATCGTATGCTGCTGGGATATGGGGAGCCAGACATACCGGAACGAATTGTTTCAAGATTATAAAGCCAATCGAGGCGAGGCGCCTGTTGAGCTTATCCCGCAGTTTGATTTAGCAAAAGAGGCGACAGAAGAACTGGGGATCATGAACATTGGTGTGAAAGGTTTTGAAGCAGATGATTGTATTGGAACGCTTGCATCAATCTATCAAAACGAAGCACATGTGACCGTCTTAACAGGAGATAAAGATTTGCTGCAAATCTTGAATGAACAAGTGACCGTGGCTTTAATGCAAAAAGGCATTGGGAATTATAAGCATTATACAAAAGCCCTTTTTGAAGAGGAAATGGGCATATCTCCAAAGGCACTGATTGATATGAAAGCACTGATGGGTGATTCTAGCGATAATTACCCTGGTGTAAAAGGAATCGGCGAAAAAACAGCATTGAAATTTATTCAAACGTATGAAACGATTGATCGACTGTTAGAAAATGTTCATTCATTAACGGCAGCTCAGCAAAAGAAAATGCAAGCAGGATTAGAAGATCTGAAGCTTTCTCGTATACTGGCAGAAATTAAATGTGATGTACCACTCAGCTGTGCGATTGACGAAACAAAAATAAAAATGGATCCAGAGCGGGCAGCGGCAATGCTTCGCTTGCATCAAATTAAAGGGATCGAACCAATGGTGAACCGCTTAAGTCAATTAGGAATCAGTTAAGGTTAGAAAAAAAGAAAGGGCTAAAATCAAGTTCATTTTAGCCCTTTGTGTTGCTTTTTTTCGCCTTATTTTCTAATTGCGATATTGGCTGTTTATCTTTTGTCTGCGCATCACCTTGAGGAGTCGTTCCGTTTGTGACACGGCCTCTGTTCTCTTTATCCAATTCGTATCACCTCACCCATTAGCATAACCAAAAGAAAAGCGATTCATCCTTTTGAAAGGTGAATCGCTTTTCTAGCGAGCTGATCAGCCACTTGATTTTCCTTGCTCGGAATCCACTTAATGAAAAATAAATCAAATTCGCTTTGAAGCTGCAGCATTTCTTCGATAAAATGACGAAAAGATGGATTTTTAGCAAATCCTGCATTGGCTGCACGATCTACTACTTGTGAATCAGTGCGGAATGAAACGGTCCGTAATCCTTTTTCTACGCAAATTTTCATGCCTTCAATGAGCGCGGAAAACTCTGCTTCATGATTGCTCATGGTGCCAAGAGGAATGGAGAAAGACTCAGCTTTTCCGTCATATTTCAAGAAAATGCCGATGCCAGATGGACCTGGGTTTCCGGCACTAGCACCGTCAATATATATTTCAGCTGGCAATTTATTTCCCCCTTTCATCAATCGGAACCATTTTTTTCGCCGCATAGGCATAAGGTGTGCCAATGGCAGCGACGATAAATTTAATCACATAAGTCGTGATGAAAATTTCGATCCATATATGGAATGGGTAGGTCCCAAGAAAGGCAATGGTTGTGAAAACGAGTGTATCAAGCAGCTGGCTAATCATTGTACTCCCCGCATTTCGCAGCCAGAGCGCACCATCTGAAGGAAATATCCGGCGAATAAACGAATATACATAAACATCTAACATTTGACTGATGATATAAGCAGCAAGGCTACCAAGAGCGACCCTTGGCATAAAGCCAAATATCGTTTCTAATGATGATTGGGAAATGTCAGATGGAGCGGGATGGAAAAGCAAAGCCTCCTGCATGACAACAGTTAATGTTAAAAGGGTGGCAAAGCCAATCCAGACAGCTTTTTTCGCTTCGGTTTGTCCATATTTTTCATTGAGGACGTCCGTTGCAAAAAACACACTGCCGTATAAAATGTTGCCAAGTGTTGCCGTTAAGCCAAATAATTCAACGGTTTTGACCACTTGTAAATTGGCCGCAACTGTTGCAAAACCAATCCATACGAAAAGCCCCATCTTGCCAAATCCTTTATAAAATAGAAGAACAATGATAAAATTAATGATCGCAAATAAGATCCAAATACCTTCATTAAACAAGTGACATGAACTTCCTTTCTAAATGTAAAATGTAACTTTTTGATTATAGCATAACGAACGTTTACCTTAAAAGTATGGGAAGGCGATGTGATCAATGAAACTAAGAGCACACTATACAATGAAAGTGAAATCGATTGGGTCCATTGCTTTTTTCCAAGAAAATTGGATGGAGCTCAAAGAGGCCTTGCTTTTAGCAAAACATATAGACAAAAAAGAACCGCAGTCACTTCTATCATTTGAAGATGAAAAGGGTGCGATGTGGTCGACGAAAGAACTTGAAAAGCTAAACGAAGAACTTAGGCTTGAACCCGATCAGCTTCAGGTCTATTTTGATGCGAGTTTTCGCAAAGAAACAGGTGATGCTGGGCTTGGAATTGTCGTGTATTATCAGCTCGGACAGGATGCATACCGGTTAAGGAAGAATCAGCCTTTTCAGAGCACCACGAACAATGAGGCAGAGTATGCGGCTTTATTTGAAGCGGTAAAAGCTTTAAAAGAACTGGGAGCCAGCAGAAACTCTGTTACGATTAGAGGAGATTCTCTTGTTGTGATGAATCAGCTCAAAGGGGAATGGCCTTGTTATGATGATATACATAACAAATGGCTCGACCGAATTGAGGCTGCGATCAAAGAGCTGAAGCTCACGCCAACATATGAAGTCATCGATCGTAAACAAAATGCAGAAGCAGATCAGCTTGCCAGACAGATACTTGCAGACGTCCCTATCGAAAGTAAGTTGAAATTAGAAGCAGACGGAGCTGAATAAAGTGGATAAAAAAACAGCAGTAAAAGAATTAACAGATCTTCAAGACACGTATTGTTCAGATTGTTTGATTAAGAAGCACTTTCGTAAAGAATTTGGTAAAAAATACGCGCACTCCTTTTGTATTCAGCAATGCACGGTAGGAGAGAAGATCAAACAATACGGGAATGAATTACTAAAAAAATAAGCGTACACTCCGGTTTTCCCCTAGATGTATCATACGCTCACGAAAAAAAACGAATAGAATGTGTAAAAAAAGAACATATTCTGAAAAATGAGCCGATATAACTATAGAAAGTTTTGGTTGAGTTACTTTTTGACTAAGTGACGGATAATAGAGGAAAAGGGGAAGGCCGGCATGGATAATAAGGATTTTGAAACGGTATTACATCGGACATTTCAAGAGGTGTACAGTGATCTAGAGCAACTGGTAGATGTTGCAAAGAAGGGAAGACCTTTTCTCGAAAAAGATATCTCTGAAATTGAACAAAGATTAAAGCAAAATATTTTAGCGATTGAAATTCAGCTGAAAATCAAATAAGAGAGGCATACGCCTCTCTTTATTTTGTCGTTTCATCATTGATTGAGTTGATTAGATTTTTGTTACGTTTGCAGCTTGAGGTCCACGATTACCTTCAACGATTTCAAAAGAAACTTCTTGTCCTTCTTCTAGAGATTTGTAACCGTCACCTTCGATAGCTGTGAAGTGAACGAATACATCGTCTCCGCCTTCAACTTCAATGAAGCCGAAACCTTTTTCATTATTGAACCATTTTACTTTACCGTTTTGCATATTGCTTTTTCCTCCTAGTACTGTAGCACACCTTTTGGCATACTAAAAAAAATTTTTCATCACCTAACGACTTAAGAAGTTGTTAAATGATGGTTCCACTATACACCATCAAAAGTAAAGCGTCAAGCGGGCAAGCCAAATTTTGAGCAGAATGTTTGATTTTTTTGTTTTTTTAGTGAATGACATTTATCTATAAAACGTCCTAATCTCATGAAACCTAACGTATAACTTGTCCGTATATAGTAAAAATACAGAAAGAGGTGCGTCATGAATCGTTACACAATTGAGGAGTTTGTTCAGAATACGCAGCAAGAAGACAAAGGGGAAGGGGTCTTTGAACTTGAAACACCAAGATTGTTAGAAATTAATTTAACGGATACCATTTGGGCAAAAACAGGCTCCATGGTTTCATATCGCGGGAAAATAAAGTTTGAACGTGAAGGTGTGTTTGAACACGGTGTGTCAAAGATGTTCAAAAAAATGTTATCAGGAGAAGGAACTTCTTTGATGAAGGCCACAGGTGATGGGAAATTATATGTAGCAGACCAAGGGAAAAAAATTTCGATTCTTCGATTGGCTCAAGGGGAGTCTATTTTCGTTAATGGAAACGACTTGCTCGCATTTGAACCGTCTGTTCGGTGGGATATTAAATTAATGAAAAAGGTGTCTGGCATGCTTGCAGGCGGATTATTTAATGTCAAACTTGAAGGACCAGGTCTTGTGGCAATCACAAGTCATTACGAACCGCTGACGCTGATTGTTCAGCCAGGTGATTCTGTTTATACAGATCCGAATGCGACGGTCGCATGGTCAGGAGATTTGCAGACTGAATTTGTGACAGATGTATCGTTCAAAACGTTTATTGGCAGGGGAAGCGGAGAGTCCATTCAAATGAAGTTTAGCGGAAGTGGCTTTGTTGTTGTTCAGCCGTTTGAAGAAGTATATACAACGAATGGAAATCAAGGTTAAAAGAAAAAAGGTGTCCGTCAATGACGGACACCTTTTTATGATAATGCTTGAGCATACGATTTGTTGCTCATGATCAGATCTGATTGTTCGACGATATCTTCTAAAATGGTTTGAGAAGATTGTTTTAAGTGTAATTTTTTGATGTTTTGTTTCATGGATTCTAATTTTTCTTCGTCTTGCAGCAAGTTGGTGACAGATTCTAAAATGTCTTCGTGTCTGTTGATGACAATGGCAGCGCCGTAATCTTCAAAGAAAAGAGCATTTTCTTTTTCTTGTCCTGGAACAGGTTTGTAAAGAATAACTGGGACACCAATTGCTGTTGCTTCTGTTAATGTAATTCCACCCGGTTTTGTAATCATACAGTCCGTTACTCTGAACAATTCATCAATTTGTTCCACATATCCAAGCGCCTTCAATTGATTTGGGTGTGCTTGTTCAAGTTCGCTAAGCGATTGCTTCAGCGCTGCATTCTTACCGCACACAACAACAATTTGTACTTCACTGTCAAGAAGTAGTGCTTCACACAGTTCCTTCACATTTTTTAGTACACCATGGGCACCCGCCATAATGAGAAGGACTTTTTTGTCTGATGATAATCCATATTTTTTATAGATGATCGATTTAGGCACGTCTACTTCAAATTGTGGTCTAATCGGAATGCCTGTTACCTTGACATCGCTTGGATGTGTGCCGATTTCTACTAGCTTTTGTTTCACATAATCGGTTGCAACATAGTATCGGTCAATGTTTTCATGTACCCAAATTTTATGAAGACAAAAGTCTGTCATCACATTAAATGTTGGAATGACTTTACCTGTTTTGTTTCGGTATTCAGGTACAACAATCATCGGGAATGTAATGATGATGATATCCGGATTGTGTAATTGAATTAATTCATCAAGACGCTTATTTCCCATCTTTAAATAAATGTTAAATTTGCGTTTATTGTAAATTTTATCTACACCGTAATAAAACAAGCGATAAAATTGTTTCCCAATGGAGAAGCTCTTTAAATATAAATATTGAGTCACTTCAGACACAATGGGATTTGATTCTTGATACAAATTAGAAACTATCACATGTTCAAACCCTTGGGATTTGCATTCATCATACAGTGTTTTTGCAACCTGCATATGTCCATTTCCATAATTTGCGGTCAAGATTAATATTTTTTTATTGGTATTCAAGAATATTCACCTCAAATGTAATCAACAACAACAAAACTTCGTACGAAAACTATAAATCTCATAGGTCTACATATACATAAAGATAACATATAAACAGCGAGAGCATATCATTCGTTACGAAAGAATTAAACTAATTTTAAAAAACAAACAGACTAAATTGATAATGGAAGACAGAGCCATTTGTATTTTAACACATTTTAAGCATTTATCATCAGACTACAGTCTATTTTATTCCCACACATATGGTGTTTCTTGATAAACATAGTAATTAAGCCAATTCATAAACAGCAAAGTAGCATGGGCTTTCCAGCGGTTCACTGGAACTAATGTGTCTCCATCTTCTATGAAATAGTGGACGGGTTTTTTGACTGTATCATGTTTCAACAAATCTCTTTCATATTCCTGCTTCAATGTATCTGTATCGTATTCAGGATGTCCAGTTAAAAATACTTGTCTATCATCATCTGAAACAATTAAACAAACACCAGCTTCCTCAGACGTGCTCAATATTTTTAGATTCGGCGTGTTTTTTAATTGTTCTGTATTAATATCTGTATGCCTAGAATGTGGGACATAGTATACTTCATCGAAACCTCTTACTAATCTTTCTTTTTTCTCTTTGACAAGATGTTCAAAGACACCGAATTTTTTCTCTGGAAGCTTGATTTTTTCAATGCCATAATGATGATACAGACCAGCCTGTGCCCCCCAGCATATATGGAGAGTAGACGTCACATTCGTTTTACTCCAGTCCAAAATGTCCTGCAGTTCTTTCCAATAGGAAACTTCTTCGAAAGCTAAATGCTCAATTGGTGCACCTGTAATGATCATGCCATCAAATTTTTTATGGCGAATCGAGTCAAAGGTCGTATAAAATTCATCTAGATGCTCTCTCGATGTATTCTTCGGTGTATGTGTACTTGGAATCAAAAATGTAAAATACACTTGCAAAGGAGAATTTCCGAGCATTCTCAACAGCTGCGTTTCAGTTTGTATTTTTTTTGGCATTAAGTTTAAGATCACGATATTCAAAGGACGGATATCTTGTTTGAATGCCCTTGTCTCATCCATGACGAAAATGTTTTCGCTCTCTAGTATTTGTTTTGCCGGCAGATGAACTGGTATGTTAATAGGCAACTCGCCACCCCCTGAACCAAAGCTAATTTCACTTCATTATAGGAACTTTCTGGCGATATTTCAATGTTTCAATTATGTTACAATGAAAAATAGAGCAAAAAAGAAAGCTGTTTCTGTCAAAAAAGGAGGCCATTAATCATGATCACAAAGCATTTATCAGATATTGACATTGCCCAAAAGGCAAAGCTGAGACCGATTCAAGACATCGCAGCAAAATTACACATACATGACGAAGAATTAGAATGCTATGGTTTCACAAAAGCGAAAATATCTTTGACTATTTTTGACCGTTTAAAGGAACAAAAAGAAGGAAATGTGATTCTTGTGACTTCGATCAACCCAACGCCAGCAGGTGAGGGGAAGTCCACCGTAACAGTTGGCCTCGGTCAAGCCTTCGAGAAAATTGGGAAAAAAGCGATCATTGCCATGCGTGAACCTTCACTAGGTCCCACAATGGGTATTAAAGGCGGTGCGGCTGGCGGCGGATATTCACAGGTGTTGCCTATGGAAGAAATCAATCTTCATTTCACAGGGGATTTTCATGCGATTACATCTGCACATAACGCTTTAGCTGCTTTTATTGATAATCATATCCATCACGGAAATGAGCTTGGGATCGACGCACGCCGAATTGTATGGAAACGAGTGTTAGATTTAAACGATCGTGCTCTAAGACAAGTGGTCGTAGGACTTGGCGGTCAATTAAATGGGTACCCTAGAGAAGATGGATTTGATATTACGGTTGCATCCGAAATGATGGCCATCCTCTGTTTAGCAGACGACTTAAACGATCTAAAAAAACGTCTTTCTTCTATTGTTGTTGCCTACAATCAAGAAGGTGAACCGGTCACAGTTGGAAATCTAGGATATGAAGGCGTATTGACCTTGCTTTTAAAAGATGCGCTGAAACCAAACCTTGTTCAAACGATTGAAGGAACTCCAGCCCTTGTTCATGGTGGTCCTTTTGCCAATATTGCACATGGATGCAATAGTTTAATTGCCACAAAAATGGCGGCAAAACTAGCAGATTACGTCGTAACAGAAGCGGGATTTGGTGCAGACCTCGGCGCGGAAAAATTTCTTCACATCAAAACAAGAGCCGGTGATTTTAAACCAGGCGCTGTTGTCATTGTAGCAACTGTCAGGGCGCTAAAAATGCATGGCGGAATGCAGAAAACAGAGCTCAAGGAAGCAAATGCACAGGCTGTATTAGAAGGTATACATAATTTAGAGAAGCATATTGAAACAGTGCAAGCCTTCGGTCTACCATACATCGTTGCAGTGAACCGTTTTATTACCGATACAAAAGAAGAAATTCAAGCAATAGAAAACTGGTGCGAAACGAATGGACATCCAGTCAAAGCCGTCAATGTATGGGAAGAAGGGGGAGCTGGCGGGGTAGCACTTGCCGAAGAGCTCACGACACTCATTGAAAAGAATGAAAACAGCTTTTCTTATTTATATGAGAAGCAAGATTCCATTGAAGAAAAGTTGTCAAAAGTCGCCAAAGTGGTTTATGGTGCAGACGGCGTCAACCTTACATCAAAAGCAAGAAAGCAGCTAGCTGCAATTGAGAAAAATGGCTGGGCCCATTTGCCGGTTTGTATGGCAAAAACGCAATATTCACTATCGGATGATCCAGCTTTAATCGGCAGACCAAAAGGCTTTACCGTTACGATTCGAGAGTTAAAACCATCTGTAGGGGCAGGTTTTATCGTTGCACTAACGGGAAGCATTCTGACCATGCCAGGTCTCCCTAAAAAACCTGCGGCACTTGAGATGGATTTATTAGAAGACGGCAGTGTGACTGGACTCTTTTAGCAGGAAGCATAAAAAGCGATTTTCTAAAAGAAGCATGTTACGATAGGAAAAAGTGAATCCTAGGAGGCTATGAGATGTCAATTTATGATATTCAGGTCAAGACCATTAACGGTCAGGAAAAATCAATGGCAGATTACAAAGGGAAAGTACTGATCATCGTGAACACAGCGAGCAAATGTGGACTGACCCCTCAATTTAAACAATTACAAGAGTTATACGATCAATATCATGAAAAGGGCCTTGAAATTTTAGGATTTCCGTGCAATCAATTTATGAATCAAGAGCCAGAAGGGGAAGAAGCAATTCAAGAATTCTGTTCGTTGAACTATGGTGTGACCTTCCCGATGTTTGCAAAAGTAGATGTCAATGGTGACAATGCGCATCCGCTTTTCAAATACTTAACGAGTCATGCGAAAGGTGTGCTTGGCACAAAAACGGTGAAATGGAATTTCACAAAATTTATCGTTGACCAAAACGGAGAAGTGACTGAACGATTTTCTCCTAAAACACCACCAAAAGAATTAGAAAGCTCCATTATCGCTCTTTTGGAGAAATAAGCATGTATTCGAGTAAGCAGCAAGAACAATTGGAGGCAGCTGCCTCCTTTGTTTCAAAACAGCTAAAGAATGAACCGACTGGACACGATGAAGCTCATATCAATCGTGTGCGCCAGCTTGCCGTCCATATTGCACAACAGGAGGGCGGGTCGCTTTTTGTCATTGAAATGGCAGCGATTGTCCATGATGTCATTGATGACAAGCTGTCTAGTGAATGGAAGCTTTCACCGCATGATCTCAAGCAGCAGCTCCTTTTGTGGGAAGTGGACACGCGAGATATTCGCTATATCATGGATATTATTACAACGATGTCTTTTCGTCACCGGCATATGCAGCATCAGCCAGTGACATTAGAAGGGGCCATTGTTCAAGATGCAGATCGGCTAGATGCGATAGGTGCAACTGGGATTGCAAGGGTGTTTACATATGCAGGTGCAAAAGGGGAGCCTCACTATACAGAGGGTGCTCACCAAGGCACAGTACTTGTGCATATGCAAGAAAAGCTGCTTCAATTAAAAGACTTGATGAACACACGTGCTGGAAAGCAGCTGGCTCATGAGCGGCATGAGTTTATGTGTCTATTTATCAAGACATGGAAAGAAGAATGCGGCCTTACAGATGAGTAGGGTCTTTATGTGTGTAAGGAGGATGTATAGATGAAAATAACTGCCATAGAACCAACGCCAAGCCCGAATACAATGAAAGTCATTTTGACAGAAGCGCTTGCAGGCGGTAAAAGCAATAACTACAAAAAAGATCAAAAAGACGAAGCGCCAGAGATGATCAAGCGAATTTTAACCATTGAAGGTGTAAAAGGTGTTTACCATGTAGCCGATTTCTTAGCGGTTGAGCGTAATGCGAAATTTGATTGGCAAGGTATTTTACAGCAAGTCAGAGAAGCCTTTGGACAAGAAACAGAAGGTCTTCAGGGAGAATCGCAGTCAGGTGATGACACATTTGGAGAAGTCAAAGTGCATGTTCAAATGTTTAATGGGATTCCGATGCAGGTGAAGCTGACAGACGGTGAAAGAGAAGAACGATTTGGAATGCCTGAACGTTTCCAGGCAGCGATTTTAAAGCTAAGAAGCAGTTCAGATAATGTTGTATTTGAACGTGTGTGGAAAGAACATGGCGTACGTTTTGGAGAATTTGCTGATATCGGTCAAGAAGTCACAGAAGAGCTGCAAGCTGCATATGACGACGAGCGTTTATCCCGTTTAACAGAGGCAGTGAAGGAAGGTCAAGAGGCTGTAGATAAACAAGTGAACCGAAAAGCATATGATGTGACAGAAGAGATGCTGCTCGATGAAGATTGGAAGAAACGTTTTGCTCATTTAGAGCAAATGCAGCCTGAGAAAAAAGATATACCTGTTTTAATGAAAGCGATGGAGGATCCAAAAACATCAATTCGCAGACAAGCTGTTGTGAATGCTGGCATGATTGAAGATCCAAACATTTTGCCTATTTTGTATAAAGGGCTTGAAGATAAAACAGTGACGGTTAGAAGAACTGCTGGAGATTGTATTTCAGATCTTGGTGATCCTAGTGCGATTGAAGCGATGATCCAAGCCTTAAAGGACCCAAGTAAGCTTGTCCGCTGGCGTGCGGCCATGTTCCTTTATGAAGAAGGTGACGAAACAGCACTAGAAGCTTTAAAAGAAGCGGAGCAGGACCCTGAATTTGAAGTCAGTCTTCAAGTGAAAATGGCCATCGAACGAATTGAGCACGGAGAAGAAGCAAAAGGCTCTGTGTGGAAGCAAATGACAGAAAGTAGAAAAAATGCATCAGAATCATAAGAAAGACGAGCAGGCTGCCAATAAAAGGCAGCTTGTTTTCTGAAAATGGCTTTTTTATTGGCAGAAAAATTTTTTTAGAAAAATTATTTTGAATATTGTTGAAATATGAGAAAAAACTCTATATAGTAGTACCAATATAGAATATTGGAGGTCAGATTTTATGACACAATCCTTGCTGAGCACTTGCTTCAGCAGAGAAATCAGTCACTATCTATTATAGGTGGCTAAATAAACAGAAAATTTGTAAAATAAAATGAACTCAAAATCATACAGTCAACAAGACTAGTAGTATAGGAGGCTTTTTAAACAGATGGCAGAACTTCGCAGTAATATGATTAAACAAGGAATTGACAGAGCACCTCACCGAAGCTTACTAAGAGCAGCTGGGGTAAAAGATGAGGATTTTGGCAAGCCGTTTATTGCCGTATGTAATTCCTATATTGATATTGTCCCAGGGCATGTCCATCTTCAGGAATTCGGAAAAATTGTGAAAGAAGCCATTCGTGAAGCTGGCGGTGTTCCATTTGAATTCAATACAATCGGGGTAGATGATGGTATTGCGATGGGGCATATTGGGATGAGATATTCATTGCCAAGCCGTGAAATCATAGCTGATTCAGTAGAGACCGTGGTGTCTGCACACTGGTTTGATGGCATGGTTTGTATTCCTAACTGTGATAAAATCACGCCAGGTATGATGATGGCTGCCATGCGTGTGAATATCCCAACTGTATTTGTCAGTGGTGGACCGATGGAAGCTGGTAGAACAAGTGATGGCAGAAAAATTTCTCTTTCTTCTGTCTTTGAAGGCGTAGGCGCATACCAATCAGGGAAAATTAATGAAGAGGAGTTAAACGAATTAGAGCAATTTGGCTGTCCAACATGCGGATCTTGCTCTGGTATGTTTACAGCAAACTCAATGAACTGTTTAGCAGAGGCGCTAGGGATTGCTCTTCCTGGAAATGGAACCATTCTGGCGACTTCACCAGAACGAAGAGAATTTGCGAAGAAGTCAGCAAAACAATTGATGGAGCTAATCAAAAAAGACATTAAACCACGTGATATTGTCACCGAAAAAGCGATTGATAACGCATTTGCTTTAGATATGGCACTTGGTGGTTCAACAAATACAGTTCTTCATACATTGGCGATTGCAAACGAAGCAGGCGTTGAATATTCACTTGAGCGTATCAATGAAGTCGCAGAACGTGTGCCGCATTTATCGAAACTTGCTCCAGCTTCAGATGTATATATTGAAGATTTACATGAAGCTGGCGGAGTGACTGCTGCACTAAATGAATTGTCCAAAAAAGAGGGAGCTCTTCATTTAGATACCATGACCGTCACAGCGAAAACGTTAGGCGAGAACATTGCAGGTCATGAGGTAAAAGATTATAACGTCATTTATCCAATTGACAAGCCATTTACTGAAAAGGGCGGCTTAGCCGTTTTATTTGGAAACCTTGCGCCAGATGGAGCGATCATTAAAACAGGCGGTGTACAAGACGGCATCACACGTCATGAAGGACCTGCGATCGTATTTGAATCCCAAGAGGAAGCACTTGAAGGAATCATTAATCGAAAAGTAGAAGCAGGACATGTTGTCATTATTCGTTATGAAGGACCTAAAGGCGGTCCAGGTATGCCTGAAATGCTTGCACCAACTTCACAAATTGTTGGAATGGGACTCGGTCCAAAGGTTGCTTTAATTACAGACGGACGATTCTCCGGTGCTTCTCGTGGATTGTCTATTGGACACGTCTCTCCAGAGGCAGCAGAAGGCGGCCCGCTTGCCTTTGTTGAAAATGGTGATCATGTCGTTGTTGATATCGAAAAACGCATTTTAAGCGTAGATGTCCCGGAAGAAGAATGGGAAAAAAGAAAAGCAAACTGGAAAGGCTTTGAGCCAAAAGTAAAAACAGGTTACCTTGCCAGATACTCAAAACTTGTGACATCAGCCAATACAGGCGGAATCATGAAAATTTAATGTGAAATTGATCATTTGAAAATTGGCTCTCTCTATAGTATCCTTTATTCACAACATAAGGATTATAGAGGGGGCTTTTTTATGTCAATGGCATATGAAGAATATATGCGTCAGCTCGTCGTACCAATGCGCCAAGAACTAACTAGTGCAGGGTTTCAAGAGTTGACGACTGAAGAAGAAGTAGAAAAAACGATGCAGGAAGCAGAAGGAACAACATTTGTTGTCGTCAATTCCGTATGCGGATGTGCTGCTGGTTTAGCACGCCCTGCTGCTACTCAAGCTGTCATGAAAGCAGAAAAAGCACCAGATCGAATGGTGACGGTTTTTGCTGGTCAGGACCGGGAAGCAACGGCTAAAATGAGAGAATACTTCACAGGTGAGGAGCCATCTTCTCCATCTATGGCACTTTTAAAAGGAAATGAACTCGTTCACTTTATCCCGCGTGACGAAATTGAAGGTCATGAAATGGAAGATATTATGAAGAACGTCTTATCTGCATTTGAAAAACATTGCTAATACAAATGTTGAAATGTCCTGTGATCCATCAGGGCATTTTTTCTTGATTATGATGGAGGAACGTCATGCTCATTACAACAAGCTTTAGAGCAAATGAACAAACAATTGAAACGGCAAAGGCCCTCGCAAAGGACTTGCATGGTGAGTATATCGAGCGGCGTAAACAATCTGTCAAACAGCTTGCGATCAAGCGGGGGGATGTACTCGTTGTTGGGAAAGAACGATTTGAATGGTATCAGCCAAATGGTGAAAAGTTCTTTTTCCATCCAAGCTCAGCGATGTTTAGGGTGAAGCGGGTTCTGCGAGGGGAAAAAGATCCATTAATAGAAGCAGCACAATTAAAGCCGGGCGATTCCTTTTTAGATTGTACGCTTGGCTTAGGATCTGATGCGATTACCGCAAGCTGCGCTACAGGAGCCAATGGAAAAGTGGCCGGTATTGAAAAAAATCCGATGACGGCATTGCTTGTTCGAGAAGGACTCAGCACATGGGAAACGGGTGTGAGAGAGGCAGACGAAGCGATGAAACGGATATCTGTTATCAGCGGGGATAGTATTGAGCAGTTAAAGAAGCTCCCTGATCGATCCTATGATATCGTCTATTTTGACCCAATGTTCGAAGAAACCATACAAGAGTCTGCTAGTATGATGCCGCTTCGTCATGCAGCTGAGCATCATTTTGACCATGAAACCGCTGTGAAAGAAGCAATGAGAGTGGCTAGAAAAAGAGTGGTTTTAAAAGATCATTGGAAAAGCACACGATTTACCACTGTTTCCTATCAATTTCAAGTGATGAAACGTAAAACTGCCCAATTCCATTACGGATATATCTCAATAGAAGAAGACAAATCAACAAAACTTTAATCACTCTTAACAATTAAAAAAGCCCTATTTCAGGGCTTTTAATCGGTGATCTCCATATAGACAAAATAAAATAACGTCAGCAAGGAAGCTGTGATGAAAAACCCTTCAAGCATATCCATTCCTCCCAAATTTTAGTCGTCGTTACTGTCATTGTAAACGTTTTATCATGAAAAAGAAAGTCTCAACTCAATGACCAAATTGAATGACTGAAAATTCATTATATGCTAGAATAGCAGTATGATAACTTATGGAAGGAATTAGATATCATGAAAATGTGGATGAGAAAAACGCTTGTTGCACTCTTTACGATTGCGACTTTTGGTTTAATCTCTCCTCCATCGGCTTTGATGACAGACAAGCCATCTGAACTTTCTTCATCTGATAAATCACCTTATACAGCAGTTTATGATACATCAGATGATACGCGCAGCTGGGAACTATCGCAAGAAGACAACAAAGAGCGGGTAGACCCCTTTGAGCAATATAAGCAAGAGGTTCTATCAAGTGCAGAAAACCAATCCTTTCTCAAATTTGGTCGTAAAATCACACCTGTCATTGAGGACGAGTATAGAGAAGAGATTCAACCCAAAATTGAACAAGTGCTAACCGACTTTTTAACAAATTTCAAAGATGACGAAAAATTTCAAGATGTTGTTTTAACTGATCAGCCTTCAAGCGGAAATGGGGAAAAAATCTTCCACATTTATAATAGAAAGACTGGAGAAGATTTGCTTCGTTTTCATGTCAGGAGAGATCAGCCGCCTCACAGCGGATATTGGTTTAACTTTCACTACCATACAGCAGAAGATGGATTCCAGACGCATCATGAACTCGGTAATATTTACTGGGATAAAAACACCCCGCCGAGCTGGATGAGCCACTAGAAGGAGATGTCATGCCAATTGAAAAAGTATACAATGAACGAAATGGTTCGCATTACAAAACAGATGTTAAACGAGCGTGGAGTGAAAATAGAAGATATTGCACATATTGTGCTGAAACTCCAAGAGAAATACAACCCAAATCTTCCACTTAGTGTCTGCATTGAAAATGTTGAAAAAGTGCTGAATAAAAGGGAAATTGTCCACGCAGTTTTGACAGGACTTGCTCTTGATCAGCTGGCAGAAAAAAAGCTTTTGCCAGAACCTTTGCAGCATTTAGTTGAAACAGATGAACCGCTATATGGAATTGATGAGATTATTCCGCTTTCCATTGTCAATGTATATGGATCAATCGGTTTGACCAACTTCGGTTATCTAGACAAAGAGAAATTTGGTATTATTAGAGAATTAGATGAAGGTCGTCCTGGTGAAGTACACACCTTCCTTGATGACCTTGTCGCTGCGCTTGCCGCAGCAGCAGCAAGCCGCATAGCTCACTCTCACCAAGATATTAAGGACGAAGAGCAGGATCGAGTGAATCAAGCATAAAAAGAAAAACATGTCTGCTCATCATGCAGACATGTTTTTTTGGTTTCAACAAAAGCAGAAATAAGGTAAACTACAACAAGAACATAAATAAAGGATGAAAAAAATGAAACAATACAAAGAGTTATGCCGTCATGTATTACAGCACGGGGATGAAAAAGGTGACAGAACAGGAACAGGCACTATCAGCACGTTCGGTTACCAAATGAGATTTGATTTACAGGAAGGGTTTCCTTTATTAACAACAAAGAAATTACACCTGAAATCAATCATTCATGAGTTACTGTGGTTTTTAAAAGGTGATACAAATGTCAAATATCTTCAAGAAAATGGTGTCCGTATTTGGAATGAATGGGCAGATGAAAATGGAGAGCTTGGCCGTGTGTACGGTGCACAGTGGAGATCATGGGCGAGTGGAGACGGCGAGACCGTGGATCAGATCACAAAGCTGATCCATGATATTGAGCACAACCCGAATTCAAGAAGACTGATTGTCAGTGCTTGGAATCCGGGGGAAATTGATCAAATGGCGCTGCCTCCTTGTCATTGTCTGTTTCAATTTTACGTATCAAACGGGAAGCTTTCCTGCCAGCTATATCAAAGATCGGCAGATATCTTTTTTATTCGCTAAAAAACAAAATGCTGAATATAGGATTTATAGTTGTTATTCTACAAAAAATAAAACGCCTCGGTATAACCTCACCTTATTGACTTCATCGAATATATATACTTCAAAAACATCTCAAACAATAAATAAAAATGATAATTATTAGTGGAGGAGGAGAGTGTTTCGCAGCTAGGATCTTAAACTGAAAAAGAAAGTGTTAAACGAAACGAACAGTTAATAAGTAAAACCTACATAAATTATTAAGGCTGGGAGTCCTTACTTATCTTGTGTTGGAATGGACTATACTCGCAATGCTATGTTTGTTATTAGCTTGTACAGTCCTGATGATAAAGTAAGCTTAGACTATAATACATCTCACTATCCTAGCGAATTAGTAGAGTACTTAAAAGAAGAGAAAGAAAAGATTGATAACTCACTGTGTTAGAAATATGAAAGGATAGTTTCTAAAGATTGTTAACTTTTTTAAGCGAATACTTGTTTTTCTTAGCCTCTATAGAGCAGAATTTCAATATCTTATGAACGAAATAGTCCTCACTTAATGAAGTGATTTTCTTCTAAGGGAAAATAAAAAAATTATCCTAACATCTACAAAATTTTTTTTTTTAAGATATAATGTATGAAGCGAAAACTAACGGAGGTGAAGTATATTGTCGAATGAATTAGAACAAACATATTTGGATTTTTTACAATATATTTTAGATAACGGGACAAAAAAAGAAGATCGAACAGGAACGGGGACAATCAGTGTATTTGGCTATCAAATGCGATTTGATTTATCAAAAGGATTTCCGTTATTTACTACAAAACGTACATCATTTCGCTTAATTGCAAGCGAATTGTTGTGGTTCATTAAAGGTGATACAAATATTCGTTATTTACTTGAACACAACAATCACATTTGGGACGAGTGGGCATTTAAAAAATGGGTTGAATCAGACGAATATCAAGGACCTGATATGACGGACTTTGGAAACCGCTGCCTAGTCGATGAAGAATTTAATGAATTATACCAATGTGAAATGGAAGCTTTCTGTGAGCGATTACTAGCAGATGATAAATTTGCAAAGAAATATGGTGATCTTGGCAATGTCTATGGAAAGCAATGGCGTGATTGGACTGCTTCTACAGGTGAGTCCATAGATCAATTACAGGATGTCATTAATCAAATTAAAACTAATCCTAATTCGCGTCGTTTAATTGTGAATGCATGGAACCCAGAAGATGTACGCAATGCTGGTGCTAAAGGAAGTAAAGCAGCATTACCTCCATGTCACGTCATGTTCCAGTTTTATGTAGCAAATGGCAAACTAAGCTGCCACTTACTGCAACGCAGTGCCGATTCATTTTTAGGAGCAAACTTCAACATCCCATCTTATTCATTACTTACACATTTAATTGCGAGAGAATGTGGCTTAGAAGTAGGCGAGTTTGTTTATAGCATTAGCGATGCACATATTTACTTAAACCATATTGAACAAGTAAAAGAGCAATTGTCCCGTGACTTGCGTGCTCTTCCAACATTAAAAATTAACCCAGAAAAGCAATCAATTTTTGATATTGAGATGGAAGATTTAACAATTAAAGGATATGATCCGCATCCAAGTATTAAAGCACCGATTGCAGTATAATATAATTAGCAACCTATCCAAGGTTGCTTTTTTATATTATACAATATTATAAAAAGGAAAGTTGTATAAGAAGTGATTAAATGGCGAAAGCATCGAGAAATATAATTTTAGGATATACATATCAAAAGTTAGTAGCATTTTTTTCACTGTCAAAAATGGATGTGGAAAGCACTTTCAATGAGATAGTTATAGAGGCTGATGTAAATCGCAACTTTGATGATTTGGCTATTAAGGGTGAAAATAGTTTAAATATATATTGCCAGGTGAAAGATTTTGCGAATGTAGATTTATCGAATATACAAGTTAAAAGTAAAAATTTAGGCATTGATGGGAAAAATATATTGTTTTTTATAAAAAATATTGAATTAGAATCGAACTCAGAGATCTTAGGAATCCCTTTTTATCTTAAAGAGGGGGCTTATAAGGCATACTTATTTAACAAGGTTCTAGTGTGAAAACTTCAATACAATTGTAATGAATCTCCTAAAATTGAATAAAATGACTGACGCTAGTACTCTTAAAAGGTGTGTAATCGGTATGGAAAAGGATAATTTATTCACATGGAAGCATTATTAGTTTGACATTATTTAGCTAACAGTGAGATGTACATACGGCACAACCTCGGTTTTCGTGATTTAGTTGAAATGATTGAAGAACGTGAACTATTTATTGATCATACTACAATTATGCGCTGGGCTCATCAGTATGGTACTGAATTAGATGAGCCAGTACGGGGTCATCTTAAGCCAACCAATGATTCTTGGTGATTCGAGGAGACGTATGTGAAGTCAAAGGTCAATGGATGTACCTATATCATGTCGTTGATTCAGAAGGAAATACAATTGATTTTTATTTAGATAAAACAAGAGATCATAAGGCTGCAAAGCGCTTTTTCAAGAAAGCCTTGCAGTCTTTTCATGTTTCAAAGCCCTGTGTTATCACTGTAGACAAGAGTTTATCCTATTTAATGGGATTGAAGAGTTGAAGAAAGAGAAAAAGATACCCGTAGGCATCCAAATAAAACAGATAAAATATCTTAATAATATGGTGGAACAAGATCATCGTTCTATGTTAGGATTCAAGTCGTATAAAACTGTTACTTCTAAATTTAGTGACGTTAAAGCTATTTTTATGGTGAAAAAATATAAATTCTTCAACAGGTGAAGTCTGTCCAAAATGAAATAGAATTTACACATAAACTATTCGGAATTGACTTGTAATTCCGAAAACAATGATTAAATCACTTCTATATTTCAAATTAATTATTTTTGCGTCAGAACCCTAATTTAGGATTTCATAAAAGAGCTTTAATTCAAATGACTTTTGGAATGAGCTAGTGATTAAGGAGCAATGCCCGGAAACATCAGTAGAAGTAACTTTGAAAGAAATTTAATACAGATGAAGAGTTTGAAATAAATAGTAGGTGTAGGTGGTTAACTAGTCAACCTGGAAAAGAGAGGCTTAAATATAAACTCAGGTCTAAAAGTAATATAAGTACACTATCTCTAAAGAAGGCTACTAATGTTAATAAATTGCAATTGCCAATTGATAAGTAAGAATGAATATACGGTAGAGAGAAAGAAACATTAGATGTTTTTGATTTCTCTATGTTATCAAAATTCAGTGTGGAATATGTAGGTAAGCGTTCTGCGAGATGTTAATTCAGAGCTTAAAAAGTCGTCTGGTCAATTATAGAAAATCTGAAGAGATTACAAACTAACGGAAACTGATTTAGAAAAAATACCTAATCAACTCCGAAAATTGATAATAATAAAAAGAACAAGAGGCTAGTGAGGGCCGATAAGAAAAATAGAAAGGATGATTAATAAGGAATGCTAGTATAAAAAATTTCTATAAATAACCAAAGAAACTATTACCAATTAAGTAAAAAAGACCTATTTACTTATTTTTAATAATATGTAAATATATATAGTGTGTTTAAATTATTTGAATATATAAAATATATATGTATATTTTATATATTCAGAATAATAAAATTATATTAATATTTGTATGACTACCTTTCAATTTCAATCATGAAATATATATTATTAAAAAATGGGAGAGAAGTAATAAAATTAGCATTAAACTGATTCAGTTTTTTACATTTTAGAAAAAGAATGCACTTTCATATTTTTAATAGTATAAATTATCTTGGCGTATATGATCAGATCAATGGTCATTTTTTGACCTTAAAAATACATATTAGAAATAGAAAGGAGGAGTAATAATGAAAGCTAGCTATAAGGAACTGTTATTAAACTGGAAACAACCTTCTTTATTATTATCAGGTATTGGAATTTCGAATTTAGGGGATTGGATTTATTTAATTGCTCTTAATCTTATTGTATTAAATATGACAGATTCGGCTACAGCTGTAGCAGGTTTATATATTATTAAGCCGATAGCTGCTATCTTAACTACTTTTTGGGCAGGAAGTATTGTAGATAGATTTCCTAAGCGCCAATTGATGATTATTCTTGATGTACTAAGAGCTTTATTTGTAGTAATTATTCCTTTAGTAGATTCTCTATGGTTAATTTATATTCTAGTTCTACTTATTAGCATGGCAAGTTCATTTTTTGAGCCAACATCTGCTACCTATATCACTAAATTTATTCCTCAAAATCAAAGAAAAAGGTTTAATTCGTTGAGAAGTCTAGTAAGTTCTGGAGCATTTGTTCTAGGGCCTGCACTGGCAGGTCTACTGTTTATCATTGGTAATCCAACATTTGCAATCTATACTAATTCCTTTACGTTTTTGTTCTCTGCTTTTATTATCTGTTTGCTTCCTAAACTTGAGAATGAAAAAGTTAAATCGGTAGAAGAAAAAATTTCATTTAAGATTCTTCAAAAAGATTGGAAATTAGTTATAGATTATGCTAGGAAAGAAAAATATGTCATGCTTGTTTATTTATTATTCCAAAGTGCTATGGTGGTGTGTATGGCTTTAGATTCTCAAGAGGTTGTATTTACTCGGGAAGTTCTACACTTATCTGAAAGCAGTTATGGTGTGTTAGTAAGTATTGCTGGGGTGGGCATTCTAGCTGGTTCATTAATTAATGCAGTTACAGTTAAATGGTTATCATCTCAATTTTTAATTGGAGCAGGAACGACGTTAGTAGCATGTGGTTATTTAATTTATTCTTTTTCAACAACATTTATAGGAGGAGCTGTAGGCTTCTTTGTATTAGCCTTTTTTTTAGGATTTGCAAATACCGGTTTTTGGACATTCTACCAAAACAATATTCCTGTAAATGTGATGGGAAGGGTAGGAAGTGTACTAGGCATGTTTCTAGCGATTTTACAAATTGGATTTACCTTCTTAATAGGATTTACAGGTGATTTTATATCTGTAAAGTATGTTGTTATATTTGGTTCTAGTACAATGCTAGTTATAGCGTTAGTTTTATTATTAATATCATTAATGCCGTCTAAAGTCAGCTACTATAATAGTGGAAATTCTGTTAAATCTGAGATAACATAATCAAACTAAATTTATAAATTTAGTTTGATTATGTGTGTTAACAAGATAGTTGATATTAAATTTAGTCAAGCGGAAAGGGTATTACTACATATGTTAAAAAAGTACACAAGCTGTTTTCTTTCGATATTGGTTAGCACCATACTTTTAGTAACACTTTCGAACTCTTATGGTACTTTACCAGCCCTAGGAAAGTTTCTGAATCCAGGATCTGGTGTTTGGATCAACGCAAGAGAAAATTCAACTTCTACGAAGAATCAAGATATTTCTAGTAAAATACTGAATGATGAAGTTAACGTTTTGTTTGACAAAAGTGATGTTCCCCAAATAGTAGCTAATAATGATGAGGATGGTTGGAAGACTATCGGCTATCTACATGCTAATAATCGATTATTTCAGATGGACCTTATGCGTAGACAAGGAAAAGGCTTACTTTCTGAAATTATGGGAGAATCTACTTTAGAAGTAGATAAATTTCAAAGACAATTAGATACCACACGTACGGCAGAAGCTGAATGGGCTGTATTGAAAAAAAACAAAGAAATTAAAAGGGTATTAGAGGCATATAGCGCGGGAGTTAATGAAGCGATAGAAGAAAAAGTAAGAAAAAATGACTTACCTTTATATTTTAAACTATTAGGCTATATTCCTTCAAAGTGGAGTCCTGTAGATACGTTAGTTGTTAAAATGATGTTAAATCAGATGATGTCCTTAAGCTCTACCTCTGTAGAACAGGAATTCTTAAAGGAACATTTGGGAGAAAAACTCTATTCTCAAATTTCACCTGTGAATCCAGTAATTAATTACAGGCCATATGACACGGGGGTATACAAAAGAAATAAATTAGAAAAGATGCCTATAAGTGCAGAAAGTCTTTTTAATAGCCCTAATGAATCTTTGAGAAATACAAATTCAAGTGTAAAAACTGAGCAATTAAATAATATTAAATACATAGAAAGCTCATATCAGGAAGGTCTTAAACAACTATTAGTCGGCTTTACCCATTTACCCACATTCTCTATAGATAATAATATGAATAGTAATGGTTGGGTAGTAGACGGTTCTAAAACATCTACGGGAAAGCCAATGATGGCTAATGATCCTCACCTTGGTTTAACTCTTCCTTCTACTTGGTACCAACTACAAGTGAAAACTCCAACTTCCAATATCTCGGGTGTAACTGTTCCAGGTATCCCCTTTATTCTAGTTGGTTTTAATGAAAATATTAGTTGGGGGTTAACAAATAGTCAAAGTTTACAAACTTTTTATTATAAAGAGACTACTGATAAAGAACATGATAATCAATATTATTGGAAAGGAAAGTGGTATCCATTCAATACTAGGACAGAACAAATACCTGTGAAAAATAAAAAAACAGTGCGATTTGAAATTAAATCGTCTGTTCATGGACCTATAGTTAATGAAGCAGGTTATAAATTATCAATGAATTGGATTGGTTCTATCCCAACAACTTCTCTAGAAGCATTATATAAAATAAATAAGGCAAGTAATCTTAACGAATTCTCAAATGCTTTGAAAACTTGGAAAACTCCCATAATGAATTTTTTATACTCTGATAAAGATGGAAATATAGCAATTTTCGGGGCAGGTAGCTACCCAGTTTTTAAAAAAAATTCAAAGCCATGGTTTGCCATGTCAGGTAATGGGGATAGCGATATTATTGGTTCTATACCGTTTGAAAACACTCCTAAGAGTATTAATCCAAAGAGTCATGTTTTAGTGACAGCTAATCAACGTCAAGTCAATAACAATTATCCTTATTTTATAGGGACAACCAATGATTTTGACCCTGGATATCGAGCGAATAGAATATATTCATTATTGTCGGAAAAAGAAAAATTGACAGTCGAGGATTTTAAAAAAATTCAGAGTGATTTTGAAGATAATATGGCTAGAATATTGGTGCCTGAATTAATAAAAAATCTTCAAGATAAAAAGCTCAATAAAAACGAAAAGAAAGCATATTTGATATTAAAATCTTGGAATTATCAAATGGATTCTAATTCAAAAGGTGCTACTTTATGGTGGATTCTTTTAGAAGAGTATATAAATGAAACGTTTGGATCTTTATGGAAGAAACATGGTATCACCAATTCAAAGAATGCCCTTGCAATTACGGATTTATTTGCAATTTATCCTAAGATTCAGTCATTAACTTTAGAAGATCCTAGTAATAGTATATTTGATAATGTATTAAATGGAAAAGAAAGAGAAGCTGAAGAGGTTATTTTAATTTCATTCAAGAAATCCATAAAAAAAATTGAGAATGAAATGGGAGATGATACAAATAATTGGAAATGGGGTAATATTCATAAGCGTTCTATACCCTCACTTTTACAGTTAAAAGCATTAAGTTATGATCCAATACCTTTTGGGGGAAATCTATTTAGTCCTAATGCTAGTGGATCAGAAATGGTTTCCAGTCATGGACCCTCTTGGAGAATGATTATTGATTGGGGAACCAACTCAAAGGTAGGCATTTATCCTGGCGGGCAGAGTGAAAATCCATTATCAAAATTTTATAATGATGGAATTAAATTATGGATAAATAATGAATATAAAGATATTAAAGATATAAATAAGAGTGAAAGTGGTATTGCATTATGGAAGATTAGACCTGATTGATAATTGGTAGGAGGTAAAAGAATGTTTAAAATTATATATCTCTTTCTAGTTATCTGTCTAGTAGCTTTAGTTAATATTATTGATTATTGGTTTTTAACGATTTTTGTTATAGGATTAATGTCTTTGAAATGGAAAAAGTATTCAGTGTTTCTTGGTGTAATATCTGGAATAACGGGATGGGCATTACCTATTCTTATAATTGGTATCAAAGGTAACATAATCAAATTAAGTGAACTATTAGCAGATATTCTTATAAATAATAAACAAGGAGCTTACCTTATTCTTGCAATTCCTCTTATAATAGGTGGTTTACAAGGAGGATGTGGAGTTTGGGTGTTCCACTCATTAAAAAATTTAGTAACTCATATTAATTATAATAAGAATAAAAATCCTAAAAAAAATATGAAGAAAATCATTTCAAAGGAAGTGTAGAAATGATAAACAAGTTCCATAAAAGTCAATGGTTTAATTTTAAAGAAAATACAGGTCATGAAAAAAAAATAAGATTATTCTGTTTTCCATACGCTGGGGGAGGTTCTTCTTTATATAAAAAATGGGAAAGTAGTGAAGTTGAAATAGTAAGTGTTCAATTACCTGGAAGAGAAAATAGATTTAAAGAATGTGCTTTCAGTGATTTAGAAACCCTTTTAGAATGTTTAATAGAAGAAATTTCTCCTTTTTTAGATAAGTCATTTGCTTTCTTTGGTCACAGTATGGGGGCTTTAGTGTCTTTTGAGTTAGCTAGAAAATTAAGAAAAAATAAAATGATGTTACCATCTTACTTATTTTTATCAGCTTTCAGTGCACCTAGTATTTATAAAGGCAAAGGCATCCATAATTTAGATGATGAAGCTTTAATAAATGAAATAATAAATTTAAATGGTACACCTAAAGAAATTGCGGCAAATACTGATTTGATGAGATTATTTTTACCGCTGTTAAGATCTGATTTTTCTATTATTGATAATTACAAATACGTTAGTGAACCAAAACTCTCGGTACCAATGATGATATTTGGAGGTTTAGAAGATAGTATTCCAAGATCTGATCTTATCCAATGGCAAGTTGAAACTAATGAATCCTTTAACCTAACTTTTTTACCAGGAGATCATTTCTATATCCACGATGAAAAAGATAATATTATCGACATCATAGATAAAGAACTTTCTATGAAGAATATGTTAAGTTAATCCAGTGGTTACTTTATATGCTGTAAAATTCTCCGATGAATGGCCAGATGAGTTTTTGAAGAGTCACATAATGAATCAACCACTAAGTGAAATTGAAATAATAAATTTAGAGACTATCTTTGAATAACAATACAAATTTTAAAATTTTGGAGGGAAAGATGAATAAGGAGTTTACAAATCTCATAGATTTAGTACGTGAAAGGGCTCATGCTCAACCAAATAAAACAATTTATACATTTTTATCTAAAGATGGGGAAGAAAATAATTCATTAACTTACGGTGAGTTGGATCAACAAGCAAAACTAGTAGCAGCATACTTACAGCAATTAAACTTAAAGGGAGAAAGAGCTCTTTTGCTTTATGATCCAGGGTTAGATTTTATTATATCATTCTTTGGGTGTATATATGCAGGAGTTATCGCGGTTCCTGCATATCCTCCGAAAAAAAATAGAAATACATTACGTATACAATCTATTGTAAAGGATTGTAATGCAAAAATTGCTATGACTACATCTTCTATCTATAACAGGCTTGATAAGTCACATGATTTAGCCTCAAACCTAAAGGTTCAATGGATTACAATGGATAACTTAAATTCTAAAAAATATTTAGGTTGGATAAATCCTAGAAAAGAACCGGATGATTTAGCATTTTTACAATATACGTCTGGCTCAACAGGTACGCCAAAAGGCGTAATGGTATCTCATGGGAATTTGATACACAATGAAAGAATGATTGCTAATGCATTCGAATTAAATCAAGATTCTATAATTTTTGGATGGTTGCCTTTATATCACGATATGGGGTTAATAGGTAATATTCTACAACCACTTTATTTGGGAGCAACATGTTATTTAATGTCACCAGTAGATTTTGTTCAGAATCCTTATAGATGGCTGAAAGGTATTGAGAAATATAAAGCAACTGTTAGTGGAGGGCCTAATTTTGCATATGATTTATGTGTGAAAATGATCACCCCTGAACAACGTGATAAATTAGATCTTAGTAATTGGAAGCTCGCCTTTAACGGAGCAGAGCCTATTCGTGAAAAAACTATTAAGAGATTTTCTAAATATTTTAAGTCTGCTGGTTTCGAAGAGAGTGTTTTTTATCCATGTTATGGTCTAGCCGAGTCTACTCTTCTTGTAACAGGAGGAGATAAGCTCAGTAATCCAACTTATTATAATCTAGATAAAGCCTTTTTAAAGGATAATATTGTAGAGGAAAGTGATAAAGACTTGGGCAAATCTATAGTAAGCAATGGACAAGTAAGACTTGGTCAAGATTTAAGAATCGTGGATCCGACTACGAAAATAGAACGTAAAGATGGAGAAGTCGGAGAAATATGGATTAGTGGTCCAAGTGTAGCCAAGGGCTATTGGAATAACCCAGAATTAAGTAAGGAAGTATTTGAGGCTAAAATATATAATAACAACAATCATACCTCTTTCCTTAGAACAGGTGATTTAGGATTTAAAAAAGAGAAAGAACTTTACGTGACGGGTCGGCTTAAGGATTTAATAATTATTCGTGGGAAAAACCATTATCCCCAAGATATTGAGATGACTGCAGAAAATAGTCACTATATGTTAAGTAAAGGTGCAAGTGCTGCTTTCACAGTAGAAGTAAACGGACGAGAAGAATTGATTATTGTTCAAGAGGTAGAAAGAGAGTATCGTAATAGCATTGATATTAATGAAGTATCTAAACTAATAAGAGCAGCGGTCTCTATGGAGCATAATCTTAAAGTTTATGAAGTAGTTATAATAAAGCCACTTAGTATACCTAAAACATCTAGTGGGAAAATTCAACGGTATATTTGTCGAGAATCTTACCTAAATGGAACCTTAAAAGCAATTGGTGTAGATGTATTAGGAAATCAGGATTTGGAAAAAGAATCAGTACAAGTTAATTTTAGTAAATCAGATATATTGTTAGAAAATGAAAGTAATCGCCAAAAGCTTATAGACTCATATTTGAAATTTCAAATCAAAAAAATATTAAGAATACCTTTACAAGATATCCAATTCAAAGAATCATTAAGCAGCTTAGGTGTGGACTCAATTCAGATAGTTGAAATTAAGCATAATATTGAAAAAGATTTTGGCGTTATTATTTCAGAAGTAGATTTACTAGAAGATATAACTTTAAACAATTTATCAAAAAAAATACTACAAAATATACATGAAGAAATACTTATATCGCAAATGGGAAAACTAAAGAAAGTAAGTTCAGTAGATGATGAACATCCCCTGTCGTATAATCAAAAAACAATGTGGTATTTACAGGAGTTATCACCTAATAATTCAGCTTATAATATATCTTTTGCATTAACCTTTAAATCATCAATAAATATAAATCGATTTAAGGAATCTATGCAAAGGTTATTAGAAAGACATGCTATTCTTAGAACCATATATCACCAGAGAGAAGATCGACCAGTCCAAAAAATTCTAAAATATTATGACTTTAGAGTTGAAACATTGAAATGTGCTAATTGGTCAGAAAGACAATTAAAAGAAGAGGTGAACAGAATTGCCCAATTACCGTTTGATATAAAAAAAGATATACCTATTAGGGTATTTTTGTTAGAGAAGAACAACAAAGAAACTGTTGCTTTGTTTACATTTCATCATATTGCTGTAGATTTGTGGTCAATAACCTTAATAATGAATGAGTTAGAAGAGCTTTATTTGACCGATACTAATGAAACAAGTTCAGGACAGAATTCTAATTTATATAATTATGTTGACTATGTCTATTTGCAAAAAGAAATGTTGGAAAATTCAAATGAAGAGAAATCAATTTCATATTGGGCAAAAAAGTTGGGCGGGGACTTACCAGTTCTAGAACTTCCAACTGATTACCATAGACCAAATATACAAACATATAATGGAAACAATTTTTCGTTTGAAATTAATCCTAATGTTACTGAAAAATTAAAGAAACTTGCAAAATTAAATGGGACTACACTTAATAATATACTAATGGCTGCCTATAAAGTTTGGTTACATCGATATACTGGGCAAGATGATTTGTTAGTTGGTATTCCTTCAGCTGGAAGAGGATTACAACAATTAAATAACATTGTTGGGTATTTTGTTAATCCTTTGGTTGTTAGAACGGATTTCTCTGGCAACCCGACATTCATAGAAGTCCTTAATAGAGTAAAACGAAATATGTTAGATGCCATTACTCATCAAGATTATCCATTTCCTTTATTAGTAGAGAAATTAAAAATTAGAAGGGATAACAGCCGCCATCCTATTTTTCAAACAATGTTTGTGATGCAGGCGCTGCATAAGAAAAGAGAATTATCGGATTTTATATTAGGAGAAAATAAACAACAGGAAAACTATCTTAATATTCCAGTAGAAAGTTTTCCAGTGGAAACTAATTCTTCACAGTTAGATTTAACTTTAAAGATGGTAGAGACACCTAAAGGTTTAAGAGCTTTATTTGAATATAATACGGATCTTTTTAAGCAATCTACTATTGAAAAAATGTCGAAATATTTAATTAATATATTAGAAAATGTATCCATTAAACCTGATGAAAAGATAGGGAATTACTCCTTGTTAACACAAGAAGAAGAAAAGACTATGTTAAAAAAATGCAATAACATAGCCGTTGATTATCCTAAAAATACTTCATTATCTAAGTTGTTTGAAGAGCAAGTCACTAAAACTCCAGATAACATTGCAGTTGTTTACAAGCAGCAAACTGTAACTTATCGTAAATTAAATAAACAAGCAAATCAACTTGCAAGGGTATTACGTGAAAAGGGGGTTCAGCCTGATGTTATTGTAGGAATTATGGCTGAACGCTCTGTTGAAATGATTATTGGAATACTCGCAGTTTTGAAAGCAGGGGGTACCTATCTTCCAATTGATCCAGAATACCCAGTTGAACGCATTGAATATATGATGGAGGATAGTCAGGCTTCTATTTTATTAACACAAGAACACTTGCTTGACCAAATTACGTTCAATCAAGAGGTATTGAATATAGAAGATGAAAGATTATACCAAGGAGATTGTTCGAACCTTGAACCTGTCAACTCTCCAAACGACTTGGCTTACATTATCTATACTTCTGGCACTACGGGAAATGCTAAGGGTGTTATGATTGAACATAAAAATGTTGTGCGTTTGCTGTTTAATGATCACGATTTATTTGATTTTAATGAAGGTGATGTATGGACTTTATTCCACTCTTTCTGCTTTGACTTCTCAGTATGGGAAATGTATGGAGCTCTTTTATACGGGGGAAGAGTTGTGGTAGTCCCAAAATCAATAACACAAGATCCGAAACAGTTTTTAGAACTCCTAAAAGCAGAAAAGGTAACAGTACTTAACCAAACACCTACAGCTTTCTATCATTTAATAGCTCAAGAAGCAAAGGTTCCGGATAGAGAACTTGACCTCCGATACGTTATTTTTGGAGGAGAGGCATTACAACCAATTCAATTGAGAGCGTGGTGGGGCAAGTATCCAAATACGAAATTAATCAATATGTACGGTATTACAGAGACAACTGTACACGTTACATTTAAAGAGCTAAAAAATGAGGACATTGAATCAAATATAAGTAATATTGGTAGGCCTCTTCCTACATTGTCAACCTATGTGATGGATAAAAACCTAAATCTTCTTCCATTAGGAGCTGCAGGGGAATTATGTATCGGGGGAGAAGGAGTAGCACGAGGTTATCTAAATCGTCCAAAGTTGACTAAAGAACGATTTGTAAAGAATCCATACAGAGAAGAAGAACGTCTCTATCGATCTGGTGATCTAGGAAGACTTCTACCTAACGGTGAAATTGAATACTTAGGACGAATTGATCACCAGGTTAAAATAAGAGGATACCGAATTGAATTAGGCGAGATTGAGTGTCACTTACTCAATCACGAAAAAATCAAAGAGGCTATAGTTATTGATCGCACTAATGAGGATGGAAGTAAATATCTTTGTGCGTACTTAGTACTGGAAAATGAAATGACTGTACCAGAATTACGAGAATATATAGCAACAAAGTTGCCAAATTATATGGTACCTTCTTACTTTGTTCAATTAGAAAAAATGCCCATTACGGTAAATGGCAAAATTAATCGAAATGCATTGCCTAAACCAAGTAATGTAGTTAACACAGGAGTAAAGTACGTCGCGCCACGGGATAAGGTTGAGAGAGTAATTTTGGATATTTGGAAAGAAGTTTTAAGTATCGAACAGATAGGGATGTATGATAACTTCTTTGAATTAGGTGGACATTCTTTACTGGCTGCTAATTGTATTTCTAGAATTAGGAATAAGTTTGAAATTGAGATTACATTAGAAGAATTTTTTAATTATCCAACTATAGCTCTTTTAAAATCACGTATTCAAAGTAAACAAAACATTGTCTTAAACCAAAGTAGGATTAAGAGACTAGATCGTGCTGTCCGTACTAGACGTTAATGAAGAGGGGAGATAGTAATAATGGATGAAACTTATACCCCTAAGCAGGAGGGTGAAAAATCTATCGAGGAGTATATCTTCTCGGCATCATATGCCCAAAAACGCTTATGGTTAACAGACCAACTGATAGAGAAGAATAAGGAAGTTTACAACATTGCTTCTGAGATTGATATAGACGGTATATTAAATATTGAATACCTTGAAAAAAGTTTAAATAAAATTATTGAAAGACATGAAACACTAAGAACTTTTTTTGAAATGAATAATGATGGACTTCAACAAATTGTTAGGAAAGAGTTTAGTATTGAATTAGATATTATAGACTTGCAAAATTTATCAGAAGAAGTAGTGAATAAGCAAATTTCCACAATATCAAAACGAGAAGCATCGTATCATTTTGAATTAGACAATCTCCCTTTATTAAAAGCGACTTTGATTAAGGTGAACGAAGAGAAATTTAAATTGTTTATTACGATGCACCATATTATTTCAGATGGTTGGTCCATAGGTGTATTTATTAAAGAATTATCTACGATTTACCAATCCTATTGTCTGAAAAAAGAATTAAATTTACCTGAAATTTCTATACAGTATGGGGATTATGCAGAATGGGAAAGGGATCAGCTTCAAGAAGAGAAAGTAAAGAAACAGGTTGACTATTGGAAGAATTATTTATCTGGTGATCTGCCAGTCTTAGAACTCCCGTCTGATTATCCAAGACCATCTAATCAGACGTTTGAGGGATCATTTTGTGAATTCAAAATTTCTCCACAGTTGACCAAATCTTTAAAAAAACTCAGCAATGAAGTAGGAGTTACATTATATGTAACTCTACTAGCTTCATTTAATGCATTATTAAATCGATTAACATCGAAAAAAGATATAGTTGTAGGCACACCAGTGGCAAATCGTAAACATCAAGAGCTCGAAAGCTTAATCGGATATTTTGTCAATACTTTACCTATCCGTGCAAATTTATCCGGTGATCTTACATTTAAACAACTTGTAGAACAAATTCATAACGGAGTGAAAAAGGCTTTTTCTAATCAAGATGTACCTTTTGAGAAGATAGTAGAGGATCTCAAAGTTGAGCGTAGTAAAAGCTTCTCTCCTTTATTTCAAGTAATGTTTGTTTTCCAAAATATGCCTATGCAAAAGTTAGAAATGCCTAATTTAAAATTAAACGTTAAAAGAAATCAAAATAATACTGCTAAATATGATTTAATTCTCGAAATGATGGAGAAAAATGAAGAAATAGTTGGTTCGTTTGAATATAATACTGATTTATTCAAACAAGAAACTATTCTAAGGATGATTGATCATATAAATAGGCTAATGGAAGAAGTGGTGAAAAATCCTGAAATAAGAATTAAAGATATTAATCTTATCACTGAAAAAGAAAAAAATCAGATTTTGTATGATTTTAATCAAACTAAAAAAGAGATGTCACAGTCTCAAACTCTTATTGACTTGTTTGAATTACAAGTTAAGAAGGAGCCCTATAAAATTGCTATTCAAACCGATGAGGATCATTTAACTTATCAAGAAGTTAATCAAAAAGCTAATCAGTTTGCAAATTTACTTCGGGAGAGAGGGATGAAGCCTAACCAAGTTGTAGGAATATTAATAGAGCGTTCTATGGATATGATCATAGGAATTTTAGGTATATTAAAAGCCGGCGGGGCTTACATGCCTATATCACCTGAATTTCCAGAAGATCGTATACAATATATGATTCAAAATAGTGATGCTCAAATATTATGTACAACTGTAAAATTTCAAGAAAAAATTAATCATTTAAATTCAAATATCTTATATCTTGATAATCCTGAATGGCATAGCAATAACTCAGAAAACTTATCTTCTGTTTGTACTGAAAATGATTTAGCTTATGTAATGTATACTTCAGGTTCTACAGGTAGACCTAAAGGTGTCATGGTTGAGCACCATAGTGTAATTAATCGAATTGACTGGATGATTAAAAAGTATAATTTTACGGAAAAAGACATTATGTTACAAAAAACGCCATTTATTTTTGATGTATCAGTACCAGAGATTTTTACATGGTTTTTTATTGGAGGGTGTGTCCATCTGTTATCTCACGATGGAGAAAAAGAGCCGGATAAAATAATAGAAAGTATTGAAAAACACAGAATTACAACTGTTCATTTCGTTCCTTCTATGTTTAATATTTTTCTCAAAAGCCTAGAGAACTCTAAGAATATTAATCGGTTATCTAGCTTAAAAAGAGTATTTACCAGTGGAGAAGCTCTCTTACCAAACCAAGTTGTTCAATTTAGAGATATAGTTTCTCGTACATGTGGTACAGAACTTTATAATTTATATGGTCCAACCGAAGCTACTGTGGAAGTTACATATTATGATTGTCCAATGAGTACTAATGACGTAAATATAGTTCCTATTGGCAAACCAATTCAGAATGTTCAATTACTAATCTTAGACCAGAATGGACAATTACAACCAATTGGCGTACCAGGAGAACTATGCATATCAGGAAGTTGTCTCGCTAGAGGTTATATTAACCAAAAAGTTTTAACCAATGAAAAATTTGTTCCTAATCCTTATTATAAAGACCAGCTGATGTATCGAACAGGAGACCTGGCTAGTTGGTTGCCGGATGGTAATATTAGGTACCTAGGGAGGCTCGACCAACAAGTTAAAATAAGGGGATACCGTATTGAATTGGGAGAAGTTGAGCAATTAATTGCAAAGCTTCCCCGAGTAAAAGAAGTTGCTATATCAGTACGAAAAGATAATTCCAGTACTGAAAGATTGGTAGCTTACGTAATCGGAGATTCGAAATTAGATTTAAAAGAATTACGAAGTGATTTAAAGAACAGTTTACCAGATTACATGGTTCCTTCTGCATTTATAATAATGGATGAGTTTCCTTTAACACCTACTGGAAAGTTAGATCGTAAAAAATTACCAGAGTTAAGTAGGGAACATTTCATTAAGGAAAGCTATATAGAACCTAAGACAAAAATGGAAAAAGATATATCTGATATTTGGAAAGAAACCTTAGGATTAAACAGTATCGGGGTTGCTGATAACTTTTTTGAACTTGGTGGAAACTCTTTGACAGCAACAAAACTAATGTGGCTATTAAATGAAAAATTAAAATTAAAAATATCTTTGCAAGATATTTTTAATTATCCAACAATTTCGAATTTTATAAAGCATATATCACAAAAGTCAAATTCTATAAATGAAAATCCTTTATTAGAATTACAACCACGAGAAAATAAATTTAGCTATCCAATGACTTATGCACAAAAGGGTATTTGGTTTCAAGACCAAATCAATCCACAGAATATTGCTTATAATATACCGGTTGTTTTAAAGCTAACAGGTAAATTAAATTTAGCTGTTTTGGAAGAAGGTTTTACTCAAGTAGTAAAAAGACATGAGACGCTGCGTTCTGCTTATATAAATAATCTAGGGCATCCGAAACAAGTTATTTGTGAACCATTTTCAATAAGCTTAAATAACGAAACAGTGGAAGCTGAGGAATTATTAGAACATATTAAAAATGAGGTGACTAAACCCTTTGTTCTTGAAGAAGGACCAATATTAAGAGTTAAAATTTTCGAATTAAACACTATAGAACATATCTTAACGTTAACTCTACATCATATTATTGGTGATGCAATATCTATTACAAACCTAATTCACGAGGTATTTACTATCTATACCAACATAATTAATTTGGAAGAAATAGAGTTACCAAAATTAGATATTCAATTTGCTGATTATGCTGCTTGGCAACAAAAGTGGATTGAGAGTGAAGAATGCTATAAACAATTGGATTATTGGAAAAAAAATCTAAAAAATGCACCGATAAAATTATCTTTACCATTGGATTATAGCAGGCCCAATATACAAGACTTTAGTGGTAAATCTATTGTTTTTGAAATCCCTGATGAAATTATAAAAGAGTTACACCAGTTATGTAAACAAGAGCGAGTTACTTTGTATATGTTATTCTTATCGGCTTGGAAGATATTACTTTATAGATATACGAAACAAACAGATATTATAGTTGGAACAAATGCTTCTGGACGAAACTCTCAAACAGAGCATTTAATAGGAGTATTTATTAACACGTTAGCAATTAGGACAAATTTAGATAGTAATCCTACTTTCCTTGAGTATGTGAACCAAGTCAAGGAAACTGTAATAAATGCTTTCAAACATCAAGAACTGCCATTTGAATATTTATTAAATGCCTTAAAAGTAGATAGAAATTCAAGTAATAGTCCATTAACTCAGGTGTTTCTTACGTATCATAAAATTCCAAAATTAAAACTACCTCTTGAACAGTTGGAAATAAATTATATGGAACTAGAATCGAAAACCGTTAAATCAGACATTATTTTAGAAATAATAGATAATGATGATACAGTTATGGGAAGATTTGAATATGCTACGTCTTTATTCACTAGTGAAACCATTAATAAATTTATCAATCATTATTTACAGTTGCTAAAAGATCTAATTAAAGATCCTGAAAAGCGCATTCTAGAAATCCCTTATTATAATGAAGAAATGAAGAGGGAGAGTTCGAGAGAATTAGATATTTTAAAAGAGAATAATAGAAAGAAATTTAAAGCAATTAAGCCTAAGTCAATTGCATTAAAGGAAAGAAGGTAAAGTAAATATGGAGAGTACAATTCAAGGATACAGATTATCTCACCAGCAAGAAAGGTTGTTAAATTTACACGGAAATAAAGAATCTTACATTTCACAATTTGCCGTTCATCTTGACGGTAATCTTAACGTAGGTGAAATTAAGAGCTTTATCGAAGCACTCATAAAAAAACATGAAATCTTTTCTACAACTTTTGAATATGTACCAGGAATGAAACTGCCTGTTCAAGTTATTGATAAACCTATTCCACTTAAGTGGAACAATATTGATTTAGATTCACAATTACAAGTAGGTAGTAATAAGAACAATAGAATTGATAAGATTCTAGAGCGTGAGAGAATTGCTTTAAAACAAAATTTGAATTTTCCCATTAGAGCTACTTTAGTCAAATTCTCTAATGAAGAGTATACACTTATAATTACTATGTCTTCCCTTTATTCAGATACCTGGACAATCAAGAATATGGTGTTGGATTTAACTTATATGTTAGAGAATAATGGTATTAAATACGTAGACAATAATGAAGAAGAACTTTTGCAATATCTTCAATTTTCTGAGTTTCAGCATTCCTTACTTGAAGAAAAAGAAAGTGAAGAAGGGTTAAATTTTTGGAAGGAAAATAAAGAGAAAAATAAATTAATAAGATTGCCTTTTCAAAGCAAGGTTAATGATCAGGAAACCTTTGAACCTAAAATAATAAGTGAAAAAGTAGATACTATATTATACAAACAACTAAAAGAAATTGCGTCCCTTTATTCTATGTCTATCTCAGACGTATTATATACGTGTTGTCAGTTATTAATAAGCAAATTAACAGGTGTAAATACTATTACGACCGGATATATTGATGACGGGAGACAATATGAGGAATTTCACAATATTTATGGCCCTTTTATTAAAACATTACCTATAGAAACGACAATTGGCTCAGGTGAATTAATTAGCACTGCGCTAAATAAAGTATCAGCATCGATACAACAAGCAAAGCAATGGCAAGAATATTTCTTTAATAATGAAAAAAACGAATGCTGCTCTGTTTTATATAAATTTGATGATTTTAGCCAACTCAATAGTCGAAAATTAAAGTTCTATAAACAGTACGTGTATCATGACAAATTTAATATCATGTTTAATTGTATTGAGTCTGCCCAAGGATTAGATGTTGAATTGTATTATGATCATAATAAGTTTGAAGAAAGTTCCATTTCAAGAATACTAGATCAATTTATAAATGTTGTAAATAATGTTGTAATGGATACTACTATAAAATTTAACAATCTCCAGCTCTTAAAAAGCAATGAGAAAAAGCAACTACTTTTTAACTGGAATAATACAGCGATGCCTTTATCCCAAAATAGTTGTATTCATCATATATTCGAACAAAAGGCTGAACTCTATCCTAATCAAATAGCTGTTTTTTATGAGGGGAAGAAATTAGATTATAAAGAACTTAATTATAAGGCAAACCAACTTGCCCATTATTTAATGAAACTAGGAGTTAATGAAGATACCAGAGTAGGAATATGTATCGATCGTTCTATTGATATGATTATTGGTATCTTAGGTATCATGAAAGCAGGAGGAGCTTATATTCCACTTGATCCAAAATTTCCTAATGAACGTCTGAAATTTATGATAGAGGATGCTAAAATCTCAGTTTTATTAACACAAGAAAAATATAATAACAAGTTTAGTTTTAGTAAAAACTCTGCTGTTCTACTTGATAAAGATTGGATAAGTATTCAGAAAGAAAGGTCAGAAAATCCGCAAGTAGTTAGAAATATTAATAGTCTTATATATGTAATTTATACTTCAGGTTCTACAGGTGTTCCAAAAGGTGTGGGCATAGAGCATAGACATCTACTAAATTATATTAATGATCGGATTAACAGATTTAATTTTAATGAAAGTCATAGCCACGCGACAGTTTCAACTTTGGCCGCTGATTTAGGCAATACACCAATATTCTTGTCCTTGTGTACTGGTGGTAAATTACACATCATTTCAGAGGAAAGGCTATTTAATCCTGCTCAGATGGTAGATTATTTTAAACATAATCAGATTGATTTGCTGAAAATCGTGCCCTCTCATTTAGAAGCATTGTTAAATATAGAAAATGCCGATTTGATTTTACCAAAAAAATGGTTAATAGTAGGGGGCGAAAGTTTCAGTTACGAGTTATTAAACAAAATTCAACAATTTACTCACGAATGTCTCATTGTGAATGAATATGGACCAACGGAAGCAACAATTGGAACAATTGATTATGTTGCTAAACAAGAGTGCAAAATTGATTATACAGGGTCAGTGTTAATAGGAAGACCAATTTCTAATACAAAAATTTATATACTTGATGAATATTTAAATCCTGTTCCAATTGGAGTTCCTGGAGAACTATATATTTCAGGAAAAAGTGTAGCTAGAGGATACTTAGGACGAAGTGAATTAACGTTTGAAAAATTCATTAAAAATCCATTTGAGGTAGATAATGAATATAAAGTGATGTATAAGACAGGGGACTATGCATTATACCTTCCTGATGGTAACGTTGAATTTTTAGGAAGAATGGATAATCAAGTTAAAATTCGAGGGTTTCGTGTTGAGTTAGGAGAAATAGAAAATTGTCTACGTCAACATGAAGATATAGATAATGTTTTTGTTAAGCTTTCTAAAGGAAGTAAAAATGATGATCAAATTGTTGCATATATACTTCTAAATAGTCCGAAAAAAGATTTTAATGAACAGTTATTGCGCCAATACGTAGAAAATAACTTACCAAGTCCGTTTGTTCCAAGGAGAATTATTAAACTTGATAAATTCCCTTTAAATCCAAATGGAAAAATTGATCATAAAGCACTCCCTTCACCAAACAGTGAATTTGCAGTTCATAAAGAAGCAGTATATGTATCTCCAAAGACAACAATGGAAAAAGAAATTTGTGGATTGTGGAGTGAAGTGTTGGGCATACACAAAGTAAGTATTAAGGATGTGTTCTTTGAAATTGGAGGAGATTCTTTAAAATGTGTCCAATTATTATATCTTTTGAATCAAAAATATGAAAAGCGTTTAGTTTTAGCTGATTTATTTAAATATAAGACAGTCGAATCTTTAAGTAGTTATATAGAAGAATTAACTAATAATAGTGACAGTAATAAAGGGGATATTGAAGGCTATACATTTTAGTCAATTGATAAAAGAAAAAGGAGTAATTATATGATGAATGAAGAGATCGCTATCATAGGTATGAGTGGCATATTTCCTGAAGCTGATAATATTGATCTATTTAAGGAAAATTTGGTGAATGGAAAAGATAGTGTTAGAGAACTTTCTGATTTTCGAAAGATGTTAGTTGGAATAAAACAAGGAGAAAATGTTAGAAAGTCTGGATATTTAGAGAAAATACACCAGTTTGACTATAAGTATTTTAATTTATCAAAAAAAGAAGCAGATTATTTAGATCCTCATCAACGTCTTTTATTGCAACTTATATGTAACGCCATAGAAAATTCAGGATACAGTATAGATGAACTTGAAGGTACCAATACTTCGGTTATTTTAGGCGGACCAGGTGGACCCAAACCTGAATATGTAAATCTTACTTCTCAATTCGATCCGACTATTTTAACAGGTAGTTTACATGCTATATATGCAGGAAGGGCTTCTCATTTTTTAGGTTTGACAGGCCCAGCTATGATGATTGATACAGCCTGCTCATCATCACTTGTAGCAGTTCATGAATCTTGCAATAAATTAATTACGGGGGAAGCGGATTTAGCTATTACCGGGGCAGTAAAAATAATTACAAACTTCGAACACCGGAATGAATTAAGATTTGGAATCGAATCTGATAGTAATAAGTGTAAAGCATTTGATAATTCAGCGGATGGAATTACCGATGGTGAAGGAGGAGGAATTTTAATTTTAAAGCGTCTTAATGATGCTCTTCGAGATGGTGATTTAGTCCATGCTGTGATAAAAGGGAGTGCTATAAATCAAGATGGAAATAGATCAAATGGTATTACGGCTCCATCTCCCGAAGCTCAAACTGAAGTTGTATTAAAAGCATGGGAAAAGGCTAATATTCATCCAGAGAAAATTAGCTATATTGAAGCGCACGGAACAGGTACGCGATTAGGAGATCCAATAGAAATTCAGGGATTAACAGATGCATTTAAACGCTATACAAATAAGAAAGGTTTTTGCTCAATTGGTTCTGTAAAAACAAACATAGGACATTTATCAGAAGCTTCAGGTATTGTGAGTATGATTAAGGTTATTCTTGGATTGAAAAATAAACAATTGTTTCCATCTTTGCATTTTAATGAGCCTAATGAATTTATAAATTTTGAAGATAGTGCTGTAAAGGTAAACACACATTTACATAATTGGGAAAAAATTGGCGATAAAAGGATAGCTGGTGTAAGTTCTTTTGGACTAAGTGGAACTAATGCACACTTTGTATTAGAAGAAGCCCCTAATCTCAATGATAGAGAGTTAAATTCTATGGAGGAAGATGTTAACGGTACAGATAAACATTATTTAGTTACTCTTTCTGCAAAAACTATTAATGCGTTATCTAATAGTAGAAAGAATTTAATTACTTATTTAAGAAAGAGTACAGATGATCTTCGGAATATTAGCTTTGTTCTAAACAGGGGGAGAAGCGATTTTTCATATCGTGAGGCTTTTGTTGTAAGGAATAGAAAAGATTTAATATGTCAACTAGAAAGTGAAAATCTTCCAGTTGATGAGATTGTGACTAATAGATCTATTGTTTGTTTGTTTTCGCATCATTTTAGTATTCCTGAATATCTCTATAAATATTTATCAGTAGATCATGCTACTTGTTCTAAGGTTTACGAAGATATCTTAAATATAGCCAAGAGTGTTGAAAGTATTAATGTGAAAAAATTTATCTTTCAATATCTGCTTTATCAGTATTGGCAATCCATTGGCATCAAGCCATCAAAAGTTATAGGAACAGGTATAGGCAATCTAGTGGTTCAAGTTGTAACAGGTCAAAAAGCTTTAGAAGTTGCTTTATCAGAAGTTATAGATATCAACGATTATAATTCATTAAATCATCAAAAGTTTAAAGAATTTATTTATAAATTAGTTGATGAAGAAAACCCTTTATTTCTTGCCTCAAGTCAAGACGGAGAGTTAGTTAGTGAAATGCAAAGTTTGAATAAGGAAAGAAAAATAATTCAATTTATGACAGCGTATGAAACGGATAATGCAAACAGTTTGTTACTTAGTCAAAGAAATCTTTATCAATTAGGGGCTAATTTTGATTGGCAATCTTATTATAAACATTCGAGTTACAGAAGGGTAGAGTTACCAACGTACCCATTTGAAGCATATGATTGTTGGATTAATGATATAAAACCACAAGAGGAATTAATTAATTCTCATGTGAAACAGAAAGAAAAAGAACAATTTTCTGTAGATATTGTTGGTGAAAATCTAACACCAATAGAAATAAATGTAGGGAATATTTGGGGGGAAGAACTCAAATTGGCTGAAGTTCATGTGAACGATAATTTTTTTGATATAGGTGGCACTTCATTAATTTCAATGACAATTATTGAAAAAATAGAACAGTATTTAAAAATTGAACTTGATTTTGACGTACTATTTGAATATGGAACGGTACGTGAATTAAGTGAATATATTAAAACTTTAATGAATGATGATGAACTTCAAGATAACATTAATTTAGAGCCTTCTAACAGTCTAAATATTAAAAATCACTTTAATAGAAATGTTCACCATGAGGAAACAGGTGTACCATTATCTTTTTCACAGGAGAGCATGTGGTACCTTGAACAATCAAATCCTGGAAGTTCCAATTATAATATTACTTTTGGTCTACGCCTTAAAGGACCGTTAAATGTCGAATGTTTGGAAGAAAGCATTAATACTATTATTGATCGGCATGAAAGTCTACGGACAACATTTTCATTCGAAGGTCGACAGCCTATTCAAGTTATTAATGAACGCTATCCTTTTAAATTACCACTAGAGGATTTACAGAATATTGTTGATGAGAATGAAAAAGAGAAGAAAATTTCGCGAATTAATGAGCAAGAGGCAGTGCGCCCATTTGATATTGAAACAGGGCCTTTGTTCATAGCAAAGTTACTTAAGTTATCCGATGATCATCATATTTTATTTGTCAACATGCATCATATTATTTCAGATAATTGGTCTGTTCAAATATTTTTAAATGAACTAGTTCTATTATATCAAGCTTATACTGAAAAAAAGCAGCCTATATTAAAACAGTTAACACAGCAATATAGTGATTTTGCAAAGTTGCAAAGAAATAATATTCAAAATCAAGAATTAGATAATCAATTAGAATATTGGGAGAAAAAACTAAAAGACGCTCCACAACAATTAAAAATTCCAACTTCTAAGGAAAGACCTGAAGAACAGAGTTTTAATGGTAAAGCATACTTCTTTAACATATCCCAAAAGTTAATTTCAGAATTAGAGCAACTAAGAAAAGACAAAAATGTTTCACTTTATATGACGTTCCTTTCAGCATGGAAGGCACTCCTCTATTGCTATACGGGCGAGAAGGATTTAGTAATAGGAATTCCTGTAGCTGGACGTAAAATAGATCAACATGAGATTATTGGAAACTTTGTAAATACCCTAGCCTTAAGAACAATTTTAAAAGAAAACCCAACATTTGAGGATGTATTAATTAAAGTAAAAAGTGAATTTTTAGAGTCATTTCAATATCAAGAAACACCATTTAATTTGGTAGTAAATAAACTAAAAGTTCCTCGAAATCTTAGTTTTACTCCATTATTTCAAGTAATGTTTGATTTTCATCATAATAGCTTGGTTAAAGGGCTAGAATTACCTGGATTTGATGTATCCTTTATTGATAATCATATTGAACAAGTAAAATGTGATTTAGAAATGGTTATTATGAATGGTGTTGAAGGAATGACAGGAGGGCTTACTTATAACACTGACATATTTGAGGAAACGGAAATGAAGAAAATAGTAGAAGATTATATTGCATTATTAAACATTGTGATAGAAAGGCCTAATATCAATCTAAAAGATATTTCTCTTTCATTCGGTTCAGAATTAAATGAAGATAGAATAATTGAACAATTTTCTGATCATAGTGCTAATTTTAGTTTCTAGATTACCTACCTATTAAGTCAAATATTTCATCCCCTAAAAGAAAGGAGAATTCTATTGTCTTTAATGATAAATGAGGAAAATAAAAATTATTGGATAAAAAGATTATCAAAGAGAAAACCTAGTCTACCAATAGACTTTGAGAGAAATGGTGAATTTAAACGTGACGAAGTTGTATTTTATATAAAGGACAATATGTTAGATTCAATGAATAAAGTTACAAATAACTTGCCTTTTCTAAATTATGTAACAGTGTTAACTGCTATAAAAATCTGTTTTCATCATTATTCTGAGAGCAAGTTAATTACAGTTGGAACACCTTTAAGACGAAAAGAAACAGAAAAGTCAAACGGTTCACAGATTATAGTTTTAGGCAATGAGTTGAATGATAAATTAACTAGTAAAGAGCTTATGATAAATATTCGACAGAATCTTTTAGATGCATACGGTGGAGATGACGCTCAATTAGACCAAATTTATAAAGTACTGGACCTTTGCGATCAAAAAGAATTTAAAGAACTATTTGATGCACTTGTGTCATACAAGACTATTCATGATGATATGCCTTCTACTAATATCGACTTGAACATTGTATTTGAAGATGAGATTAATCGTTTAAAAGGAACAATCTATTATAATTCCAAATTATATAAAGAAGATACTGTGACTATCTTTAAAAATGATGTTCTATATATACTTAATCAAATGTTAACTAATTTGGATTTACCATTAATAAATTTACAAATTAAAAGAGGGAATAAAATTGCTTTCTCCCAGGCTAATAGTAATCTAAAGTTTAGCGAAGATAATGAAAATTTAAGTAAGGTCGAAGAACTTTTAAAAGCACATCCAACAATACTTGATGCCGTGGTTATAAGACAGAATGATGATAATGAAAACAACAATGTTGTTGCATATGTTGCGGCAAAGCCAAATGTGCTACGTTCAAATAAACTAATACAAAAATTTCTATTAAATAAAATCGATGAAAATCTTATACCTGAGAAATTTATATGGCAGGATAATAAAAACGGAAAAGTAGATTTAAGTGAAATTCCTTTACACAAAATGACTCAGATAAGTAAACAAGAGCATATTGAACCTCGGAATAAACTTGAAGAAAGTATAGCAAAGATATGGAGCGAAATTCTTGGTATAGAAAAAATTAGTGTTTTTGATAATTTCTTTGAATGTGGTGGTGATTCTATGCTATCCATTCAAGTTTTTTACCGAATGAAACAAGAACGCCTAAACATTAGTCCAAAAGATTTAATCGCTTATCCTACTATCTCTGAATTAGCAGAAATAGTAGATAGTAATGTTAAAAGAAAAGTTGATCCAAGTATAACTACAGGTAAGTTTAGTTTAACTGCATCACAATTATCATTTTTTAATAAAAAGCTAAAAAATATTAATCATTATAATAACTCTTGGATTTTTGAAGTTAAAGCAGATTTAAAAGTCGATTTAATGAAAGAAGCGCTTGCTATTTTAGCGAATCATCATGATGCGATTCGACTTCGTTTTAAAAAAGAGAAAAATGAATGGATGCAATACTATGGAGAAGAAAATATCTGCATTCCAATGGATTATTATGACTTATCAAGCCAAGATGTAGATAATCAGCAAAAAGAGATTGAGAAGATATCTAGTGAGTATCAAGGAAAATTAAATATAGAAGATGGTCCTCTTATTAGAACTGTTTTCTTTGATTGTGGAAAGGCTTGTCCGGGTCGTCTATTGGTAATTAGTCATCGCTTATTAACAGATGCATTGACAATGAAAGTTATTTGGGAAGATTTTCAAAAAATATATCAACAACTTATTAGGGGAGAAAATCCACACTTAGCTGAAAAAACAACCTCATTTCAATATTGGGCAAAAAAATTAAACGAATTTGCGCAAGTAAGAGAGGTAGAGCAGGAGATGAATTACTGGGGATCAGAAATATTTTATAAAGACTATTCAGATTTGCCAGTTGATTTTGATAATGGTGGAAATACAGAAGAATTTACAGAATTATATTACGAAACGTTAACAAAAGATGAGACAACTAATTTATTAAGACATGCTGTTAATCATTATAAATGTAGTATAAACGATATCTTATTTACAGCTTTATCACACTCAATTAAAGAATGGACTGGAGAATACTCTCTTCTTATCGAAACTGGTGGTCATGGCCGGGAAATATTCTCTGATGAAATTGATTTATCTAGAACGGTTGGGTGGTTTACTACAACTTATCCAGTTTCATTGCAACTTAGTAAGAGCAACAATGTGAATTTACAAATAGGTTCAATTAAACAAATATTAGATAATATCCCTAATAATGGTTTTTGTTTTGGGTTATTGAAATATTTAAATCAAAATAACCAAATTCAATCAAAGCTTCATTCAATACCTCAGCCTAAAATAGCTTTTGAATATCAAGGTCAATTAGATTATGTAGATATTAGAGAAAATGAAAAGATATTTAAAGAAATTAATATACCTATTGGTGCATTAAGGGATAAGCAAAACGACAGAGATTATGAATTTGATATTAGTTGTTGGATAGTTGAAGGAAAGCTTGTTCTAAGATGGAAATATAACCACCAGCGATATAAGACCACTACTATTAAATTTTTAGTAGATTCATTTATGAATTATTTAAGAGAAGCAATAAGTTACTCAATAGATTAGTCTATTGGGTAACTTGATTAACCAATTATAATTTGGGAGGAATATTACTTTGAAAAATAACCTATTAAAAGATAAATTACTCAAAACTAAACCAAAGTCAATAAATTTGTCACAAGAGCAATTAATAACAACTGATTATCTTTCCAGTACAGGTAATTTACTTCTCAAGATTACACCTAATGTGGGAAAATTAGATCTTATTGATTGGGCAATTAATAATAAAGATTATATTAGCCAACAATTATTAAAGCATGGAGGAATTTTATTTAGAAACTTCAATGTGGGCTCTACTGAAAAATTCGAATCTTTTTCAAAAATTATTTCTAATGAATTAGAAGAATATACTGAACGCTCTACACCTCGTGAACAAGTCGAGGGAAAAGTGTATACCTCTACGGAGTATCCAAAAGAACAACATATATTAATGCATAATGAAAGTTCCTATGCTTCAAGTTGGCCAAGGAAAATTTGGTTCTACTGTGTTGAAGCAGCTGATCAAGGTGGAGAAACACCAATTGCGGATAGCAGAAAAGTGTACCAAATGTTGGACGATCATATTATTCAAAAGTTCACGGAAAAAAAAGTAATGTATGTAAGAAACTTTGGAACTGGTTTAGATTTATCTTGGCAAACAGCATTTCAGACTAATGATCACTTAAAAGTAGAAGAATATTGTAGAAAATCTGGAATAGAATTTGAATGGTTAGAATCTGATCGTTTAAGAACAAAAGTTGTACGGCCAGCAATTGCTAAACATCCTGAGACAAAAGAGTTGTTGTGGTTTAATCAAGCGCATCTATTTAATGTTAATAGCTTGCCACAAATGGTTAGGGATCAGTTGCTATCAATGGTTAAGTTGGAAGATTTGCCAAGGAACACCTTTTATGGGGATGGTACTCCAATTGAAGAAAGTACTATTCAAAAGATTAATCATGTTTTTAACAGAGCTTCACTATCATTCCCATGGCAGAAAGGCGATATTATGATGCTTGATAATATGCTAGTGGCTCATGGTAGAGCACCTTTTTCTGGAAGTAGAAAGGTAGTAGTAGCAATGGGGGATTTATGTAGTAGCTATGGACTTTAATTTCTAAGTTTAAAGAGAAGTTGAATGTTTTCAAAAAAAGGAGGAAGCAAATTGGATTTCAGTTTTACACAGCAACAAGAAAAATTTCGTCAGGAGATTAAAAATTTTTTTGAAAGTCAAGAAATACAAAAGATTTTAAGAGAGATTAAATCGCAAAATGTAGATTTTGATGCTCGGAGAATTTATCGATTATTAGGTGAACAAGGTTTATTAGCTCCTAATTGGTCAAAAGAATATGGAGGATTAGATAAATCTATTTATGAGGCAGCAATTGTTGGTGAAGAAATGTCTAATTATGGTGTGCCAGAAGCCCTTTATATCTTGTCTGTTTTTATTGTAGGCAATCTTTTAAATTTATCTGCAACTGACAAACAGAAACAAAGGTTTTTGAAAAAAATAGCAAAAGGAATAGAGTTTGTAACCATTCTTTATTCGGAACCTAAGTTTGGATCAGATTTAAGTTCAATAGAAACAAATGCAACTTTAAACAAAGATGGGCAATACTCTATTTCAGGGCGAAAAGTTTGGAGTATGAAAACTCATATAGCAGATTATGGCTTATGTGCAGCACGAACTTCAAACTTAAATTCAAAATACGATGGACTAACATTGTTTATGGTGCCCCTAAAAGATAAAGCAGTTAAACTTAATCGAATTGAAAGTTTAAGTGATGAAAGTTTATATGAAGTTATACTAAATGAAGTAATAGTTTCTGAGGAAGACATTATTGGAGAGTTAAACAAAGGCTGGTCAATTATGAATAAAGCCCTTTCCGTAGAGAGAACTGGACTTGACTATTATATAAGAGCCAAACGTTGGTTTAATTCTATACACCAACGAGAAATAGAATATGATTTAAATATAGATAATAATAAATTAATAGATTTAATGCGTTTAGATTGTAAGCTAGATGTCTCATCTTTATTAACTTATAAAGTTTTAGGTGAACTTCAAACAACCTCAGGAGTAGATGAATCATTAGCAGCAATCTCAAAATGGTATGCTAGTGAGTTGGCATGTGAAGTTGTCTGGAAAGGCCATGAGTTAGGAGGCATTATTTCATGCTTAAGAGAAGACCACGGATATAATCCATTATATGGTAGTTTGGAATCTGCGTATAGGGAAACACCGGGTTTAACGCTTTCAGCAGGTACATCAGAAATGCTACTTCAGTCTATATCTAAATTTAGATTGGAATTAGATAATAGGAGAGAGAAAATTGGAAATTAAATATTCACCTACTTTTAATATTTTACAAAAAACTATACTAGGAGCTATTTATAGGAGTAGTATTCCAAAATCAATAGGTGGGATGGAAACAATAAATAGTGTTAGTGATTTTAAAGAAGCGAAACCTGATTATCAGCAAATTTGGGATAATTTAAAGGAGTTAGGCGTTCCGGGTTTTTCAATTCCTTTAAATAAAGAAGGTTATGAATTAGGGGAAACTACAGTAATTATGATTGTAAAAGAGTTAGGCAAGATTCTTTTTGATAAACCCTATCTAGATACCTTAATTGCTAGTGATATTCTTTCTCTCGCCAATGATTCATTATCTGAGAATTCGCTATCCTCGATAATGAATGGTGAAAGTTTCATAGGGGTTTTAGGTCTAAGTAGTGAAATTTATTGCAATAATATTAGTAATCAACATAAAAATTTAAGTGTTAGTTCATATAATCAATATCTATCTAATGTTGAACAAATAAATCAATTCTTATTAGTAGTGAATAATAATGTTTACAGATTGCCAAAGAACGCAAGTGGTATTGAAATAAAAGAAGTAAAGAACATCTCTAATACTAGAATTAGTAAAGTTTCATTAAATAATGTTCAATTATTCTACGAAAATTTAGTTTCAATTGACGAAATAAACTTTAAGCAAATTCTTGGAAGAGCTAGATTAAGACAAGCAGCTTATTTAATTGGGCTTTCAGAAGGAGCATTAGTGGAAGGGATAAATTATACAAACAGAAGAAAACAATTTGATAAAAAATTAATTGAAAATCAAAGCATTAGTTCAGTATTTGCTTCATTATTGGCTCAACTAGAAGGGGCTCAATTAAAGTTAGAGCATACTGCCTGGTTAGATGAACAAAACAAGAATATTTTTGAAGAAGGAACAAAGATACTAGCGTTAGTAGCTGAGATTGCTTTAGATATCTCAAGAAAATCTCTTCATTTTCATGGTGCTTTTGGTATGACAAAACTATCTAAAATTGAAGAATATTATCGCTTTATTGCACTTGAAGCTGTTCGTTATGGAACACCAAAGGATCTTTGGTTAGAAGTTGGTAAATTCAAAATGAGTTCATTAAAAGAAAATTTTATTCATCAATGATTTAATTAGGAGGAAGCATTTCTATATGGATTTAAACATGCGATTAAAACGGTTACCAATCAATAAATGTTCTATGTTAGTAAATAAAATGCGTTCCAGTATGTTTGAAAAGGTAAACGTTAGCTCTAAGCAAAAATTCCTGACAACTAGTGATTCAGAAATTAATGTAGATTTAACTAAATCCTATATCTTAAAGAAAGAGGAATACAATCTACTAACTGAAACTTGGAGTAAAAGTACAAAAAATCAGATACCTAAACAACCCATACATAAATTTTTTGAGGGGGAGGTTGAGAAACACCCATCAAAGAAAGCAGTTATTATTAATGAGGAGAGTTATACTTATCGAGAGCTAAATGAAACAGCAAATCAACTTGCTGCATATTTGATTAAACAAGGTATAAAATTGGAAACGCCGGTTGCTATATATCTTGATAGATCTTTTGAAATGATTATTTCGATTTTAGCAGTTTTAAAAGCTGGTGGAGTGTATATTCCAATTGATCCATTGTATCCGCAACAACGTGTCAGTGAAATATTGGTAAATTCGCAATCCAAATTTGTAATAACTAATAAGGAAGTGGATTTAAATAATATAAATATAATTAACGTCAATATCAACTTGCAGAAAGAGTTATCAGCTTGTTCTATGAATAATTGTAATACTCTTGTGCCTTCTGATGCTTTAGCTTATATAATTTATACATCAGGAAGTACTGGGATTCCAAAAGGTGTAGAGATTGAACATCAATCATTAGTAAGCTTTATATTAGCAATAACTAAGAATTATGAAATTAGTGAAAAGGACATTATTATTCAGTTTGCCTCTATCGCTTTCGATGTTTCAGTCTTTGATATTTTTACGGCACTTTGTAACGGTGCAACCCTTTGTATTGCTAATGAAGAAGAAAGAAAATCACCTGTTTTACTAACAGAGTTAATGAAAAAAAATCAAGTTACAGTAGCAGAATTGCCACCAGCATTATTACCACTTTTAAGTCCAAAGGATTTCCCTATGCTAAGGCTAATATCCGTGGGGGGAGAAAAATTTTCTGGAGAGATTGTTAATCAGTGGGCTAATTCCAAACGTCGCTTTGTAAATGGTTATGGTCCTACTGAAACAACTGTTGCTGTAACGTTGTATGATTGTGTAGGGACTTGGGATAAAAATCCTCCTATAGGAAAGCCCATGGAAAATGTAGAAGCTTACGTACTGAATGAGCAACTGCAACCTGTACCAATTGGAATTCCAGGTGAACTATATATTGGTGGTTCTACTCTAGCTAGAGGTTATGTAAACAGACCGGACCTAACGGCAGAAAAATTTATCAAACACCCATTTAGTAATAATGAAAATGATAGATTGTATAAAACTGGAGACTTAGTAAAATGGTTGTCGGATGGGAATTTGGAAATTATAGGTAGAATAGATAGGCAAGTCAAAATCCGCGGTTTCAGAATTGAACTTAGTGAGATTGAATCTAAACTCGCTGAGCACACAGTTATTAAGCAGGTTACTGTTCAAACAATTGATTCAAATGAAAATGGAAAACAATTGGTAGCGTATTATGTGAGAGAAGAAAGTAATAGCCAAATTGACATTAATGATCTACAAGAAAGTTTAGCTACAAAATTACCTAACTATATGATTCCATCTTTATATGTTGAATTAGACAATTTACCATTAACATCAAATGGGAAAATTGATATTAAAGCTTTACCCGAACCAGGTAATTCTCGTGTTGAGGATGGTAATTATGTAGAACCAAGAGATGAAGTTGAGCAACAAATAGCTTATGAAATTTTTGCTCCAATACTTGGAATAAACAAAGTTAGTGCTTTTGATAATTTTTTCTATTTAGGCGGTAACTCTCTACAAGCAACACTTATTGTATCGCGTATTCGAAATATATTTGGAATTGAAGTTAATTTAATTGATTTCTTTCAATCCCCTACAGTGGAAAGCTTAGCACAGATAGTGAAAGAAAAAAAAGACTACAAAAAAAGCAAACAAAATACTTTACTTAAAGAGCTTAACCAAATTAGTGCATCGTGGCTCAAAATTTATGAAGCACCCGATGCTAAATTTAGGTTGGTTTGTTTTCCATATGCAGGTGCTAGTCCTTATTTATTTAAGGATTGGCCTGAAATGCTTGCTCCGGACTTTGAAGTAGTTACTATTGAACTGCCTGGTCATGGAATTAGAATAAAAGAAAAACCATTCGACGTGGCATTTGACGTAGCAAATCGTCTTGCTTCTGAACTAGAAAAGTTGTCTGATAAGCCTCTTATTTTTATGGGGCATAGTGGTGGTGCAATACTTGCCTTTGAAACCTCTAGGATTTTATTTAAAAAAGGTATATCTATTTATCATTTATTTGCTTTAGCAAGTAGAGCTCCACATCAGAAATTAATTGATCCACCTAGATATAATCTTCCTAAAGAGCAATTTTTATCAAGAGTTAACGAATTTGGAGGACTTTCAGATGAACTTTTAAATAATGAAGATGTTCTAGAAATGATGATTCCTGCTATGCGTGCAGATGAAAAACTAGCTGAAAATTATTTATATATTGATGAGTTAAATATATTTTCTTTTCCAATAACTGCTTATGGTGGAAAAGAGGATATCATTAAACAGAGTGAATTAGAAAAATGGAAAGAACTTTGTACAGTAAATTTTGAATGTGAGCTATTTGAAGGTGGTCACTTCTTTTTACAAGAACAAGAAGATGTTGTATTATCTCACCTCATTGAGAGTATTTCTAATTCAATGTTATCTGTTTAGATCATTTATATAATTTTTCAGTCTCAAGAAAAAAGGTAGTAGTTAGTAATAGTAAACTAAATTATATTATTAGGTAAACCCAGGGAGTTTAATGATTTCTTGGGTTTTTTATGTTTCTATAATTATGTCAATAGTACTATAATAAAGTGCCTTCTCAGTGTAAGCCAAATGAAGTAATAGGAAAATGCCCAGTTTGTGGCTATGCTGTAATTGAAGGCTAAAAAGGATATGGTTACGGAAATTAGAAAAACAACTGTGAATTTGTTCTTTGGAAAAAAGATGAATTTTTAGTAACTATGAAGAAAGAAATAACTAAAACGATGTTAAAAGCACTTTTAAAAAATAATATTGCGCGGGTTAAAGGTATGAACAGCAAAAAAGGAAATAAGTTGGATGTTAATCTACGATAAGAGAAAAACAGCTTAAGACTTAACTTTTTGTGTCCAAATTATTGACTCACATCTAATGATATGTAATAATCAAATATATTTTGATGAACCTATAAAAAGAGGTGGGAGATCAGTTGGACCAATATAATCAACATATTTTTGCTAGTGAAAATTTTCTAGGCGTGCCATTTAATATCGCTTCATATGCTCTTCTAACGATGATGATTGCTAAAGTCACAAATCTTGAGCCAGGCGAGTTTATTCATACACTTGGAGATGCTCATATTTACCAAAATCATCTTCCACAGGTGAAAATGCAGCTAGAGCGTGAGGAACGCACGCTTCCTAAGCTTCGCATCACAAGGGATGTAAAGAGCATTTTTGATTTTACGTTTGATGATTTTGTGCTTGAGAACTATGATCCACATCCGCATATTAAAGGAGAAGTCAGTGTATGATTTCCATGATTGTGGCGACAGGAGAAGACAGAGTCATTGGTCAAGATAATCAAATGCCTTGGCATTTACCAGCAGATTTAGCGTATTTTAAAAAAGTCACAGGCGGTCATACGATTGTCATGGGCAGAAAAACCTTTGAATCCATTGGACGAGCGCTGCCTAATCGCCGAAACATTGTGCTGACCACAAGTTCTTCTTTTAAAGCAGAAGGATGCGAGGTTGTTCATTCAATTGCTGACGTTTTGGCAATTGCGGAAAGCGAGACAGAGCTATTTATTCTTGGCGGGTCTAAGCTGTATGAAGAAATGATGCCATATGCGGATCGTCTCTATATCACGCACATTCACCATGCGTTTGAAGGAGACCGCTATTTCCCGTATTACAATGAAGACGAATGGACGATTGTATCACGCGAAAAAGGCCATCGTGACGAAAAGAACCCCTACAATTATGAATTTGTCGTCTATGACAAAAAAGGATAAGTGAGTAGGAGGAGTACGGTTGTTTCGTTATTGGTTTTTAACGATTTATGTTGTTGTATCCTTTTTAAAAAGTATGAGGCATTTGTACGATCATGAATTAACGGATCCACGCATTTCCTATACGAAACGAATGCATCTCATTCATGAGCATGCAAAAAGGTTTGCCCGGGGATGTATTGACCAATCAGGATCAGTCATGACCATTCATCAGCAAAAGAAACTGCCAGATGGGCCGGTTATTTATGTCACAAAAGAGCTGAATCCAGTCACGACGACATTATTGATCGGCCACCTTGAGCAGCCATTTGCTTTCATGGCAAAGCCGAAGCTCTTTCGGTGTCCGATTTTAAAACAATGGCTGAAAAAAATGGCGGTCATTCACCAGAATCAAACGGATGAGGTTTTATTAGAAGAAGCAAAGGAAAGAATCATGTCTGGGCAGAGTCTACTGCTTTCAGAAGAGTATCGTCATGTTGCAGAGGCGCTTGCTGAAGAATTCGATTGCCCGCTTGTACCGATTGAAACGAGCGGAACGGATCGTCTTTTAACGGGGAAGTTTGTGAAAAGAATGCGTCCTGTTAATGTCGATATTCATATTAAAGCTCCTGTCATGATCAGTGATTACGCACAAAAGCGCGCATAGAAAAAACCAGCATCCGAATAGTGGATGCTGGTTTTTTTATGCAGCAGGAATGTTTACGCAATAGAATAAAATACAGAAGAACATCGATGCACTGCCGCCGAGAACAAAGCTGTGCCAAATCGCATGATGATAGGGGATTTTCCGCCAAATATAAAAGATGGTTCCGACTGAATATAATATACCGCCTAACAGTAAGAGTCCAAATCCTGCACCTGTTAATTGGATATAAAGCGGTTTGATGGCAATGATAATCATCCAGCCCATTAATAAATAGACGAGGGTAGATACGATAATAAAGCGTTTGACGAAAAAGATTTTAAAGACAATCCCACCAGCAGCAAGCGCCCATACAATCGCAAGGAGAGTATAGCCGAGTGCACCTTTTAGTGGTCCAAGTAAAAAGGGTGTATATGTACCAGCAATCAATACATAAATAGCCGAGTGGTCGAGGATTTCAAAAATATCTTTTGTTTTTTTGTGCCGAATGCTATGAAGTAAGGTTGAACTTAAATAGAGCAGTAGCATGGATGCGCCAAATATCGAAAAGCTGATAATATCTGTGACTGTGCCGTATTGAACAGCGAATAAGACGAGAAACACAATAGCTGGTATGGATAAAATAACACCAATGCCATGTGTAATGGCGTTTGCAATTTCTTCTTTTACAGTAAACAATGGATGTCCTCCTTTTATTGAACCGGTATATAACCATCAAGCGACTTCAGGAATGAAAGACCTTCAAGTGTAATCTTCGTTCCGGCCCTGCCTTTTCCTTTCGTCACGTATGCTTTTTTCTCAAGATCATCTAAGCGGTTTCTCACCTGCTGAGGGGTGAGCGGAATGTCTCCTTGCTTGCTTAGTTCAGACAAGATGCGTCTACTGGCTGCTTCTCCTTTTTCATTGAGAGATTTAATGGCTTCCAGCAAGAAAACAAACTCTTGTTTTTCCATTAGTGTAAGCTGGTGTTCTTCCTTTTTACCTTTCACGGCTGATGGAAGAGGTGCTAACACAAAGGGAGGTAAATGATGTAAAAATACCGTTTGGCCCTCGAGTATGGATGCAGCGTAATGAACGATATTTTTGAGCTCTTGCACATTTCCTTCAAATGGATACTGCTGCAAGGCTTCCCAAACACTTGGATCAATGTCAGGAGCCATGTTCAGCTCTTGAAAGAAAGCATTTGTTAACACAGGAATGTCTATTTTTCGTTCAGCTAAAGCCGGAAGGGCCAAATGAAGAACATTCAAACGATAAAACAGCTCGGGTAAAAAGGTTGAAGAAACCCTGAGTGCCTCTATTGATAAAGACGAAGAAGCGATTACTTTTGTTGCAGGTGAGGTTTCTAGAAAGTGAATGACCTTGTGCTGCATAGGAATACTTAATGCGGCGACCTCATCTAAATAAAGAATTTGATTGTTTTTTTCTGTGAAGGCTTTCTGTAAGATTTCTTCATTCAAGATGGGGCAATACATGTGTGTCATTGCTGCGTTCGCCATTTCTTGGGCAAATAGTGTTTTGCCTGTGCCGGTGTCTCCTGTTATCAAGACTGGCTGTTCGTTTTTCGAAAATTGTTTTGCCAGATGAATTGCATGCTTGATGTCTTGATGATCTCCATATATAGACGTGATCGATTGTGTGGCCATGAGGTGGTTCCTTTCTTTGTGGTTCTAATTGGTTCAATTGTAACACCCAATTAAAACAAATGTACAGGAAAACGAAAAAGTTTATAAAATTTATGATGGATCCATGATCTATTGGTTTATTTTTTGAATATTCATGTTATAATGACAAATTAAATAAGGTTAAAGAGAAAGGATCTTGTACATGAAACCGTTGCTCAAAGAAAATACGCTAATTCAAGTGAAAGACATCTTAAAAGCCCATCAAAATTTGAAGGATGTAGTCATTCATACACCACTTCAAAAAAATGAGCGACTTTCTGAACGATATGAATGTAATGTCTACTTAAAAAGAGAGGATCTTCAAGTAGTTCGTTCCTTTAAATTAAGAGGCGCTTTTAATAAAATGAGCCAACTTCCAAAAGATAAACTAGAAAATGGCATTGTCTGTGCAAGTGCTGGAAATCACGCGCAGGGTGTTGCCTATTCTTGTAAATATTTAGGCATCCACGGGAAAATCTTTATGCCTGCTACGACGCCAAGGCAAAAAGTATCCCAAGTGGAGCTGTTCGGAAAAGAATATGTTGAAATTATTTTAACCGGAGATACGTTTGATGATTCATATCATGAAGCCGTAAAATGCGGAGATGAAGAAAAGCGCGAATTTATCCATCCGTTTGATGATTTGGATGTGATGGCAGGACAAGGAACGACTGCTGTCGAAATATTAAATGATATCGAAGTGGAGCCTCACTTTTTATTTGCAAGTGTCGGAGGTGGAGGTCTGTTATCTGGTGTTGGTACATATATCAAAAATATCTCACCAGAAACCGAAATCATTGCAGTCGAACCGCTTGGCGCAGCTTCACTGCATGCGTCACATGAGAAGGGCGAGGTTGTGACACTTGATTCGATTGATAAGTTTGTAGACGGAGCAGCGGTTCAGCGGATTGGCGAAAAGACGTTTACATCGCTTCAGTCTGTTGTCGATAAAATCAGTCTAGTACCAGAAGGGAAAGTATGTACAACAATTTTGGAGCTGTATAATCAATGTGCGATTGTAGCAGAACCGGCAGGCGCATTGCCGATCGCAGCATTAGATGCCCATCGCGAGGAGATTAAAGGCAAAAATGTTGTTTGTATTGTCAGTGGAGGAAATAATGACATCGGCAGAATGCAGGAAATCAAAGAACGCTCAATGATCTATGAAGGGCTTCAACATTACTTCATTGTCAATTTCCCGCAAAGAGCAGGAGCACTTCGAGAATTCTTAGATGAAGTGTTAGGACCAAATGACGATATCTCACGCTTTGAATATACGAAAAAGAATAACCGAAGCAAAGGCCCTGCGCTTGTCGGCATCGAATTGAAAGAAAGAGATGACTATGCCGCGCTGATTGAGCGGATGGATAAAAAAGGCTTCCACTATGTTGAAGTAAATAAAGATCAAGATTTATTCCACCTATTTATTTAGGCTTAACAGATAATTGGAAAAGAGGATTGATCGTTTGTGCTGCTCAAAACAATATGTTTTAGACGGATGGATGGAGCTCAGATCAAGGTAACAGAAGTCCCTGTTCTAAAGGGAGATGAGACGTATCGTTTTATGCTCACCTTTAGACTTGAAGCTTTCTTGAAAAAAGTCTATGTATCTAAAGGAAAGAGAGCTGTGTACTCTTTCAGAGAGGATGTGAAACGTAACGTCAAGTGGAGCACATATGAACAGATCTATCAGGAGCCTACACTGAAACACAATGCGTAAGCAGGAATCTTTGTCAAAAGGGGTAAGCAGCCATTTTGAAACGGCTGCTGCTCAGTTTGGCAAGGATTTTTTTCGTGACTAGAAGAAATTGTGACAATTTCAAAAACGTTAGGTCAGTTGTTTTCAAGTGTGCAGGAAATAAGGTAATATCATAAGTAAAGACTAAGACAGCAAGGATGAGACGATAGTGAAACAAATTAAAATTGTAACAGATTCAACTGTGGACCTTCCGCAAGACAAAATCAATGATCTTTCCATTCACGTGATTCCGCTCAATATCTCCATTTCTGGAGTTGATTATATTGACCGAGTGAATATACAGCCAGATGAATTTATTGAAAAAATGGAGGCCGCTGAGGAACTGCCGAAAACGTCTCAACCTGCGATCGGTCAATTCGTCGAATTATATGAAAAGCTGACGGCAGATGGAAGTGAAGTGATCAGTATCCATTTAACTGGCGGGATGAGTGGTACTGTTCAAACTGCTGAAAGCGCTTCGAAAATGGTAGATGGAAACATCACGGTGATTGATTCGAATTTTATTTCCTATGGATTAGGATTTCAAGTCATCAAAGCAGCAGAACTAGCCAAAAAGGGTGCAAGCCGTGAAGACATTATCACAGAATTAGATAAAATCCGTCTTCAAACAAAGCTATATGTCACAATCGATACATTAGAAAATCTCGTCAAAGGCGGCAGAATTGGAAGAGGAAAGGCGCTGATCGGCTCACTTCTTCACATCAAACCAATTGCCAGCTTAACAGACGGGGTATATACGCCAGAAGCGAATGTGAGAAGCTATTCTGCGCTTGTCCGGCATCTGACAAAACAGTATGTACAGGCGGTGAAGGGGAAAACAGTTCAAGCCATTGGGATTGCACATGCAGATGCATTAGAACTCGCTGAAAAGCTAAAACAAGCGCTGCTTGATCACACACCTGAAGCATTGATTGACATTGCCTACACAACACCGATTATTTCGTGTCATACCGGAAAGGGCGCAATAGGCTTTACTTTTTATACCGATTGATGGAAAAAGGGGATGGGCATATCATGGATAGAAAAAGGGGAGCCTTGCTTGGTGCGCTTATGATGATAAGCGTGCTTCTTTTAGTCTCATGTTCAAATGGACAAATCAAGGATGCGTTAAATTATCAAATAGAGCCGTTTGAGTTTGAAAACCAAGATAGTCAAAAGGTGTCATTGGATGATTTGAAGGGGAAAGTATGGGTAGCAGATTTTATTTTCACAAGCTGTGAAACGATCTGTCCGCCGATGACCGCTCATATGACAGAGCTGCAAAAACGGTTAAAAGAAGAAAAATTGGATGCGCATATCATTTCCTTTAGTGTGGACCCAGAGGTCGATTCACCGAAAAAGCTAAAAGAATTTGCAAAAGCCTATCCATTGTCCTTTAAAAATTGGGATTTTCTCACGGGATATTCACAGTCAGAAATCGAAAAATTCGCAATGAAAAGCTTTAAGACCATTGTCAAAAAACCTGAAGATGAAGACCAAGTGATTCATCAGTCCCTGTTTTTCCTTGTTAATCAAGAAGGGAAAGTGATGAAAAATTATGATGGCGTGCAAAACACACCTTATGATGACATCATCAAGGACATCAAAACGCTGAACCGAAGCTAGCATAAGGATGTTCAAATGGGCGAAAACATGATACACTTTTTTAATCAGAAAAAGGAGGGACATCATCGTTTGAAGGCTCGTTTGATTTTGATTGTGATGTCTCTAGCTTTTGTTCTTTCTGCATGTTCCGCGCAAGAGGCTGGCATAAAGGATAAACTAGAAGACACACAAAACGTAAAAGAACATATTACCATCGCAGCGGTTGGAGATTCCTTAACAGAAGGAATCGGAGATCAAGATAAAAAAGGCTATGCCGGCATCACCCGTGACAAGATAGAAGCGGTGGACGGCGTGCAATCTGTCACATTAAAAAACTATGCCATTAAAGGCAGTAGAACAGTAGATTTGTTAAAAAGATTAAAAGAAAAAAAGGTGCAGGACGGACTGAAAGACGCTGATTATATTTTCTTTACAATCGGCGGGAATGATCTCATGCATGTTGTCCGTCAAAATGTGCTTAATTTGACGTTTGCTCCTTTTCAAAAAGAGCAAGGTCCTTTTGAAGAGCGTTTTAAGACCATTCTTGCTCAATTAAGAGAGCATAATGACCATGCAAAGATCATGTATGTCAGTATGTACAATCCTTTTAAGTTCAGCTTGTCTGAGCTGAGAGACATTGATGAGGTCGTCAAAGACTGGAATGCTGCTGCCGAAAAAGAACTAAAAAAAGACGGCAATGCTGATATGATCGATGTAGCAGATTTATTTGAAGATGATCAAGATGAAAAATTACTGGCAGATGATGATTTCCACCCAAACCAAAAGGGGTACTCTCTTATGGCAAATCGTTTATTCTCAGAAGTGAAAAAAGAAGGACTGCCGAAGGAATAGGGTGAAAAGATGAAAAAATGGAAGAGTTTATTTTTTATTTTACTGTCAATTAATCTATTGATTGTTCTTGTATGCGGTATTTTTATGCTGCTGCCGAGCGATCAATCCGCTTCGAAAAAAGAAGTGAACAGCGAGTATGCTTTTAACATTTCTAGTTCAAAAGAATCACTCACCAGCTTTGTCAATGATTATTTGAAAAACCAAGGATCAAGCGATATGCCCGACTTTCATGTTGCGATTGACCAAGATGTGAAAGTAACAGGTGCAATCAAAGCTTTTTCTTCAACGATTAATGCAAATGTATCATTTACACCATCTGTTGAAGATAATGGGGATGTTCTGCTGAAAGTAGATGACTTTTCAATTGGACAATTAAGCATCCCAATCAGTTTTGTTTTAAGTTACATGGGTCAATTCTATGAACTGCCTGATTTCGTTCATGTGAAACCAGACCAAAAAACGGTGGAAGTGCGCCTTTCAGAAATGCCGCTGACGAATGATATGTATGTCAAAGCGAACAAAATTGATCTTGAGAATGATGAAATTGAATTCTCATATTATCATCCAAAGCAATAGAACGTGTAAGTCAGGAGTGAAACGATGAAGCGAGTCTATCAATATTTTAGTTTACTGTCGCTCTTATTTGCTGCATACTTTGGCATGACAGCTGCCTCTCATTTAAAAGCAGAAAATATCGACCAGTTTTACTTAAATATCGCCTATTGTGCATTATTTTTAGGTACCATGATTCTTGCTTTTGATTTTCAAAAACAAGAAAAAGCTGAAGATGTCTCGTAAATAGCCTTTTCCATTTGGAAAGGCTATTTGTCTTCTTTTCAGCGTGATTGAAAACCTTTGCATTCTAGGAAGCACGAGTACCGGCGCGGAGTGAATGTGACATTCGTGAGCACCGGCACGCAGGACTGACACCGAATGAGAGGGTTTGTCTACACACTGAGAGCCTTTTCCATTTGGAAAGGCTCTTTTTACATTTGGTGAGACAAGACGACTTTTGCCATTAGCTCTGGCTCTCCGTTTGCAAATCCATGAAGTAAAATAAGATAGGCCCGCTTTGTTTGCAGGTGAACTTTCGGAATATCTAGCAGTACACTTTGAGTACCGGCAGCTTTTAATTCAAAGTGATACTTATTCGGAGAGAAGTGGTGGGTTTGGGTGCCGTTTACATATCCGAGCTCCTTTGATAACATGCCTTGATCTCGTTCATATATATCAATGAAAGGGAGGTCTGGTGACAGCTGGATAAACGTGAGTGCTGATAGCTCATCTTGCTTAATCAGCGAGTCTTGCTTTTCTGTGAGCAGCGCAAAGCCGGTACGAGCTCCTGTGATACATAGCGTGTAAGTCTCGTTTCCATTAATCATCATACGAGAAGAAAGAATTCTTTCTTTTGTAGCCAGCTTGAATACTTCTATCTCATAAACACCCTCATCCCATTCCATATAAGCAGACAGCTGACCGTATGGTAGCTTTTTTTGGATTGGCTGCTGATTTACAAATACAGCAAGCTCACTTAAATCCGGTGCAGCGTGAAATAATCGAATAACAGCTTTGGAAATGGTGTGTCTCGGATGGTATGGGGGAAAGGTAGCTAATGGACGATATAGAAATTGATTCATCTCGTAGAGCTGCTGCACGTCTTTATCCCTTCTTTCTCTGCAATGTGTTTTTTGTAGCGTATGCAAGAAAGGGACGATCTGTATAGGCAAAAGAAACATAGAAAAAAGCCTGACACTTTTTGTCAGGCTCTCGTATTAAGAAGGAGATGAATATTGATGATATTCAGCCAACTTAATGAACGTTTTTTCATCCTCAATTAATCCGCAAACGCCGCACTGGACTTTGATTTTCGGTCCTTGATAGTTCATGTGAAAAGGAGAAAGCTGATCTCCTTCATATGTTTCGACAATCGCTCCAGTTGCTGGATCAAGTTTCACAGGTTCTGAATGCTGCTCGATGAGATTAAAACGCGTTCTGTTGGTTTTGCAGTTCGGACAAAGATATGGACTTGTCATGGTTCATTCCACCTTTTTATCCGTAGCATGTCCTCCACGCTAAAATCTATGCTTAATCCTTTTGACTTTTATCCAGCTTTTTAAATAATTTGATCATCGTTTTCAGTTCTTCATCATCAAATGATTCAAATCGTTCCATGAAGTATTCTGTTTTCTTTTTCTCAAAATGCTCAGTAATTTCCTTACCCTTATCGGTTAAGTGGATTTTGATGATGCGTCGATCCTCTTTTGAACGGATACGAGTGATCCAGCCTTTTTCTACAAGTGTGTCGGTTACAGCTGTAATATGGCTTGCTGATACACCGAGAATTGAGGCGAATTCCGTTACTTTTTTTGCGCCTTGTTCACGCAGCAGATTTAAAATGAGAAATTCATTCCGAGATAATTCGTTTTCAAGCAGGCTGTTAATTTCATAACGTATTTGCTTAAATACGGTTCTCAGTAAAGTATCCATTTCATACATCATTTGTTTTCTTTGTTCCAATCATTAAACCCCCATTATATTTTAAGATACGACAGAAAGCTTTCTTTTGTTTTTAGGTATACAAGTCGTATCATTTTCATTATTTTTTATCATGTTATAATATGATGATACCATTTTTTAAATGAAGGGGGCACTAATATGTCTGAAAAACAAGAATTAGCCACATTTGCTGGAGGCTGTTTCTGGTGTATGGTTAAACCTTTTGATGAACAGCCAGGCATTATCAAAGTTGAATCAGGGTATACTGGCGGACATACAGTGAATCCAACCTATGAAGAAGTATGTACAAATACGACAGGCCATAGAGAAGCCGTTCAAATTACCTTTGATCCAGACGTTTTTCCGTATGAGAAGCTATTAGAACTATATTGGCAGCAAATAGACCCAACAGATGATGGAGGACAATTTGGTGATAGAGGAGAGTCCTACCGTACAGGGATTTATGTCCACAATGAAAAACAAAGGCAACTTGCAGAAACATCAAAAGAGCAGCTGAGCCAAAGCGGAATTTTCCAAAAGCCAATCGTGACAGAAATTTTAGAGGCTGGTCCTTTTTATCCTGCTGAGGAATATCATCAGCATTATTATAAAAAGAACAAAATGCACTACGAACGATACCATGTCGGTTCGGGCAGAGCAGGTTTTATTCAATCTCATTGGAGTGATAAATAATGGCTAACGAAAAAGAGCAGCGCATCAAAGAATTAAACCGAATGCAGTACGAAGTGACGCAAAATAATGGCACTGAGCCGCCATTTCAAAATGAATTTTGGGATCATAAGGAAGAGGGCATTTATGTAGATATCATTTCAGGCAAGCCATTGTTTTCTTCTTTAGATAAATTTGATGCCCATTGCGGCTGGCCAAGTTTTACAAAGCCGATTGAAGATCAAGAGGTAGAAGAGAAAGTAGATACGAGCCATGGCATGGTGCGGACTGAAGTTCGCAGTAAGACGGCCGACTCTCACCTTGGTCATGTATTCCCTGACGGCCCAGGGCCAAACGGTCTTCGATATTGTATTAATTCTGCCGCTTTAAAGTTTATCCCGAAGGATGATCTTGAAAAAGAAGGCTATGGTCATTTGAAACACATCTTTCAATAATTGATTTTAAAAATCGTCACATGGAAGTCAGCTGCTTCCGTGTGACGATTTTTTTATTTTTTATGGTGGGTATGATGTAATTGTTCAATGATGTGAAACAGCTTCTCTTTTGTAATGAGCGGTGCTTCGTTTGATGTGTAATGGGTCAAATGAACTTTTTGAAAATGAGGGTGAAGATGTGGTCTTGGTAAAATGGCGTAAAATTGTTCATGTTCAAACAGTGCATCTGCCTCGTGAGGGAATGTGAGCTCCTCGTGAAGTTTTTCTCCAGGTCTTTTGCCGACAACGAGAATATCAGGAGAAGGAACGTTGATCTGACCGGCATATTCATGAAATGCTTTCAATAGATCAGCCAGCTGTAATGACTCCATCTTGAGAATAAACGTTTCGCCGCCTTTCATCATGATAGCTGCTTCAAGCGTGAGAGATACAGCTTCTTCGATAGACATAAAAAAGCGTGTCATCTTAGGATCAGTTACAGTTAGAGGTTGTTCATTTAACAACTGTTGAAGCATGATGGGGATGACGGAACCTCTTGATCCAAGCACATTGCCAAACCGGACAGAGCAAAACCTCGTTTTCTGATTTGAAATACTTTCATTCGCTTGAAAAAACAATTTTTCTGAAATTAATTTTGTAGCTCCCATGGCATTTGTCGGAGAAACCGCTTTGTCGGTTGAAATGTTGACAACATGACTGACTTCATGTTCAAGTGCTGCTTCGATGACATGCTGTCCGCCGATGATGTTGGTTTGGACAGCTTCAAACGGATTATCTTCGCAGGTGGGTACTTGTTTGAGTGCAGCTGCATGGAAGATGATATCTACCCCTTTGACAAGCTGCCTGACGCGGCTTGCATCCCTCACATCTCCAAGTGCAAATACAACCTCTGGATGCGCCGCATATTCATTTTTCATCATGTATTGTTTACTGTCATCTTTACTGAAGACAATGACCTTTTTAGGAGAGCAGGCTGTTAATTTTTTCACAATCTGCCGGCCGATCGAACCTGTACCGCCTGTGACCAAGATGATTTTGTCACGAAAAAAGGTCTTCAAACTCGTTTCTATTTGTTTGGACATATCTAATCCCCCAACTCTCATTTCTCTACTTTGCATCATATGTGAAAGAGAGGAAGACGTTTGAGGAAAAGAACCACTTCATGCATAAATTAGGTGAACCAATTATAACCATCTGCTTGACGACTTAATAGAATATGTAGAGATAGAAGATTAAGTAGAATAGCGAGGCACCTGAAGACTTCAGTACGGCGATCAGTTCAGCTCTCAGAATGTATTCACTGATACTGAGCTGCGCGAGGGGAGAAGATCATACATGTATAGGGGAAATCGTATTTTAGCCATGATCCCAGCTTTTAGCAGCAAGCAGGGGCATCATGCTGAACACATTCGCGTATTGGCGGAGCGGCCGCTAATCTATTGGACCATTCAGCCATTATTACAAATGATTGAATTAGATGAAGTCATCGTATCTTCAGAGGATGTGAATACTCAAATCATTTCGGCCCACTATGGAGCAAATGTGATTGAACTGCCAAGCACACATGTGACGGAACAAACACCTTCTTTAGTAGCTGTGAAGCATGCACTTGCTTATTTAGAACGAGAGGGAAAGACGTTTGATATTGTTTTGTATTTACATCCAGCATCACCACTAAGGCAGACGGCAGATATTGAGAACTGCTTGCAGCTTCTAGTAGAGGGGGGATATGATTGTGCGGCTTCTTTTACAGAGGCGTTAGAAAATCCAAATGAAACTTGGACACTTCATGACACCAATGAAGCCAGCCTGTATAAGGACAATCATTATTTTTTTGTACCAACTCAGGAGCACCCTTATACGTATGGACGTTTAAATGGAGCTGTCTATGCGTTTCATGTTCCATATGCAAAAGAATGCATTCATTCCTTTTTAGAAGGATCTGTTGGTGCATATATGATGGATCATGCGCAATCGCTTGTTGTGAAAAGTGAGGAAGATCGGAAAAAGGCAGAGAAGATTTTATTGGCTCGACAAGATGCAGAAGGAACGGCATAAGATGATGGCAATTAGAAAAAGCGCCCGGTCATAGGGCGCTTTTGACTATTTCATAAAGTCTGTAAGGCAGCGTATCAAATGTGTTCCAGCGAATGACTTGCTCGTAATTGTTCTCTGCAACCGATTGTCTTTGTTGAGGGTTTTTTACATAGTGCTCGACCTGCTTAATCAAATCGTTTTCATGTGTGTAAAAAGCGAAGCTTGAAAATGCCTGTGACGGTTGTAGATCTGTCAACTGAAAGCCTCCGCTTGCAGCGATATCAAATGCTCTGTTGTTAAGACTCATATTTTGAACATTGGCTTTGTTTTGATTATAGGCAAATTGCGCGGGCCTGTGCGGATTCAGAACAATGGCTGATGTTTGATAGATGTCTGCCATCTGCTCGGGACTCAGCCAGTGGGTCATCAGTGAGAGATCACGATATCGTCTGCGTGATTTATTCAACACGCGATGCCACTCTTTTCCTGCTACGAGAATGCGCCATTTGTTTTGATGTAAGAGTGTATTGATGGCTTTGATGCGGTTTGGATAAGGGTAGCCAATGAGTGCAATGTCATAAATGCACGACTCATGTGGTGATTCTTTTTTCTGAAATACGTGTGTATTGGTTGGAATGGGAAAGTAGTGCGTGTGATCAGCGCCCATTTGTTTGTAAAATGACAAAGCACCTTCGTCAATCGTTAAGATCAGCTGTGCATCACTTACGCATGCAGCTGACACATCTATATAAAAAGGGTCTTCTGTCATCCACAGTACAACGGGGATCTTTTCTTGTTTGAATTGATGAAGCAGTTCTGTTGGAATATGGTCACCGATCATCATGAAAACAAAATCCGGAGAAAATGTCCGGATTTTGTGCATATGAGCGGGTAGAGTTTCCCTTTCCACCTTGATGCATGAAAAGGGGGAATCAATGAAGCTATCTTCTATCCATTGATCGAACATCCGATAGATTCCACCGTAGCCAGAGCTGATATAAAGAAGCTTCATGATGGCCCTCTCACATTAAGATGTGAACGTAACACTTTCTACTTTATCTACATCTAATAGAGTCGTTGCAGAGCCTGTAGGTGTCACAGAGCTTTCTTGTGTGACGAAAACAACACCTGTTGAAGCATCGAATGATACGAATTGAACGGGTCCGATTAAGTCACCTGAGTCCATGACAATGCTAATGACTGTTCCAGGTGCAAGTCTTGCAAAAATCCATCTTGCTGGTTGAGATACGTCGAGTGTTGTAGCAGAATCTGAAGGTGATGCTTCAGCTGCTACCTCACTAAATAAATCGTTCAATTTTTCTTCCACTTGAACTCCTCCTTCTTCGAGATTAACTGTTAACGCATGACTAAGCGGTTTGAAAAACAGCTTTAACAGCTCTTTTTTTAATTCGGCACGCTTTTCGCTCATGTTTTCCCCATCCTTTCTTCATCCATTCAAACACACCACTATGTATATGCCGTTCTCTTTTTTTGGTATAAGCAGAATGCTCATTCCTTGTTCTTTTTTCATTTAATGACTTCACACATTTTTGAAAAATGTTTTCAAATGCTGATGCTAAATGAAGTGATCCTCATACTCTAGTAAAGATCAAACGAGAAGAAAGAGGGAATCTGAATGGAATTTGAACAACTATTAAATGGCTGGAACGAAGAATTACTAGAAACAGAAGGAATACTTGAAGTTGTGTTGATTATACTTCTTCTTCATCTTTTAGAAGAAAGTGAGGAAGGGAGTGCGTCAGAGATTAAAGAATTGCTACGCCCATGGCTTGAGCTCGGCATTCCGCTGCCGCGTGTTCATTTAGTCAATGGAGATGTGCTGCAAAACGTGGTTGTCGTACAATTGTTTGACTCAGTAGCAGTCTTTAAAAATGCGACAAATCAGCTAAGAGTAAGTGTTCCTTATGTGAACATTGTCAGCTGGGGGGCTTTTTAATCTATTTAAAAAAGGATAATGGTCATGAAAGTATCAGTGATATTAACAAGCTACAACAAACCTGATTTCATTGAACGTGTGCTAAAGAGTGTGGTAGAACAAACGTATCAGCATTGGGAGCTTTTGATCATGGATGATGGCTCTGAACAAGAAACGATCCAAAAGATGCAGCCTTATTTAGTGGATAAGCGCATTCAATTGTATTCTCATCAAATTCATCCTGCAAACCGGCTGAAGACTGTACGTTATGCAACGCTAATTAATGAAGCATTAACACGTATAACAGGTGAGCTGGTTTGTTATGTAACTGATGATACAGTCTACAGAAAAGATCGTTTAGAGAAAATGGTCGAGGTTTTTCAATCGAAGCCTCACATAGATATCGTCTATTCCTCGCAACGTGTCGTGCATGTGAATCAGCATTTGGTGGAAACGGCGAGCTTCGTTCGAGAAGCAGATCAAGTGTTGGAGCATGCATCCTTTCAAGTCGACCATTGCTCTGTTATGCATAGAAGCCGGCTGCTTTCGTTTATTCATGAAAAATACGGACAATACTGGGCCGACGAACCAAAACATTGGCATCATGCTGACTCTGTGTTTTGGATGAGACTGAATCATTTTGCTGCGTTCTTTCCATTACAAGAAGTACTAGATACCACATATAAAACGCCACAATCATTCCATCATATGTTTTCGAGTATGCCCTACGATTTAATTGACGGAACTGTGATTGAAAGAGATGGCGATTATTATCAAATCGCTCACGGATGTCTTCATCAAATTGACAAGCGCTGGGTGAATGAAAAGAACAGGCGTGCGATTCGTGTTCCTTCCTTATGTACGATGAAATATGAAATGAACGAGCCGCTGACAGTCCCAAATTATACAGTCGTCACCGCAGATAACGGCAGAACATTTTATTATATTGAACATCAAACAAAAAGACGGTTTGCTTCAAAACGTGATGTGCAATATTTTCAGTTTCACCAAAAGGAGATATACACGGTCACAAAACACCAGCTGGAGACGTTTAAGGATGGCAAGATCATTCAATTATCTCCTATATTCAGCCCGCCAAATAGACGGCTGTTTAAATGGAAACAAGATGTCTATTTATTTGTGCATGATACCTTTTGCCGAATTGTCCCTGAGGTAGTGAAAATATTTGCGTTTTACCATCAGCCAATCAAACTACAACCTTCTCAATTTGCATTTTTTCAAGAAGGAAAGCCAATTGTGCCGCTGTATATGGAGTCACTTCAGGAATTTGACTTGTCTCTTTATCAGATGTCAGGACGAAAGCACTCCTCCTAAGAGGGGTGCTTTTTTTCGAATTGACGAAAAAAGCAGGAGATCGACAGGAAAAAGCGAAACGTGAAAAGGATAGGGGAACACGTTGAACATCATCAAGCCGCTGAAAATTGGGCAATACGTGCCAGATTTTCGGCATAGAAAGTGAGGGGGAAATAGTGGGGAAGGTTGTCGAAAGAGCGGATTGGTTTGAATTAATTTTAGAAGCCATCGATGAAGCGATTCACGTTGTAGACGATCAAGGGGTTACCATCTTTTATAATCATAATGCAGCGAAGTTCGACTGTTTAGCGAAAGAAGAGGTGATTGGCAAGTACATACTGGATGTGTATCCTTCATTAACTGAAAAGACAAGTACACTCATGCATGTACTTAGAACAGGAAAACCCATTTATCATTCGTTGCAAACCTATTTGAATAAAAATGGAGAAAAAATTGAGACCGTCAACACCACACTGCCGATTATAGAAGGCAGCAAGTTAATTGGGGCGGTAGAAGTAGCGAAGGATGTGTCGAAGCTGTCGGCGCTTTCGAATCGTTTAGATCAAAAAAAACGAACGGATGGTGCCGCGGAGACCACTCAAATGCTCGATTTTTCTTCATTTTTAACAAATGACCCACAATTAAAAGAGATGCTGGAGAAAGCGAAAAAAGCTGCTGCATATCCTTCATCGGTTATGGTCTTCGGGGAAACTGGGACAGGAAAAGAGGTACTCGTACAAGCGATTGTTCATGCATCTGATCGGAAAGATCAAGTCTTTATCCCGCAAAACTGTGCTGCTCTTCCAGAATCGCTGCTTGAAAGTCTTTTATTCGGGTCTGTCAAAGGAAGTTATACGGGCGCAATAGATCGCAAGGGGCTGTTTGAATTAGCAGATGGTGGTACGCTTTTTCTTGATGAGCTGCAAGCGATGCCGCTTACGCTTCAAACAAAATTACTGCGTGTGTTAGAGGATGGTGTTGTCCGCCGGATAGGTGATGCAAAGGCGGTTCAAGTAAATGTCAGAGTGATTACTGCCCTCAATATCGACCCATTTGAAGCCGTTAAAAAACAAATGTTAAGAGAAGACTTATTTTATAGACTGCATGTGTCATCATTTCATATCCCGCCGCTTCGCACAAGGAAGCATGATATCCAGCTGTTATCCAGCCACTTTATTCAAACGTATCATCAGCAATTTTCAAAAAACGTCAACCGCCTTTCTGAAGAAACTGTCCAAGTATTTATGGCCCATCAGTGGCCAGGGAATGTGAGAGAATTAAAACATACGATCGAGCATGCCGTCTTGATGATGCCAAAGGAAGCAGAAGAAATCACCACAGCATATCTCCCTGTCCATTTGCGGACGCATCAGATAGAAAGTCATCCGCCAGAGTCCTCATTAAAAAGTCAAGTGACGTCATTTGAACAAACGCTGATTCAAGAAGCTTTAAGACAGCACGCAGGGAATATTAAGCAAACGGCAGCCGCTTTAAAAATTCCTCGACAAACATTGCAGTATAAGCTAAAAAAATATACAGATGCCGAAAAGTAGGCACTTCAAACAGGTGAATGTGACGGAAAAGCTCCTTTTCTAAAGAATAGGGGCATTTTCCCATGTTGGCACATAACTTGCATAGTATAAAGTGAATGCTGATAGGGGGAATGGATATGAATCAAAAACTGTATCAACCTGCGCGACATTGGAAGGACATTGAACTTTGGAAGGACGTACCCGAGGAAAAGTGGAACGACTGGATTTGGCAGCTGACGCATACGGTCAAAACGCTTGAAGATTTAGAAAAAGTCGTGAACTTAACAGAAGAGGAAAAAGAAGGGGTGAAGATTTCCACGAAAACCATTCCACTCAACATAACACCCTACTATGCCTCACTGATGAATCCAGACGATCCAAGATGCCCAATCCGTATGCAGTCTGTACCGATTGCAGAAGAGCTTCATAAAACAAAATATGACCTCGAAGATCCGCTCCATGAAGATGAGGATTCACCTGTTCCAGGTTTAACGCACCGTTACCCAGATCGTGTGCTGTTTCTTGTCACAAATCAGTGCTCCATGTACTGCCGCTATTGTACGAGAAGACGTTTTTCCGGTCAGATCGGGATGGGCGTGCCGAAAAAGCAATTAGATGCCGCCATTGGATATATTAGAGAAACCCCTGAAGTGCGGGATGTGTTAATTTCAGGCGGTGACGGGCTGTTAATTAATGATCAAGTGCTTGAATACATTTTGAAAAACTTACGAGACATTCCTCACGTTGAAATCATTCGAATTGGAACACGTGCACCGGTCGTGTTTCCGCAGCGAATTACAGATGAATTGTGTGAGATTTTAAAAAAATATCATCCAGTTTGGCTGAACACTCACTTTAATACAAGCATTGAAATCACAAAAGAAGCGAAAGAAGCGTGTGAGCGCCTTGTCAATGCTGGCGTCCCTGTTGGCAATCAGGCGGTGATCCTAGCAGGAATTAACGACAGTGTGCCAATTATGAAGAAGCTGATGCATGATCTCGTCATGATTCGCGTCAGACCTTATTATATTTATCAATGTGATTTATCTGAGGGGATCGGCCACTTTAGAACACCGGTTTCAAAAGGCCTTGAAATCATTGAAGGCTTAAGAGGACATACGAGTGGTTATGCCGTGCCAAGCTTTGTTGTAGATGCACCAGGCGGAGGGGGGAAGATCGCCTTACAGCCAAATTATTTATTATCTCAAAGCCCAGAGAAAGTGGTCCTGCGTAACTTTGAAGGTGTGATCACCTCTTATCCGGAGCCAGAACATTACGTCGCCGGCCAAGCGGATGCGTATTTTAATGAAATCTACGAAGAAAAGAAAGAACCGGCCATTGGCGTGACAGCTCTATTTGAGGATGAAGCAAAATCCTTTACGCCTGAAAATTTAAGCCGAATGAAACGAAGAGAGTCTTATGAAACGAATCCTGAACATGATACGCTCAAAAACAAACGTGAAAAACGAGATGAATTAAAAGAAAAGAAATATCAAGCCCAGCTCAAAAAAGAACAAACCGTAAAGGAGGAGAAATAACGTTGCTGACATGTGATTGGTGTGAGGAGAAGAAAGCGAACGCAGGACAGACCACAGTCTATTGGGAACTCATCACGGGCACACAATCGATTGAGATTTTGGAAACGCCTTCGATTTCTTGCACGCATTGCGGGATGACGTATCAGAAGGATGAGACAGTAAAAGAGATAGAAGATCAATTAATTTTAGTCGATCAAACAAAACTTCCAGAAAAAATCTTATATGAAGAATTAATGAGCATGGAGCGGTTATTAAAGCGTAATTACTTTGATTTTTCTTCATAAGTTGTACCTCCGCCTATACAAGTCATCAAATTCCTGTATAATATAACAACAAAATAGAGTGTCGCGGAGGGAAAAACAGGTGAAGTCGTTTTACCATTATTTAATGAAGTACAGACATCCAAAACCGAAGGATGAAATCAGTCATTTTGCAAATGCTGCTTATGAAGATCACAGCTTTCCTAAAGCATCCACTGATTATCATGAGCTATGTGCCTATTTAGAGTTAAATGGGGACTATTTAAGCTCCATGACGACATTTGACGAGGCTTTTGAGCAATACGAAGTAGAAGTCAAAAAAAAATAACACACACAACCGCTTGTTCCGTATGGAAGAAGCGGTTTTTTCATGAAGAAATAAAATGGCGTTTTGCATGGTGTGGTTGCCCATGCAGAATTCCTTGCGCCGGCATACGATACGTTAAGACCAAAAGTCGGGCAAGGGGGAGACAGAATGAAGGCGAAAGCACCAAAATATAAAGTAGGGGATATTGTCGTCGTTGTCATGTACGGCACAGTTGGAACGATAACAAAAGTCCATCAAATTGACCAACATTATCTATATGAGGTCAATCATAATGAGGTGCTTTATTTTGAAACATCACTCCAGCTTTACGATGAATACGACGGGGTGATTGTAGATACAGAAAAGCTGGACATTGAATATGAGTTCCTCATTGGCGATGTTGTATATGTAAAGGATTACGGGAAAGAGCTATTTAAAATCATTGGCCATCGGACTGAGATATGGCGCTACCTTGAAGATGGCTGGGAAGATGTCATTTATGAACTGACAAGGTTAAAAGACGGAGAATGGCTGGAAACAGAAGAAGAAGACTTGACGCTTGTCCTAAGAAAATATGAGATGGATCAGTTTGTTCATCAGCTTCTTTTTGTGCATTACGTTGGAGAAACCTCAAAAGAAATAGAGGAAGATATGGTGCAAACCGCTCTATTACAGTTAGAAGAGAAACAAGAAAGCGAAGCATCACTAGAATTTCTCGCTGTATCTATAGTGGATGAGCTTCTTGATATTTACAATGATTATAAAATTCTCTATGAATTTTTCAATGATCCAGAATATAAGGATATGATGGACTTTATTTTGGAAAGTTTAAACGAGCATTTTGGTTAAAAGAAGACTTGTCCTAACACGAATAAAAAGTAAGGAACACAGAAAAAAGCAATCACATAAAACCATCCCCTCAAGATACGGCCCATCACCTGATCAAAAGTATGACCATCTAATATGCTTAACCATTTCATTGCCTCATGCCCCTTTTCTTTTCGTTTACTGCATTTATATGTATGGAATGAGCCATTATGACAAATTGTAATAAAAATAAGGCGACGTTCATACATCATAAAAAAGGAGGCGGAAAGCAATGAAAGAAGCAGATTTGGTGATTGATACAGAGGAAATTGCAGAATTCTTCTACATGGAGCTGGTCAAAAGAGGGTACATACCATCTGAGCTGGAAACGTTTGAGCTTGCCGATATTACATTTGAATATATGCTGAGGAAAGCAATGATAGTTGAAGAAGAGGCACGGTAGGCACTATACTTTGAAGAGATTCTGAGTAGAAAGGGAGGGGAATTGTTTCGCGTGTATGTGATCATTTTTTTCCTTTTGTTTGGCGCCATCGCTGCGCTTATGGTATCTGGTAAGTTTCAGGAATTGGACAACCAGATCATCTTATCGTTTGAGAACATTAGACTTCCTTTTTTAAATGATGTCATGCTGACTTTGACTGACTTTGGTATCAGTGCGCTGCTTGTCCCAATCATGCTCATCTTTAGCGTGATGCTGTTTATGTATAAACGCTACCACTCTATTATGCTGCTTTTTCTACTATATATAGCAGAAAAAACGGTCAATCATGAACTGAAAGGACTGTTTGCTAGAGAGCGTCCGGCCTTTGATCATCTAGTGAATGAGACCTATTACAGCTTTCCGAGCGGACATTCTATGAATGCAGCAACGATCTATCCATTTATCGCCTATCTATTCATTGAAATGATTCCGTGGCTGAAAAAGAGACAAAAAGCAGTCTATATGGTGACAGGATGTTGTGTGCTGATGATCGGCATCAGCAGGATGTATATCGGTGTTCATTATGTCACTGATGTAGCAGGAGGCTTTGCGATAGGACTAGCTTTATTTCTCATATGTAAAAAGATTGACGAAAAATTGTCCGTCATTCGACAAAAATAGAAGAAGGAAATTCATAGATCCCAGCCAATTTTATATAAAAGGGGAGGGATTTGAATGCAATTGACGTTGAGATTTTTTCAAAAGAAACCTTCAGCTTATCACTTAACCATCTACCAAACACCTGAATATGGTGCTGCAAGCGGACATCAGCCTGTGTACCGGACAAAGATTGGCGGCAGGACACACCATGATGTACTGGAAAAAGCATTCTCGACATTTAATGTACAAGATACAGTCCCTAATGATTACAATGCACGGTTTATCACAACAGGGGATATCGTTGTGATCGATGACCAGAAAAAAGGGAAGTGCTACTACCAGCTCTTTCCGGCAGGATGGAAACGCAGTGAACGCCTAATGACGATGAGTTAAATATAAACGACGATGCCAGCTTTACTTTCAGCTGGTATTTTCTTTTTTGATCTCAATCGTTTATAATAAATGGGACTAAACACATGTTAAACGTAAGTGGAGGCTAAAAAATGAGTGTACATATTGGAGCAGAAAAAGGACAAATTGCAGAAACGGTATTGCTTCCAGGCGATCCGCTTCGTGCGAAATATATTGCAGATACATATTTAGAAGATGTAGTGTGCTATAACGAAGTGCGCGGCATGTATGGTTATACTGGAACATATAAAGGAAAACGCATTTCTGTACAAGGTACTGGAATGGGCGTACCGTCTATTTCGATCTATGTGAATGAGCTGATCCAAAGCTATGATGTTCAAAACTTAATCCGTGTTGGTTCTTGCGGAGCGATCAAAAAAGATGTCAATGTACGTGACGTCATCTTAGCTCAAACATCATCAACAGATTCTCAAATGAACCGTGTGGCATTTGGACCGATTGATTACGCACCATGTGCTGATTTTGGTTTACTGAAAAAAGCCTACGACACAGCAGAAGCGAAAAATGTAGCTGTGCGTGTTGGGAATGTATTTACAGCAGACCAGTTTTATAATGAAAAACCACTTGAGCTGATGGACCAATATGGAATTCTAGCGATCGAAATGGAGACAACGGCTCTTTATACGCTTGCTGCAAAATTTGGCAGAAAAGCGTTGTCGATTCTGACAGTGAGCGATCATGTGCTAACAGGAGAAGAAACAACTGCTGAAGAGCGTCAAACGACATTTGACGAAATGATCTTAATTGCACTAGATTCTGTTTTATAATAGTATAAAGGGTGTGCTACGATGTAGCGCATCTTTATTTTTTTAGTAGAGCAAAAGGAAGGTATGTCATGAAGAAAAGCTATAAAATACTCTCAATCGCATCGATTCTTGGTTTGACGGCCGCATTATCAGGCTGCCAGTTGCTGGATCAGAAAAGCGGTACCACTGAATCTAACAAAACAAACGAACAAAAGAACGCAGCAAGTTCATCACCCCAGCAAAACTCAAACGATACGGCAGATTCATCTAATCAAGAGCTGACGTTAAAGAGTGAATATTTCAATGACATCAAGGTAGTGAGCGGACTGAAGACCATTCAAAACCCTGAAAATGTGCTTGCTTTAGTGAACAAAGAATATGCACTGCCAGGAACCTATAAACCTTCTGATCTCGTTGTACCAAAAGTGGAATTCTCTTTTTCAGAGGATATTGAAAAACGATATATTCGAAAAGAAGCAGCGGAGGCACTTGCAAAGTTATTCAAAGGTGCTAAAAAGGAAAACTTTGAGCTTGCTGCAGTATCTGGCTATCGTTCCTATGATCGTCAAAAAGTCATTTTTGATAGTGAAGTGAAACTAAAAGGGAAAGAAAAAGCCCAAGAAGCCGTAGCCTTACCAGGCGAAAGTGAGCATCAAACAGGTCTTGCCATGGATATTTCCTCAAAAAGTGCCGGCTTTGAAATCTCTGAAAAATTTGGTGAAACACCTGATGGTAAATGGGTAGCCAAAAACGCTTATAAATATGGCTTTATCATCCGTTATCCAAAAGGGAAAGAAGACATCACGAAATATGAATATGAGCCGTGGCACTTGCGCTATGTAGGGAAAGAAGCTGCAAAAGCGATGCATGATCATGATTTAACTTTCGAAGAGTATATGAATAAAGTGAAGAAAATATAAACAAATAAAAGGCTTCCCGAAGCTGGGAGGCCTTCTTTTATACGCCGTTTTAAAAAAAGAACAAACCTGCTAAAGCGAAGCCGGTAATAAAACCGAGACCGATGCCATAAGCTGCACCCCAGCCATAATAACCTCCGTAATATCCATAACCAAAGCCCCCACGGGACCCGCCGACTGGCCGGATATAAACTTTGCGGTTTGACACCCGCTCAATACGTCCAACATGTACTCTGCCATTTCGATCAGTAATTCTAGCTACTTTCCCCATATGCTGCTGACAAAGTTTATAGTAGCGCTCCATGTTTTTCCTCCTTATGACAAACTCTTTTCACTCTTATCCTATGCGAAAGACTTCATAGAGTTTGGACAAAACATATAGGAGATTCGCTCATTTTATACTGTACATTCAAATACAAGGTGACTCAGATGTTCTCGGTGTGTTTGAATCAGGTCATAGTGTGTCTGTAATGTATCATAATGAGAAGATGGTATTTGATCTGATAATTCCATTTCGGTCGGCTCTTCCTGCACCATGTGTTCATCAAATGAGAGAATCTGAATGTCACGGAATCCTGCGGACGCTAACTGTTTTTTCCATTCAGGAAATGAAAAGAGGGAGTGAAACCCATAAAACTCCCGAATGGTTGCCTGTTCTTTTGAGGGGAGCGGCACTTTTAACACAGCCTCATTTGCGATCAATTGCTTTCCAGGAGCAAGCACCCGTTTGATCTCAGCAAGCGCAGCAGGTAAATGGGTGAAACTTAAAACAGATTCACTGATCAGTAGAGAGAACGAGTCATCTGAAAATGGCAGGTGTTCGATCGATGCTTGCTGTGCACGGAAAGGTAGTTGTTCCCGCTCGAATCGCAGATTGGCTTTTTCAATCATCAAAGGGTGTGTATCAATCGCCTCTACTTCATAACCTAAATGTCCTAGATAGGCGGCTGTTTGTCCTGTGCCGCATCCAACATCCAGTATACGATCGTCAGACGCCAAGTGAAGATGCTCAATCATCGTTTTTGTTAGCTCAATTCCGCCAGGATGGGCACCTGATACACCAAAATAGGCAAGCATTTCTACATAGTCACTCATGGAATCCCTTCTTTCTTTATCATGTTTCTCTCTAAAGATTATGCATTGCAAGGCTAAATGGCTTATCTTTTCAAATAGAAGTTTGATCCTTTGGTTGACGGATGAAGAATCGTCCTTGATAATAATGAAAGGAGATAAAGGTGGTGTTTTTTTGAAAAAACAATTCAAGTTCGTGATAGCCATTCTGGTGACAGCAGCGCTTTCCTCAGCGATTACATTTGTGATCACAAAACAAGGTGCTGTCAGCGTTTCAGGAGATGAGAAGTTTAGTAAACTCATGGCTGCATATACGAAGGTAAAAAACGAGTATTACGAAAAAACGGATGATCAAAAACTAGTAGACGGTGCGATTCAAGGAATGATTGCATCACTTGATGATCCATACTCTACATATATGGATCAGGAGGAAGCTGAAGGGTTTAACAACACCATTTCATCTTCATTTGAAGGAATTGGTGCACAAGTAGAAGAGAAGGATGGACAAATTTTAATTGTCGCACCGATTAAAGGCTCTCCTGCTGAAAAAGCTGGGTTGAAACCTCATGATCGTATTTTAAAAGTGGGTAGTAAAAGTACAAAAGGTATGTCAGTGAATAAAGCCGTTTCTCTTATCAGAGGGAAAAAAGGAACGGATGTCAAACTGCATTTGAACCGACAAGGTGTTGGAAATGTGGATGTCACGATCACAAGAGATACGATTCCACTTGAAACGGTGTATGCAAAACTAACAAAAGATAAAATAGGCGAAATCCAAATCACGTCTTTTGCTGAAACCACGTCTAAAGAGTTAGATAAAGCGATTGATGACCTCGAGAAAAAAGGGGCAAAAGGTTTTGTCATTGATCTGAGAGATAATCCAGGCGGCATTATGACAGAAGCAATTGAAATGAGCAATGACTTTATCGATAAAGGAAAAGTCATTATGCAGGTTGAGGAAAAAGGAAAGAAACAAGTGTACAAAGCGGAAAAAGAACGCAAAGTTCATCAGCCGACAGTTGTTCTTGTAAACGGTGGTTCAGCGAGTGCTGCTGAAATCATGGCGGCAGCTCTGCACCAATCCTCTAGCATTCAACTTGTTGGAGAAAAGACATTTGGTAAAGGGACTGTTCAAAATGCGCAAAGCTACAATGATGGTTCTAGTGTGAAATTAACCATTGCCAAGTGGTTGACACCAGACGGGTCTTGGATTCACAAAAAAGGAATTGAGCCACAGGTGAAAGCATCTCTGCCGAGTTATGCGAAGCTGCCATACTTAAGTCCGAAAAAGACGTATCAACTGAATGATGATGGAGATGAAGTCAAAGCGGCTCAAAAAATGTTCCAAGCGCTTGGCTACAAAGCAAAAGCCAATGGAGAATATGATCAAGCATTCCAGTCGGTCGTGAAAAGTTTCCAATCAGATCACGATCTGAAGGCTGATGGTATTCTGACAGGGGACACAACGACGGTACTGATGACAAACATCCAAGATAAGCTCAAGAAAAATGATACGCAAATGAAAAAAGCCATTGAAGTGTTGAAAAAAGAAATGAAATAGAAAAAGCAGTCCTCATCAGGGGACTGCTTTTTTTGTGCTTACGCTTTGTTAGCAACAGGTTTCGTTGTTTTACTATTCTTTTCAAACAAATCACTTGTCACAGAATTAGAAGTGAGATTCTTCTGGAAGAATGGATTCAATATCAAGATGACCAAAACGTTTGCTAGTAAACCGAGAAAGCCTTCATAAAGGCCGAATGTCATTTGTGTAATATTCGCTGTAAAGGTAACGATAATTCCTACGATGAGCCCTGCGATAGTTGCTTCTCTTGATTGTTTTTTCCAGAACAAGCTGATCGCAATGGCAGGGAAGATTTGAACCATTCCTGAAACACCAATGAGCTGAAGCGTTACAAGTGCTGTTGGGAAGAGCATTCCGAATAGTAGAGCCAGCCCAATGACGATAAATACCATTGAACGAGTGATCATGGTCAATCTTTTAGGTGACACATTTGGATGGATTAAATCACGGTACAAATTATTGGCAAATAAATTCGATGCCCCAATGGCCATGATCGAACATGGAATGAGAGAAGCAAGTGCAATCGTTGAATACGCAAGCCCCTGCATCACGCCGCCATATGACGTCTGAATTAAATGGAGAAGAGCAAATCTTGGATTTGTATCTTCCGGTAAGACTAAAAAGGCAATGAAGCCAAGGAAGATGACCAAAATCAATACAATGTTGTAAAGAGGTAAAAACATACTGTTTTTACGGATGGCATCTGCGCTTTTGGCTGTGAAAACGCCAGTTGCTGCATGTGCCCACATAAATAATGCGAGTGCAGAAACACCTGATGCGGTAATAAACCACAAAATGCCTTTAGGCCCGCCTTCAGGAATCGTCAGAAGCTGTGGGGCTTCCTTAGCTAACGTATTCATCATTGGTGTCCAGCCGTTAAAATGAATAATCGGGAGGGAAACGACCATAAAGAGCATGATCACCCAAACAAGAATATCTTTAATAATGGCTGTATATGTAGGACCTTTAATACCACTGAAAAATGTATAAAGTGCAACTAAAATAAATGAAATGATAACAACTGCATTCACATTAATATAACTCGTTCCAGCGACAGTTAACGTATCTTGAATCCCGCTTAACTGAAGACAAATGTATGGAATGAGCATGAGTACACCAACAATGGCAATCAAACTAGATAACAGTTTACTGTCAAATCGCTCACGTGCATAATCAGCAAGTGTTGTCAGCTTGTGATTTTTTGCAACCGTCCAAAGTTTTGGTAAGAAGAAATACGCAATAAAATAAGCAAGAACTGAATAGGGGATAGCGAAAAAAGCAACACTTCCCGCTGTATAAGCTGTACTTGTGAGCCCTAAAAAGGTATAAGCAGTATATAAGTCTGCTCCAACAAGGAACCAGACGAGAAGCCCGCCAAATTTTCTCCCGCCAACAGACCATTCTTCGACTGACTGTCTTGATGATTTATCACGACCAGCGGCAAAACCGATGACCACGACGATGAAAATGATACTTGCAGTAATCAATAAAGCTGTTAAGTTTCCTTGCATTCGTCAGTTCCTCCATTTGAATGTTGCATCCTGTAAATGATAAATGTGCAAACGGGTGTGAGTACAATCCATAGTAAGAGCCAGAAGTGGAAAAAAGGCAGCCCGATAACAAATGGATGAATACGATTCACAAAGGGGAGCAGTGCAAGCTGTCCAATGAATGGAATCGCGATGAGTAGCGCCAGTATCAGTTTTTTGTTCATGTTTTCCTCCTCTAATATTTTGTAATTTCATAATAATAGCAGTTGTCAGATTAGATCACAAGACCATTTTCAGAAAAAACAATCATTTTTATGAATATCATACTAATATAACGCTTTCATTTTTAAAAAGAGGTAAATAGTGAAGAATGAGAAAGGAAGACTTGAAAATAAGTATGGAAAAATAATATTCAGAGCAAATAAAAAAGCCCCAGCATGACGCTGAGACTGTGCCGTTTTTTATAGGAAATCAGATACTTCTTCGATGTCAAAACGATTGCTTTTGTGAGCTTCTTTTGCTGCTTTCCCGACAGAAATCAACATCACTGGTTCGTATCGACCACTCACATTGAATTCTTTCACGTACGCTTCTTTGCTGAAACCGCCCATTGCGCATGTATCATATCCCATTGCTTTCGCCGCAATCATTAATTGCATAGCAGCTAACGAAGCGTTAGAATACGCAGCTTCACGTGCATATTGCTCGCTTTGATAAGCACCATTAATTTGCGTCATCAATGTTTCTTTAATATCTTCTGTGATGAAGCCTTGTTCTGCTAGCTCACTGTAGATTTTTTCACCCTTTAGATTGGCTTCAAGGTCACCTAGCACAGCAATCACAGCTGATGCTTGAGAGATTTGTTTTTGATTGTAAGCGATTGGAAGAAGTTTTGCTTTTGATTCAGCACTATGGAAAACAGTGAAATGCCAATGCTGAAGGTTCCAAGCAGATGGTGCTTTTGTTGTGATATCAAGAAGCTCTGTTAACTCTTCTTTTGTCATTTCATGAGTTGTATCATACTCTTTTACTGAAGCTCTTTCTTTTAAAATGTCAATCGTTTTTTGATCGCTCGCCATATGGATATTTCCTCCCGTTTTTGCAAATAGTATGGTACAATAAATAAAAAAGTGAGAAACTTACTTATTGTAACTAGAGATATATTTTAAATTGTACACCGTTAGTTTGTCAAACGATTATGAAAAGAAAGGCTGAAATATATGGAATTTCAATTATGTCCAAACATTCAGCAAGCTTTTTTGCTTCTTGGCAAAAGGTGGAATGGTCTCATCATTCATGTATTGCTTGATGGTCCGAAGCGGTTTAAAGACCTGACGGACATTATTCCATCCATCAGTCAAAAAATGCTCGCAGAACGCTTAAAAGAGCTTGAGCAAGAAGGAATCATAAAGCGCACTGTACTTCCTGAAACGCCAGTCAAAGTCATCTATTGTCTAACCGAAAAAGGGAGTGCATTACATGGTGTGTTCGGAGAAGTATCGCGCTGGGCAGGGGAGTATGCTGGATCTCATGAAAAAAAGGAGCAAGCTTAGTTTTAGGTTTGCCCAAACGTTTTGTCTTCTAATGAATATGCTGATGTTAGGCACATGACAAAGGAGGAGAAAAGCATGTACCCTCATACTCCGTATTTTCGAGGCGGTGCCCCTGGCATTCCGCCATATGAATCTAGAGTCCCTTTGTTTTTTGGTTTTGGCGCTCCTTTAGTCGGCGGACTGCTTGGCGGATTTCTAGGAAGTGCGATTTTTAATTATCCTCGTCCATATTACCCGCCTCCACCACCGCCTGTTCCACCACCTTATGGCGGCGGATATCCACCATATTATTAAGAAAAAAGAGTAAGCCTGCTTCCATTTCAAAGCAGGCTTTTTATAATGGAATATCAATTTCAGAAATGCCTGGATCATCATGCTTTAAAAACATAATTTCTAAAATACCATCTTGATACGAAGCCTTCGTTCCTTTTCTTTTCACAGCAGCAGGCAGGACAACCTTCTTTTGTTTATTCTCTTCAGGAAAATGATCAATAAACAGCAGATTGGCTGTATGTTTGATTTTTACTTTTTCCGTGTTCGGACGATCGAGCTCTATTTTGACAAACACGTGATCTGTCGTCTCAAATACTTCAACATTCGGCTCTTTCTTTTTTTTATCGTCTGTCTCTCTTTCTTTCTGCTTCTGAGACAGCGGATCCTGAAAGGGGAATTGAGCAGAATAATTGGAGCCGAAAACACTTTCCATGACTTGATTGACATATTGCTCAACGTCTTTAGGATCTGAATTTTTTAACGCTTCTTTTGAAAATTGCTTTTGAAAAGGGAATAATCGGTTCCAGTCAAACATGCAAATCATCCTTTCTAAATGCCCTGAATTAGTATATGCCCATAATGTGATGTGCGTGCTATAATATACGATAGGTTTAGAAAGGAATGGTTAGATTGAACGAACAACAATCAAAAGGTGTCTTATATACGGCTGCATCTTTTACATTATGGGGGTTGTTCCCATTATATTGGAAACTGATGGAGCATATTTCGTCAGGCGAAATTTTAGCGCACAGAATCGTATGGTCCTTTGTTTTTATGTGCGGTATTCTTTTATATTTAAAGCAAGTCCGTCCAGCGATGCAGACTGTGAAAGGTCTGATGATAGATGGAAAAGCACTTTTTTCATTACTTTTATCGGCTATATTAATTTCGGTCAACTGGTATGTATACATTTGGGCTGTAAATCACGATCTGATGCTGGAAGCGAGTTTAGGGTATTATATTAATCCGCTTGTATCAGTTTTACTAGGCATCATTTTCTTAAAAGAACGACTGAATAAAATGCAAACCACCGCCATTCTCATTGCTTCAGCTGGTGTCATCATCTCAACTGTTCAGTACGGCTCATTTCCTGTCGTGGCTTTCGTATTGGCTTTTAGTTTTGGGTTTTATGGACTGATTAAAAAAAGAATGAGTTTTACGAGTGCCATTGGATTAACCATTGAAACACTGCTTCTTGCACCAGCTGCGCTTGTTTACTTATTCTTCTTCTTAAAAGAACCTGTTGTCACGATGAATCCGAGCAGCTTCGGCTCTCTTGGGCTATTATTTTTTGCAGGTGTCTTTACAGCTGTACCGCTTCTTTTATTTTCTGAAGGAGCCAAAAGAATTCCTTTATACCAAGTTGGTATTTTGCAGTATATTGCACCAACTATTACACTCTTTTTGGGGCTATTTGTGTATCACGAACACTTATCTGCAGCAAAAATCGTGACATTCCTCTGTATTTGGGTGGCGATTTTACTATTTACAACCTCTCAACTCCGAATGAAAAAAACAGCGAATTCTCATTAAAGAGACGAAGCAGTTTGCTTTTTTTTGCAGGCGGATCATGTCATAATAAGTTGTTACCAAAACTGTAGAGGTGATCACATGTCATCAGTCGATGAGCTTGCACACGCTTATCAATCTTTATGGAAAAATCGGCAGCTTGATGTAGTGGATATGACTTCATTACACGAGGCGATACGAGATGATTTGCTTGATGCACGCACCCATCCTCGCGCAAGAAAGTCATTACATCAAAAGTATGTAATCGCTGTGGAAAGAATTTTAGAAAGCACGATTGAACAGGGTCATCAACTACAGCTGATCAGCTTACATACGAAAAAGCTGCGAGAACTAATTCAAAATGAAGGAAGGAACCACTCATGAAACCAATTCAAACGGAAGATGTCACAGCACATCTTGAATCGTTTTTAAATCGGCCAGTCTTCGTTCATCTTGAAACGACAACTGGTTCTTATTCAGCTCATGTGAATGAGCAAAATATGACGGTCGTGGCGTATATCCGCAACGCAAAAGTTGTCTATTCACAGGCAAAAATAAAAGGACAAGGTCCATACCGTGTCGGAATGAAAACAGAAGATGGCTGGATTTACGCAGAAGGTTTAACCGATTACGTGTTTGATGAACAAGGTCGCCTGCTGTTAGCAGGACACCTGCCAGACGGAAAACTAGCGATCTCATTACAAATTAGTGAAACACCATTTCAGGTGTAGGAGAGAGGGGAACAGTGATGAACGAACATGTACTTGTGATGCTGCCTCACCCCGACGATGAATCCTTCGGGGTCGCAGGGCTCATCGCGCAAAGCAGAAAACGTGGAATTCCAGTGACGTATGCATGCGGGACACTTGGAGAAATGGGAAGAAATATGGGAAGTCCAACTTATGCTAACCGTGAGACACTTCCTGAATTAAGAAAACAGGAATTAATCAATGCATGTAAAGAAATGGATGTCACAGACTTGCGAATGCTTGGTCTTCGAGATAAAACGTTGGAATTTGAAGATGATGAGTATTTAGCGGATGTGATGGAACGCATAATTGATGAAGTGAAACCAACTCTTATTGTCACGTTTTATCCAGGTCATGGCGTACACCCTGATCATGATGCGACAGGTGAAGCGGTCATTCGTGCTCTATACCGCAAGAAAAAAGAAGACCGTCCTGTCACATACTGCATGGCCATTACGAAAAATCGAGAAGAAGTGCTAGGAAATGCCGATATTGTGATTGATATTACGGATGTAGCCGATATCAAATTAAATGCACTAAGAGCGCATAGAACACAAACAGAAGGCATGCTAAGAGAGCTTGAACAAAAGCTGAAAAACAAAGAACCAGTCGTTCAAAAATGGTTTGATGAAGAAATTTTCTGGACGTATCAATGGAATGACTAAATGAAAGGCAGCTGACTGAAGTCAGCTGCCTTTTCCTGTTGTATCAGAATGCATACGTCTTTCAATCAACCTGAGACGAACAAATAGGACGATGGCACCTGCGGCAAGCCCAGTAATCAGCCCAACCCAATAACCAAACGCTCCAAATGAGGTATACGTGCCAATCAAGTAGCCAGCTGGAAGGCCGATGACCCAGTAAGAGACAAACGCAGCAATCAGTGTGTAATTCACATCTTTATAGCCGCGCAGAGCCCCTTGAATGGGTGCAGCGATCGCATCAGACAGCTGGAAAAAGATCGCATACATCAAAAAGTGCTGTGTCATTTGTAAAACAGCTGATTCAGTTGTATATAAACCAGCGATCTCAGGTCTAAATAACAAGATGAGTGCTGCAGTACATAATGAGAACAAAACAGCTGTTGCAATGCCAATATAGCTGTAGCTTTTTGCGTCTTTATACCGCATGGCACCGGCTTCAAAACCTACAACAATCGTTAAAGCCATTGAGATACTAAGCGGCAGGATATATAAAATAGAAGCAAAGTTCATCGCTGCTTGGTGACTGGCGATTGTCACGGTATCAAAGTGACCCATTAAGAGCGTGACAGCTGCAAAAATACTTGTTTCAAAAAAGATCGCAAACCCAATAGGGATACCGATTTTCAGTATGTGACCCATTCGGGAGACGTTAAAACGAGGTAATGTCTGAAACAACCGAAAGGATGCAAACGGTTCGGCTTTGATGACAATACAAATACTCATGATGAAAATCGCCCAATACGTCAGCGCAGATGCAAGACCAGCCCCTGCACCGCCAAGCTTTGGAAACCCAAAGTTTCCAAAAATAAAGAGATAATTTAAAACAAAATTAATAGGAAGTGCGGTTAACGTAATGAACATCGTCACACGTGTTTTTCCTAATGCATCAATGAACGATCTCATGACTGAATAACCAAAAAGCGGGATGATCCCAATAGCAAGGAAGCTGAGAAAATGACGGGCAATAGTTTCTACGGATGGTTCAAGCCCAAGTCTCCCTAAAATAAAAGGAACACACAACGATCCAATAACAATCACCACGATACTTAAAAGAAAAGATAAATAAATGGCCTGGAAGACTGCACGAGGAACGTCTTCCCTGCGGCCGCCACCCATCAGCTGAGCCACAATAGGGGTAACAGCCATTAAAATGCCAGCGAGGCCAGTATAAACAGGTGTCCAAATGCTCGAACCGATCGCAACACCTGCTAGGTCTTCTGCACTCACTTTTCCAGACATCACCGTGTCTAAAAATGTGATGAGCGAAAGACCTGCTTGTGTAATTAAAATCGGAATCAATATGGTTAAAAATTGTGACAGCTTTGCTCGAATACTATTCGTTTCTCTCATCATAAGTTCCTCTCTGAACAGAAATAACGAGAGGAATTATATCACGCTATGTAAAAAAATCAATTCTCCGTCGGATTATTTTTCTTTGAGGGCTTCGTTTTTTTGAACATTTGGGCATAAATAAAAGAAAGACTGACAACACCTAAAATGCTGCAAGCATATTGAATCAATTTTTGAATGGTCATATTGAATTCACCTCCATACAAATAGAATGTGCACAATTTGTTATTTTATGACACAAGCGAAAGAAGGAGGGACATGGTGAGATGATCAATCGCACAAATGAAGAAGCGATGTTTAAGTTAGAAATGAAATCTCATTTAACGCAAATTATGATGGATGCAAGGGAAATCGTCGAATCGCTTGACCAGACGGAACAATGCCTTCTTTGTGAACTCGAATCATTGCATGATCAGTTTAATGAAATGCATGCAGAGGCTTCCTCGTTTTATTTACAAGCATATATGGAAGAATTCACACCAGGTTTTGCTCAATTTTCTTTAGCCATTGAGAACTTATCAAAACAAAAGCATGGCGCACTGATTGTGATTCAAAGGAGAGATGAGGTGGAGGATTATATACAAAAAGGGACAAACCTCCATGCGAAAATTAGCGCATCATTAATAGAAAGCATTTTCTATCCTGGAAACCCACTTCATGATGGCGCCCTTTTAGTAAAAGAAAATACGCTTGTTTCCGCTGCAAACGTCCTACCGCTCACCTCAAAAAAAGTCAGCCCTTCTCTAGGCACAAGACACCGGGCAGCCATTGGACTTTCTGGCATGACTGATGCCCTTGTTCTTGTGGTATCAGAAGAAACAGGGAAAATGTCGTTTGCGAAAGAAGGCGTCCTCTATCCGTTAACTGTAAAAGACCAAGAAATCAGAAAGTAAACATGAACACAGCATTCTTCTTTGGGAAGGGTGCTTTTTTTATTGAGGAGAAAAAACAGGCAATTAAGTAAAAAGTCATTTGATACAGAAAAATTTGTCATGTAGAATAGAACTATGAAACTAGCAACGTGCTTGTTTTGACAAATTTCTAAACGTCAACTTAAAAATTCCTTAAAAATTGTTTATAAATACAGCAAACAGCCGATAGAAACGATATGGCTTTGTTTTAGCATTTTGAGTTTGCTGCTCTAAAACCTATTTAGTATTGCCCAACGTCTTCATGTCGAGTAATATTATAGAAATAAAGATAAAATAGTGCAAGAGAAGCAGAACCATTAAATGCTAAACTCAAAACTAGTACATAAGTCTTATGGGACGAAATCATGAAAGGCGGAGATTCATCTATGAAGAAAAAAGTAGTAACCGGCCTCACAGTTTCAGCGATCGCGGGCTCAGCTGTTATTGCTGCACCGGCAGAAGCACAGACGATCAAGGTGAAAAGCGGTGACTCACTTTGGAAGATTGCCGAACAGTACAACACAAGTATTTCGGAACTTCAATCTCTTAATCAATTAAAAACGACGATGATTTTTGCAGGACAAAGCTTAAAGATTCCTAGTGCAAAAAGTTCAAAATCCAGCTCATCAACAAGTTCAAAAGCAACGAAATCAAGTGCTTCAACAACATCTAGCTATACAGTCAAGCTTGGGGATTCATTATGGCTGATTGCGAAGAATCACAAAATGTCAGTTGCAAGTTTGAAAAGTTTGAACAGCTTAAACAGTGACCTCATTCGTCCTGGACAAAAGCTGAAAGTGTCTGGAACGACGAAAACGAGCGGCAGCCAGTCCTCAAATTCAAACTCAACATCTAATTCCAGCTCAAGTAACAAATCAACGAATTCTAATAGTTCATCATCAGCATCTAGTACATATAAAGTAAAATTAGGCGATTCACTTTGGAAAATTGCCAATTCGTTAAACATGTCGATTGGTGAAATTAAAACATTGAACTCGCTAAAATCTGATATGATTTATCCAAATCAAGTATTGAAGGTAAAAGGAACGGTGACGTCAAAACCAAGTCAGCCGAAAGCACCTGCTCAATCTAGCACGCCTTCAAACAGCAATCAGTCTTCAAGTAGTAAAACCACATCTTATACGGTTAAATCAGGTGATTCATTATGGAAAATTGCGAATCAGTTTAAGGTGCAGGTTCAATCAATCCGCACAGCAAACAGCTTGAAAAGTGATGTGCTGAGAATTGGACAAGTATTAAAAATCAACGGAACAGCTTCCGGTTCAACTGGATCTAATGGTTCTACGTCAAACGGTTCAACAACACCGGTCAACAATAATAAAACTGACGTTCCAATGAATGCAAAAATCACGACAATGATTCAAGAAGGTAAAAAACTCACAGGCATACCCTACAGATGGGGCGGCAATACACCAGCTGGATTTGATTGTAGCGGTTTTGTTTACTATCTCATTAATAAGGTTTCATCAGTATCTAGATTGAGTACAGCAGGATACTGGAATATGATGACGCCTGTCAGCACACCACAAGTTGGAGATTTTGTTTATTTCACAACGTACAAAGCAGGTCCTTCTCATATGGGACTATACCTAGGTGGAGGAGATTTCCTTCATGCAAGTGACAGCGGAGTAGGAATTTCAAACTTAAGCAATCCATATTGGAAAAAAGCCTACCTAGGCGCAAAACGTTTCTTCTAAAAAAGCCGATTTTCGGCTTTTTTTGTTTGCCCGTTGCTGTGATTGTCCATACTGATAACAAAAGGGGGCAGTCATAAATGAAAAAGTCAGTGTGGATGATCATGATATGTTTGATCTTTACCGCATCAGCATGTCATGCACCGCCGAAAAAAGAAACGACAGAAGAAACAAGAGAAGTTGCCGCACCTAAACAAGCACCAGTCACAACGTCACTCATAAACGAAAGCGGGCAAAAAATAGGGAGCATTGAAATAAGAGAGTCCTCAGAAAATGGGCTGGATCTGCATGTGAAAGCGAAAGGACTGCCGCCAGGTCCTCACGGCTTTCATATTCATGAAACAGGAATATGTGAAACGCCAGATTTTGAAACGGCGGGGGCTCATTTTAATCCGACCCATAGAGAGCATGGCTTCGACAACCCAAAAGGGCATCATGCTGGAGATATGCCTAATTTAGAAGTAGGGGCAAATGGTCAAATTGACGTCGTTGTGAATGTTCCGAATGTGACGGTCAAAGGAGGCCCGAATCAATTGGTTGATCAAAACGGGCGAAGTTTCATCATCCATGCAGAAGCAGATGATTACTTAAGCAACCCTTCTGGCAACTCAGGGAAACGCATTGCTTGCGGAGCCATCACAAAAGAAATGGTAAAATAACAGAAGACGAACCTTTATGTATTGAGTGCATAAAGGTTTTTTTAGTATACTTGGTGAGGAAAATGATCGAAGAGAGGAATTAATCATATATGTTTAACCAACCATCACTCCCAGAAGAAATTCAAGCAATGATCGAAGCAAAAGGAAAAGTTCTCGAAGAAGAATTTCGTCCGCTTATCGGAACAGGCGGCTATGAATCACAAGATACGTCTATTATTCAAGATGCCATGATTGCACTTGCCCTAGGAAAAAATGTTCTGTTAAAAGGACCGACGGGCTCAGGTAAAACAAAACTAGCAGAAACTTTATCCGCTTTCTTTCAACAGCCGATGCACAGTGTAAACTGCTCAGTTGACCTTGATGCAGAAAGTCTTATTGGCTATAAAACCATCCATAATGATGGACAAGTTGCTTCTATAGAATTCATTGAAGGACCCGTTACAAAAGCAATGAAAAAAGGACACCTTTTATATATTGATGAAATCAACATGGCAAAACCAGAAACACTGCCTATTTTAAACGGTGTGCTTGATTACAGAAAAATGATGACAAACCCATTTACAGGTGAAGTCGTTAGAGCAGAAGAAGGTTTTGGCGTGATTGCAGCAATCAATGAGGGATATGTGGGGACAGTGCCGCTCAATGAAGCGCTGAAAAACCGTTTTGTCGTCATTGAAGTTCCTTACATTGGCGGTGGCATTTTAAAAGAAGTACTGCACACTCAGTCCGTATTAAAGGATGAGCGGTTAATCGATCAATTCGTACAGCTCTCATCAGATCTCATCGTCCAAGCACACAATGGACAGGTCAGTGAAGAAGCCGCATCCATTCGCGCACTGTTAGATACATGTGATCTTGCGCAATATATTCCGCCGCTTCGTGCAATTGAACGAGGAATTGTAGAGAAGCTAGAAGATGACCGGGAAAAAGCAGCGGTAAGAAATATCGCTCAAACATTATTCGAGTGAGGTTCTGACTTTTGAAATTCATCAAATTTAATGACAGCAGAATCGATTCATTTCTATTTATGGAATTAACGGATTTAGCCAAAACACTTGCCAAAAGTGATGATGTGGAGCTTGAATACGGTGTTCAATCGTACTATGAACCGTTTGAAAAGAAAATTTTCATCAGCCATTTTTGGGATGATCGTCATCAAGAGGATATGATGGCAGGCCTAAAAAGTGATGTGTTTCTGCGAGCAGTAGGGACAGTGTATAGCGATCTTACAGTGTTTGAAGACATCATTTCCTATGCCCACACATTATCCATTCCTGATGTGTGCAAACAATTGTTTATGCTGTTTGAAGATATCCGCATTGAAGAGCGGATTAAACGTGACCGCCCAGGAACAAAAAAGGTATTTAAACGGAGAAGAGAGCTTTACAGACGTCACTTTAAAACACAATTAACGATTAACCAAGAGCGCAGTATTTTAACAGATGCACTCTTTTGTGCGATATACGTGAAGCTGACAGCCGAATCTCCGCTTGAAGAAATTCCACCCCTTCATGAGCGGATAGATCCAATGATTCCGTTTATTGAGTCAAGTCTTGAACGTGTATATGACGCACGCTCGACATCTGATATCGCCATCATTGTGAAGGAATTGACAGAAGGCTTCGATGAGCTCCTTGAAAAGGATATGCTGAACACATACTTTTTCTTCCCAGAATTGGACTATGAAAAAGCGGCAAAAGAACCGCTTTTCCATGACCTCAAAAGAAAGCCAAAATTAAGTGAGGATATAAAAGTCGATCGGGAAAAAGAGGGGGATGAAGACATCCATAATGAATATATGGAAGTATGGCATAGAGAAACGGAAGCACCATCTAAAAGTTTCCTTCAATTTGATTTAGAACACGGTGGTAAAAGCGATCTCGGTAAAGATGCGGCAAGAGAAGGTGACGATGGAGATCAGGCGCTTGGAACGGTTCAAGGTTCAGCCAAACAAACCCATCGAAAAGACTATTCAAAGCTTGAAGCACTAGAAGAGGCAGAAGGAGAAGAAAGCGGGGCAGATTCGCATGAGAATGGAAAAGAAAACAAATATGCATTTCCAGTCATGATTTCACCAGAATCTCCTTCACCAGAGCAAGTAGATGTGTACAGGCAGCACGCAAAGGCAATCGAGCCTTATCAGAAACGCTTAAAACAAATGATTCAAAAAACACTTGAGCATAAAAAATCATGGCCAAAAACAGATCTTCATGCAGGACGTCTCAGTAAAAAGCTCATTCGTTATTTTACAGAGTCCAATCCTCGACTATTTTATAAAAAACAAGCGCCATCTTCTCAAATTGATGCTGTGTTCACTTTATTAGTTGACTGTTCTGCGAGTATGTTTGACAAAATGGATGAGACAAAAAAAGGGATTGTTCTGTTTCATGAAGCTTTAAAATCAGTGCAGGTACCTCATCAAATTGTAGGGTTCTGGGAAGATACAAATGACGCAACTGAAACAAGTCAGCCGAACTACTTTAACACCGTCGTATCGTTCAAAGATTCCTTATTTGACGCAGGACCATCCATCATGTCACTTGAGCCAGAAGAGGATAACCGGGACGGCTATGCGATTCGCCAAATGACAAAAATGATTTTAAAACGAAGAGAAGAGCAAAAGTTCCTCATTGTTTTCTCAGACGGAGAGCCGGCTGCATTCAGCTACGAACAAAATGGGATCGTGGATACACATGAAGCGGTTCTCGAAGCGAGAAAAAAGGGAATTGAAGTCATCAATGTGTTTTTATCCAATTCTCCGATTGAAGAGGCGCAGATGAAAACGATCCAAGATATGTATGGCAAGTTCAGCATTTTTGTACCGGATGTCGATACATTGCCAGATGTGCTATATCCATTACTCAAGAAATTGCTGCATAAAAGCATTGGGGCATAAGGTTTTGCCCCTTTCTTTAAAATATTTTTCGGAATGATTTAAATTTTTTGTTTTTCTTTGAATTTTTTATCTTTAATTGAACAAAGAATGTAGAAAGTAATCCGAAACAGTGGTAGAATATGATTGGAAGCGTTTTATTACATAAATTTGGTCATTGTGTTCTGGAAGTTATATCGAGATAGTGTTCAATCACTTGATGATCAAAGTTGGGGGTAGTGTTCAAAATGTTTCAAAATGATGTGAAACAACCGTTGAGTTGGGAAGAATTTCATGGTCCGAACCTCGGCTACGTGCTCGAGCTCTACGATCAATATGTCCAGGATCCTACTAGTGTTGATGAAGACATAAGAGGCATATTTGATGAACTTGGTGCACCACCGAGTGAAATGAAGGAGGAAATTGGGAAAAAAGAAAATAGCGTAGTTACTTCTGAACAAATCCAAAAGATAGCATCAGTCGTTAAACTGGCAGAAGACATCAGAACGTATGGCCATTTAAATGCTTCCGTCAATCCTCTTCGCAAAGAAAAGGAATTACAAGAGCTGTTTCCATTAAAGGAATACGGTTTAACTGAAGAAGACGTTAAGAATATTCCAATATCAATTATTAGTCCAGATGCACCTAAACACATTTCAAACGGCATAGAAGCCATTAACCATTTGAGAAATACGTATAAGCGTACCATTTCATTTGAGTTTGATCATGTACATGACTTCGAAGAGCGCAACTGGCTCTCTAAATCTATTGAGTCTGGTGAATTATTTAAGAAAAAACCAGCAGATAAACTAGTTTCTGTACTCAAAAGATTAACAGAAGTCGAGCAATTTGAGCAGTTCCTTCATAAAACATTTGTTGGACAAAAGCGTTTTTCTATAGAAGGATTAGACGCACTTGTTCCAGTACTTGATGAAATTATATCCGAGTCTGTTACACAAGGGACTTCAAATATTAACATTGGAATGGCACATAGAGGCCGTTTAAATGTATTAGCACATGTGTTAGGAAAGCCATATGAGATCATTTTCTCAGAATTCCAGCATGCGCCTAATAAAGAGCTTGTACCATCAGAAGGCTCTATCGGCATCAGCTACGGATGGACAGGGGATGTAAAATATCATCTCGGTGCTGACCGCCAAATCAAAGATGAAGATACAAAGAGTGCAAGAGTCACACTTGCCAATAACCCAAGTCACTTGGAATTTATTGATCCGATTATTGAAGGAAGCACTCGTGCTGCTCAAGAATCGCGTACTCAAAAAGGCTATCCAGTTCAAGACGTTGAAAAAGCGTTAGCCATCTTAATTCATGGGGATGCTGCATTTCCTGGAGAGGGAATTGTCGCAGAAACATTAAATTTAAGTCAATTAGTTGGCTATCAAGTGGGGGGAACGATCCATATCATTGCCAACAATATGATTGGATTTACCACAGAAAGCAATGAATCTCGTTCAACAAAATACGCTAGTGACCTTGCAAAAGGTTTCGAGATTCCAATTGTTCACGTCAATGCAGACGATCCAGAAGCTTGTTTAGCAGCTGTTCAGCTGGCGGTAGAATACCGTAAACGGTTTAAAAAGGATTTCTTAATTGACTTGATTGGCTACCGCAGATATGGCCATAACGAAATGGATGAGCCATCTACTACTCAGCCAATGCTGTACGATGCGGTCAGAAAGCACAAAACGGTCAAGAATATCTTCGCAGATAAGCTTGTCACTGAGGGCCTTCTGTCAAAAGAACAAAGAGAAGAAATTGAGCAGGCTGTCACGGCAAAAATTGAAGAAGCTTATAAAAAAGTGCCTTCAAAGAAAGAACATACGATTCAAGAAATCGAACTGCCAGAGCCTGTATCTAACGGCTTCCCTGCAGTTGATACATCTGTAGAGTTTGATGTATTAAGAAAGCTGAATGAAGAATTAATTAGCTGGCCGAAAGACTTCCAAGTATTCGGTAAGCTAAAGCGGATCCTTGAAAAACGTGCAAAAGTGTTTACAGATGATCGCAAAGTGGAATGGTCACTTGGTGAAGCACTGGCATTTGCATCTATATTAAAAGACGGTACGCCGATTCGAATGACCGGACAGGATTCTGAGCGAGGCACATTTGCTCAAAGAAACCTTGTTCTTCACGACAGTCAAACGGGAGATGAATTCATTGCTCTTCATGAACTGAGTGATGCAAATGCATCATTTACAGTCCATAATAGTCCACTGTCAGAAGGCTCTGTCATCGGGTTTGAATATGGTTATAATGTCTATTCTCCTGAAACATTAGTGATTTGGGAAGCTCAATTTGGAGACTTCGCAAATGCGGCTCAAGTGTATTTTGATCAATTTATTTCAGCAGGCCGCGCCAAGTGGGGACAAAAGTCAGGGCTTGTGATGCTCTTGCCACATGGATATGAAGGACAAGGTCCAGAACATTCTAGTGGAAGAACAGAACGCTTCTTGCAATCAGCTGCTGAGAATAACTGGACAGTTGCGAATCTGACAAGTGCAGCTCAATACTTCCATATTCTTAGAAGACAGGCGAAAATGCTGCTTCGTGAAGAGATTCGTCCTCTTGTCATCATGACACCGAAGAGTCTGCTTCGTAACCCGAACACATTATCCGAAGTCCAAGAACTAACAGATGGACAGTTCCGTCCAGTTCTTGAACAGCCGGGCCTTGTGCATGATCATGAAAAAGTAACACGCCTTGTGCTATCGAGCGGGAAGGTATCGATCGATATTAGTGATCGTTTTACTCAAATGGAAGACCCAAAAGATTGGCTTCATATTGCGAGAGTGGAACAATTATATCCATTCCCAGCCAAAGATATTAAAGCTATTTTATCAAAACTGACGAACTTAGAAGAAATCGTATGGGTGCAAGAAGAACCGCAAAATATGGGCGCTTGGGGATATATTGAGCCATATTTACGTGAAATTGCATCTGAAAAAGTGAAAGTACGTTACATCGGCCGCAGAAGACGTTCAAGTACGGCTGAGGGTGATCCAACTGTTCATAAAAAAGAACAAGAACGAATTGTATCTGATAGCTTGACTCGCAAAAACTAAGGGGGAAATGAAAAATGGCGGAAATTAAAGTACCTGAACTAGCGGAATCAATCTCGGAAGGAACAATTGCTCAATGGCTAAAACAGCCGGGCGATTATGTTGAGCAGGGGGAATACCTGTTAGAACTTGAAACAGATAAAGTCAATGTCGAATTGACAGCTGAAGAATCTGGTGTTCTAAAAGAAGTACTGAAAGATTCTGGTGACACTGTCCAAGTTGGAGAAGTCATCGGAACGATTGCAGCAGGTGAAGCTGGCGGAAGCGAGTCCGCAGCTCCAGCACCTGAGCAAGATTCTGCACCAGCTTCGAAAGAAGAACCAGCAGCTGAACAAAAAGAAGAGGCAGCAAAAGAAGAGCCGAAATCTGGTAATGGCAGAACGATCGCTTCTCCAGCAGCTAGAAAACTAGCAAGAGAGAAGGGGTTAGACTTATCTGAGATTCCAACCGCAGATCCGCTGGGCAGGGTACGAAAGCAGGATGTAGCTTCTTACCAAAAGAATGAAGCTCCTGCAAGTGCACCGAAAGCCGCGCCAAAAGCAAATGCTGCGGTGCAAAATGATCAAGCAGGGAAACCAGTTGAGCGTGAAAAAATGTCACGCCGCAGACAAACCATTGCAAAACGTTTAGTTGAAGTTCAACAAACGGCAGCGATGCTGACAACATTTAATGAAGTCGATATGACAGCTGTCATGGATCTAAGAAAGCGTCGCAAAGATGCCTTCCTTGAACAAAACGATGTGAAACTGGGCTTCATGTCCTTCTTCACAAAAGCAGTGGTAGCAGCACTTAAAAAATATCCACTTCTCAACGCAGAAATTCAAGGTGATGAGCTTGTCATTAAAAAATTCTATGACATCGGTATTGCTGTAGCCGCCAATGAAGGGCTTGTGGTACCAGTTGTCCGTGATGCAGACAGACTATCATTTGCAGGAATTGAAAAAGAAATCGGTCATCTTGCGAAAAAAGCAAGAGATAACAAATTATCGCTCAATGAATTACAAGGTGGATCATTCACGATCACAAACGGAGGAACATTTGGTTCTCTGCTTTCAACACCAATTTTAAACAGTCCTCAAGTTGGAATTTTAGGTATGCATAAAATTCAGCTTCGTCCTGTTGCAATTGATGAAGAACGCTTTGAAAACCGTCCAATGATGTATTTAGCTCTTTCATACGACCACCGTATTGTCGATGGTAAAGAAGCTGTTGGGTTCCTTGTCACGATTAAAAATCTACTTGAAGATCCTGAACAGCTATTGCTTGAAGGATAATCGAAAGAAAAAGCTAGTACCGATCAGGGTACTAGCTTTTTTGGTCTTTATTTTCTGAGTAGCCTCTTTTTGACCAAAATGTTGCCAGCCAAGAGCCAGATAAATTATGCCATACGCTAAAAATGGCACTGGGAACGGCGGCAAGTGGAGAAAAATGTGCGGTCGCAAGGGTTGCGCCAAGTCCAGAATTTTGCATCCCTACTTCTATTGAAATTGCTCGTTGAGAAGGAATGTCCATTTTACACCATTTTGCAATGAGGTAACCCAATAATAGACCAAGAGCATTATGTAAAACAACAACGGCAAAAATAAGCAGTCCAGATTGCAGAATCTGTTCTTTATTTGCGCTGACAACAGCTGCAATGATGGCGACAATGCCAGTAACAGATACAAGCGGGAGTGCTTGTACAGCATACGTCACTTGTTTTTTAAAAAACAATTTGACGATAACCCCTAAAATAATCGGAATTAAGACAACTTGGACAATCGACAAAAACAAAGCACCCGGTGATACAGATAACCAAGATTTTGCAAAAATATAAATAAAAACAGGGGTCAAAATGGGAGCAAGTAGTGTCGAGATCGTTGTCACGGCAACGGATAAGGCCGTATTTCCTTTCGCCAAAAAGGTCATTACATTGGATGCAGTCCCGCCTGGACAGCAGCCGACGAGGATGACACCGACAGCGATTTCAGAAGGCAAATGTAACCCATAGGCCAATAAAAATGCAATGAGTGGCATCAGTGTATACTGCGCTAAAACCCCGATCAATACATAAAGAGGCTTTCTAAAAAGCTCTTTAAAATCTTCAGAAGACAGCGTCAGCCCCATGCCAAACATAATAATGCCAAGTAAAAAAGGGATATAAGGTCCAATCAAAGAAAATGTCGCAGGAAAAGTAAAGCCTAGACAAGCAAAGACAATGACCCATATAGCAAATGTTCTTCCCGCAAAGTGACTAATGTGTAAAAGGGTGTTCATACTATCTTTCAACTCTCTTTCTTTTCATATCTTTTCTATTTTAAATGAATTTTCTGAAAAAACAACCTATGATTTTGCATTTGGTGTTCATAATATTATTATGTAAACTAATAAAAAAACCACATAGTATATGAACTATGTGGAGTATGCGATCAAAAAGGTGTCCATTTTACTTGTTGAGCCTGTTTTAGTCTTGCTTCTGGCTCACGCCAGTCAACGACATTCCACCACTGGTCTACATATTGCGCCTTTTCATTTCGATATTGGAGGTAATAGGCATGCTCCCACACATCAAGAGCAAGAAGGGGGATGACGTCCCATTGCGAGAGGAACTGATGGCGCTCTGCTTGTAAAATGTCTAAACGCTGAGATCGAGGGGACCATACAAGGATCGCCCATCCGACACCTTCTACTTGTTTGGCAGCAGCTGAAAAATGTGACTTGAACGCCTCATAGCTGCCAAATGATTGATCAATGAGACGAAGCATTTGACCAGTAGGTTTTCTTTTTCCTGAAGGACTCATTGAAAACCAAAAGATACAATGTAAATAATGTCCTGCCCCATGAAAGGCAAGCTCACGTTCCCAATGCTTGATCATCGTAAAGTCATTGGTTCTTCTTGCTTTTTTTAGTGCAAGTTCAGCTTGATTTAGCCCATCAACATAAGTTTGATGATGCTTTTGATGGTGCAAGTACATAATTTCTTTTGAAATATAAGGTTCGAGCGCGTCATACCGATAAGGCAGTGGTGGTAACTGATGATTTCCAGCTGCTACATCGCGCACTTCTTCATGTGGATGCTGCATGTCTTCTGCAATCCTTTCGGCTAGTTCGTACCATTCTTGTTCACTGGAATCATCATCCTCCATTTTGAGTCGTAAATGTTCCACTTTTCGATGGATATTATCATCTTGCCACACATGTTGAATCGTGCTAAGCCACTCTTTGAGCTGTGAGCGATATTCTTCTTTATTCATGTATACGCCTCATTTCCTCTAAAAATGTAGAACAAGCCATCATCGGGAACACAAATGGGTAGCTATGATAGGTGATGTAAAATTGTTTTGGCAGTCCAATGCCGACCGGATAGTACATGGCTTCTTCAGTATGGTGATGGTTCACTAAAAAGGAGACAGCTTTCAAAATGGCTGCGTTATTTGCTTTCTCATATTGGAGGAGCGCCTCTGTCGCCCATGCGGTTTGAACCACTGTGCCAAAGGGAAGCGGGACATAGGTTTTCAGTTCTGCACTTTTACACGATTCTCCGAAACTGCCATCTTCAAGCTGAATCTGCTTTAGGAAACGGCACGCTTTTTGCACAGCAGGGTGTGAGGAGGGAATGCCAGCCGCTTTCAGTCCTGTTAACGCTGCCCAAGTTCCATAAATATAACAAACACCCCATCTGCCAAACCATGATCCGTTTTTCTCCTGGTGGTCAATGAGCCATTTTACACATCGATCTTTTTGCCTGAGAATCGTGGGTGAAGCAGTATCTTTTTCTTCTAAACCAATCAAATGGAGTACACGACCAGTAATATCAGGAGTTGACGGATCAATCGCCGCATCCTCCGCAGATTCAAGCGGAAGGTGACGAAGCAGAAAGTGATCTTGATTTTTTTCAAAAGCAGAAAAGCCGCCATCACGGTTTTGCATGGAGAGAAGCCAGTCATATCCTCGTTTCCACTGAAGTGGAGCGTATTCCTTTGGGATCGCTTTTAACACAATTTGCGTGTCATCACAATCAGGATTATTCGTATTGATATGTGAGAAACCAAAGCCCCCGGGAGCAGCATGACGGTTATGAACTGCCCAATCCGCTTTCTTCATTTGCTGCCGGTCTATCAAATAGGTGAAGGAATTCATGATCATGGAATCTTCTCGTTTTCTTCCTGCTCTTTGAGAAGCGTAACTGACAAGCGCTGTATCCCACACAGTCGAGGTGGAATTCTCAGCATATATCTTGCCTTGACAGGAGGTGACGAGCTTTTTCATACTTCTGACTGCTTTTTGAATGAGATGATGTCCAGGGGAGTACCCAAGGCTCATGAGGGCATAGACCATAAAGATGGTTGCACTTAAGTAACTGTACAGCGTCCCATCTTTTTCAAGACGGTCAAACATGTATCGCTTTGCCGCTTCATATCCGAAAAAGTCGAGCCGGCTGTCGAGGGCTGTATATGACCGCATATACATGAGGAAGTCATCAGTCGAACGTTCTTCTCTTGCCATAAACCAGTCAAATGGATTTTTAGACATGTTTTCATCAAGATGGGCTAATGATGGAAACGCAGCATGAGAGGTATACCGTTTGTTCAGTGCGATCATCATGGGTACAAAATGAATCCTTGCATAGGCACTAAGGTGGTAGAAGTGTAGCGGAAAAGACGTAGGGATGAGTAAAAAGGAAAGAGGTGCATAGAAGTAGGGCCAAGGGTGCATGCCATTTACGGCAAGCATCCACTTTGTCATAAAATGAACGTTCTTTAGGCCACCTTTTGAGCGAATATATTGTGCTGCTTTTTCCATATGGGGCTCGTCTTTTTGAAATCTGCCAGATGCGAGCATGCCGCAATAACCTTGTACTGTAGCTGTGAGATGTCCCGACTGGTCATGATACAAAGAAAAGGAACCATCTTCATTTTGTTTGGCATGTATTGCTTCGGCCAATTGATGGATCAATTGCTGATCGGGGTCACCAACGGCTTTTAACAGCATAATGAAAAAAGCATTTGTCATCATAGGTCCTTCAAAGCAGAAAATAAATGCGCCATCTTCTCTTTGTCTGCGTTCTACCTGCATGTGCAGTTCATCGATATATTCGTTGACTCTCGTTTTAAAATCTTGCATTCGGCCATGCTCCTTTCCTTTATCACTATATTCAGGAGTCGGCCTGTCACATGACAGCTCAAAAAAAGCCGATGACATCGTCACCGGCTCAGCGTGTAGACAAACCCTCGCATTCTTTGTCAGTCCTGCGTTCCGGTGCTCACGAATGTCAAATTCGCTCCGCTCCAGTACTCGTCCTTCCTAGGGCTGCAAAGGTTTTCTATCACGCTGAAAAAAAGACAAAAGGCTAAAATCAAGTTCATTTTAGCCCTTTGTCAATAATCTGAGCCGATGACATCGTCACCGGCTTTCTTAAATGATTAGTCTTGCAGATTAATCCACACGCTTTTGACTTCTGTATAGTTGTTAAGGGCATATGATCCCATTTCTCTGCCAAGGCCTGACTGTTTATATCCGCCAAACGGGGAGGCGGCATCAAAGACATTATAGCAGTTGACCCAAATGGTTCCTGCTTCTAGGCGTGCAGCGATATCGTGGGCATGCTTTAAGTTTTCTGTCCAAAGTCCTGCCGCTAACCCATAGTCAGATTGATTGGCCCGTTCGACCACTTCATCAATGGAATCGTAAGGAATCGCAGATAGAACTGGACCGAAGATCTCTTCTTTTGCGATTGTCATTTCATCTTCTACATCTCTAAAGACAGTAGGGGAGACGAAATAGCCTGCTTCATAAGGGCAGTCACCACCGACTACGGCTGTTGCACCTTCTGACTTCCCTTTTTCGATATAACCTAACACACGTTCATGCTGCTCTTTACTCACTAGAGGCCCAATCTGGGTATCATGATGAAGACCAGCTCCTTGTTTTAATGATGTCGCATATTTAGCCATTTGATCGACAACTTCATCATATTGGCTCCGGTGCACAAAGACCCTTGATCCTGCACAGCACACTTGGCCTTGGTTAAACATCACGCCGTTTAATGCACCTGGAATGGCTTTCTTTAAATCGGCGTCTGGTAAAATAATATTCGGCGATTTTCCGCCAAGCTCTAAAGTAACACGCTTGATGGATTTGGCTGCTTTTTCCATGATCAATTTCCCAACACTTGTTGATCCAGTGAAAGCCAGCTTATTGACATCAGGGTGATCGGTTAATGCTTCACCGGCTGTTTCACCGAATCCAGGAACAATGTTAATCACGCCTTCTGGGAATCCGGCTTTATCCACTAATTCAGCTAAATATAAAGCAGATAGCGGTGTTTGTTCGGCTGGTTTTAAAACGATGGTGCAGCCTGTTGCTAGTGCAGCACCCATTTTCCACATGGCCATGAGGAGCGGGAAGTTCCAAGGAATGATTTGTCCCACAACGCCAACAGGCTCATGGCGAGTATAATTAAAATATCCCTGGCTGACAGGAAGGGTTTGTCCAGTCATTTTTGTGGTCCACCCTGCATAATAGCGCATGTGCTCAATGGCAAGAGGGATATCCGCATTGGTTGTTTCATTAATTGGTTTTCCATTATCAAGTGTTTCAAGCTGAGCCAGTTCTTCTTGGTGTTCTTCCATTAAATCTGCCAGCTTAAACATCAAGCGGGCACGTTCGGCTGCAGACATAGAACGCCAAGGTCCATGGAACGCCTTTTTAGCAGCTTTTACTGCCTCATCAATGTCGGCTGCACCTGCTTCATATACATCAATAAGGGTTTCTCCTGTGGCAGGGTTAGGTGTAGAGAATGTTTTGTTATCATGACTTGTGACAAACTGACCGTTAATGTAGAGTTTTTTCGTCCCTTGGAGAAAAGATTCGAGTTTTGAACTGATTTGAAGTGTTGTAGAGCTCATAAATAAACAAACCTCCTTAAAGATATGGGTTGTTCTGCGAGTTCTAGGTGGAAAAAGTGGACATGAAGCATTTTGTATACGCACACATATGTAAACGTATACATTTATCATATTACACGACATCTTTGAAAGCAATCGATAACACTCATTGCATTTCACGAAAAATTGGCTACAATAAATGTATAGATGAAAAAAGGAGTTTTTAAATCATGATCCATCAAAACTGGCAAACGGCTGAAACGGTAAAACAAGTAAAATGTGTACATACAAATGCGAAAAAATATATGGTTGACCGAGCATTAACGGTTGGACACACATATGATGTGAAAAATGAAACAGAGGAATTTCTCTTTGTCGTTGATAATACAGGTAAAGTAGGCGGGTATTACAAAGAGTATTTCGAAGACAATTCTGCTGAATGATTTTGAGGGTCATCACTCATACTAAGAAAAACAGTAAAGGGTGATGATGATGAAAAAGCAGCAGCAAGAAGAGCAGAAACATCAAAATGCTTGGCATGACAATGAAGATGCTGATATGGCGATTACGCTTGAGCAGATTTCTGATGTGTATGCCGAAGGAACGATTGATACCCCAAAAGATGAATAGTCATTTAAAACAGTGATTTTACATAATCACTGTTCAGATTGTTGACAAAGGGCTAAAATGAACTTTATTTTAGCCCTTTGTCTTCTTTTCAGCGTGATAGAAAACCTTTGAAGTCTAGGAAGGACAGCTACTTTTGCGGAGCGAATTTGCCATTCGTGAGCACCAGAACGCAGGAATGACAAAGAATGCGAGGGTTTGTCTACACGCTGAACAGTGGTTTTACATAATCACTGTTTTTTTATGGTCTCATAACGAATGATTTCTTGAAAAAAACTGAAACTTTTTTCCTGCTTTAACAGTCTAAATAAGTAGAGGAAAGAGCATCGGATCAAAAAGAAAAAGTTAAATGAAATTTAATCTATTCGTAATGGAATAACGACGATTTATAGCGTATTCTATAAGTGAGAATAAAACGTACCCACAGAGCCGTGTGGCCGTTTTGTCATAAAGGAATTTGATGCAGGAAGAGGGGGTTTACGTGGGTATTTTTTCTGTCAGTAAACAAAATGATCATAAAAAATTCGAATCCTTATTAATTGAAGGAGAAAGAATTGAGGCTGTTTACAGACTGCGTCACGACCAAATTTGTTTTACCAATAAACGACTGATCTTTGGCGATAACCGCGTATTTTCTAAAAAGAAAGTCAGGGTCTCCTTGCCGTATCGATCAATTGAAAGTTTTGCCATTCAAGAAGCTGGCGTGTTTGATCAGGACACTGGTATGCTGCTTGTTACAAGCTCAAAAGTATTTGAACTCGATTTTTCTAAAGATACAGATTTGAGTGACGTGCAGGCCATTTTAACAAAACATCTTTGCTGATCAACGATGCGATTACATAGATCACATGCACTTTTCTCATTCTTTGTTCTTATTTTTATCTATCGCATATCCCTTGAGCTTTTCCCATCACAGTGGGGAAGGCTTTTTTCTATTCGTGTGTTTGAATCACATCAAAAAAGGATAAAGATGAAACAGATACAGAAAGGAGAATAAACAATGAAAGTATTAGTTGCTGGAGCAAACGGACATACAGGGAGACTTGTCATTCGATATTTAAAAGAAAAAGGACATGAGCCGCTTGCTCTCATTCGAGATGAAAAACAAGCAGATGCACTAAAAGAACTTGGTGCAGCGCCTGTCATCGGTGATCTTGAAAAGGATGTGACAGATGCTGTGAAGCAAGCAGAAGCTGTCATCTTTGCAGCTGGTTCAGGCTCAAAAACAGGTGCAGATAAAACCATCGCTGTTGATCAAGAGGGGGCAAAACGCCTCGTTGATACAGCCAAAAAAGAAAATATTCAGCATTTTGTGATGCTGAGTTCTTATAATGCCGACGATCCTCATCAAGGAAAAGGACAAGGCAGTATGGAGCTTTATTATGAAGCGAAAAGAAAAGCCGATGAACATTTAAAACAGTCTGGTCTTTCTTACACCATTGTGCGGCCAGGAGCACTGCTGCATGAGGAGAAGACAGGGAAAATAGAAGCGGCTGCTCATATTCCAGACGATCGTGACATTGAGATTTCAAGAGAAGATGTAGCCACTGTCTTAGTGGAAAGCTTAACGGAATCCAATGTGAAAAATAAAGCCTTTGACTTAATCAAAGGTGATATACCAGTAGAAGAAGCACTTCGTAATCTTTAAATGAAGAAAGCTGCTGCCAAAGGCGGCGGCTTTTTTGATGTTTTCATTTCACATGGAGCGGGAAGGTAAAGAGAAAGGAGTGATTGACCGTGAGCTTAACGAAAGAGCAAAAAGCTGATTTATATGAAAGACTTATTCAATTAAAAGAAGATGTGAAAGGATCAAAAAAGAAAGAAGAATCCATGCTGGTCGAATCGAATGAGATTTCAAATGGTGTTGGAAACCATATCGCAGATCACGGAAGCATCTATTTAGATCGCATGACCGAACAGACGCTGGATCAAGTCGATGATCAGATCGAAGGTGAAATTGATGCGGCGCTTAAGCGGATGGAAGACGGAACATATGGAATTTGTGAAAAAACAGGAAAAGACATTCCATATGAACGTTTGAAAGCAGTACCCTATACTCGTTATTCAATTGATGCAAAGAAAAATGAAGAAACCAATCAAGATCCAAATGATTTTGACCGTTCGTTCTCTGAGCAAATGCGTGATTTAACAAATAGAGAAACAATGGATCAATTACATTCAGATACGTATGAAAGGCTAGAAGAAGAGCAAGATGTTGATGTAGATGAGGAAAAATAACATGATGAGAGGAATTTATGTTTTCTCAACATAATGTTTTCCCACGTCTACATGGACAAAAATCTTGTATACATGAGTATTTTTTTAGAAAAAACATATCTTGAAATTTAATAAACTTTCGTGTAGTATAGTTTAAAGGCTGCGATGCGCGTAATGTTAATTAAGTTTTAACCTTTAAGCTGTAATAGGGAGTTTTATATTGAAGCCGGAATGTCACGCCTCCTTCGAGAGGAAGACAGGAACGTTTCTGCAAACACCCACTTTGAGGAGTGGTGGTTTAAAACTTTCTTACTTAGATTACGGCATCCGCAGCTTTTCCTAGGATGATTCAAGCCATTTTCCATTTTTGGAAAATGGCTTTTTATTTTGTCCAAAATACGATTTTGAACAGACCGAATGTGGATGTACAAATGTATGTTAAAATAGACAAAACAAACGACGGAGAGGGAATTGGATGTTACAACAAGCAGAAGCACTTCTTAAACAATATTATGGCTTTGATGCTTTTAGACAAGGACAAAAACAAGCCATTGAATCGATTGTGAATAAACGGAAGGATACGGTCTGCATTATGCCGACAGGCGGAGGTAAATCGGTTTGCTACCAGATTCCTGCCCTTATGATGGAAGGAACGACAATCGTTGTATCTCCGCTTATTTCTTTAATGAAAGATCAGGTTGATGCGTTAAATGAGATGGGAATACGATCGTCCTTTTTAAATAGTACACTTTCAGCAGGTGAAATGAATACAAGGCTGAAAAAATGTGAACAGGGGGAGTATGATTTGCTTTATATCACCCCTGAACGCTTACAAAATGAACGTTTTTTTCAGCTGCTTGATCGATTGACGATTCCTTTAATGGCTATTGATGAAGCGCACTGTATATCTGAGTGGGGACATGATTTTAGACCGAGCTATCGCTTTATACAAGAATGTGTAAATAAGCTTTCAAAAAGGCCTGTTATTGTAGCATTAACAGCCACTGCTACAAAGAAGGTTCAACAGGATATATGTGAGCAACTTGGCATGGACGAAGAAGAAACAATCTTTACTGGTTTTGCTAGAGAAAATTTGTCTTTTCAAGTGGTGAAAGGGCAAAACAGCGACCAATTCATCACACAATATATGAAGAAAAACAGTCTTGAGTCAGGCATTATTTATACAGCCACACGAAAAGAAGCAGATCAAATTTATCATCGTCTAAAAAAGCAAAAGATCAAAGCGGGTGTTTATCACGGAGGATTAGATGATGAAGTGAGAGAAGAACAGCAAAATCTTTTTTTAAATGATGATATTCAAGTAATGGTAGCTACATCTGCATTTGGTATGGGGATTAATAAGTCTAATGTACGTTTTGTCATTCATCATCAAATTCCAAGAGATATTGAAAGTTACTACCAAGAAGCAGGACGTGCCGGGAGAGACGGGCTTGAAAGTGAATGCATTTTACTGTTTTCACCGCAAGGCGTACGCGTGCAGCGCTTTCTCATTGAACAATCAACAGAAGATGAATTGCGGTATCAGCATGAATTGCTCAAGTTGAGACAAATGGTAGACTACTGTCATACGGAACAGTGCCTTCAGCAATTTGTGATGGATTACTTTGACCAATCATCAAGTGCCCCTTGTCAAAAATGCAGCAACTGTCTAGACGAGAGAGAGCGTGAAGACGTCACGAGAGAAGCACAAATGGTTTTGTCGTGTACCGTTAGAATGAACGAACGATTCGGAAAAATGATGATTGCTCAAGTATTAGCCGGCTCTAAAAACAAAAAAGTGCTTGATTTTGGTTTCGACCAGCTTCCTACCTATGCTTTAATGAAACAGCATTCAGCCCAACATATCAGTGATTTCATTGAATTTTTAATTACAGAAGAGTATTTACGCATGTCTGAAGGAGCTTTTCCAACACTAAAAGTGACACAAAAAGGAAAGAAAGTGCTAGTGGGGCAGGAGACCGTCTATAAAAAGCAGGCGATAAAGGCAGAGGCTATTCAAGAAAATGATGCTTTATTTGAGCAGTTAAGAATGGTCAGAATGAAGTTGGCAAGAGAGCAGGGCGTTCCGCCATTTGTTGTCTTTTCTGATCAAACATTGAAGGAAATGTCAGCAGTAGAGCCTAAAACAGAAGAAGAACTTTTAAATATTAAAGGTGTCGGTGCACAAAAAAGAGAGAAATATGGAGATGTTTTTTTAGAAGAAATTCGTTTATTTATAGAAAAAGAGAAAAAATAAAGAGTTTGAAGAAGGAAAATAAATTTTTTTCGTTTCACTTGGACGCGTTTTCATCATGATGATTTCCATCCCTACAAAACCTTGATATGATGCGGAATTGAGCCATTTAGTGGGCTGATTTACCAATGGAGAGAGATGTTTCATGTAAAGGAACTGTAATCTAAAACATATCGTTTTGTTATTGAAATGACATTTACATATGTTACGATAGCACTCGTTAGCCGCCATAAAAAGCTAACAAGGGAGGATTTACTTTATGAAGAAGACTATTATGTCCTTGGTTGCTGTTGCAGCAATCTCAACAACAGCATTAGGAGCACAGCAAGCTTCTGCAAAGGAAATCACTGTACAGAAAGGTGATACACTTTGGGGAATCTCTCAAAAAAATGATGTGTCTCTAAAGGACCTAAAGGGTTGGAACAATTTATCTACAGACATGATCTATGTAGGAGATAAATTGACAATCTCTTCAAAAGAGAAAACTCAGGAGCAGTACAAAGTCCAGAAGGGGGACAGCCTCTGGAAAATCGCTCAAAAATTCAATGTGTCAATTAGCGATATTAAGTCTTGGAATAACTTAAACTCAGATATAATTATGATTGGTTCAACATTAAGTGTTGCTGGTCAAAGCTCAGCTCCGGTAAGCTCAGAACCTGTTCAAAAACAGGCACCTGTCCAAAAAGAGCAAACAACGAAAAAAGCTGCTCCTAAAAAGGAAACAGCTAAAGCAGAATCATCTTCTGCTAGTCAAAGTGTTCAAAAAGAAATGACTGTAACGGCTACGGCTTATACAGCAAATGATGGTGGCATCTCAGGTATCACTGCAACAGGGGTAAACTTAAACAAAAACCCAAATGCAAAAGTAATCGCAGTAGATCCTAATGTCATTCCATTAGGAAGTAAGGTTTATGTTGAAGGCTACGGTGAAGCCATCGCAGCAGATACTGGCGGCGCAATTAAAGGTAACAAAATTGATGTACACGTACCAAGCAAATCCCAAGCTAAAAATTGGGGCGTAAAATCAGTCAAAGTGAAAGTACTTAACTAGTAGTCTATTGTTTTTGGAAGAAAGCATCAGGTGGCGGCCTGATGCTTTTATTATACCTTTTTTTGGCCGGAAATACACATATTTTTCTGAAAAATTCGCATTTTCGACAAAAACCAGCGTATAAGCCCATCTCAACGCTGGTTTTTGTGTCGTTAGCTGTCCACCCAATAAATTTCTCCGCTTTGCTCTTTCCAATTAATTTGGACATCAAAATGGTGTTTTTCATAAAAATGAATCAGGCGGTCCACATGGTTCCAATCTCTTTTGACGAGATCCCCAGTAATGACTGGAATGTTTTGCTCTCTTGCGATTTCTTTTAAATGCTTCATACAAATTGATCCATAGCCATTATCAGGCGGGCCTTTAATATCGGCAATGTGAATCTTTCCTTCTTCAGGATATTCCGCGATCAAGGAAAAATCAGATTGTCCGCGAAAAGCTTTTTCGCAATCGCTTAACATGATTTTGCACGTATCTGCATTCTCAATTGCAGAGACGATCATCCATTCATCTTCCTTCGCTTGATCAATGCCAATAATCTTTGCTTTTTTTGAAATATCTTTTATATTTTCTTGCATTCGATACATTTGGAACTGCAACTGCTGTAATTCTTGCTCTAATGTCTTCACATCTTTTGTTGTTTCCTGTAAGATTGACAAGTCTATTGCTCCTTTCATAGAAGAGTTGATAAAAACCACACAAATTCCCATTCTAAAGGAAGTGAGTGGATCTTTCAAGCCGCTAGAAGGCAGGCAATCGGCAAGTTTGTCTAAAATTCGACGAAGACAGCGAATTCATTGACTTTAGAGAGAAAGTTAAATAACATACTCTTAGTCGGAACTAATAAAGAGAGGTTTTCAAACATGAACGAACAGAATCAAAAACCGAAAAATTTCACCGGCATTGTTGTCTTTTTAACAATTGCCATAAACGGCTTAATTGCTTTATTATTTTTCATGCCAAAAACAGATAAATTTAGTCATCTGGATATTACATTTCTGCCGTTACTGAATGCCGTGATGAACAGTTTTACGTTTATCTTTTTACTTTCAGCGCTCATTATGATTAAACAAAAGAACATTAAAGCCCATAGACGATTTATCTTTGCGGCTTTTTCAACAACACTTGTCTTTTTAATTTCGTATGTGACGTATCATTCAATGGCAGCTGATACACACTTCGGGGGAGAAGGAATCATTCGTCCGATTTACTTCTTTATTCTCATCACACATATCGTCTTATCTGCCGTCATTGTACCGCTTGCACTGATCACTCTCTTTAGAGGCGCACAAATGCAAGTCGAACGTCATCGTAAAATTGCCAGATGGACCATGCCTCTTTGGCTCTATGTCAGTCTAACAGGTGTCATCGTATATATCATGATTTCTCCATACTACAGCTAACGTATGTCCATTTGGACATACGTTCTTTTATTTACAAGATGAATTGCTTTGGATAAAATGGGAATTGGGTATCCGACTTGCACGGTATCTTCCCACCTATAGAATCACATCATGTCTGGCCGTTTGCTCGTTTGGAGAACACAATTGAACGAAACGGGGGTTATATGATGACTGAACAATTGCAGTACAAACCGGGGCTTGAAGACATTGTGGCAAGCGAAACGTCAATTTCGTTCCTAGATGTCCAGCAAGAAGAAATTGTGATTCGCGGTTATGACCTCATCGAGCTGGCACAAAGCAAGACGTACTTAGAAACAGCCTATCTGCTCATTTATGGAAGATTACCAGATGCAATGGAATATCACCAATTTCAGCAAGATATTTCCTCACAAACAAGCTTACATCCAACCATTCAAACCATTTTGACAAAACTGCCAAAAACCACTCACCCAATGGATGCCATGAGAACGTGTTTATCTGCTCTTGCAGGGTACGATGAACAACTGAATGATCGATCAGAAGCATGCCAACAAGCGCGTGCCGTTCGATTACTTGGCCAGCTGCCAGCGATTGTTGCGGGAAGCTATCATATTCTCACACAAGACACCACACCTACTCCAGACCAGACCAAATCCTACACTGAAAACTTTCTAGCGATGTTAACAGGCCGCACTCCGGCACAAGACGAAATCAAAGCATTTGACCAAACACTCACGCTTTATAGTGAGCATGAGCTGCCGAATTCAACATTTGCAGCAAGAGTCATTGCATCTACTCATTCTGACATGTATGGTGCTTTTACTGGAGCGATTTCTTCATTAAAAGGTGACTTACACGGAGGCGCAAACGAAGCAGTCATGCACATGCTGCTCGAAGGCAAAACAACAGAAGGTTTCCTTGCGCTCATCGAACGTAAATTAGCCGCAAAAGAAAAAATGATGGGCTTTGGACACCGGGTATATATGAGAAAAATGGACCCAAGAGCGGCACTTTTAAAACGATCGTTGAAAACGCTTACCGAATCAAAAGGAGACACGACGCTTTATGACATGTGCGTCGCAGGCGAGGCATACATGAAAGAAAAGAAAAACCTCTATCCAAACCTTGATTATTACGCAGCACCTATTTATTACGTGCTCGGTATTCCTATTTCACTTTATACACCGATTTTTTTTGCTGCGAGAGCAAGCGGATTAGCAGCGCATGTCATCGAGCAGCATTCACACAATCGGATTTTTAGACCGAGAGTAAGGTATTTAGGACCAAGAGGATTAAAAGTCTCAAATGATGATGGAAAAACGGGGGAATGAAGATGAATAAAACAGCAGTAGCCAATCAAACAGATCAACTATTAGCAGATATCGCAGCCTATGCCGTGGATGGAGAAATTACGAGCAAAGAGGCCATTGAAACAGCTCGGTATGTACTCATGGATACACTCGGCTGCGGAATGCTGGCGCTCAACTTTCCAGAATGCACGAAGCATCTTGGACCCATCGTACCTGGAACTGTTGTCCCTAACGGAGCAAGAGTGCCCGGCACTTCATTTGTGTTAGATCCTGTTCAAGCGGCTTTTGATATTGGCTGTATGATTCGCTGGTTAGATTATAATGACACGTGGCTTGCACAGGAGTGGGGCCATCCATCAGATAACCTGGGCGGGATATTGGCTGTAAGCGATTATATCAGCAGAACACGCCTTGCAAACGGAGAAGAACCGCTTTCGATGAATGACGTACTGCATGCGATTGTAAAGGCACATGAAATACAAGGTGTGCTTGCTTTAGAAAATTGTTTGAATCGAAATGGCTTGGATCATGTTCTTTTTGTCAAGGTGGCATCAAGTGCAGTCGTTTGTGCAATGCTTGGCGGAACGAAAGAAGATGTACAGCATGTATTATCACAAGCATTTGTGGACAATTCACCGCTTAGAACGTACCGCCACGCCCCAAACACAGGATCGAGGAAATCATGGGCAGCAGGGGATGCAACAAGCCGTGCAGTGAGACTAGCGATGATGACATTGAAAGGAGAAATGGGCTATCAAACGCCCCTCAGTGCAGAAAAGTGGGGGTTTGAAGATGTGTTAATGAAAGGAAAACCACTCACACTTGCCCAGCCGCTCGGGTCATATGTGATCGAAAATGTACTCTTTAAAATTGCTTATCCAGCAGAATTTCATGCGCAAACTGCCGCTGAGGCCGCTGTCATTCTACATGACGCGGTAAAAGACCGTTTAGATGAGATTGACAGGATAGAGATTACGACACATGAATCAGCCATTCGAATTATTGATAAAAAAGGACCGCTTTACAACCCGGCAGACCGCGACCATTGCTTGCAGTATATTACAGCCATTGGGTTAATCTATGGTGAGCTGACCGCTGATCATTATGAAGAAGAGACGGCGCAGAATCCGCTCATTGACCGTTTGCGTGATCAAATGATCGTGAAAGAAGATAAACGGTATACAGAAGACTATTTAGATCCGAAAAAGAGATCAATTGCAAACTGTGTTCAAATTTTCTTTAAAGACGGTACGATGACAGATCGAATCGAAATTGAATATCCGCTTGGTCATCGCAGAAGAAGGCAGGAAGGGATCCCGCTGCTTGAAAAGAAATGGGCATATCATTTGAAAACGAGATTTTCACAAAAACAAGTCGATCAAATTGTTTCACTTTGTCAAAATCCAAATCAATTAAAAACAACGACAGTACCAGCATTTATGGATTTATTTGTCATATAAGGGGGAGCTAGTGTGTGGATCGTGAATGATGAAGTAAATCAAGCTGACTTAGCCGCAGCTTTTAAAGAGCAAATGCACAAATCCGCTTTATTTCAAATTCCAGGCGTTCACGATGGAATGTCTGCGCTCTATGCGAGGAAAATGGGATTTCAAGGGCTTTATTTATCGGGTGCCGCTTTTTGCGCAAGCAAAGGGCTTCCTGACCTCGGTATGATTCATTCCACTGAAATGGCGGAAAAGGCAAAAGAAATCATTCGAGCTTCTCAGCTGCCTCTTTTGGTTGATATGGATACTGGCTATGGCGGGGTATTAAATGCAGCCAGGGCAGCAAAAGAAATGGTTGAGAGCAAGGTAGCGGCTGTTCAAATTGAAGATCAGCAAATGCCGAAGAAATGCGGACATTTAAACGGAAAATCACTCGTTTCTGTAGAAGACATGATGGCGAAAATCAAAGCGATCAAACAAGCGGCACCTACACTTCTCGTCATCGCAAGAACGGATGCGAAGTCAGTAAACGGGATGGAGGATGTGATTCACCGGGCTAATCTCTATCTAGAAGCAGGAGCAGATGCCATTTTTCCTGAGGCGCTGATCACAGCAGAAGATTTCACGTATGCTTCAAATAATATAAAAGGGCCGCTTCTTGCAAACATGACGGAGTTTGGAAAAACACCTTATTATCATGCAGACGAATTTTCTATGTTTGGCTTTCAAATGGTGATTTATCCAGTGTCATCCCTGAGAGTTGCTGCAAAAGCGTATGAGCGTTTATTTACAGAGATTAAAGAAAAGGGGACGCAGCAGGGAATGCTGGAGGACATGCAAACGAGAAAAGAGCTATATGAAACGATTCATTATGATGAATATGAAGAAATGGATCAGCATTTAGCCAAAACGATCCTGCCGGAAATCGGGAAAGAGCATTCATAAAATGAAAAGCACTTCCGTTTAGGAAGTGCTTTTTTTTTACGATGATGGTGTGGATGATGAAGCCAATTTCATCTTTTCTTCAACTGTTTTCGTTTTTTCTTTTACTTTTTCAGCATAAGTGAAATCACCGTAGCAATACGGATAGCGGAAGTTATCTTTGTCGCCCCCGCATGTATAGACTTCAGGGTTTCGCTTCACTTGCTTTTTGGAGTATTGCTTTGCCAATTTTTCGGAATGTTTTCCCCCGTTTTTTGCAACAAAATCAATATAGCCGATTCCCATGTTATAGCTTTGAATAATGGTTTCCAAATCAACGCCTTTTTTCTTCCCATGCTTGTACATGGTTGAAAAATGATGGACTCCTTGTTTAATGCTTTTCTGAGGGTCATTGATTTCATTTCGTTTCAAACCAAGAGATTCAGAGGACTGCATTGGATCTCCGCCTCTGCCTTTTGATTCTTGATACATCATACCGAGAATTAACGCGGTATATTGATCTAAATCTTGATCTCTTAACTCTGTTTCTACAAGCGGTTTGTAATCATCCAATCTCGACAAAACAATTGATTCCGTATCAATCGGCAGCTTTTTTAACTCCTTTTGATTAAAGGAAATGACAATGGCCGCTAATACGCAAACAAACAGAAAAATCGTGAAACAGCCTGAAATGGCAAAACATCCTGTTTTTTTCTTTTTCAAGGTCAGTTCACCCCTGTTTTGCCCCGCTTTTAAAAGGGAAGTACAGCCTTTATATTATGCCATATCCTGCACAGGATACCAAGTGAAAACCTTATATTCAATCATAGCCAAACGTAAATTCTGTTCTTGTTTTCAGTCTATAGCAGAAATAAACAAAACCGATCATGAGCCACACCATGCCGATGATTAATGCATTTGTACTGATGCTTGTTAAGAGCCAAATACAAAAAGCCGTTCCGCAAAGAGGGATGATGGCATACCTCAGTGTGTTTAATACACCTCTTTGTTTTTGTTTGATGAAATAGTAAGCGAAAACAGACAAGTTAACAAACGTAAATCCAATTAATGCCCCGAAGCTGATAAACGAGTAAATGACCTCAAGCTCACCAACAACTGCGGTTAACGAGAAAACACCAATTAATAAAATATTAAATACAGGCGTTTTCAATGTTGGGTGAATATAACCGAAGAAACGCTTTGGTAATGATTGATCTCTTCCCATCGCATACAAGAGTCTTGCGGCACTCGCATGTGATGATAGGGAGGAAGAGATGACAGCGACCATGGTGCCGGCTAAAAAGAATGAGTGGAGAAACGCGCCGCCCACAAATTCCGCAATTTCAAGTGATGCCGCATCTGGATGCTTGAACTGTTGAAAATTTGGAAACACCTGCTGTAAAAAATAAGAGGTGAGGGTAAACAGCACACCTCCAATGGCGACCGTTAAAAATATGGCGAGAGGAATCGTTCTTTTTGGCTTAATTGTTTCCTCAGACATAGTCGAAATCGCATCAAATCCTAGAAAAGAAAAACATAAAATCGTCGCGCCGGAAAAAATAAGGGCGGGATCTAAGCTTGCTGAATAAAACGGGCGGGTTGACAGTATCTCTCCCGTGCCTGCATGCTGCGTGAGCCCATAAATAATAAACCCAACAAATGTAACAGCGACAATCACCTGAAAGGTCACAAATAGCGCTGTAATGTTGGCTGTAAGACGTATACCGATTACATTGACAGTCGTTATGGCGATAGCAAGTATGATGATCCAAATGTAATGAGGTACATCAGGAAAGGCTGCGGTTAAATATGCACTTCCGATTGCAAAATTCACCATAGGCAAAAATAAATAGTCCAGCAATAGTGTCCAGCCTACAAGGAAGCCGACGTGAGGATGAATACTTTTTTGCGCGTATGTATATGCAGATCCTGCTTTTGGAAAAGCCTTCACCATATTCCCATAGCTAAGCGCTGTCAATAGTAATGCCAGTAAAGTAAAGATATAAGCTGCAGCAACGTGTCCTTTCGTCAGCTGAGCAACAATGCCGTATGAATCAAATACGACAAGTGGGTCCATATAAGCAAGCCCGATCACAACAAGCGGAAAAACAGTCAGGCTGCGTTTTAGTCTTGGCTCTTCAGTCAATTTGCCTATCAGCTCCTCTAAAAAAATGTATAAATAATGCTCATTTTAAAAAGAATGCTACCACGTGTCAATGCTATTTGAATAAATCTTTTTTCAAAAGGTGTGGAAGCTTTGCATGCTACACGTTTTGGTATATGATGATACATAGAATAAGTCGTGAGTTGACTGACAAGAAAGGTGAAGCGAAATGAAGGAAGAACTGAATACAAATCAAGAACAGGAACGGATGGAGCTGGACGAAGAAAGTCTATTTCTTGTCTCCCAAACATTTAAAGCCTTATCTGATCCGACGCGTATTCGTATTCTGCATTTGCTGTCTCAAGGTGAACATTCAGTAAATGATATAGCAGAAACACTAAACCTTATGCAATCAACCGTATCTCATCAGCTGCGCTTTTTAAAAAATCTTCGTCTCGTGAAATCTAGACGAGCAGGGACCTCGATTTTTTACAGTCCTGAAGATCAGCATGTGATGGAAGTGCTTGAACAAATGATACACCATGCACAGCATGATTGAGAAAAAACCTTCCTACTTTTATATAGGAAGGTTTTTTATGCATGATGTACTTGGGTTGATCGTTTATTTGCTTTCATCATTTGATAAGAAAACACAATATAGTAAGCCGCTAGAAGGAAAAAGCTGAGTATTGTCAACGCATCATCGCTGACAATATGCTGATACAATTCAACGATATCCATTTTGGTGATCGCATGTGTTGTCAGATTGACCGATTTAAATGCAAGCCTAGATAAAAACAAACATAAAATAAAGCTTTCAATCCATTTACTTGTTTTCATATACAGCCGGCCATTTTCTAATTTCATCTGAATCGTCTGATAGGCGTGAACGGCGAGACTGCTCCCGAAGATCATGCCAATGACGGCATAGATAAAAATACTGTGATTTTGCCATCCTTCTGATAAGAGAATAAGGGCAGTGAGACTAAATACATACATTCTCATGAAAAGATTTACCGGGCGCACAAGCTGATAGCGTCTCATTCGATTCATTCGAATGATGATCCAGACGAGCATGACGATCCCGATCATGAACAACTGCCATACGTGATGTGTCATGATGCAACCTCCTCCTGCACAGGCAGGGATGTAAACGAATGCTGGCTGTTACTTATCATTACCATTCTTTCTTTTTTTATCAAATCAAAACCTATATTTATGAAAAAGAGGAAAAGTCATGAAAATCGATCGCATTTTGTCCATTGTGATGATACTAATTAGCAAACGGCAAGTACAGGCGAAAGACCTCGCTGAACTACATGAAGTGAGCGTAAGAACCATATACCGTGACATTGATACGATTAATCAAGCGGGGATTCCAGTTGTCACAAAACAAGGTGCAGGGGGTGGAATTTCACTCGTTGACGACTATCGTCTAGAGAAAAAATTATTCACCGATGATGATATTGAACTGATTTTAACAGCTCTTGAAAGCATTACGAGTGCATACACCTTTAAAGAAAGTGAACATGTTCTAAAGAAAATGAAATCCCTGATTCCGCCTCAAAATGAGAAACAGCAACATGTCTTTATTGATTTAAGCTCTTGGGGGAAAGACAGCTATTTAGAAAAGAAGCTCCAGCTCATTCATACCGCTGCCTCAGCGCATCAATATATCCAGTTCACCTATCGCAATGCAAAAGGCGAAACACTTCCTAGAAAAGTAGAGCCTTATACACTTGTCTTAAAAGGAAGACACTGGTATTTGTATGCGTATTGCTGCGTGAAAAAAGCGTTTCGTCTGTTTAAACTCAAAAGAATGTCAGACCTTATCACGCATTCAGTATCTTTTCTTCCTAAACGAATAAAAAATGAAGACAAGCCTTGGAATGATTCTTGGCACGAAGAACCTTCCGTCAGTACACTAACGCTCAGGTTGACTGAAGATTCTGTTGGTAAAGTGAAGGAATGGATAGATGAAAATGAATTCACCGTATGTGCAGATGGTACGTATCTTGCCACAATCACGTTGCCTCAGGATGATTGGTTATATAGCTTTCTTTTTTATTTAGGGCCAGATGTCGACATTGTCTCTCCGCTATCCGTTCGGGAAGCATTTGATCTCAAGTTGAAACAATTTCAAAAACCAAAAGGAACTTGACACAATGTTGTCAGGTTTCTTTTTATATGATGGAAAAAAAGGAGATGAGAATGTATGTACGATATCGTGATTTTACAGAAACAATGGGTCAAGGGATTATCTGTTCGAACAACAAATGAAATGGAGCAAACAAACGAGCGGAAGATTGCTCCGCTTTGGCAGCAATTTTTCACGCAGCAGCTTCGCGGAGGACATGCGCCAGTCATAGGGCTGTATTCAGATTATGAAAAGGATGAAAATGGCGCTTATTTGTTCACAGCGGGGCAATTGGTTGACCAGCAGCTAGCACAAGATGCAAAAGAGATTCCAGGCTCCACCTACGCAAGATTTCAAACGAGAAAGGGCCCGATTGAAGAGGTTGTGTTTGAAACATGGCAGCAGATTTGGAGCTGGGATCAGCGTTACTTGCGAACATATACTGGCGATTTTGAATGGTACGACGAACGATCGATTGATCCAAAAGAAGCACAAATTGATATTTATATAGCAGTCGACGAAAAAATAGTTGCTAAAACTAATGATATTAGTTAATATAAAACTAACGACATTAGTTTTAGGGGGAAAACAAGATGAGATTGACAACATTTGACCGTTTGCACCAGCTTACACTCATGCCACGTATTTTTCCGGTAAATTGTTATGTATTTGAGGAAGAGAATGAACTCATCTTAATTGATGCAGCTTTGAAAATGGCAGCAAGCTCGATCATTGAATTTGCACATCAATTAAACAAACCCATTAACAAAATTATTCTGACTCATAGTCATATGGATCATATTGGCGCACTAGATGAAGTGAAAAAGGCTTTTCCAGAGGCAGTTGTTTATTTATCGAAACGAGATGCTCGCCTGTTTGCTGGCGATTTCTCTTTACTTCCTGGTGAACCGAAGAAAAAAGTCAAAGGCAGTTTTTCAAAAGACATTCTCACAAAACCAGACGTGCTTGTTGAAGAAGGGGACGAGATTGGGTCACTTAAAGTCATTGCCACACCAGGACATACACCAGGAAGCATCTCTTTATACGATGAAAAGTCAGGGGTTGTCATTGCGGGTGATGCAGTTGTGACAAAAGGCGGTTTATTTGTAACGGGTGAGTTTCGCTTCACCTTCCCATTCCCGGCTTTTGCCACTTGGGATGCAGAAACAGCACTAAAAAGCGCTGAAAAATTACTGGCACTTCGCTTGTCTTGTCTCGCAGCAGGACATGGTGATCTTATCATAGAGCCTGAGGCAAAGCTCAGAGCTGCTATCGAAAAAAGGAAGCATCAGCTACAAAAGGGAGGACAGTAAGCCATGTCTCCAAGAATGGGTATCACACAAGAAAAAATTGTTGAATCTGCCGTCGAATTTGTCGATGAAGAGGGCTTTTCCGCTTTGACCATTGCTACATTGTCCAAACGGCTTAACATCAGACCACCATCTCTTTACAACCATATATCCGGTCTTCATGAAATACAGGCAGCTCTTGCTGTTAAGGGGCTGACAATGCTTTGTGAGGCCGGCAAACAAGTTACAGCGGGGCTGGAAAAAGAAGACGCTGTTTTAGCATTTGCAAGACAATATGTTCAATTTGTTCGTCAGCATCCCGGTCTTTATGAGGCTGCTTTTTCACATATGAATGAAAAAGAAGTCAGTGTGGCTGCAGAGAATCTTGCTGATTTTGTCCAATCCATCATGTCTCGTTTTGGTGTAAAAGAAGAGGACATGACGCATGTCGTCAGAGGGCTTAGAAGCTTACTGCACGGCTTTGGAGATATTTCAAACAAAAAAGGATTTCAACGGAAAGAACAGCTTGAAGATAGTGTGAGCTATGCGGTCCGTCTTTATATTGCAGGCATCAAAGAGCAAGAAGATCTGTCTCATTGACAGGTCTTTTTTATGTATCGAACCGATATGATGAAGGAGATGTAAACAAATCAAAACATTTTTTGGGCAAAAAACCAATAAAGATTTGACAGTTTTGTGAAACATGGTATGCTTATTATGTGAAATAATTCACATAGAGGAGTAGAGGCAGATGAAAAGAAAGCCTGTTTATGTGGAAACAACCATTCAAGCACCTATTGAAAAAGTATGGGAGTATACGCAAAATCCAAAGCTTCATGAACAATGGGATTTGCGATTTTCAACCATTTCATTAAATGGACCTAGAGATGAACAACCCCAATCCTTTTTGTATGAGAAACACCTTGGATTCGGCATTAGTGTAACTGGGACAGGAGCATATCGAACGAGCGTGAAGGATGAGCGTCATGAAAGAGCATCCTCACTTCAATTTAAATCATCACATCCTTTGTCTTTCATAAAAGAAGGCGGAGGGTATTGGAAATACATGAAAACGAATGATCAAATTGTGTTTCAAACCCAATTTGATTATGAAACAAAGGAAGGAAAAGGGTGGAATTGGGCAGACCGTTTCTTTTTTCGGCCAATGATGGGGTTTATGACTGCCTTTAGCTTTGGCGCATTAAAGACGTGGCTTGAAAAGGGCACGCATCCCCGGTTGCTGCTAGAGAGAACACTTGCCCATTATGGCATTTGTTTGTTGTTTGCTATCGTCTGGTTATGTCAAGCGATCATTCCTTTTTCACCTTCTGCTTTTGATCATAGCACCGGATTTCGATTGTTTTATGCGCTATTAGGTGTATCATGGCTCATGCCTAAACTGCCAAAGAAATATATATTCATCCTTCAAAGCATCTTTCTGCTACTGATGCTTGGTATAGGAATTTTATCGCCAGAAACGACTCTGCACGAGCCGCTGGTGCTGAGTGCATTTTTCATTTTATCCGTTGCAGGAATGATCAATTTAAAAGATTGTGTAGATGTGTTTTCGATCAAACGAAAAAGGGGAGGTAGACATGGTCGTTCATCATCATCAAGTAAAGGACTACGATAAGCTGCATCCAGCATTAAAAGAACGTTATAACCGCGCGTTTACGGCCGAAGGCATCATGGAGGAAATAGGAGGCGGGACAAAGCTCATCCGATTGTTATTCAAAGTCGGTCCATTGTTTCGCTGTTTTTTTCCTGAAAGAGGGCGAAATATTCCCTTCCAAATTGTGAACAAGCCTTTTATGACAAGTAAGGGAGAAGAAGGGATGCACTGGTTTCGAACGTTCTATTTTCCTGACAAGGAAAGACATTTTGATGCAGATATGATCATTGATCAGAAGAGCCATCAAGTACTAGACTACTTTGGAAAACCTAGGCTTCTTGTGTCAGAGCTTCATTTTACAGTCACGGAAAAAGGATTCTTGCACATTCAATCAGGTAAGCAAAAGTTTTTGCTGTTTGGGCGGGAGTGGCCGCTCCCTTCTTGGCTTTATGGTGAATCTGATGTAACAGAAGGGTACGATGAGCGTGCAGGTGAGTATACGATTGATGTTCAAGTGAAAAATCGCCTTTTTGGCACTCTTTTTACGTATAAGGGCCGGTTTACGGAAAGGGTGTCACCTAATGAATAAATGGCATTTGATGTGTAGCATCATGTTGCTGTCCTGCTTTCTCGTTACACGTTTGACGACAGCTCTCATACCAGAATTTTTTGTTTTGATTGCGATTTTATTTTTTCTTCCCGCTTTCTTACACTTCTTTTATCAGGAAGAGAAGAAACGGCAGCAGAAGGGGCTGATCGGCTTCATAATGAAAGCCTTTCCAGTAGCAGCTCTATGTGCAACAGGCGCATTCATCTTTCACTCTCTTTGGCTTGCATTGGGATGGCTTTTCTTTACAATGATTCTGGCTTTATTTGGTTTCACCCGTTTGCTGAAAAGAGGGGCCCATCCGCTTCATGAGCTGATGATCGATGGCGCATGTATGTATATCGCTCTAGGTGGGCTTTGGTTCTGGCTGTACATAGCAGATATACAAGTGATGACATTTTCACCGATGATTGTTCTTTTGACCGCTATTCATTTTCATTATTCGGCTTTTTTTATCCCAATCTTTTATGGCTTATTAGGAAGGCAGCGGAAAAAAGAGACGACGCTATACAAAGTGGGCGGCTGGATTATTTTACTGTCGCCAGTGATGATTGCTGTGGGAATCAGCTATTCTCGCCTGTTTGATACGTTCAGCGTCGTTCTTTATGTGATCGCACTTTATTTGTATGGAATTTTATGTATGACAACTTCTTTTCGTTCAACTGTCGCAAAAGGGTTCGTTGTGTTTTCTAGCATCATGTTAATGGGAACCATCGTCCTATCATTCCTTTATTCTGCCGGAATGCTTTTACATGTTACCTACATCAGCATGGATCAAATGATTTGGTTTCATGGCAGTATCAATGCAAGTTTGGTTATTTTACCAGGCCTCATTGGATGGTTGATTGAAAGACCAGCTGATCGATTGAAACAGAAGGATTTTCCGGTATCGAGAGTTCACGGTCGTTTTCAGATCATGTCTTTTCAACATGACGACATGCAGCATGATGAGAAGATTGGTTTAGTCGATTCTCTTGACCAATTAAATGGAAAGGCATTTTCAGCAGAGTGTGTGTCACCTGTTATTCGCAGATTTTATGAAGACCCGATGTCCTTTACGTTAAAAGCAGCCGTCTGTTTTCATTGGTGGGTAAGGCCGTTTGTCTTTTTGCTTCAACCTGTTTTTAGACAAATAGGACAGCTCTATTTAGGGTCATCACGAATGCCATATGAAATGCCGGGGAGTCTTTCAAGATTTCAACATCCTCTTGAAGAAAGGAAGAATGTACGTGTGTGGATCAGGCGCAATGAGAAAGGCGAGCAAGTCTTTTATGCGCTCTATGCTCAGCACCATGATGAAGAGACAGTCTATATGAATATTGCTTTGCCGCTTCCTTTTTCACAGCTTACGGCTATTTTAAAACCTTTGAATGAAAAGGAAGATTTTCTATTAAAAAGTAAAAGTCCAAAAGGCAGTACGGGTGATGAAGGATTGTATTTGCATACGTCTTTCATCACCATGAAACTGCCAATGGAAGAAAGCTTTCATATGAAACCGGAGACGGAAAAAAGTCTCACAGCAATTCATCAAATGAAGCTATTCGGTATTCCTTTTTTAACGATTCAGTATCAAATCGACAGTGAAAGCCACTCATCTTAATCAATGATGTCGCATGGTTCACCGTGACGAATGATGTTCACAATCGCTTGCCCATCACTCGGATGATGATCTGCATACTGTACTGGCAGTAAAGCAAAAAATACATAGTAGACTGAGAAGTAAGCAAATTGATAGAAAAATTGATGCTCTGGCAGGAAATCGTTGGCGATCATTGTGTTCAATATGAGAACACTGAGCAGGTTGCATAATGATCCGCCTAAGTAGACAAGAATGTGTGAGAAACGGTTATTTCTCCTCATTTCTTCATAATGGCAAAAAGCATCTAGAAAATAGATTCTTCTTATTTCAACGACGCCTATTTTCAATACTTTTTTGCCTCGGCCAAGCGCAAACGAAACCTTTGCTCCAAACAGCCAGGCGACTACAATATGGCCCAGCTGATGCAAGATGGCAACGATAGGAAGAATGACGAAAAACGACCAGCAAAACGTCCACATATCTGATAATGTAAACAAGTGTTAACCCTCCCTGAAATATTCGAGAGGAAGCAGTAGGATTATTTGCCATTTTACCGAATTCATTTTCATGATGCAAATATTTAATAGACTACTATAAAATGATTATGTAAACTAAAAAATTTCAATCAATAGTCTTTTTAACCCTTTCTTTTAGAAGAGTAGGGTGTGCTACAATTAAGAAATTAGTGGAAGACAAGTGGTCATCTAGCAGAAGAAAAATGTGACCTTTTTTATGAAAGATTGAAAGGGAGAGAGATTCTAATGGCAGATATTGAACAGTTTTTAGGGTTAGACATTCGTGTTGGGACGATAGTAGAAGCAGCATTTTTTGCAGAAGCAAGAGTGCCTGCTTTCAAGCTGAAGATTGACTTTGGGGATGAGATTGGCATAAAACAATCTAGTGCACAGCTGACAAAACGATATCAGGCTGAGAATCTCACTGGGAAACAAATTATTGCAGTGGTCAATTTCCCGCCAAGAAGAATTGCCGGGTTTAAATCAGAGGTGCTTGTCTTAGGAGGCATGCCGTCAAAAGAAGACGTTGTCCTGCTTGCCACCGATGAGCTGGTTGAAAATGGCACCAAAATAGGGTAAGAAAAAAGACATCTTCATCAGAAGATGTCTTTTGCGTATTGAGGCGGAATAACCACACGCCACATTCGTGTGTGTCTCAAAGAGACATGTTACCCGACTTACACAATTCAGCTCATCGCTTGATTAATATAGCATGGGATTGGTATGAATGCAACCATTATTTGAGTTCTCTTTGTTTTTGGAAGATAAAAAGAAGGTTCATCTCCTCATATCATAGAAAAAATGACAAGAAATCAATTATTTGGATTATTTTTTCAAAAAATATTGAAAAGTCAGATCATATTTTATAAAATGAATTCATCTTAGTTTGTTTAATCGATAAACTAAGATGTCGATCATCTATTGATCTATTGTTTAAAGCACATGATTTGCTGCTATGTGGGCTAAGCTGAAAGAAAGAGCTGTTCAGCTTCATTTTTACAACGAATTGAAAGCGCTTTATTTTCGACCTATTGATTGCTGCTGCCCTGCACCATCTGTCCGTTAGAAGAGGCTAAGTGAAGAAGGGAGAAAACTCATGGTGAGTGAGAATTTAAAGGAGATTCGTATGTCTGAAAAAGTGGGGTATGCTTCAGGAGATTTCGCATGTAATTTAATTTATGCAACTGTCTCTACGTATCTATTATTTTTTTATACGGATGTGTATGGATTATCAGCAGCAGCAGCAGGGACGATGTTTTTGGTGGTTCGGGCCATCGATGCGCTTGCAGATCCGTTTATTGGGGCGATGGTTGACCGAACGAACAGCCGTTTTGGCCGGTTTAGACCTTATTTGTTATTTGGTGCGTTACCATTTGCCGTTCTTGCCATTCTTTGTTTTACGACACCGGATTTTTCCGAAATGGGAAAACTCATTTATGCGTACATCACGTATGTTGGTTTATCGCTTACATACACGTTCATCAATGTTCCTTATGGTGCTTTAACTTCCGCAATGACAAGAAATAACCAAGAGGTCGTCAGTATTACGTCTGTTCGTATGCTTTTTGCAAATCTCGGTGGTTTAGTTGTTGCTTTTTTTGTTCCGTTTCTTGCGACGTTTTTGAGTGATACAACAGGAAATACAGCACTTGGCTGGCAGATCACGATGGCATTTCTCGGCGTACTTGGGGGCGGATTACTGATTTTCTGTTTTAAAAGTACGAATGAGCGCGTCACGCTTCAAAAGCCAGAGGAAAAGATCAAGTTCAGTGATCTCTTTGTCCAGTTACGAGTGAATCGTCCGCTTGTTGTGTTAAGCATTTTCTTTATCATTATCTTTGGTGTGAACTCGATCAGCAACTCAGTCGGGATCTATTATGTGACGTATAACCTCGGCAGAGAAGATTTAGTGAAGTGGTACGGCCTGATTGGCAGTCTGCCAGCTTTAATGGTGCTGCCGTTTATACCTAAGTTGCACAAACTGTTAGGAAAGAAAAGGCTGCTGAATTATTCACTTTTGCTGAATATCGTTGGTCTTCTTGCTTTACTTGTGATACCGCCGAGTCAAATTGTGCTCATTCTTCTTTTCAGGCTAGTCGCTGCAGCTGGGAGTATTACGGCTGGCGCTTACATGTGGGCGCTTATTCCTGAAACTGTAGAATACGGTGAATATAAAACAGGAAAAAGAATGGGTGGATTGATCTACGCAGTGATTGGCTTCTTCTTTAAATTTGGTATGGCATTAGGTGGCATCGTTCCAGGACTTGTCCTTGATCGATTTGGTTATATAGCAAACCAAGTGCAAACACCAGAAGCATTGCTGGGCATTTTAATCACCACAACCGTTATCCCTGCCTGCTTACTTGTGTTAGCGATGATTGATATTCACTTTTATAACCTTGATGAAGAAAAACATAAACAAGTTGTGAGAGAGCTTGAGAACAGGGATAAAGTATATGTCGATCACATCGACGATTTTAAAATGTAGTGTCAGCAAAAGAGGAGGAAATTCAATGAACATTACCAATCCAGTGCTAAAAGGGTTTAACCCTGACCCAAGTATTTGCCGTGCGGGAGAGGATTATTACATGGCGGTTTCTACATTTGAATGGTTCCCGGGGGTGCAAATTTATCACTCGAAGGATCTCGTCCACTGGCGGCTCGCCGCGCGTCCCTTGCAAAAAACTTCTCAACTCGATATGAAAGGAAATCCTGATTCCGGCGGGGTATGGGCGCCGTGTTTAAGTTATGCGGATGGTCAGTTTTGGCTCATCTATTCAGATATTAAAGTAGTAGATGGTCCGTTTAAGGATGGTCATAATTATTTGGTCACAGCTGATGCAGTAGATGGTGAGTGGAGCGATCCGGTTCGGCTCAATAGTTCTGGGTTTGATCCTTCCTTGTTCCATGATCCAAGCGGAAAGAAATACGTGTTGAATATGCTGTGGGACCATCGAGAAAAACATCATTCTTTTGCAGGTATAGCCTTACAGGAATATAGTGTATCTGAAAAAAAACTGGTCGGTGAGCGGAAGGTCATTTTTAAAGGCACGCCAATCAAACTGACAGAAGCCCCGCATCTTTATTACATCAATGATGTCTATTATTTATTAACAGCTGAAGGGGGAACACGTTACGAACATGCAGCCACAATCGCCCGTTCCTCGCGTATTGATGGGCCGTATGAGGTTCATCCTGACAACCCAATTTTAACGGCTTTTCATGCGCCTAGCCATCCACTACAAAAATGCGGGCATGCTTCCATTGTACAAACGCATACAAATGAATGGTATTTGGCTCATCTGACTGGCCGCCCAATTCATTCAAGTAAGGAATCCATTTTTCAGCAAAGAGGCTGGTGTCCTTTAGGAAGAGAGACAGCCATACAAAAGCTTGAATGGAAAGATGGCTGGCCGTATGTGGTAGGCGGAAAAGAGGGGCTTCTAGAGGTTGAAGCGCCTGCGATGAGCGTAAAAGAGTTCTCTCCAACCTATCACATAGTCGATGAATTTAAAGATTCATCGTTAAATAGACATTTTCAAACATTAAGAATCCCATTTACGGATCAGATTGGTTCAGTGACAGAAAACCCACATCATTTAAGGCTGTATGGGCAGGAATCTTTAACGTCTAAATTTACACAAGCGTTTGTTGCGAGGCGCTGGCAAAGCTTTTATTTTGAAGCAGAGACAGCGGTTTCCTTCTTTCCGGAAAACTTTCAGCAAGCGGCAGGTCTTGTGAATTATTATAATACGGAAAATTGGACTGCACTTCAGGTGACTTATGACGAGGCGCTTGGCCGTATCCTTGAATTATCTGTGTGTGAAAATCTGGCCTTTTCTCAGCCGCTAATTAAAAAAATCATCATTCCAGACGAGATTCCGTATGTGTATTTAAAAGTGACCGTTCAGAGAGAGACGTACACGTATTCTTATTCTTTTGATCAACAAGAGTGGGAAAAAATAGATGTACCGCTTGAATCGACCCATTTGTCAGATGATTTTATTCGAGGAGGGGGGTTCTTTACAGGGGCTTTTGTTGGAATGCAGTGCCAAGACACAAGCGGTGAACGTCTGCCTGCCGATTTTAAGTATTTTCGATACGAAGAAACAACTGAATAAAAAAAGACAACACTCTAAAGGCTGTCTCTCTTTAACATGTATTCCATCATGGTGAAGGCGTGACATCACGCAAAAAAGCTTCAGTGACAAGAGATGTCATCCCTAAGGCTGGTGCGTTTTGTCCTAATGATGAAGGAAGCAGCTCCACCCGTGAGCTGAATTGTGCATCCATTCTAGAGGATACTTCATCTTGAATGACACTTAGAACGGCCTGCTCAGATTCAATGACCTTGTTTCGTAAAATAACGGCTTGTGGGTTGAAGGTATGCAGAACGTTTGTGAGACCTACCCCAATGTAAAAGCCAAAGTTACGCAAGGCATTGAGTGTTTTCATATCATTTAACTTCGCCAGCCGCTCAATATCTTGATAGGTGAATGGCTGACCATCTGTTTGGAGCGATTGGAACAGTGCTTTCTCAGATGCATACAGTTCCCAGCAACCACGATTTCCGCAGCTACATGTCGGTCCATTAAAGTCGATCGTCATATGTCCCATTTCACCAGAAAAACCGTTTGTACCTCTATATAAATGATGATTGATAATGATGCCTATTCCAATACCAGTGCCGATACTTGCATAGATCAGATGGTCATAATGTTTAGCAGCACCAAAGATTTTTTCACCGTACGCACCGGCATTTGCTTCATTCTCGATAAAAACCGGTACTTGGAATGTGTCTTGGAGACTTGTTTTTAGATCGACATTTTTCCATTTTGAATGAGGCGTAAACACAATTTGTTCATCTGCATCGACCAGACCAGGTATACAAATCCCTATACCAATCAGCCCGTATGGAGAAGAAGGAATGTGTGAACGTAACTGCTGAATCAATTCAATTAAAATACGGACGGTCACATCAGGTGTGCTGGATGGGAGCTTGAGCTGCTCATTATGAATCATCGACCCTTCAAGGTCTGTTAAAATGCCGTTGACATAATCAACACCGACATCAATGCCGATAGAGTAACCTGCACGTTTATTAAACATGAGAAGCACGGGTCTTCTTCCGCCGCTAGATTCGCCTTGACCGATTTCATAAACAAGATGTTCTTTCATTAATGTACTCACTTGAGAAGAAACGGTCGATTTATTTAACCCAGTGCGTTCAGATAATTTTGCTCTGGAAATTGGTGCATGGTGCAGAATTTCGTTTAGCAATAGCTTTTGATTTATTTTTTTCACAAAGTTCTGATCCGCAATATCCATTGTATCCACTCCATTTGTTTCGTCTTTAGATTAAGTGAAGAAAAGCCATTTTTTGTCGAGTTCATTCTCTATAAAACATGCTTTTCACTTTATTATAACGAAAATATTTCTAAAAAACTAAAAAATATGGAAAATTCAAAGAGATTAGTTGGTCAACTCGTTCATTTGTTTGTTGAATCAACTTACTAAGTGAATATATAGGGGGAATCACTTATGGTCAAATCAAATATGACTTCGTTAAGTCGTTTACAAGGGATTGGCAACATTCAATATGAAGGAAAACATTCAAAGAACCCATTCGCATTTAAATATTATGATCCGAGCGAAATGATTGGCGGAAAATCAATGAAAGATCACCTGCGATTCTCCGTCGCTTATTGGCATACATTGACTGCTGATGGAACAGACATGTTTGGAACTGGCACGATGAAAAGGGCCTGGGATTCTTATAGTGGAATGGATTTGGCGAAGGCTAGATTGGAAGTGGCTTTTCAGCTCTTTGATCTATTGGATGTTCCGTATTTTTCATTCCATGACCGTGATATTGCACCAGAGGGCGACACGCTTCAAGAGACCAATCAGCAGTTAGACATCATCATAGAAAGAATGAAAGATTACATGCAGCAAAGCGGGGTTCGGCTTCTATGGAACACGGCTAATATGTTTAAGCATCCAAGATTTGTTCACGGTGCAGCGACATCCTGTCATGCAGATGTATTTGCCTATGCAGCTGCACAAGTGAAAAAGGGCATCGAAACAGCAAAGGAACTCGGCGCAGAAAATTATGTTTTCTGGGGAGGACGAGAAGGTTACGACACACTGCTGAATACAGATATGAAAAGAGAGCTTGACCATTTGGCGACCTTTTTGCATATGGCGGTCGATTATGCAAAAGAAATTGGATTTACAGGTCAATTTTTAATTGAGCCAAAGCCGAAGGAACCGACAACTCATCAATATGATACGGATGCAGCGACATCAATCGCCTTTTTAAAACAATATGGATTGGATACACACTTTAAATTAAATATCGAGGCCAATCATGCGACATTAGCGGGTCATACGTTTGAGCATGAGCTGCGTGTAGCAAGAATTCATGGACTGCTCGGTTCCGTTGATGCCAACCAAGGAAACTCCCTTCTAGGCTGGGACACTGATGAATTCCCAACGGATTTATATGCCACAACACTCGCCATGTATGAAATTTTGCAAAATGGCGGACTTGGAACAGGCGGTCTCAATTTTGATGCAAAAGTCAGAAGAGCCTCCTTTGAACTGGAAGATCTTCTGTATGCCCATATTGCGGGGATGGATGCATTCGCAAAAGGGCTGCGGGTGGCTCATAGACTCATAGAAGACCGTGTGTTTGAAGATGTGATCAAGCACCGGTACCGCAGTTTTTCTGAAGGAATTGGACGGGAGATTTCAGAAGGAACGGCAAACTTTCATACATTAGAAGAATATGCACTGAAACATCCGCTCATCAGAAACGAATCTGGCAGAGAGGAACAGCTGAAAGCCAGATTAAATCAATATTTGTTAGAAGATTAATGGAGCGGGCGGATGTTTTGAAGGAGTGAACATATGAAGTATGTGATGGGAATTGATCTTGGAACGAGCGGAGTTAAAGCGATATTAGTAGATGAGAGCGGGAAGGTATGCTGCGAGACGACTAAATCTTACCGCCTCATTCAAAGCAAACCAGGTTATTGTGAGCAAAATCCTGAAGACTGGGTAGAGCAGACGATTGCCGCGATGACAGAACTTATGGAGAGAAAGCCTGTTCAGTCAAGGCAAGTAGAAGGCATCAGTTTTTCTGGACAAATGCACGGACTTGTTTTATTAGATGAATTCCTTCAAGTGCTCAGGCCTGCCATCTTGTGGAATGACACAAGAACAACACCGCAATGCGTGCGCATGACAGAAAAGCTAGGAGGCAGGCTGCAAGCGATCACAAAAAATCAGGCATTAGAAGGATTTACACTGCCAAAGTTGTTATGGGTAAAGGAACATGAACCAGAAATTGATCAACGAATCCATTTGTTTTTACTTCCAAAAGATTATGTCAGATATCGATTAACCGGCGCTATTCATATGGACTATTCTGATGCGGCTGGTACGTTACTGTTGGATATGGGAGAACAAACATGGAGTGAGGAGATTTGTCAAACCTTTGATATTCCGATTCGTATTTGCCCGCCACTCGTTTCATCGGAGGCGGAGGTTGGAACACTCTTGCCGCAGATCGCAAAGGAAACCGGGATGACAGAAGAGGTGAAGGTTTTTGCGGGTGGAGCGGATAATGCTTGCGGTGCCATTGGTGCCGGCATTTTATCATCAGGTCACACATTATGCAGCATTGGCACATCAGGTGTCATTCTTTCCTATGAAGAAAATCATAACAGAGAGCTGAATGGAAACTTGCATTTGTTCCATCATGCAAAAAAAGACGCTTTTTATACAATGGGAGTCACTTTGTCAGCAGGTTATAGCCTCGATTGGATTAAATCTTTACTTGCTCCAAATGATTCGTTTAAAGACCTTTTAGCCGGAGCAAAAGATATAGCGCCTGGCGCAAATGGATTGCTATTTACGCCATATTTAGTTGGGGAAAGAACGCCTCATGCAGATTCAGTCATTCGTGGAAGCTTCATTGGATTAGACAGCCGGCATAAAAAAGCGCATATGGTTAGAGCTGTGCTTGAAGGAATCACTTTTTCATTAAATGAATCGATCGCTTTATTCAAGCAGGCGGGAAAAAGCATTGATTCCATCGTGTCTATTGGTGGAGGTGCGAGAAGTCATACATGGCTTCAAATGCAGGCAGACATTTTTCAAGCTGAGGTGATACAGCTTGAAAATGAGCAAGGGCCCGCATTAGGTGCAGCGATGCTTGCAGCAGTTGGATGCGGCTGGTACGAGTCACTTGAGGCGTGCGCGGATCAGTTTATCCATCAAGCGGCCGTATTTACACCAAATCAACAGCATGTCGCTATATATGATCATCTCTTTCGTTTGTATCAAAGCATTTATACACATACAAGAGACATTCATGCGGGTCTAGCACAGTATCGATAATCTAGTAGTGAGTAGGGGCATGAAAGGAGGTGATGAATTCATTTCATCTTAGAGATGACAGAATCAAAAGGATGAAAAAGGAGAGGAATGGACGATGAATTTGAGAAAATTAAGACTGTTGTTTGTGATGTGTATTGGACTGACGCTTATACTGACGGCTGTACCAGCCCATGCGAGAACCATTACGAATAATGAAATGGGTAACCATAGCGGGTACGATTATGAATTATGGAAGGATTATGGAAACACCTCGATGACACTCAATAACGGCGGGGCATTTAGTGCAGGCTGGAACAATATCGGAAATGCTTTATTTAGAAAAGGGAAAAAGTTTGATTCCACTAGAACTCACCATCAGCTTGGCAACATCTCCATCAATTACAACGCAAGTTTTAACCCAGGCGGGAATTCCTATCTATGTGTCTATGGCTGGACACAATCTCCATTAGCAGAATACTACATTGTTGATTCATGGGGCACATATCGTCCAACAGGAGCGTATAAAGGATCATTTTATGCTGATGGAGGCACATATGACATTTATGAAACAACCCGTGTCAATCAGCCTTCCATTATCGGGATCGCAACCTTCAAGCAATATTGGAGTGTACGTCAAACGAAACGTACAAGCGGAACGGTCTCCGTCAGTGCGCATTTTAGAAAATGGGAAAGTTTAGGGATGCCAATGGGGAAGATGTATGAAACGGCATTTACTGTAGAAGGCTACCAAAGCAGCGGAAGTGCAAATGTGATGACCAATCAGCTGTTTATTGGCAACTAAAAAAGTCAAAGAAAAGAGCCGGGAGCAAAACTCCTGGCTTTTTCTATCATAATTTTTCAACTTCGACTCTGCCGGAAAAGAACGTCGCACCACCGCCCATATCTGCCAAACGATCAGGCGTGAGGCCATTCACCAAATGTTTTTTGCCTTTTTGGTCTGCCCATAATCCCTGACTGACAACAACACCAGATAACACATTTTGTCCGACTGACACGATCAGCTCGCATTCTCCTCGATCATTCAGCACACGAACCATGTCCCCATCTTCAATCTGTCTTTCTTTTGCATCTTGTTCATTCATATGAAGCTTCGGAAATTTCTCTAGCTTTTGATGCTTCTCATGAAGAGAGAAGGTGGAATTAAGAAAATTATGGTTTGGTCCCGGTATAAACGTTAGTGGATAATCACTTTCCTTGAATAAAGGTACATAGGTTGGAAGGGCTGGATATCCATCTTTTTTCATTTGTTCAGAGTAAAGCTCAATTTTCCCGCTTGGGGTAGGGAGCTTTAAATCTTCGAAAGGCCCTCGTTTTGCTTTGATCCACTTTTTCTCTTTTAACGCTTGATATGAAATGTTTTCATAATGCGGATTTTCAGGATGATGAAGAGCTTGTTCCATTAGTTCCGCATCTGTGTCTTTAAAGGCTTCATCTTCAAAGCCCATCGCATGAGCCAAAAGACGAAACACTTCTGTGTTTGATTTGCTTTCTCCATAACGTTCTATAACAGGTTCTTGAATTTGAATGTAATGATGCCAGTAAGAAGTATAAAAATCCTCGTTTTCAAAGGCAGAGGTCGCTGGCAGAACAATATCCGCATAAGAGGCTGTCTCTGTCATGAACAAGTCATGGACAACCGTAAATAAGTCTTGCCGCATTAAACCGTCTCTTACTTTATTTGCTTCAGGTGTCACAACAGCCGGGTTGCAAGAGTAGACAAAAAGAGAATCAATAGAAGGTTCTGCGTTCGTTAGCACGCTGCCCAGCTGATTCATATTAAATGTTCTAGGTTCGCGTTCCTTTAATAATTCCGGTCGCTGAAGAGCGGTTTCATTATAACTAAGAAAAGAAGAGTTCGATTTCATCGCACCGCCGCCTTTGTGCAGCCATTGACCGGTGAGGGCAGGGAGACAGGAGATGGTTCGAATACTCATGCCGCCATTATCGTGATGCTGTAGCCCATTGCCAATACGAATGAGAGACGGCGTTGTCTCTGCGTACATTCTCGCAAGTGTGATGATGTCTTCTTTTGGGACACCCGTGATCTGTTCGACCGTTTCTGGATCGTACTGCTTCACATGCTCGCGAAGTTCATTGTGACCGACCGTGTAAGTCTCTAAAAATGACGCATCTGTGCGGTCTTCTTTAAAAAGGACATGCATGATCCCAAGAGCTAGCGCACTGTCAGTGCCAGGGCGAAGCGGAATGAACCAATCTGCCATCCGGCCCGTTTGGTTTTTGTGCACATCAATGACGACAATTTTGGCTCCTTGCTTTCGAGCTTTTTGTGCCAACGTGATTTGATGCATATTGGTTGAAACTGCATTGATGCCCCAAAAGATAAATAGTTTCGTATGAATGGTTTCTTCTGGGTCTGTCCCGATGCTTGCGCCCATTGTATATTTATAGCCTGTTGTTCCGGCTGACTGACAAATGGTTCGGTCTAGCTGACTTGAGCCAAGTCGATAGAAAAAGCGGCGGTCCATTCCTTCTGCATTAAGATTCCCCATATTCCCATAGAAGCTGTAAGGCAAAATGCTTTCTGGTCCTTTTTCTTCGATCAGCTTTGTCCATTTTTGACGAATGGTTTCAATCGCTTCTTCCCACGTAATTGGAGCAAACTGCCGGTCACCTTTTTGACCTACACGTTTTAATGGTGTTGTCAGACGTTTTTCATCATATAAACGAGCTGTGACATTCCGCACTTTATTGCAAATGTTTCCTTGAGTGACTGGATGATCTGGATCTCCTTGAACTTTAACGATCTTTCCGTTCTCTTTATGTATTAAAAGACCGCACTGATCAGGGCAATCTAACGAACAAACTGATTTGAATATTCCGTCTTTCATTGCTGTGTAATCGGTCATACGTTTAGCTTCCTTTCCGAATTCCGTGATCACTGTACATATGGATTTTATTTTAGCATGTTAAGACCAGGAAGGTAAGGATAAGCATATGAAAAAAAGCCCCTAATGAAAGGGACTTTTAAAAACGGGTGACCTGCACAGGAAATTCTTTGACCCCAAACACAAACGTGCTTTGAATCGGTTTCAGCTGATCTGCCGCACAGGTGATTTCCCGAAACGTACGGAGTAAAATCTCAAGTGCTAGATGAGCCTCAAGCCGGGCGAGAGGGGCACCAAGACAAAAATGGATGCCGAAGCCAAAGCTCAAATGTGGATTTGATTTTCTGTCAAGACGAAACGTATCTGGATCGTCAAACTTCCGTTCATCACGATTTGCAGATGCCACCCAGCTGATAAGATAGTCTCCTTTTTCAATGTGAGAACCGGCAATCTGAACATCCTCTGCTGCAACTCGCCCAATCGCTTGAACAGGCGGATAATAGCGTAGCGTTTCTTCTGTCAATTGAGGAATGAGAGACAGGTCTTGCCGCACTGATTCGGCGATATGCGGCTGCTCTGTTAAAAGTCGTACGGCATTTGTGATTAAATTCGTTGTTGTTTCATTACCAGCAACGAGTAAGAGTATACAAAAGCCAAGCAGTTCATTTTCTGATAAACGCTCACCGTCAATTTCCGCTTGGATGAGAAGAGAGATTAAATCATCGGCTGGCATTTCTTTTCGTTTTTGGATCAAATGAGCAAAGTACTCTGACAGCTCTTTTTCTGCTTGTTTTTGCATGTCGACAACGGCTTGAACAGCTTCTTTTGAATCATCTTTGGCTCCTGCAACTAGAGCATCTGAATGTTTTTTGATCAGCTCTCTGTCTTTCACTTCTGCACCGAGAAGCTCGGCGATGATCATGACAGGTAGGGGAGCGGCCAGATCTTGCACAATATCGAAGGTCCGTTGATCCTTTACTTGATGTAATAGATCATGGGTCAAGTCTTTGATCTTTTCTTCTATTTGTTTGATCGCTTTTGGCGTGAAGGCTTTATTGACGAGTGCTCTCATTTTGGTATGTTTTGGAGGGTCCATTGTTAAAATACTCGTTTTAGATGTGCTTCTTCCTCGCTGTGATGAAAACACTTTTGGCTGCTTCAGAACAGACTGAATATCAGCATATCGAAAGAGATCCCAGCACTTTCTCGTTTCATCGTATCGAATATCACCCTGCGATCGTAATTCATTGTAGATAGGGAATGGGAAAAGAAGGTCATCAGTAGATCGGATTTCTTTCATTGGGATGACATTGACGTAATTTTCTTTTACTTTCATTATGAACGCTCCTTTTTCACTTGATTTCCCTTTCACGGTATCACCACGAAAAACGCATTTCAACGGACATGTTTTCTAAAATATGTCAATAGTCTAATCGAAAGATTCAAACACATTCATCCTATAGGAAAATAGAAAGTCATCAAAAATGATAGCGCTTACTAAAAACTAGAATTGAAGTCACCGAAACCAAAAATAAAATGGTGAATTCAGTCGAACGAAAGGGTACTATGATTCAAATCTGTATAGTTCTTTTGATCTAAATTGATGATTTGAAAAAACACGGCTAACATACATACCGCAAGCTGTTCAGCGCGTATTCGGGACTTTTGAAAAGCGCTGGCTCTTTCTTGACACGATTTCTCATCATGTTACGATAACTAACGTGCGAAAAACACGAACAAAAAGCGAACAAGGGAGAGGATCAATATCATTGATCAAAAGAAAGTTGCTTTCATTGGAGCAGGTTCTATGGCGGAAGGAATGATTGCAGGTATTGTGCGATCAGGTCAGATGCCGCTCAGCCAAATTTACGCAACAAACAAGCAAAATAAGCAGCGATTAAACGAACTAACGAAACGCTACGGAATCCAAACAGCCACAATGGATTCATTTCCTTTTGAAGAGATGGATATGTTGATCCTGGCAATGAAGCCAAAGGATGCTGAAACAGCACTTGAATCATTAAAACCTCATATTCAGAAAGATCAGCTCATCCTGTCTGTGCTTGCAGGTGTGAAATCATCGTATATTGAAGACATGCTGCATGAAGGGCAGCCTGTTATGCGAGTAATGCCAAATACGTCAAGTACGATTGGGGCGTCGGCGACCGCTTTATCTGCTGGACGTGATGTGAAAAATGAACATGTAAGCATGAGTCGAGCTCTTTTATCTGAAATGGGAGAAGTATATACCATTCAGGAAGAGCAAATGGATATTTTCACAGGAATTGCCGGAAGCGGTCCAGCTTATTTTTATTTCTTAATGGAAAGAATCGAAGAAGCTGGAGAAGAAGCTGGCTTATCAAAAGAAATGTCCCGTCAAATCGGTACACAGACACTTCTCGGTGCAGCGAAGATGCTGCAAGAAACAGCTGAAAATCCTTCTGTCCTCAGAGAAAAAATTACGTCACCTAATGGAACAACGGCTGCAGGACTAGATGCATTAGATGATTTTGGCGGAGGAGAAGCCATCAAGCAGGCCGTCAAACATGCCGCCAATCGATCAAAAGAAATAAGTGAACAGCAAAAACAAAAAGTAACGATATAAATAGAGCCTCAATACAGGAGTGATAAGGTGTACGCAGATAAAGAGAGAAAACGAATTGTTGTGAAAATCGGAAGCAGCTCTCTTACTAGCTTTCAAGGTGAGATTAGTTTAAAAAAACTAGAAAACCTCGTCAATCAAATTGTAAAACTCAAAGATGAAGGACACGAAGTCATTTTGGTCTCATCTGGTGCGGTTGCAGCTGGTTACCGAAAATTAGGATTTATTGATAGACCGAAAACACTGCCAGAAAAACAGGCGTCTGCCTCAATAGGGCAAGGGCTTTTAATGGAGTCATATTCTACTTTATTTTTATCGCACGGTTATATTGCTTCACAGCTATTAATTACAAGAAGCGATTTTTCAGATGAAACGCGCTATCAAAATGTGCGAAATACAATGAATGTGTTATTAGATCGAGGGATCATCCCGATTATTAATGAAAATGATACAGTGACGATCAATCGGTTGAAGTTTGGAGATAATGATACATTGTCTGCAAAAGTAGCTGGACTGATTGATGCGGATTTCCTCGCTATTTTATCTGATATTGATGGCTTGTATGAAGATAACCCTCATACAAACCCGAATGCGAAGAGAATTCTAGAAGTCACAGAAATCACAGAAGACATCGAAGCAGCCGCTGGAGATGCGGGAAGCAGCGTTGGCACAGGCGGAATGAAATCAAAACTCGATGCCTTTAAAATTTCAATGGCCGCAGGCATCAATGGCTTTTTGGGAAAAGCCGATACGCCTCACATTTTAGACAAAGCCATTAATGGGACAGAGGACGGCACTTATTTTACAGCTGACGAAAATTTAGCGCCGCTGAATTATAAAAAACAGTGGATTGCTTTTCATTCTGGCCCAAAAGGCGAAATCGTTGTTCAAGAGAAAACACAGGAGCTTCTCATGCATCGTGAGAAAAGTCTGGATTCTGACGGCATAGTCGATGTAAAGGGTTCGTTTAAAAAAGGCGATGTTGTCCGTATTTTAGATCAAGATGAAAGAGAAATAGGGCTTGGCATTGTCAATTATGCGTCCGACGAACTCGCACTGAACGGTGACTTGCTACAGGATGAAGTGGTGCATGTCGTAGATCTTGAAGCGTTTGTTTGTCATTTAGATTTATCAATACCAGTTTGCTAATCATAAGGGAGGAATTTCATGACACTGACAGCTGAAGTTGTCACATCGGTCAAAGAAAAAGCGAAAAAAGCAAAGCACGTATCAAAAAAACTAGGTTTACTTCAAACAGAGGAAAAAAATGAGGCGCTACTGAAAATAGCAGAAACGCTCGAACAGCAAAGTGATTTTATTTTACAGGAAAATCAAAAGGATTTAGAGGCAGGAAAAGAAAAGGGCTTCTCTGAAGCATTAATGGATCGATTAATGTTAAATGAAGAGAGAATTCATGAGTTTGCGGAAAGTTTGCGGCTTGTGACGAGATTAACAGATCCTGTTGGAGAAATATTGGATGAATGGACTCTTGAAAACGGCTTACATGTGAAAAGCCGAAGAGTACCGCTCGGCGTGATCGGGATGATCTATGAAGCGAGACCGAATGTCACTGTCGATGCAGCAGGGCTTGCCCTCAAGGCAGGCAACTCAGTGATTTTAAAAGGCGGTTCCTCCGCTATTTCTTCCAACAAAGCCATCGTCCGCGTCATTCATGAGGCATTGGATCAAACAAAGATCCCTCGTGATGCGGTACAGTTTATTGAACAAACAGACCGTTCATCGGTTCAAGCGATGTTTCATCTAAAAGAGTGGATTGATGTTTTAATCCCGAGAGGCGGGGCTTCTTTAATCAAAACCGTTGTAGAAGAATCGACCATTCCAGTTCTTGAAACAGGGACAGGGAACTGCCATATCTTTATTGATCAAACAGCGAATGTAGAAAAAGCCATTCAGATTGTCATCAATGCGAAAACAAATCGTCCGGCCGTTTGTAATGCGCTTGAGACTCTGATCGTTCATCGCGATTGGCTGAAAGAAAATGGTGCAGCATTGAATGAAGCACTGCTTCAGCACCAAGTCACTGTGCACGGGGATCAAGACGCTCAATCCTTCTTTTCCGAAGCGGTTCCTGCGGAGGAAGTGGATTGGACAGATGAGTATTTAAGTCTTGATCTTGCGGTGAAAGTCGTTGACTCAATTGAGGACGCCATTCACCACATTGATCAGTACGGAACGAAACATTCAGAAGCCATCGTAACAGAGGATGAAAAAAACGCACAAATCTTTCTAAACGAAGTCGATGCGGCCGCTGTTTATCATAACGCATCTACACGTTTTACAGATGGCGGTGCACTAGGATATGGCGCTGAAATTGGCATTTCTACTCAAAAACTGCACGCAAGAGGGCCAATGGGACTTCCTGCACTGACAACAACAAAGCTGCTTCTATCTGGTGATGGTCAGATTAGAAGCTAGAATGAATGTAACGAACACTACCTTTCTTCTTGGGGTAGTGTTTTTTTAGTGTATGAGAAAAGAAGAGAGAAAAAAGGGGAACGACATGGAAACGATGCTGAAGCACTGACAACTCTTGAAAAAGAAGACAAAGGGCTAAAATGAAGTCCATTTTAGCCCTTTGTCAACAATCTAGTTTTTTTATGAACTTGAACGGTCTTTTTTCATGACTTTCTCAAATTTGAAAAATTCAAATGTCTCAGGCGCTAAAGGGTCATTTTCTTGATTCTTCTCATGAGGGAAGCTCGGATCTGGATGGTGTAAGTGATAAAACTCAACAATCTGAAACCCGCATTTGTTCACATAAAAATGAATGTTGCGCTTTTCAAAATAAGGAGTGACAACTTCCCACACCTTCGTTTCTGGATATTGCGCCTCAATGGCTTTCCATGCTGCCTGACCAATGCCGCGGCTATGAGATGATGAAGAGATATATAATAGGTCCACCGAATTGCGGTGTGTGTGATGGTTGATTTTTAAGACAACCCCTCCTGCCTTTTGACCATTTAGTAAAATATGATAGACAAGGTTCTCTGTCGAATAAAAAGATTCATCAATCGACTCATCAGGAGGAATTGGTCCACCTTCTGCATCGCCAAATGCATCAATGATGCCAGCTGTGAAAGCATCTTGCAGTTCTTTTTTCATCAAAGGGAAGTCCTCTTGTTTTGCAAGTGATAATGTGACTTGATCTTGTGCGATTTTGTTCATGTGTAAATCCTTTCTCCACATACGTGGTGTTTATGCATGTTATCATAAAGGATGGAGTAACTCCATAGTCAAGAAAGGAGCCCTAAAAATGATGAGCGATGTTCAAAAAACATTTTTAACTGGAGAATTTGCGTCATTATTTGAAGTGAAAAAAGATACACTGCTCTATTATGATAAAATCGATTTGTTTAAGCCGGCAGGTGTTCAGGAAAATGGGTACCGTTATTATACATTTGAACAATTTGATCATTTCATGGCCATTCAATCCCTTCGTGCTGTTCAATTTCCGATCAAACAATTAAAACAATACTTTACTGAGCCTTCTCAGGAGAAATTGCAAAGCCTTGCGGTTGAGCAAGCAGAAAAGGTCGGGGAGGAGATCCAAAAACTACAGGATATTCAATCTTTTCTTTTTCGTGTGATCGAGACAACGAATGAATTATCATCAGTGAAAACAGGGGAGGTCTTGTTTCAAGAACTGCCAGAAGAACCGATCGTCCTCAGTACATCAAACCCAATTGATTCAAACACACCTATAGAAGAAATTTCTCGAATTGTAGGAGAATTTCTGAAAGGGATTGGTATTAAAGGTGCGGCGGCAAATGGTTCTATTTTAAACAAGGAGCAGTTTTTGCAGCGTCATTATCATCAATCTGATCGGCTGTTCTGCCGAATGGAAGGACCGGATGCAGTCAAAAAGCCAGCGGGTCTATATGCAGTCATGTATCAACAAGGAACATATGAAGAAATGGAGACTGCCTATTCACGTTTATTAGATCACATCGAAGCAGAGGATATGATACTGGATGGGGATGTCTTTGAGGAGTATTTACTTCATTCTCTGATGTCTAAAAATGAAGCGGATTACATGACGAAACTTAGTGTGAAAGTCAGAAAACGGGAAGCTTAAGGCATCACAAAAAGGATAGACAGGCATTTTTACATGCTGTCTATCCTTTTTGGTGCTGTTTAACCGACTTGGTTTTCGGCAAATTGACTCATATAGAGGTCTGCATAAAAGCCTTTTTCTTTCAAAAGCTCACGATGAGTTCCTTTTTCAATGATCGTGCCATCTTTCATAACTAAAATGAGATCGGCATCTTTAATCGTTGAAAGTCGATGTGCAATAACGAAGCTTGTTCTGCCGTTCATTAATTCATTCATTGCTTTTTGAATATGCATCTCTGTCCGTGTATCGACACTGCTTGTTGCTTCATCTAAGATTAATATCTTCGGATCAGATAAGATGGCACGGGCGATGGTTAACAGTTGACGTTGACCTTGTGAGAGGTTGCCGGCATCTTCTGTTAAGAGTGTGTCATATCCATCTGGAAGGGTGCGGATGAAATCGTCTGCATAGGCATGTTTAGCGGCCTTCAACACATCCTCTTTTGAAACATGCGGTCTACCATATGCGATGTTGTCATAAATTGTGCCTTCAAAGAGCCATGTATCCTGAAGAACCATCGCAAATAAGTCACGTACTTGCTCTCGGCTGAGGTCGGTTGTTTTTACGCCGCCAATGCGAATGGAGCCTTGATCTAGCTCGTAAAAGCGCATTAACAGATTAATAATCGTTGTTTTTCCAGCGCCTGTTGGCCCAACAATGGCCACCGTTTGTCCTTCTCGGACTTGTAAATTCAAATCTTTAATAATGGGTTGATCTTTCTCATAACCGAAGTGAACGTGCTCAAAGGCCACATCTCCGGAAAGGGATTTAAGATCAATCGCTGCATCTTCTTCCGCATGTTCTTCTTCCTCATCCAGAATTTCAAACACCCGTTCAGCTGAAGCGATAGCAGATTGAACTAAGTTTGCAACACTGGATGCTTGCACAAGCGGCTGCGACATTTGCTGTGTGTATTGGATAAATGCTTGCACATCCCCAACACGAATATTCCCGTTAATGACAAGAATTCCGCCAGCAACACTTACCGCCACATAGCCAAGATTCCCAATAAAGGTCATCATCGGCATCATTAAGCCGGAGATAAATTGTGCTTTTCTTGAAGATTCATATAGTTGTTCGTTTAATTGATCAAATGTATCAATGGCTTTCTTTTCATAGCCATACGCACGAACCGTCTGATGTCCTGTGAACATTTCATTAATATGTCCATTGATCATCCCTAGTTCTTTTTGCTGTGCTTTAAAATGCTTTTGCGAAAATGATGTAATGCCTCGAATCGCAAACAAACTGAGAGGCAGCGTCAAACAAACAAGCAGCGTCAGTAGCGGACTGATGAAAAGCATCATGACGACAATTCCAATGACTGTAATGACAGATGTGATCACTTGTGTGAGTGCCTGCTGTAAAGAAGTATTAATATTATCAATGTCGTTCATCACCCGGCTCAGCGTGTCTCCATGTGTTGTTTTATCAAAATAACGAAGAGGGAGACGTGTGAGTTTGTCACTCGCTTCTTGTCTTAGTTCAGCAATGGTCTGCTGCGAGACACCCGCCATCACATATTGCTGCACGAATGAGAAGAGAGAAGCCACGACATATAATAGAACAAGCAGCAATAAAATGCGTGAAATGACGTCAAATTGAACACCAGTTCCTTGTGTAAAACTTTCAAATAGGGAAGAGGTGGCATCCCCAAGTAATTTTGGACTGATGACATTAAAAACGGTTGAACCGATCGCTGCAATCAGGACAACGATCAGCTGAAATTTCCTCGGTTTTAAATAGCCCGTTAAACGAAGAAGTGTTTTTTTAAATTCCTTCGGTTTTTGTACTGGGCCCCTTGGGTGACCGCCTTTATGTCCCATTCCAGAAGACATTTTTTTACTCATCCTTGCTCCACCTCCTGACCTTCCTGTGATGCGACTATTTCTTGATAGACAAGGTTATCTTTCAGTAACTGTTCATGTGTACCGATACCTGCTATTTTTCCATCATCTAACACAATGATTTTATCGCTATGCTTCACTGTGCTGATTCTTTGAGCCACAATAATCAAAGCAGCATGCTCTTTTTCAGCTTCTAGTGCTGACCGAAGTTTTGCATCCGTTTTGTAATCAAGGGCAGAGAAGCTATCGTCAAACAAGTAGAATGCAGGTTTTCTTACGAGTGCTCTTGCGATCGAAAGACGCTGCTTTTGACCGCCAGAGAGATTCGAACCCCCTTGGTCTATCTCTGCGTGAATTCCGCCATCTTTTTGCAAAACAAATTCTTCGGCCTGTGCCGTCCGCAGTGCCTGCCAAATCTCGTCATCTGTTGCATCGTGTTTGCCAAAGCGCACATTATCAGCAATGGTTCCGCTAAATAAAATGGCTTTTTGAGAAACATAACCCATCTGACTTCTCAGTTTCTCTTGAGGCAATTCTCTAATATCGACACCATCTAATGTAATTCTTCCTTCTGTTGCTTCATAAAAACGTGTCATCAGCTGAAGAAGGGTCGTTTTCCCGGAACCTGTACTGCCAATGATCGCCGTCGTTTCACCCTTTTTGGCTTCAAACGTCATGTCTTGAACGGCTGGTTTTTCAGCATTTGAATAATAAAATGACACATTCTCAAAGCGAATGGACTGGGCCGGCTGATCAAGTTTAGTGACAGCTTCTTTTTTGTCTTTAATTTTTGGTTCTAGATTTAACACTTCATTCATCCGTTTAGCTGATGCCTGAGCTCTAGGCACCATAATAAAACTCATAGAAAGCATAATGAGTGCCATTAAAATCATCATCGCATATTGAATGAAGGCGATCAGATTCCCGACTTCCATCTGTCCGGCATCAATCCGATTAGCGCCAATCCAGACAATGCCGATATTCGTGAAGTTCATGATGATGAGCATAAAAGGAAACAAGTACGCCATTAATCGATTGACCTTAAGGCCAGTATCCTTATACGATGTATTGGCTTCTTGAAAACGTTCCTTTTCGTCATCTACTCGGTTAAACGCACGAATGACCCGAATGCCTGAAAGCGACTCTCTCATAATCAAGTTCAGCCGGTCCGTTTTTTTCTGAAGCTGTCCAAAGAGGGGGATCGCTTTTCTTGACACCAAATAAATGAACCCGCCAAGAAGGGGAAGAGCTGCTAAAAAGATGAGAGATAACACAGCATCTCTAGATACAGCCAAAATAATTCCACCAACGAGCATAAGAGGTGCCCGTGTCATCATTTGTAAGATCATGATCGTGACATCTTGAACTTGTTTCACATCATTTGTTGATCTTGTAATAAAGGAAGATGTCCCGATTTTTTGAAATTCTTCTAATGAGAATTGTTCGACATGCACAAACAGCTGTCTTCTCATATCACGCCCGAAGCCTAGAGCTGTCTTAGATGACAAGTAGGACTTCCAAATCGTGAGCAAGATGGCAAGTAAAGAACAACCCACCATCCAGCCCCCAACTTTCCATATATAAGCGACATCTCCTTGGACGATCCCGACATCAACGATATCTGCCGTAAGCGTCGGTAAATACAGCTGGAGCATACTGCTTAAAAAGGTGAGAATCACAATGGACACAACGGATAGCCGATAGGGCTTTAAAAACGATAAAATTGATTTCATACGAATACCTTTCTTCCATATAGTCTGTTGTTCTGTAACCCATCATATACAAAGAGGGATTATTTCTACAAATGAAATGTCTTGTTTTAGTGAATTATTTATATTGTTCAATTTTAGAAAAGAAATCCTTCACAAACACATAAAAATCATGGGCAGAAGGAGACATTTCTCGCGATTTAGATGCAATAATGCCAACCGTTCTTCTCACTTGAGGAAAATCGATCGGAATTTTCACTGTAAATCGCGGTGTTGTTTCATAAAAGGCACTTTCGGGTAATAAGGTAACACCCATTCCTGCCGATACGAGACCTTTTATGGCATCCAAATCTTCTCCTTCAGATGAAATGGTAGGCTCATAGCCTGCCTGCTTGCAAGCATCAACCGCAATTTGTCTCAGCACATACCCTTCAGGAAATAACACGAAATGATCCTTTCTTAAATCACTTAAATGAATGCTCCTTTGTCCGCTAAAGGGGTGGCTAACCGGTAAAAGGGCATAAATGCTTTCAGAAAACAAAATATTTCCTTCTATTTGAGAATCGTTTGTCGGTACAGGTCCTAAAAAGGCAAGATCGATATCACGATTTTTAACGGCTTCAATGAGAAACTTATAGGAACCTTGCCGAAGTAAAAAATCGACCTCTGGATATTCCAGCTTAAATGCGGAAATGACAGAAGGGAGCACTTGGCTTGCTAGACTTGTAGGAAAGCCAATATTCACCGTCCCTTTGTGCGGATCTAAGTATTCATCAATTTGCTCTTTTGCGTAATCAATGGCTTTGAGTGCAGTTCTGACATGATCTAAAAATTGTCTGCCGATCTTCGTTAATTTGATATTTCGTCCTTCTCGTTCGAATAAGGCCACTCCAAGTTCTTCTTCTAAATTGGCAATCTGCCGGCTGATGGCAGATTGGGCAACGTGTAAGTTTTCAGCCGCTTCTGACACGTGTTCACGGTCTGCGACTTCTACAAAATAACGTAACTGACGAAGCTCCATTTTTGCACTTCACACCCATCTATCTCAAAAAGAGATTGTTTTGATCTAAATTATATATTGTTTATATCAATTTGAAAACTTAAAATAAGTTACAGAGTTTGTGAGATTTTATTACTGTGAAAAACGGATCTTTTAAACGGGGGAGAGAAACGATGACTTATAATCAACTACCACAACCACAAGGTCTCTACCGTCCTGAATTTGAACATGATGCATGTGGAATCGGACTGTACGCCCATTTAAAAGGGGAGGCGACACATAGCATCGTCAAAAAGGGATTACAAATGCTGTGCCAGCTTGATCACCGCGGCGGGCAAGGCAGTGATCCGTATACAGGTGATGGTGCCGGTTTAATGGTACAGCTGCCAGACGCTTTCTTTAGAAAGAACTGCAAAGAATTTGCACTTCCAGAAAAGGGCCGTTACGGGGTAGGAATGGTCTTCTTTTCAAAAGATGATGACGAAAAAACGCGTCACGCCATTGAACAGAAAATCAACGGGTTCATTAAACAAGAAGGTCAAACATTAATTGGCTGGAGAACGGTTCCTGTCGATGCAGGGAAAATTGGTACTGTCGCAGCGAAGAGCTGTCCGGTTGTGAGACAGGTCTTTATCGGAGCAAACGACAACATTACAGACCGTTTGTCATTTGAACGAAAACTATATGTCATCCGTAAGCAGGCTGAAAACTGGGGAACAGCAGAGGAAAAACAATTTTACTTTGTCAGCCTGTCGAGTCAAACCATCGTATATAAGGGGCTTTTAACATCAGATCAAGTCGATGCTTTTTATCTTGATCTACAGGATGAAACATTTGTTTCTGCATTTTCACTCGTTCATTCAAGATTTAGTACAAATACATTCCCGACATGGGAACGAGCGCATCCAAACCGTTACTTAATTCATAACGGAGAAATTAACACATTAAGAGGGAACATCAATTGGATGAGAGCAAGAGAACAACAATTCGTGTCTGAAGCCTTCGGAGAAGATCTAGACAAGATTTTGCCAGTGCTGAATGCAGACGGAAGTGATTCATCCATTTTAGACAATGCCTTTGAATTTTTCGTGCTTGCAGGGCGTACTCCTGCTCATACAGCGATGATGCTGATTCCTGAGCCGTGGACGGAGAATACGCACATGTCTAAAGAGAAACGGGCATTTTATGAATACCATAGTTCATTAATGGAGCCGTGGGATGGCCCGACAGCGATTTCGTTTACGGATGGTAAACAAATCGGCGCCATCTTAGATCGTAACGGATTAAGACCTGCGAGATACTATGTGACAAATGACGATCATATCATTTTCTCATCTGAGGTCGGCGTCATCGACACAAATGAAGAAGATGTGAAGTATAAAGACCGTCTTGAACCAGGTAAAATGCTGTTAATCGATTTAGAAGAAGGACGCATTATTTCGGATGAAGAAGTGAAATCTTCGATTGCGAATGAACTTCCTTATCAAAAATGGCTCGATGAAGAAATGGTTCACGTCAATCGCTCGGAAGAAAATTCAGAAAATTCTAGTATAATGAGTGATTTGTTAACGCGTCAGCGTGCTTTCCATTATACGTACGAAGACATTCAAAAGTATTTAATTCCTTTACTAGAAGAAGGCAAGGACCCAATCGGCTCGATGGGAAGTGATACACCGCTTGCTGTGTTATCAGATCGTGCGCAGTCGCTGTTTTCTTATTTCAAACAGCTGTTTGCTCAAGTGACGAACCCGCCAATTGATGCCATTCGTGAGCAGCTTGTCACATCGACCATGACTTGGTTAGGTGCTGAGGGAGATATTTTACATCCAAATGAATATTCATGCCGAAGAATTAAACTTTATACACCCGTTTTAACAAGCGGGCAGTTCAACGGCTTGAAAACGATTGTTCATAACGCCTTTAAAAGCAAAACGATTCATACACTTTTCACTGATGACCTAAAACGCGGTCTTGATGCGATGTTTGAAGAGGCAGAAAAAGCCATTCGTGAAGGGGTATCTTTACTAATTCTTTCTGATCGTGACATGACGGAAGAAAAAGTGCCGATTCCACCACTTCTTGCATTGAGTGCACTTCATCAGCATCTTGTGCGTCAAGGCTTACGAACAAAGGTGAGCTTAATCGTCGAATCTGGAGAAGTAAGAGAGGTTCATCATTTTGCCGCACTGATTGGCTACGGTGCAGATGCGATCCATCCGTACCTCGTTTACGAAACATACAAACAGCTTATTGCTGAAGAAGCGATTGCGATTAGCTTTGATGAAGCTGTCACAAAGTTTGGGAAAAGTGTGACTGAGGGCGTAGTTAAAGTAATGTCTAAAGTGGGAATTTCCACTGTCCAAAGCTATCGAGGCGCACAAATTTTTGAAGCGGTCGGCATTAGTGAAGATGTCATCCAGGCGTATTTCACAGGAACAGCTTCTCAGCTAGGCGGTATTGATCTTGACACCATTGCAAATGAAGCAAAGCTTCGTCATGAGGCTGGGTATCAGGCATCAACAGATCAAACGCTAGAATCAGGCAGTGAGTTCCAGTGGAGAAAAAATGGAGAGCATCATGCCTTTAACCCAAAAACCATTCATACCCTTCAGTGGGCATGCCGCAACGAAGATTATGATCTATTTAAGCAATATACGAAGGCGGCGGATGAAGAACGAATTGGTTTCCTTAGAAATCTATTTGCTTTTCGTTCAAAACAAAAGCCAGTTCGTCTAGAAGAAGTTGAATCTGCTGAATCCATTGTACGCCGCTTTAAGACAGGTGCGATGTCATTTGGTTCACTAAGTAAAGAAGCGCATGAAGCACTGGCGATTGCGATGAACCGAATTGGCGGCAAAAGCAACAGCGGAGAAGGCGGGGAAGACCCTGCACGCTTCACAGTAGATGAGCACGGGGATGATCGCAGAAGTGCAATTAAACAGATTGCTTCTGGCCGCTTTGGTGTGAAAAGTCATTATTTAGTCAATGCAGATGAACTGCAAATTAAAATGGCGCAAGGTGCAAAGCCTGGAGAAGGCGGACAACTGCCAGGGAATAAAGTATATCCTTGGGTCGCAGACGTACGTGGTTCTACGCCAGGTGTTGGCCTAATCTCACCACCGCCTCACCATGATATTTATTCAATCGAGGATTTGGCTCAATTGATCCATGATTTGAAAAACGCAAACCGTGACGCACGCATCAGTGTCAAGCTAGTTTCTAAAGCTGGCGTTGGAACGATTGCAGCAGGTGTTGCAAAAGGGACAGCGGATGTCATCGTAATTAGTGGATATGATGGCGGTACTGGAGCTTCTCCGAAAACAAGTATTAAACATACAGGACTTCCTTGGGAGCTTGGATTGGCAGAAGCGCATCAAACCCTTGTCTTAAACGGCCTTCGAGAGCGAGTCGTTCTTGAAACGGATGGCAAATTAATGACAGGACGCGACGTTGTCATGGCTGCGATTTTAGGAGCAGAAGAATACGGCTTTGCGACAGCTCCACTTGTCGTATTAGGATGCGTCATGATGAGAGCATGTCATTTAGATACTTGCCCAGTCGGAGTCGCTACTCAAAACCCAGAACTTCGCAAAAAATTCATGGGTGACCCTGATCACATTGTCAACTTCATGATGTTTATTGCAGAGGAAGTAAGAGAAATTTTAGCTGAACTTGGCTTTACATCAATGGATGAATTGATTGGGCGTACGGATGTTTTATCAGTAAGTGAAAGAGCAAAAGCACACTGGAAAGCAGGACAGCTGAACCTTGAAACCCTGCTATATCAGCCAGAGGGACCACGCACATTCAGAACGCCGCAAAATCATAAAATTGATGAATCACTGGATATGAATGAGATTCTCCCTTATGTACAGGAAGCGCTCGATCATCAAACACCGGTTGATCTGTCACTAAACATTCGCAACATTCACCGTGTAGCTGGAACGATTACGGGCAGTGAAGTGTCTAAGCGCTACGGAGAAGAAGGTCTGCCAGAGGATACGATCACACTTCGGTTCACTGGTTCAGCTGGACAAAGCTTCGGCGCATTTGTTCCAAAGGGGATGTCTTTATATTTAACAGGTGACTCAAATGACTATATCGGCAAAGGACTCTCTGGAGGCAAAATTGCTGTCAAAACATCTGATCACTTTGTACAAAATGGACATGAGAACGTGATTGTCGGTAACGTTGCATTTTACGGCGCGACAAGCGGAAAAGCGTATATTAACGGTCGTGCAGGTGAACGATTTGCCGTTCGTAATTCAGGTGTCAATGTGGTCGTTGAAGGAATCGGTGATCACGGCTGTGAATACATGACTGGCGGACGTGTTGTCATTTTAGGTGACGTTGGGAAGAACTTTGGCGCAGGGATGTCTGGCGGTATCGCTTATGTGCATACATCCGATGCAAAACAGTTCAAAAGAATGTGTAACATGGAAATGATCATGTTTGAAAAACTCACAGATCACGAAGAAGAACAAGAAGTGAAGCAAATGATTCAGGAACACCTTGATTATACAAACAGCTCAAAAGCAGCAGCGCTTCTAGAGAACTGGGCACAAGAAAAGAATCAATTCATTAAGATCATTCCGAGAAATTACAAAATGATGCTTCAAAGCATTGAGGAACAAAAACAAGCAGGCCTCAGCCACGAGGAAGCTGTTATGTTCGCATTTGAAGCAAACACAAAACCGAAAAATAAAGAAACGGCAAACGGGCAAAAAGCAGCCGTCGCTCATTAAGAAAGGGGAGAGGACAATGGGCAAAGCAACAGGTTTTATGGATTATAAAAGAGAAAAGCCAAATGAACGTGACCCTCTCACTCGTCAAAATGACTGGAAAGAATATTCAGCTCCTTATACAGATGAGGTATTGAAACAGCAGGGTGCTAGATGTATGGATTGCGGAACACCGTTTTGTCAAATTGGGATGGAGATCAGGGGCGGCGTTTCTGGCTGCCCGATCTACAATTTAATTCCAGAATGGAACGACCTTGTCTACCGGGGCAGATGGAAAGAAGCGCTTGAAAGACTACAAAAAACGAACAATTTCCCTGAATTTACTGGAAGAGTATGTCCAGCACCTTGTGAAGGCTCATGTACCGTCGCGATCAATGATCCAGCAGTATCGATTAAAAATATCGAACGGACGATCATTGATAAAGGTTTTGAAAATGGCTGGATTACACCAAGAATTCCTTCAAGTCGTACAGGGAAAAAGATCGCAATTGTCGGATCAGGACCAGCAGGAATGGCAAGTGCAGACCAACTAAACCAAGCAGGACACGCTGTAACCGTGTTTGAACGATCTGATCGTCTAGGCGGACTGCTCACTTATGGTATTCCGAATATGAAGCTCGACAAAGAAGTCGTTGAGCGTAGAGTCAAACTTTTAAGACAAGAAGGCATTGACTTTGTGACCAATACAGAAATTGGTGTGGATATCACGGCTGATGAACTGAAAGAGCAATTTGATGCGGTCATCCTTTGTACAGGTGCACAAAAGCAGCGTGACCTGTTAATTGAAGGCAGGGAAGCAAAAGGGATTCACCTGGCAATGGATTATTTAACACTCGCAACAAAAAGCATGCTTGATTCAGGATTCAAAGATAAAAACTTTATTGACGCAAAAGGGAAAGACGTCATTGTGATTGGCGGAGGAGATACAGGCGCTGACTGCGTCGCAACTGCACTTCGCCAAAAAGCAAAAAGTGTTGTTCAATTCGGAAAGCATCCAAAGCTTCCAGATACACGTGTAGGGGATAACATGTGGCCAGAACAACCTTATGTCTTCTCTCTAGATTATGCTTACGAAGAAGCACAAGCAAAATTTGGAGAAGACCCGCGCCAATATTCGATTCAAACCACAAAGATTGTGGCTGATAAAAATGGGAAGTTAAAAGAGCTTCATACCATTCAAATGGAAAAGGTGAAAAACGAACAAGGGAAGTTTGAATTTCATGAGATTCCAGGAACAGAGAAGGTATGGCCAGCTCAGCTAGTCTTTATTGCGATTGGTTTTGAGGGAACTGAACAGCCACTAGTGAAACACTTTGGCGTGGACAGCAAAAACAATCGGATTGACGCAAAATATGGGGAATATACAACGAATGTAGAAGGCGTATTTGCAGCGGGAGATGCAAGACGCGGTCAAAGCTTGATTGTCTGGGCAATTAACGAAGGCAGACAAGTGGCGCATGAGGTAGACCGTTATTTAATGGGGAGTTCGGTTCTGCCAAAATAGGTCAAACAAAAGGTGTTTACCATATATAGAGAAAAGCCATGACCAAAGAGTGGTCATGGCTTTTTATGATTCAGACATGATGGGATTTGAAATTCTAGATGATGGATCTAACAAAACGCTTGAGGAAGACGACGTCTTTATTTTACTGCCTTCATAAATGGTTTAGAACCTTCCTTTCCTGTACATGCTGTAAGTACATGCAGTGAGAAAGGAAGGTATATGTGTGCCATTTTTTAATATTTTGATTGAACTCTTTATCGGATTTTTTGCTTTATTTTCCATTACAAAGCTATTAGGGAAAACACAATTTGCACAAATCACGCCGTTTGATTTTATTTCTGCACTGATTTTAGGGGAGATGGTCGGTAACGCCATTTTTGATCCAGAAGTCAGCGTGCTACATATCCTTTTTGCAGTTGCAGTCTGGGGCGTTTTAATCTACACAGTTGAATGGCTTTCACAAAAATTCAAATCCATTCGCGCCTTTTTAGAAGGAAGACCGACTCTTGTGATTGATAAAGGAAAGATTCACTACAATCGATTAAAGAAAAATATGCTCGATTTAAATCAGCTACAGACACTGGTTCGGGCGAAAGGGCATTTTGCTCTTAATGAAATTGAATATGCCATTTTGGAAACGGATGGGTCTGTGAGTGTGCTTCCGAAAATGAAGTATGCACCAGCTACAGCCGAAGATGTGAACGTGAAAGGAAAAGAAGTCACATTGCCTAGAACGTTTATTATCGACGGAGAGATTTTAAGAAAAGATTTAAAGGAAGCTGGATTTGATGAAGCGTGGCTGAGAGAGCAATTGAAAAAACAGCACATTTCCTCCTATAAAGACGTCCTATTTTGTGAATGGATTGAAAATGAAGGAATTTATGCGATGAAATATGAAAAAACATCCACAACCTAACACAGTGGATGTTTTTTTGTGTTTTTTTGTTTTATCACTGAATAGGATCAAAAAGAATACATCAATGAAAACGTTCACAATATAAGGGGGAGATGTGTGATGAAGTATGGAAAACGACTGCTGATGATGGTATTGGCATTACTGCTTTTTGACTCAGCTTATGCGCAAGCAGCTGGACACAACCATCAAACAAACCGCGTGCTTATTGTCGATCAAAAAGGAAATGGGACATTTCGAACGGTTCAATCTGCCATTGATGCGATACCAGTGAACAATCAACAGCAAACGACGATATATATTAAAAATGGTGTGTATAAAGAAAAGATTCTTCTTCCGCAAAATAAGCCGTATGTGTCCTTTATTGGAGAAAATCAGTATCAGACGATTCTGACGTATGATGATACAAATGCAAGCAGCGGGAGCACAACCAATAGCTCTAGTACAATGATTCGGGCAAATCATTTTTACGCAGAAAATATCACGTTTCAAAATACAGCTGGCCGAAACGCAGGGCAGGCGGTTGCCCTTTATGTATCCGGGGACCGGGCTGTGTTTAAACACGTACGTGTTCTCGGTTATCAAGATACACTATATGCCACAGGCACAGGTAGACAGTATTATGAAGATTGCTATATCGAGGGCACGGTTGACTTCATATTTGGTTCAGCAACGGCTGTATTTAAAAGAGCTGAAATAAAAAGTCTTGGACATGGGTATATTACAGCGGCATCCACAACAGAAGCGCAAAAGTATGGCTACGTTTTTATTGATTCCACATTAAATAAAGGAACGGCTGCGTCTCAATCTGTGTACTTAGGCCGTCCGTGGAGACCTCATTCGGCTGTCACGTTCCTCCAAACAAAAATGGATGAACATATTAAAGCTGAGGGATGGCATAACTGGGATAACAAAGACAACGAAAAAACGGCTAGATATCAAGAATATGGATCAACGGGCGCAGGGAGTCATGTGGCAAACCGGGTGAAGTGGTCAACGATATTAACAAAAAACGAAGCAAGTCAAATCACCGTTCAAGCCGCGCTTAGCGGAAGCGATGGCTGGAATCCTGAAAAAAGGTAAAAGAGGCTTGTCAGTTTTCGTCAAAGAAAGCTGACTTTTCTGTTTAAAAAACCTTTGAGAACAAACGTTCTTTTGTGTATAATGAACATAATCTGCTAAATTTGGCTGCTTTTCTAAAAAGGAGGGATTGCGTGAAACGTTTCTCACAGGTCATGTTTTTACAACTATGTATTTTGTCGATGTTATTTCTCCCTTTTTCAGTGAAAGATGAACAACTAACAGCTCATGATGATCAATCAAAATGGATCACTTCCTTAGACGAATTCATTCGAACAGCACCTGATCTAGAGGGCGCAATTGCTGGCATCAGCGTACGCGATACTTCTGACACTTCCCTTCTTTATGAACATCAAGCGGACATCCGTCTGACTCCTGCTTCTAATATGAAACTACTCACATCTGCTATCGCACTCGATCTACTGGGTGAAACACACACTTTTCCAACAGACGTTTGGATGGATGGTTCAATCCAAAAGAAAACATTGCACGGCAATCTTTATCTCCGAGGCACTGGAGACCCGACATTGTTAGAAAGCGATTTTGCCGCATTAGCCAAACAAGTCAAAAAGGCCGGAATACATACGATTCGTGGACAGCTTGCGGCTGATGATACTTGGTTTGATGACACAAGGTATTCCATCGATCTGCCGTGGAGTGATGAAGATCAATATTACGGCGCTCAAATATCTGCTCTTACTGCTTCACCGAATGAGGATTATGATGCAGGAACGATCATTCTCGAAGTTAAGCCGGGAAAGAAAGCAGGGCAGAAGGCCAGCTATGAGATGATCCCGAAGACTGACGTCGCTCAAGTTATCAATCAAGTGAAAACTGTGCCAGAAGGCGGAAAGAAGAAAATATCTTTTAAACGCTCTCACGGTACAAACAAAATTACACTGACTGGGACGATTCCGCTAAAAGCATCCTCGTCTAAACAATGGGTCGCATTATGGGAACCGACAACGTATGCTTTAGACTTAATGAAACGAGCATTAAAGGCTGAGGGGATTCAGCTGAAAGGACCACTCAAAACAAAACAAGTTCCTAAAAAATCGAAAAAAATCGCTTCCCATTCATCAATGCCTTTATCCGATCTTCTTGTTCCGATGATGAAATTAAGCAACAATACACATGCAGAAATTCTGTTAAAAGAACTTGGGAAGCGGGTAAAGAACAAAGGAAGTTTTGACAAAGGGCTTGACGTGCTGAATGAACGTCTTCCAGCCTATGGCATCGATGCATCTATGACTGTGTTGAGAGACGGATCAGGCATATCACCCATTAACCTTGTTTCTGCAAACCAATTCACTTTATTTTTGACAAACATTCAAAAGGAAAAATGGTTTAACACCTATGTCCATGCACTTCCGTTAGCTGGGGCAAGTGAGCGTATGGTGGGAGGTACATTAAGAAACAGATTGAAAGAACCAGCTACACTAAAAAAAGTGCGTGCAAAAACAGGTACGCTATCAACGGTTAGCACACTATCTGGATATATTGAAACGCAGAGTGGAAAAACGCTTGCTTTTTCCATCTTATTGAATCATCTCGTTGATGACGAAAAAGGAAAAGAGATAGAAGACCGAATTGTCAGCATGTTAGCTGAGGATCTTTAGACAGAGAAGGAGAACCATCATGACGTTAGATAATAATCAATCTTTAGTAAAAACCATGTCGATCTTTCTAATTCCACTTTTATTAAGCAATATTTTGCAATCAATTGGACAGCTTGTTTCCATTGTGCTTGTCGGTAGATGGATTGGAGAGGATGCAGTAGCTGCGATTTCTGCATTCTTTCCACTTTTCTTTTTACTTGTTTCTTTTTCCATTGGGATTGGATCAGGAAGCTCGATCCTGATTGGACAAGCATACGGAGCAAAAAATGAGCAGAGGTTAAAGGAAATTATCGGTACAACGCTTTCGTTCACCTTTTTAATCGGACTTTCTTTAGCTGTCATTGGAGGTTTTTTTGCCACAGATATTTTACATTTGATGGGGACACCTGCAAATATTGTGGAGGAAAGTGCGGCATATGCCAGAATCCTATTCATCTCCATGCCCATCTTATTTCTTTATTTTGTCTATACAACTTTTTTACGAGGAACAGGAGATTCGAAAACTCCATTTTATTTCTTAATGATTAGTACAGGAACAAATATTTTACTGCTACCGATCTTATTATTCGGCTGGCTTGGTTTACCGGCATTTGGTTTATATGGTGCTGCGTATTCTTCTGTGATTTCTACAATCGTTACGTTTATCATTCTTCATATCTACCTTTATAAAACAAAGCACCCGCTGCGCATTGATGCGTCGGTTAGAAAGCATCTATTGATGAAAGGGGATTTATTAAAAACGCTATTAAAGTTAAGTATCCCTTCTAGTATTAATATGATTCTCATTTCTTTATCAGAAATTGCTGTCATTTCTTTTGTCAACGATTATGGATCACAGGCGACCGCAGCTTATGGTGTTGTCAACCAAGTCGTAAGTTATGTACAGATGCCCGCAGTGAGCCTTGGTATTGCTGTTTCTATCTTCGCCGCACAATTCATTGGCGCAGGAAACATGAATCGTTTGAAAGATGTCATTAAAATTGGGCTGGGGCTAAACTTTGCGATAGGCGGATTGATTATTATTTTCGTCTATATTTTCGCACCACAAATTTTATCTATCTTTTTAACAGATCCTGCAACGATTGATATTGCATATAGTTTGGTCGTGATTACCCTATGGAGCTATCTCATTTTTGGAACGGCACAAATCGTTGCAGCCACAATGAGAGCAAGTGGCACAGTTCTATGGCCGACCATCTTTAGTATTTGTTCCATTTGGCTTGTTGAAGTACCAGTGGCTTATGTGCTATCACACCATACATCGCTTGGGATCAAAGGAATATGGATAGGATATCCTGCAGCCTTTTTTGTAAACTTATTGCTCCAATATGGCTATTATCGACTGGTATGGAAGAAAAAGCAGATCGTTGCACTTGTCCAATCATAATGTGAGCCTATCATCTGGCATATACATACGAAGATCGATTACTTTGTAGGGGGTCTGATCTTCTATGTTTTTAAATCAAAGAAGTGAGCTCAGTTCGTATGATATCGGTGACTTCACTTATGCCGGACCAGATTTTCAAGTCTTGACGTGGGGAGAAGGAACAACGCTGAATGTAGGGAAGTTTTGTTCCATCGCAAACGAAGTAAAAGTTTTTCTTGGTGGTGAACACCGAACAGATTGGGTCACCACATATCCCTTCAATCAAATTTTCACAGATGCTGCCCATATTGAAGGACATCCACGATCAAAAGGGGATGTGTGTATAGGGCACGATGTTTGGATTGGATATGGAGCAACAATCATGTCAGGAGTACAGATAGGAAACGGGGCAGTCATTGGAGCAAATAGTCTGATTACAAAAGATGTGCCTCCATATGCGATTGTCGCAGGGAACCCGCAGCGGCTCATGAAATATCGGTTTTCTTCGGATATCATTGAAAAACTTCAGTTATTAGAATGGTGGAATTTAGAGTTTTCTTTCATACAGTCTATTTTTCACCTCTTGCAATCTCCTGATATTGACCGTTGTATAAGCGTAATTGAAGATAGAAAAAAGAAAGGCTGACAGAGCCTTTCTTTTTTTATCTTCGTTTCACTTAGCTGAGTCTGATGATGGTAAGTGATGCACCGGTTGCACCACCACCTATTAGAATGGCTGTTACAATCGCTCCGAAAAATTGTAATGAAATTGTATTTCCTGCTGTTAAATTGACAATAACTGTATTGCTCAAAAAAGTTGTGGATACGGCAGAGGACTGAATTGAACCTGGAATAGCAGTTGATCCATTCAACCATAGCCTTGTGCTCACTAAAAGTGCAGTAGTGGTATTTACTTGATATGTGATATAGTATTTACCTGTTTGCTGGACTGTGAATGTATCATTTGAACCATTCGGCGTAAATCCATTAATATTTTGATTACTTGGTAAAGCAATGTTCGTACCACCAGCAATAGTAATGATTGTAGGACCTGTTGTATTTCCAGCATAAAGTGCCGTATCAGTTGGACCGGTAGCTCCAGTTGGACCGGTGCCTCCAGTGGCACCAGTGATTCCAGTAGCTCCAGTTGGACCGGTGCCTCCAGTGGCACCTGTTGGACCAGTAGGCCCGGTAGGACCCGTATCACCAGTTACACCAGTCGCACCAGTAGGTCCGGTATCTCCAGTTACACCAGTCGCACCGGTAGGTCCGGTATTACCAGTTGCACCAGTATCACCTGTTGGACCAGTAGGTCCGGTATCTCCAGTTACACCAGTGGTTCCAGTAGGCCCGGTATCTCCAGTAGCTCCAGTAACTCCGGTGGCACCAGTAGGCCCGGTATCACCAGTAGCACCGGTTGGACCAGTAGGTCCGGTATCTCCAGTGGATCCAGTAACTCCGGTGGCACCGGTTGGACCAGTATCTCCAGTTACACCAGTGGCACCAGTAGGACCGGTATCACCAGTAGGTCCGGTATCTCCAGTTACTCCAGTATCTCCAGTTGATCCTGCTGCAGCCAGTAATGTGTAGTCTGGGGAAGTATCTGGTGTACCTGTCGGTGGTGCAGTATTTACTACATACGTACTGCCATTAAAGGTCACTACTTGCCCTACCGGGTAAGTAGGACTTACTACCGGATCAAACGCTTCAATTCCTGTTAATCCTACACCGGTAGGCCCGGTATCTCCAGTTACACCAGTGGCTCCGGTAGGCCCAGTATCTCCAGTTACTCCAGTTACTCCAGTGGCTCCGGTAGGCCCAGTATCTCCAGTTACTCCAGTTACTCCAGTGGCTCCCGTAGGGCCAGTATCTCCAGTTACTCCAGTCGCACCGGTAGGTCCGGTATCACCAGTTGCACCAGTATCACCAGTCGCACCGGTAGGGCCAGTATCACCAGTTACACCAGTCGCACCGGTAGGGCCAGTATCACCAGTTACACCAGTCGCACCGGTAGGGCCAGTATCACCAGTTACACCAGTCGCACCGGTAGGCCCGGTATCTCCAGTTACACCAGTTACACCAGTCGCACCGGTAGGCCCGGTATCTCCAGTTACACCAGTGGCACCAGTAACTCCGGTGGCACCGGTAGGACCAGTAGCACCAGTAACTCCAGTGGCTCCCGTAGGGCCAGTATC
>NZ_RPSG01000007.1:0-171657 GCF_003946835.1 Bacillus sp. 2B09
TAGCAAAGCTATAGGATAGGTGTGTGGGAGGCCTTTTTCATGTTTTTCCTTCAATCTCATCTATCATAATGATGGTGAAAATAAAAAAGATTGTAGAAAAACATGAGTTTCTCTACAATCTGAAGCTCCCCAAAATGAGGGAGCTTATTTTTTTGCAGGTATTTCTTTAACGACAAGATATAAGAAAATAAAGTTAATCACCCAATTTAATAAAAATGAGTTCGCAACCGGCGTGTTTAATGCACTCATGATGGCGAAAAAGACGGTTGTTAATGTGAGTGAATAGGCAGAGAGCTTCCAAAGCATTTGAAAGGACAGCTCTTTTTGCTGCATTCGTTTAATAAATGTGCCAAGCATGGCTAGGAATGTTGCGCTGATGAACATGAGAGAAGCAGTAGATAGGTACAGCAGGACACAAATGACAGGGATAATGATCGCTTGATTCTGGTTTGTGACGCTGGCAAGTTCATCTTTTGTGAGTGTTCCGCCAAGCAGCTGGTATGGAATATCTGTCATTTGTCCGTCAATGGCAATCACTGCTTTTTCTTTCAATAACGCAATGGCTGTTTGTTTTGATTCAAGCTCACTTGATTTTATTTTTTCAGCGGGATCAAAGATAATCGTGATGCCATTTTCTTCTTTTTCGATCGGCGTGCTTTGATCCGCTTGAAGCGTTCCTTTTTCAATGGAAAAGTCGGGTAAATCTTTTTTAATCACATGTTGAAATCCTGACATCGCATTTGAAATCTCTTGGCTCATATGATAGCCCTGGGGGACAGCTGCGATGATCGAAAGGATAAAGATGAATAAAATGGCCTTTCCAATCCCAGTAAAACGTGCTCTGGCAATATCTTTTGGTGAATAAATTCCTTTTAACAATAAACTAAATACGTTCAACCGATTCACTTCCTACATTCTTTTCTATTTCTCACATTGTATCAATGTCTATCCATCCAGTACAAGTACGGCCTTCATTACTGGTTAAGATAGAAGGAATGAGGCATAATGTATACAGCATATAAAAAGGAGGCGGCAGCGGATTGGACGTGCTGTATTGGATTTTGATCGGCTGTGCATTTATCATTGCGTTTGTGGGACTTGTCTATCCAATCATTCCTAGTGTGGTTTTCATGGTTCTTGGGTTTATTTTATATGGGCTCTTTTTTAGCTTTGAGAAATTGACGCTCACCTTTTGGCTCATTCAAGCCATGTTTACAGCTGTGTTATTTGCCGCAGATTATGTCTCCAATCTGATTGGGGTGAAACGCTTTGGCGGCAGCCGGGCGGCCATTTGGGGAAGTACCATTGGGCTTTTAGCCGGTCCTTTTGTGATTCCGATTGCTGGAATTATCATTGGTCCATTTATCGGCAGTGTCATCGCAGAGCTGCTCGTTCATCAAAAAGATCTGAAGACAAGTGTGAAAGTTGGGCTTGGCTCATTAATTGGTTTTGTGTCAGGCGTATTTGCAAAAGGGTTGATTCAAGCACTGATGCTGGGAATCTTTTTGTTTTATGTGCTTCGCTAAATGGAAAATCGGTGTTTAACACTCTTTCTGAAGGGTTAAATACAAAATAAACACTGAAATGTTTCAGATCATGAGCAATAACGTTGAAACAAGCCGTTTCTTTTGATACTCTTTGATTAGGGTGAATTGCTTGCTTACTAAGGAAGCATTTCAGTACATACATTTCTAAGGAGGAATTTAACCATGGCTTTTAAACTTCCAGAATTACCATATGCTTACGATGCATTAGAACCACATATCGACAAGGAAACAATGACGATTCACCACACAAAACACCATAACACTTATGTAACAAACTTAAACAAAGCAATCGAAGGTGTATCAGCTCTTGAAGATCAATCAATTGAAGAGCTAGTGGCTAACTTGAACTCTGTGCCTGAAAACATTCGTACAGCTGTACGTAACAATGGCGGAGGACATGCGAACCACTCATTATTCTGGACGCTTCTTTCACCAAACGGTGGCGGCGCACCAACTGGTGAACTTGCAGATGCGATCGAAAAAGAATTAGGCGGATTTGAAAAATTCAAATCTGATTTCGCTGCAGCAGCTGCAGGACGCTTTGGTTCTGGTTGGGCATGGCTTGTTGTGAACAATGGCAAACTTGAAATCACAAGCACACCAAACCAAGATTCTCCTTTAACAGAAGGAAAAACACCAATCCTAGGACTAGACGTTTGGGAGCATGCTTACTACCTAAACTACCAAAACCGTCGTCCTGATTACATTTCAGCATTCTGGAATGTTGTGAACTGGGATGAAGTGGCTCGCCTTTACAGCGAAGCTAAATAAATGATTTGATTTGAAAAGACCTGCTTCTCTCTGAGAGCGGGTCTTTTTATATTTTCCCTCCTTTTTTTACATATCTGCCTTTTGATGAGACAGACTATTGTGTAGAAAAGGAGAATGAATGATATGAGCAGATTAAAGAAAATGTTCGGGGACATGGATGTCACAAGAGATTTATTGCTCCTCCTCACGATTGGCGGATTATACGCACTTGCGATTGCGCTTTCGAATACGTTTGTGAACGTGTATTTATGGAAACAGTCTGGGCGATTTACAGACCTTGCGATTTATAACTTGGCGATAGTTGTCCTTCAGCCCATTACCTTTTTATTTGCTGGTCGGCTCGCTAAAAAAATAGATCGTGCATTTGTCCTTCGTTTCGGTGTCATCTTCTTAGCCGCTTTTTACTTAATTGTTCTCATGGCAGGAGAGCAAGCGGCAGCTCGGCTCGTGTTATTAGGCAGTGTGCTTGGAATCGGCTATGGTTTTTACTGGCTTGCCTTTAACGTGCTCACTTTTGAGATCACTGAACCTGAAACAAGGGATTTCTTTAATGGATTTTTAGGAGTGCTTACCTCTACAGCCGGTATGATCGGGCCGCTCATTGCAGGAATTGTGATTTCTCAATTAACGGATGATACAGGCTATACAGTGATTTTCACTTTATCGCTTTTTTTGTTTTCACTAGCGGTGGTGATGAGTTTTTTCCTCAAGAGGAGACAATCAAAAGGAAAATTTATCATTAAGCAAATTTGGAAAGAGCGCCATGCGGACGAGAATTGGCGTAAGATCACAACTGCTCACTTTTTTCAGGGGCTCCGTGAAGGCGTGTTTGTCTTTTTAATCAGTGTCTTTGTGTTTATTGCAACAAACAGTGAGCTTGCTTTAGGCACATTTGGTCTAGTCAATTCAGGTGTTGCCTTTTTTGCCTATTTTTTTGCTACCCGTTTGATTAAGAAAAAATGGCGTAAAAAAGCGATTATGTTTGGCGGGCTTATTTTATACGGCGCTTTATTTTTAATCGTCTTTCACTTGTCCTATGTATCACTGCTTATGTACGCTGTAGCCATTGCGATCGGCTACCCGCTTCTGCTTGTTCCGTATGTCTCTTTAACTTACGATGTCATCGGTCATGCCAGATATGCAAGGAAAGCCCGAATTGAATATATTGTCGTCAGAGAACTATTTTTAAATGCCGGGCGTATTTGTTCGATTGTCTTTTTTCTTTTATCTGTCACCTTACTGGGCGATCGGCTTGGGATTCCTGCTTCACTTGTCGTACTCGGAGCGGGGCACACCCTTATTTATTATTTTGTAAAGGACATTCATTTAAAAGAGAAAACAGCTGATATAGAAGAGGCTGACGGTCAAAAGCCTGTTTCTCAAACGAACCTTATGAAGGGAGAAAGGTAAAATTTCTTACCAATGGAACATCAAATTTCTAGATAAATGATAGAAAAACCGCTAAAATGATGATGGCACCTTTTATACACAAAAAGGGGTGCCATTTCTTTCTTGATAGAAAAGGTGATGTGATGAGAAACAAGAAAAACAAAAAAGACGCGAAGGAAGGGCGCAAAACACTTCCGATCCGGCTGAATTTATTATTTTTAGCTGCGTTTATTATTTTTACCGGTGTTGTGGTCAGACTCGGTTTTGTGCAGATTGTGAATGGAGAAGATTATAAAAAGCAGGCAGAAAAACAAGAAGACGTAAATGTCAGCTCATCTGCTCCGCGCGGAAAAATTTATGATCGAAACTATAACACGATTGTCAGCAATAAAGCGCTAAATGCCATTACATATACGAGAACCTCGACGACTTCACAAGAAGAGCGGCTCAAAGTGGCAACAAAATTAGCAGATATGATTCATGTAAGTACGAAGAAAATCACAGATCGTGATAAAAAAGATTTCTGGATCTTAACCCATCCGAATGAAGCGAAAAAGCTTGTTCAAAAAGAAGCCGATTTAAAGGGTGACGATAAGGTCTCTGATGATAAACTATACGAGCTCCAGTTGAAACGCATCACAGACAAGGAATTAAATCAACTGACGAAAAAAGATTTGCAAGTGCTTGCGATTAAAAGACAAATGGATGCAGGCTATGCACTTACGCCTCAATTCATTAAAAATGAAGATGTAAAACCAAGTGAAATTGCTTACGTCTCTGAGCATTTGGACGAGCTGCCAGGTGTAGATGTCACAACAGACTGGTCACGCAGCTATCCTTATAAAGGACTGCTCCGCAGTATGCTCGGCAGTGTGTCTTCAAGTGATGAAGGTCTTCCGTCGTCACTGCTTGAACATTATCTATCACTCGGCTACAGCCGAAATGATCGTGTAGGAAAAAGTTATCTTGAATATCAATATGAAGATGTCCTGCAAGGTCAAAAAGAAAAAGAACAAAGTACAACGGATAAAGAAGGCAATGTCACAAGCTCTAAAGTGTTAACAGAAGGAAAGAGCGGGAAAGACCTTGTGCTGACGATTGATATTCAGCTGCAAAAAGCGGTAGAAAAAATCATCGAAAAGAACTTGAAAAGTGCGAAGCAAAGAGGCGGCACAGAACTTCTTGATCGTGCGTTTGTTGTCATGATGGACCCGAGAAATGGGGAAGTGCTCTCGATTGCGGGTAAACAGATTACCAATAAGAATGGGACATACAAATTTGATGACTATGCACTAGGAACGATGACATCATCATATGCGATGGGATCAGCAGTAAAAGGGGCAACTGTGCTGACAGGTTATAAAACAGGCGTCCTTCATATTGGAAGCACCCAATACGATGAACCGCTCTATATCGCTCAGTCACCGCCGAAAAAATCCTATCAAAATATGGGACTCATTAATGATTTAACCGCACTAGAACGTTCATCAAACGTGTATATGTTTAAAACAGCGATTGCAATTGGGAAAGGGGAATATCGTAAGAATCAGCCGCTCCCAATTGATACAAAGGCGTTTGATACGTTCCGTTACAATTTTAGTAAATTTGGTCTTGGAGTGGAGACAGGTATTGACCTGCCAAACGAAGCAACTGGCTATCGTGGAACATCTACACAATCTGGTCTTTTACTTGACTATGCGATTGGACAATATGACACGTTTACACCGCTACAAATGGCGCAATACGTTTCAACGATTGCCAATGGCGGCTATCGTTTACGTCCTCAGCTCGTAAAAGAAGTGAGAGAGCCAGATCCGCAAAGAGGCATTGGGGCTGTAACAGAGTCCGTCAAGCCGGATGTACTGAATAAGCTCGATATGACAAGTGATGAGATCAAACGCGTACAGCAAGGATTCAAGCTTGTGATGCAGAACCCAAGAGGGACAGCATATTCGAACTTTGGCAACAAAAAATACAATCCAGCTGGCAAAACAGGGACCGCTCAATCATTCTATGACGGCCCGATTAAAAGTAAACGCGGCACACCAACGTATAACACAACACTTGTTGCGTATGCGCCTGCTGATAATCCAGAAGTAGCGATTTCAGTTGTCGTGCCTTGGGTGTATCAAGATTACAACCAGCGCTATCCGATTACAAATGATATTGGTGAACAAGTATTAGACAAGTACTTTGAACTGAAATCAAAACAGGAAAGCAATGATACACAAGCGAAGAACAAAAACAAAATTGAAAATGAAGCAGAAACAAATAACTAGACCTTTTCTAGGTAAAAACGCTCACTTTTTGTGGGCGTTTTTTTATATTTTCTTCAAACTTTTCGATTTAAATTGACAAAAATCATAAAAAACCCCGCAATTTCTCTACAAATCTTCGACATTTACAAAACCTTAACATTCCATTTAAACGAAATTAATAAAGAACCTTTAATGTATTACTCGTAGGACAAATTATTCAGGGGGTATTCTTGAAATGAAAAAGAACAAATTATGGCTGCTTACTTTCCTTACTATCGCATTGTTAGCATTCGTCACAGCATGCGGAAACAGCAGCTCAAGCGGAGATTCAAAAGACAGTAAAGGAAATGCTTCAAACAAAGATGAGGCATCAGGTTCCATTACCATCTCAGGATCATCTGCGATGCAGCCTTTAGTTCTTGCGGCAGCAGAAAAATTCATGGATAAACATCCAAAAGCCGATATTCAAGTACAAGCCGGCGGTTCAGGAACAGGACTTTCTCAAGTATCAGAAGGATCTGTACAAATTGGGAACTCAGATGTATTCGCAGAAGAGAAAGACGGAATCGACGCAAAAGCTTTAAAAGACCACAAAGTAGCAGTTGTTGGAATGGCGGCAGCTGTTAACCCTGAAGTTGGTGTCAAAGACATCACAAAGGACGAATTGAAAAAAATCTTCACTGGTAAAATCAAAAACTGGAAAGAGCTTGGCGGGAAAGACCAAAAAATCACACTTGTGAACAGACCAGACTCATCAGGAACTCGTGCAACATTTGTGAAATATGCACTTGACGGCGCGACACCTGCAGAAGGAATCACAGAGGATTCTTCAAACACGGTGAAAAAGTTGATTGCAGAAACACCAAGTGCGATTGGGTACCTAGCATTCTCTTATTTAACAGATGACAAAATTACACCGCTTAGCATTGATGGTGTGAAACCAGAAGAAAGCAATGTAGAAAGCGGTAAATATACAATTTGGGCATATGAGCACTCTTATACAAAAGGTGAGCCAGAAGGTTTAGCAAAACAATTTTTAGATTACTTGATGAGTGACGAAGTACAAAAAGAAATCGTTAAAGACCAAGGCTACATCTCAGTCTCTAATATGAAAGTAGAAAGAGACGCAACAGGCAAACAAACAGATAAGTAAAAGGTCTTGAATTGATGATGAAGGAAAAGTGGAGCTTTTCACTTTTCCTTTTATGACATTCATAGGAGTGTAGAAAAAGATGAAACAGATAGAACATACAGAAGCGAGCGATCGACTGATCAGCTCGAAAAAAAATAGGCAAATGGATGAAGTAAGAGGAAGTATTTTGGTGAAATTTTGCGCATTCTTAATGATTGCTGTATCAATTGCCATCACAATCTTCCTTGGCATTAAGGGTTTACAATCTTTCATCGTAAATGGTGTAAGCCCAATTGAGTTCTTAACCAGTATCAATTGGAACCCTACAGCGGAAAATCCGCAATACGGCGCATTTCCATTTATCTTTGGATCAATCGCTGTCACGCTTCTATCAGCACTCATAGCAGCACCGCTAGGCATCGCAGGAGCGATCTTCATGACAGAAATTGCACCTGCATGGGGACGGAAAATTCTCCAGCCAGTGATTGAACTGCTTGTAGGGATTCCATCCGTTGTTTACGGATTCATAGGTCTTACAGTATTGGTGCCGTTTATTGGACACTTTAAGTCAAGCGGTTCAGGGCACAGTGTTTTAGCAGGAACGATTGTCCTGTCTATTATGATTCTGCCAACTGTTACATCCATTGCAACTGACGCAATGGCTTCACTTCCAAAAAGTTTACGTGAGGGATCGTATGCATTAGGCGCAACAAGATGGCAAACGATCAGACGTGTTCTTGTACCGGCAGCGCTTCCGACATTAATGACAGCAGTCGTGCTTGGAATGGCAAGAGCATTTGGAGAAGCCCTTGCCGTTCAGATGGTCATTGGAAACACGCGTAATCTACCAGAAAGTATTATGGACACAGCTGGTACATTAACAACCATTATTACGTTAAACATGGGACATACAACGTATGGAAGTGTTGAAAACAATACACTTTGGTCAATGGGACTTGTCCTTCTAGTTGTATCATTTATGTTCATACTCATTATCAGATACTTGTCATCTAGGAGGAAGATTTAATGAATAGCAAAATGACCGATCGTTTTGCCACAATCGTTTTTGGATTATGTGCCGCCATTATCACGGCGATACTTGTTGGCTTGTTTTCTTATATCATCTTCAACGGTGCCAAAGAATTAAATTTTGACTTTTTGACTACCCGCTCAAGTGCGATTGGTTCTGGCGGCGGTATTAGGGATCAGCTGTTTAACTCGTTTTACATTCTATTTATTACGATGCTGTTTACCGTGCCTCTTGGCGTGGGCGGCGGGGTGTACATGGCAGAATATGCACCTCAAAACAAAGTGACTGATTTTATTCGTACATGTATTGAAGTGTTATCGTCTCTGCCATCGATCGTCATCGGTATGTTTGGTTTGCTGATGTTTGTTAATTTAACAGGCTGGGGCTATACGATTATCGGAGGAGCCCTTGCGCTGACAGTCTTTAATCTGCCAGTGATGGTCAGGGTGACAGAAGATGCACTTCGATCTGTACCGAAGGATCAAAAGGAAGCATCGCTTGCGCTCGGTGTGACAAAGTGGCATACAGTGAAGACGGTTCTGATCCCAGGTGCGATTCCATCCATTATAACTGGAGCGATTTTAGCATCGGGAAGAGTTTTCGGTGAGGCGGCTGCTCTTCTTTTCACAGCAGGTCTTTCAACACCGCGTCTTGATTTTACAAACTGGAGTCCTTTCTCCGATACGTCACCACTCAATATTTTTAGACCGGCAGAAACATTAGCCGTTCATATATGGAACGTCAATACACAGGGGATTATTCCAGATGCAGAGGCCATTGCAAATGGTGCATCAGCCGTACTTGTGCTCTCTGTATTAGTATTCAACTTAGCAGCTAGATGGCTTGGTTCATTTATTCATAAGAAGCTTACGTCAAAATAAATAGTGAGAGGTGTGAAGGGGATATGGTTCAAATGCTAGCAGAAAAAAAAGAGATTGCAGCAAAAAAGGCTCCACTTCAAGCGGAACAGATTCTACAGGTGCAGGATTTAAGTATTTATTATGGTGAAAAAAGAGCGGTCAATCAAATTTCATTCGAAATTGAAAAAAATGCAATTACTGCATTAATCGGCCCATCAGGGTGCGGAAAATCGACTTTTTTACGCAGCATTAACCGCATGAACGACCTAATTCCAGGTGCACGAAGTGAAGGGGCGATCATGTACGAAGGGTTAAATATTTTGGATGACCGTATTAATGTGGTGAATTTAAGAAGAGAAATCGGGATGGTCTTCCAAAAGCCAAATCCATTTCCTAAATCCATCTACAACAACATTACGCATGCGCTAAAATATGCGGGTGAAAAAAGGAAATCAGTGCTTGATGATGCGGTAGAAGAAAGTTTAACAAAGGCAGCGCTATGGGATGAGGTCAAAGATCGCTTGCACCGCTCTGCCTTATCATTATCAGGCGGCCAGCAGCAGCGCCTCTGTATTGCACGTACCCTTGCGATGAAACCTAGCGTGCTTTTATTAGATGAACCGGCTTCTGCCTTAGACCCGATCTCAAATGCAAAAATTGAAGAACTATTATCGGAATTAAAACATGATTATTCGATTGTCATTGTCACACACAATATGCAGCAAGCGTTACGTGTATCTGATCATACAGCCTTTTTCCTGAACGGTGATCTAGTGGAATACGATGCGACTGAACGTATCTTTACACGTCCTGCGCAGCAAAAAACAGAAGACTATATTAATGGTCGATTCGGATAAGGCGGGTGGATTTTGATGAATGCAGTAGCAACTGAAACAGCCAAAAAAGAAGTGTTTCGTGTGAATGATATGAACCTTTGGTACGGACAGCATCACGCACTGAAGCATATTGATTTAGACATTAAAGAGCATGAGGTCACAGCGATTATCGGTCCGTCCGGCTGCGGAAAGTCAACATTTATAAAGACTTTAAATCTCATGGTCAAAACAGTGCCAGGTGTGAAAATCACCGGGGATATGATGTATAACGGTGACAATATTTTAAAAGGCCGTGTCGATCTAGTGGAACTGCGTAAAAACGTTGGGATGGTCTTTCAAAAAGGAAACCCATTCCCTCAATCTATCTTTGATAATGTCGTCTACGGGCCAAGAATTCACGGGGTGAAGAGCAAGCAGCAATTGAAAGAAATCGCTGAAAAAGCGCTTCGTGATGTTGCCCTTTGGGATGAAGTGAAAGATCGATTAAGTGCGCCTGCATTAGGTCTTTCCGGCGGTCAGCAGCAGCGTCTTTGTATCGCAAGAGCCATTGCCACAAGCCCGGATATTCTATTAATGGATGAACCCACATCTGCGCTTGATCCTGTTTCAACATTAAAGATTGAAGAATTAATCATGAAACTGAAAGAGAAATATACGATTGCCATTGTGACGCATAATATGCAGCAAGCGGCAAGGGTATCAGACCGAACAGCGTTCTTTTTGATGGGCGAGCTTGTTGAGGTCAATGATACGAATGTGATGTTCTCAGAGCCAAATGATCAAAGAACAAATGATTATATATCAGGACGATTTGGATAATCAAAAACCCCCTGGAGGTCAATGCCGCCAGGGGGTTTTTTGATGTTATTTTGTTAAGGCTTTGACGATTTGTTTGAATGTCATACCTGTTTTTAAATTGAATTTGCCGGCACGAATTTCTTTATGGTAGCCTGCGTCTATCACATAATCATTAAAATCTTTAGACGAGTTGATGATTCCGTCCTTTTCAAGCATGTCTGAAACATCACTTGTGCTCATACCGTTTTTAATCACGAATTTAACCGTTTTGCCTTTTGGCTTGTCCGTTGTTTGTTTATCGTTCTGAGAATCGCCGTCTTCACTTGCTTTCAGCGCTTTTTCTTTATAATCAAGAAGTTGTTGATATGTTTCACGGCTGACGGAGACTTCTTTTTTAGAGTCTAAGTAATTTTTCACGTCAGTGTCTGTCACTTTCGCTGCGAGGGTTTCTTTTGTTGTAGAATCAGCTGCCGCTTCATCTTTTCCAGTAAGGAAAAAGACGATCGCCAGAACACCAGTTGCAAGAATCATACCTGCTGCAAACGTTTGGATGCTTTTTTTCGTCATACAAGCACCCTCTCGTTGTCTTTAATGATCATGTTCACATCTTCTACAGATACATGCTCAGCGCGCGCAATCGCCTCAGGAGACATGCCATTTTGATGCTTTGAAATGATTTGTCTTGCAATAGATGGATCAATTTCTGAATGCTTGCGGACAACGATGTTTGTTTCAAGCAATTCTTCTTCAAGAACCTTCATTTTCTTTTTCAGTTTATAGATTTCTTGCATTGCAGATAGTTGAAGTGTTTCAAGTTCCTGTTCGACTTCTTTAATCGGCTCTCTTTGAAAATATGAGAATGCGATCAGTACAATACTGACAACAAGCAATCCGATAATTGCAATTTCCATGTTTCATCACCTTTTATTCATATTTTAATGCTGAAAGCCAAAAAAGGCTCTCATGATTGTTTCAGACAGTTTTCGACCCTTCTTTTTTATACCATAAAAAAGCTAGTTTCAAAAGGAATTGCTGAAAAAATCACCTTTTTTTCATCATTTTTCTTTTTATAGGGAAACCAAGTATGAAAACCTTACCCGCTGTTAAAATAAAAGAAGACGGATCAGATGAAAAAAAGCTGTGGAACAAAGAGGGGGTTCTCATGTATACAGTACGACAAAGAACGTGTTTTTATAGGGGAGAAGGCGATTTTTCATCACATGACCAGACAATATGGATCAGGATGCGGGGGGAATGCATTGAAAAATGAAATTGGTGAAAAAACATTCTAGCATTCCTTAGCTAGAAGTGGTATTATAGTTAGGTCTGAATGTGAATTGATTTTAGTTTGGAGGGAAAAACATGCGCGTAAATATTACTCTAGCTTGCACTGAATGCGGTGAGCGTAACTATATTACTAAAAAGAATAAGCGAAACAATCCAGATCGCGTTGAATTCAAAAAGTATTGCTCACGTGATAAAAAACAAACTTTACATCGTGAAACAAAGTAAGCAGCAGGGAATTTTCCTGCTGTTTTTTTATGATGGGAGATGAACCTGTATGAAAAAGGAGCTCCGCCTTCAAACATTAGCCATGCTTGATCAGATAAGCGCTGAAGAGTTCAATCGCCACGCCGCTCTACTTCATGAACACGTGTTGCAGCTGCCAGCATGGAAACAGGCGAAAACGATTGCTTTGACTATGTCTAGGGGAAAAGAAATACCGACAATGCCTCTGATTGAAAAAGCGTGGGAAGAAGGAAAAACAGTTTGTATTCCCACCTGTTTTCCGAGAACAAAAGAGATGGTGTTTTATGAATATACACCTGAAACAAAGATGAAATCTAGCTACTTTGGGCTATTGGAGCCAGACCCTCTTGAGTCTACAGCTGTACATAAAGAAGCCATTGATTTGATCATTGTTCCTGGGGTGTGCTTCGATCAGCGTGGTTACCGGATTGGGTTTGGTGGGGGCTATTATGATCGCTACTTAGCGGACTACCACGGGGGAACCATTGCCCTTTGTTTGTCTTTACAGCAGACGAGGCATATTCCGGCTGAAGCGCACGACATACCGGTATCTATGATTGTCAGTGAAAAAGGTACGTTATATCAAAAGTGAAAGCCCGCTCATTGTCCAAAAACGGGCTTTTTGTGTTGAGATCGTTTCATTAGTTCATGGCATTTTAGCTAGTAGGAGGCATGTTTTGAAAAAATTTCGAGGAAAGAAAAGATACTTCCGTAATTTGTGGGAGTAAGTGAATACTTTTGACTTACAACTCGAACATGATTCATGGGTTTATTTTTAGCATACACACCTTGATTTTTTTGGAGTCGGAAAAATAAGAAGAGAGTATATCAAAGCGTTCAAAGATTTAATCGACCTTCATCAATTTGGCGGTTCTTATGATCAATCAGAGTGTGAAGAGGTCTATTATATTCAATCAAAAGAACAAGGGATTAGAGTGTGAAAGTAGATCGCATGGTAAGAGATAAAAATGATGGTTCATGCATAAACAAATCCTATTTAAGCCACGATACGAACATAGGAGGGAATATGATGAATAAAATGATTTGGAGCATTGTGTTCACACTGTTTGCATTCGTTCTTGTGCAAAATCGTTATCGGGTCATGAATTTGATCTTAGGTCAAAACCAAGTGCGTCACTTTTTTATTAAATGGCTAATGAAAATCCCATATTTTCGGACGAAATTTATTCGCCAAGCATTCTAATCCCGCAAAAGCCGGGATTTTTTTGTTGAGAAATGCGTATAAGAGTAATTCTTGCTATAATAATGTAAAAAATGGAGCGCGAATGAATGAATGTCATAGATAGTCTATTTTGGCGAGTGATTGATGAACTCAGACAAAAAGGATACGAGATGATTCAAAGCCCGTACCCAGAAGATGAAATCTTTTTTGAAGCACCACGAAACTCAGGATATGATCTCATCCGTCTATATAGAAGAGATGTGAATTTTAGACAGGAGATCGTTCGAGATATGGAAGAGCAGGCTTTTCGGATGAATCAGTTGAGAGAAGCCATGCGTAAACGTTCTCTCCATCTCCTGCAGCTACAATTTACAGCTGATCATCCAGTAGATGATTGGGAAGACATAAACGGTCAACCGCAAAAACAGCAAAAGGTGACGGTGACACCTGTTTTACTGAATGAAGAAACCCTTCAAAACGATGGACGCGAGTTGCAAAAATGGCTGAATACATCACTTTCGATTGATGTAGAAGAGGCGAAAGCAGATACAGCCGAAGATGTGATGCAGCTTAAAATGAACGTGCTTCAGGCATTTCAAGATCAGGAAAAGCAGCGTGAACGAGAACGGGCCGTTTTTCAAAATGGCAGACCGATTTTTACCTATATGTTAATCGCAGTCCAAGTGGTGATGTTTCTTTTACTTGAATTATCTGGTGGAAGTACCAATACAGCCACTTTAACAGCATTTGGTGCGAAAAATAATATGCTGATTTTAGAGGGTGAATGGTGGCGTTTTGTGACACCTATGTTTTTACACATTGGTTTGACGCATTTACTCTTTAATACATTTGCTCTTTGGTCCGTTGGAGCGGCTGTTGAGAGAATTTATGGTTCAGGAAGATTTTTGCTCATTTATTTAATTTCCGGCATCTTTGGCTCCATAGCGAGCTTTGTGTTTAATACAGCCATCGCAGCAGGAGCATCAGGTGCGATCTTTGGCTGTTTAGGCGCATTGTTATATTTAGCGATTTCTAACCGGAAGCTCTTCTTTCGTACGATGGGGACAAATATTATCGTTATTATCCTCATCAATTTAGGGATAGGTTTCACTGTATCAGGGATTGATAATGCAGGGCATCTTGGGGGGCTTGCTGGCGGATTTTTAGCCGCTTTAGCGGTCCGTCTTCCTAAACAGTTTCAGCCTGTCAAAATGCTTCTTGCTAGTCTTCTTCTCCTCCTTATTGGCGGCTTTGGATTGTATACAGGGTTTCATTCAGACGATCAAAAAGAAGCGGCGGCAACTAGCGAGGCAGCGAGTTTATTTGATGAAAAGAACTATAGCGAAGCAAGTCAGCGTCTAGAGGAATATGTAAAGCAAAAGGATGCCTCAGCTGAAGCACTTCATATATATGCGCTTTCCGAAGCGCAGCTTGGACATCTTGACAAGGCCATTGAGTATTTGCAAAAGTCGCTTGAAAAAGATCCTAATGAGCCGAATAAATTGTATCACTTATCGTTGTTATATGTAGAAAAAGGCGAGACAGCGGAGGCAGACGACTTCATCGAAAAAGCATTAAAACAAGATCCGCAAAATGACCAATTTTTAAAGTTGAAACAATATATTGAAAACACTCAAACACGTTGAATGACTTGACTGAAAGCGTATTTATGAATACGCTTATCCTATCTGTTGATTTAGAGAAATGGTGAAAATAATGAAAACGTTATATGATGTACAGCAGCTGCTCATGAGATTTGGAAATTACGTATATTTCGGAGATCGTGAAGTGGAATTAGAATTTATGGCAGATGAATTGAAGGAAATGTACACATCGGGCATCATCGATCGAACTGAATGGTCAAACGCAATGACCATCCTTCAAATGGAACTAGCCAAATTAAACCGAAAAACAATGTGAAGGTGGAGGACATATGACAGGGGATTGGTTTGTAGGAGTTGATCTTGGCGGTACGACAATTAAGCTTGCGTTTATTAATCTTTATGGTGAAATTCAGCATAAGTGGGAGATTCCTACGGATAAATCTGGGCAGACAATTACAGTCGACATTGCCAAGTCAATTGACCATAAACTAGTTGAGATCAGCATGCCGAAATCAGCCCTAATTGGGATCGGTATGGGGGCACCGGGACCAGTGGATAAAGTATCCGGAATTGTCTATAAAACAACGAATCTGGGCTGGACAAACTATCCCTTGAAAGACCATTTAGAGGCAGAGACAGGACTTCCATCTGTCATCGAAAATGATGCGAATATTGCTGCACTCGGTGAAATGTGGAAGGGTGCAGGTGATGGCGCCAAAAACATCCTGATGGTTACACTGGGCACAGGGGTTGGCGGCGGTATTATTGTCAATGGAGAAGTGGTTCAAGGCGAAACAGGTGCTGGTGGAGAAATTGGTCATATTTGTGCCGTTCCATTTCAAGGAGCACCATGTAACTGCGGAAGAACAGGCTGTATTGAAACCATTGCGTCTGCCACAGGTATCGTCCGAATCGCAAAGGATTCATTACAAACAAAGAGCCATACATCATCACTTGGCTCACTTACTTCGCTGTCTGCAAAGGATGTATTTGAGGCAGCAGAAAACGGAGACGAACTGGGGATGCATGTCGTAGATGAAGTAACAACCCATCTTGGTCTTGTCCTTGCGAATCTAGCCAGTGCCTTAAACCCAACAAAAATCGTCATTGGCGGCGGTGTATCTAAAGCGGGCGAGCTTCTTCGCAGTAAAGTAGAGCGTGTCGTCAAGCATCATGCCTTCCCGCCATGTGCTGAGGATGTTGAAGTGGTGATTGCCTCACTAGGAAACGATGCAGGCGTGATCGGCGGTGCATGGATGGCAAAAAACAAGTGGCTGTCTTGAACAAAAATGTCATAATGATGTCATTTTTATTAAAATCAGCGATAGATAGGCATGAAATTGAATGTTTAGCATATTCATAAGTTTGTCATGGGGAAAAAGACATTGATTTTCCAGCATAGACAGGATAAGATATACTTTAGTTATTTTTGAAGAAGCACCAATAATTGGGGATGTCCCTAACCTGAGTGCGTTTTTAGCATAAGGAGGTTACAATGCGAAAGAAAAGATTAAAGGCGATGTCATTTTTACTGATTGCGACTTTGTTAATGTGGGTGAAAACCTATGTTATCTATAAATCTAGCTTTAATATCAAAATTGAAAATTTCATGCAGGAATTTATCCTGTTTATTAATCCGCTTAGCTTTCTCTTGTTTATCTTCGGTATCGGTTTATTCTTTAAAGAAAAAAATCGCAATCGATATATCATTGTGACGAGTTTTGTTCTGACATTTATTTTGTTAGCTAACATTGTATTTTATCGATTCTACAGTGATTTTCTAACCATCCCCGTCCTATTTCAAACAAACAATATGGGTGACCTCGGGTCAAGTATTACCTCTTTAATTGAACCAGTTGATTTTCTGATGTTTGTTGATATCATCATTTTAATTTGGCTCTATAAAAAACAGCCTTCCTTTAGAACAGATGTAACGATTTCACGTAAGGGACGTGCAGCTTATTACTTATTTGTGGCAGCCACTTTCTTTTTTAACCTTGGTTTGGCTGAAACAGAAAGACCAGAGCTGTTAACTCGTTCATTTGACCGTGAGATGCTAGTGAAAAACATCAGCTTATATAACTTCCATATTTATGATGGGGTTCTGCAATCGAAGCAATCCGCTCAGCGAGCACTTGCCGACAGCAATAGCTTAACGGAAATTGAAAACTATGTAAGCGCAAATCAAACAGACCGTAATGAAAAGACGTTTGGTCAAGCAAAAGGACGAAATGTCATTCTAGTATCGCTTGAGTCTACCCAGAGCTTTGTGATCAATGAAAAATTGAATGGGAAAGAGATCACGCCGTTCTTAAACAAATTGATCAAGAAAAGCTATAATTTCAGTAATTTCTATCATCAAACGGGTCAAGGGAAAACATCCGACTCCGAGTTTATTGTTGATAATTCACTCTATCCGCTTGGAAGAGGAGCTGTATTTTTCACAAATCCAAGCAACGAGTTCAAAGCCGCACCTGAGTTGTTAAAAGAGGAAGGCTATCATTCTTCTGTTATTCATGCGAATAACAAAAGTTTCTGGAACCGTGACCTGATCTATGACAGCTTTGGCTACGACAAATTTTTTGATATTAAATCATTCGATGTAAATGAAGAAAATTCAGTTGGCTGGGGACTAAAAGATGGTCCGTTTTTTGAGCAGTCAGTGGATTTAATGAAAACGATCCCGCAGCCGTTCTATACGAGATTGATTACATTAACGAACCATTTTCCATTCGACTTAGATGAAGAAGATAAGCTCATTGATGAATATGACTCAAAGAGCAAAACGTTGAACAAATACTTCCCTACAGTGCGTTATCAAGATGAGGCACTCAAGCTTTTCTTTAAAAAAATGAAGGAAGCAGGGTTATACGATAACTCCATTTTTGTGTTATATGGGGATCACTACGGGATTTCTGAAAACCATAACGAAGCAATGGGACAATTCTTAAACAAAGACATTACACCTTTTGAAGAAGTTCAGCTTCAAAAAGTACCATTTGTTGTACACATTCCTGGTATCACGGATAAACATCCAAAAGAGATTGATACAGTTGGCGGCCAAGTGGATATCCGTCCAACAGTCATGAACCTTCTAGGAATCGATACAAGTAAGCAAATTCAATTTGGTCATGACCTATTATCAAAAGATACAAATGACTTCACAGTGCTTCGAGATGGAAGTTTTATTACGAAGGACAGTGTTTTCACAGCTGGTGTGTGCTACAACAAAGAAACGGGTGAGCCGAGAGAAGATGAGTCTGGTTGTCAGTCTTATGAAGAAAAGGCAAAGCAGGAGCTTCAATTCTCTGATCAAATTATCTATGGAGATCTCCTTAGATTTTATGACCGAAACAACTCGGACCATTCACCATCTAAAAAAGAAGATGACACTGAGCTAAAAAAGGCGTCTTAATTTAAAAGAAAACCTCTGCTATTTACATGCAGAGGTTTTCTTTTTTTACTTACTGGTTCATATAGTGTGAGAGGGGAGGGATGTAAATGAAAAAGTCGTTTGGCACAATTGAATGGCATCTGGGTGAAGCAAGGAAGGAGGATGTGGCAAAGCAGCTTGGTATAGGGAAAGAAGCTTTCCGTTTGTCCAATCAATCAAATACGGATCACCTCCTTTTACCGGGGTATAGACTTCCAGAAGGGACCCATTCATTTCAATCGGTAGGTGATGTGCAAAGCTTCATTGCGCCTTACCGGCTCCAGCAATCAGATGATTGGATCAGCGGAATATTTGAATATGATAGCGCTCACTTAGAAGGAGAGCTTCAATATTTGAAAGCTGTTTTTCCTTTTCTTCAAATGAGTGTGATTGGTCAATCAGTGCTTGATACGCCCATTTATGAAATCCGTACGGAGCCTGTACAACATTTACATTCCATACATGTTAATGCCTCTTTTCATGCAAATGAATGGATCACGACCTCTGTTTTATTAAAATGGCTTAAATCACTTTGTTTAGCGGCCTCTGACCCAGTGCAAGCAAGACATCATGAAGCGGTTCGTATATTGCAGACTACTGCTTTGTCTATTGTCCCGATGGTAAATCCAGACGGTGTTGATTTGGTTCGCAATGGTCCAGAATCTTTAGGGCTGTGCGGTGAGGAGTTCGCGCCGCTAAATGGTGGATTTTCCGATTATCGAGAATGGAAGGCGAATATTCGAGGAATTGATCTAAACAATCAATTTCCTGCTTATTGGGAAATCGAATATTATCGTAATAAGCCGAAAGCTCCGTCTTATAGGGATTTCCCAGGGCATCAGCCGTTAACAGAACCAGAAGCGAAAGCAATGGCACATCTCGCCTTACGAAAACGCTTTGACCGGCTAATTGCCCTTCATACACAAGGAGAAGAGATATACTGGGGTTTTCTTGGCCACGAACCGGCCATTTCAAAAGAGACGGTCGAACGGTTAGAACGGGTGAGTGGTTACAAAGCGATTCAATATCTTGATAGCTATGCAGGTTATCGAGATTGGTTTATTTATCAATGTAAAAGTGAGGGCTATACGGTGGAACTTGGGCGAGGTAAGAACCCGCTTTCTATGAGTCAATTTGATTCGATCTATGAAAAAACAAAGCGGTTATTGTGGGAAGCATGTAAGTATTAAAAGCACCTAATTGGTGCTTTCAGCGTGTAGACAAACCCTCGCATTCTTTGTCAGTCCTGCGTGCCAGTGCTCACGAAGGTGAAATTCGCTCCGCACCAGTACTCGTCCTTTCTAGGGCTGCAAAGGTTTTTTATCACGCTGAAAAGAAGACAAAGGGCTAAAATCAAGTTCATTTTCGCCCTTTGTCAACAATCATTTAATCCGTTCAAACCAATCAATTTCTTATGGTCAATAAAAACCGTGCTGATGTGATTGACGAGAGCATCCCTGTAAGCTATTGTGAAAGAGTGGATGTAAAAAAAAGGATATGAATTAGGGAGATGTCGATGATTGAATGCTCAAAGCCTGTGGAAACGGAATTTTACTTATCTATTTGTTTCTAAAATGTGTAAAATTACTGCTGATAGTTTATCTTTTAATACCATTTTGTGGCTTTTAGTGCTAGGGGGAAAGGGAGCAATTGGAACAGCATTTTTTATTGCCGTTAGTTTTGTCCCTCAAGCCATTATTGGGCCGTTTATTACCCCAATGATGAAGCCGCATCAATTGAAATTTTGGATGTGCTTTGCTGATTTAACTCGGGCGGCGATTATACTTGTGATTGTGGTGAGTTACTTTTATGATTTTTCTCCTTTGGCACTCATCATTGGCGGTATGTTGCTGCATTCAGCGACTGGTGGTTCCTATGAACCAGCTTCGGTGTCCATTATTCCAAAGCTTGTGCATGAAGATGTGATACAAAAGGCGAATGCAACCATTCAATCAGCCAGTCATGTGGTCAGGCTTGTGACTGTGACGATTTGTGGTGTCATGATTGCATTTGTAGGGGTAGGATATACAATGGTTGTGATTATTCCTCTTTACCTCATGTCCGCTTTACTGGTTTTGCTGATTACATATAAAACGGAAGCGATCATGGATAAAGGAAAAAAAGGATTATCATACGGAAAACGATTAATAAGGGGATTTTCACTTGTAAAAAGTCATCATATTTTGTTTCCATTAGCCATTTTTTGTGTCTGCTCCAATTTTGCTGCGGCACCGTGGGAGGCATTGTCGGTTATTTATTTAAAAGAAGATTTACATAGTGGACCAGTAGTATATTCATTCATCAAAGTGACCACGGCATTAGGTGCATTTTTGATGGGATTCGTTTTAACAAAGGTGAAAGTGAATCGATACGGTCTGCTTTTTATCGGGGCAGGGATCGTTGATGGAATTGCATTTTTCATTACAGGGATGAATGCCTTATTACCACTTGTGTTTATATCTGCATTTGCCTTAGGTGCAGCCATCAGTGCAGTCAATGTACCTGAACATACGATGATTCAATTGTCAGTAAAAGCGGAGGATCAGCCGCAAGTGTATGCGATTATTAACATGATCTCGTATTTAATGATACCGTTAGGCGCTCTCATTGGTGGTTATATGGCGACGTTATTCGGTTCAGGTTATGTCATTGCAGCAGGAGGACTGATAGAGGCTATTTCAGGTATATGCTTGCTCCTTTTCACGAATATTGGGAAGGTAGAGAGAGCAGATTTGACGATAGAACGGGACAAACCAAGCTTAAACGCCACATGATCATGGCATTTTTGAATCACGATGGGTTACAATGAGAACGAGAAAGAAATAGGATATCATTGAAAGGAGCAAGAACCATGGCGATAGCAGATGTCACCATCATTCCAATAGGCACTGATACACCAAGCGTGAGTGCTTATGTAGCAGACGTACAAAGACTGTTAGAGGGCTTTCAACAAGAAGGGAAAATCAAATATCAGCTCACACCAATGAATACTTTAATTGAAGGGGAGCTATCCGTTTTATTTGAGGTCATTCAGCGTATTCATGAAGCTCCATTTGAAAAGGGTTTACACCGAGTAGCAACCAATATCCGCATAGATGACAGAAGAGATCAAACGACCACCCTTTCAAGCAAATTAGAAAGCGTGAATAAACATTTGAATCAATAGAAAAAGCCTGCTGATTGCAGGCTTTTAATGTGCAGTTGGATAACCGCTATAGATGATGGTCATGACGGTAAACCATCCAAAAACCAAAAATGTGGCGCCAGCGAAAGCAATGGCCAGTACGTTCACTTTTTTGAGTGAGCGATAGATGCCGAGAGCGGCTAAAATCGTGACTAGACCAAAAATAATGACGAGCATCATATGAAAGTCCCCCTTTGTCATCAATCCCCTTGATTTCCTTTCTTTTCATTTTAACCGTTTTCATAAAGCTTGTCGAGTACATTCAAGTTGACGATTGTTTGAATTTTTATTGAATAGCCTTCATAATAAAAAAGAATGAAAAAAGTAGTAGGTGATGAAAATGAATTGGAGAAGAATGCCACTAGGCTATGTGCAAGCGAACGCATATATTTGGAAAAATGAACAAGGAGAATGTTTAATTTTTGATCCAGGCGGCGAAGCGCAAAAGCTAATTTCTTATGTGAAAGAAAAACAGCTGAAACCACTTGCTGTCTTATTGACACATGCCCATTTTGATCATATTGGTGCAGCAGATGAGGTGCGTCAAGAATGGGGAATTCCGCTTTATGTCCATGAAAAGGAAAAAGAATGGCTGACAAATGCTCAGTTAAACGGTTCAGCTCGACTAATTGGTAACGGAATTACGGTCAAAGAAGCTGAACAATTGATTACGTCAGAAGGACCTCTTCAAATTGGATCGTTTACATTAGAAATGTTCCACACACCAGGTCATTCACCTGGCAGTGTGTCTTACTATTCAGCGGAAGAAGGATTTGTGATTTCTGGTGATACTCTATTCCAAGGTGGTATCGGGAGAACTGATTTAACGGGCGGTAATCAAGACGTGCTGCTTCAATCGATACATGACAAATTGTTGTCATTGCCAGAATCAACTCTTGTGTTAAGTGGACATGGCGAGGAAACAACTGTGCTTACAGAACAGGAGCAAAATCCGTTTATCAATGGGTTTTCTTTATAATAGCACGCACGAAAAAAGCATCTCTTTCAAAAGAGATGCTTTTTTCTATTAATGTCCGGTACCGGGAACCATGATGAAAATCGAATAATATGTAAATCCGGCAAAGAAAATCGTCAAGTACGCTCCGAAAATGTAAATATACATTCTTTCGGATAAATTCAAGTAGGATAAAAATACAAAAAGAACGGTTTGACCGAAGAACAGCAAGGATGCATCTTTCATATGTCCTAAATAGAACATGACAGCAAAAATACCCGTCCAAAACCCAAGAACGCGGAACATGCGATTCATTTCTTTCCCTCCCCTTAAAAAACCCCTTTGATTCATATTATAGCTGATGATCACTTGTTATGTAAACATTTACATTTTTGACAACGTGTGAACATTCATTCTTTCGTTAGAAAAAATTTTTTTGAAAAAGTGATGAAAAAGTGTTTATGCCTAAATGCATGAGGGTACTTAGTCCATAAGAGAAAAGGTTAACGACCTAAGGAGGAAGACTAATGAGTGACATTACTTTTTATTCATACCCAAGCTGCACGTCTTGCCGCAAAACAAAACATTGGTTAAAGGCGAATCAAATTGATTTTAAAGAGCGTCACCTTTTCAGAGAAACGCCAACACTAGACGAATTGAAAAAAATCCTTTCCTTAACAACAGAAGGAATGGATGAAATTTTAGCTACTCGAAGCCAAGCTTTTAAAAGCTTAAATTTAAATATTAATGATCTAAAAGTAAATGAGGTACTTCAGCTTCTCATTGAAAAACCAAAGCTGCTCCGGAGACCTATTATCATTGATGGAAATAAATTAGTGGTCGGCTATAATCCAGGAGAACTCATGAAAATTTCAAAAAAGAAAGCGATTCATCAATCGGTTTCCTAATCAAAAACGAAGATCAGCTGAATGATGTTTCAGCCGTCTTCGTTTTTGTGCTGAACTGGGCTAGCTGGGTTCGAACCAACGATCACGGAGTCAAAGTCCATTGCCTTACCACTTGGCTATAGCCCAATATGAAACGTGTAATGCTATTGTTCACCATCTGCGGTCATTTATACATAAAAAGTTGGTTGTCACTAGTTGTAAGTGAAAAAGGAGCGAACGACAGAAATGAAAAATGAAAAATCTGAGCAATTATATGAATTTATTCTTAAAGAAGCCCCTGTCATGACCGAAGAATGGCTGAAAACAAGAACAGAAGAAGGCTCATTATATTCCAAACATGCTTCAGAGGAGACAGAAAAGAAGCTGAAAGAACAAAACACAGCATTTATTCAAACGATTGCAGCAACGTTAGTCACGCTATCAGATAAAGTAGAAGATCATCTAAAAAAGTGGTCAGTTGATATTGCCCGCGATCGAGCTGTTCATGAAGTACCTTTATATGAAATCATCGGACAATTTAAGGTGTTCCGCCACATTTTTTGTTCCAGAATTGAGACCTTTACACAACAAACAGAGCTTGAAGTGACGCTCAAAGATGTGTGCGATTGGAATCAGCATTTTCACGCCACATTTGATGACATGATTGCGCGTTTATCAGAAGAGTATGACCGCGTGACGATCAATCAGCTTAATGCACAAAGAGAAATGATTCAAGAGCTTAGTGCGCCTGTTATTCCAGTTTCAAAAGAGATCGGTATTTTGCCGCTGATTGGTGAAATTGATACGTACCGGGCGAAAATCATTTTGGAATCAGTACTAGAACAGGCATCTAGACTGCGTCTAACCCATTTATTTATTGATATATCTGGCGTTCCTGTTGTTGATACAATGGTTGCTTATCAGCTGTTTAAAGTGGTTGATAGTGCGAAGTTGCTAGGAATTGAGACGATTATATCAGGCATTCGCCCAGAAATCGCTCAAACTGTAGTGAAACTCGGCATTGATTTCTCAAAAGTAAATACTGAACACAGCCTTGCAAAAGCTTTAGAAAAAAGAGGCTTTCGTATCTTTGAAGAGCAGCAAGAAGCAACGTGAACCAAAAAATGTTACTAGTAAAAGTAACGGGTCCGTTGACAAGGAGAAACAATATAATGAGCATATGAATGAGATGACCAATTCGCATACGATTTGGTCTCTTTTTTTACCCATAAATCAGATACGAAAGGATATTCTTTATCTTCAAATCAGCAATCTATTAAGGAGGATTAAATTTGGAGACACCTCCTTGTAACAGATCATCCATAATGAAAGAACCAAATGAAATAATCATCAAAAAGAGGTGCCAATAGCACTTCTTTTTTATTTTCTCCTCTGAACGGAACCCGTTGTTGTAAAAGTCAAATTTTTTGATATGTCTTTCTGTTATTTATAGATGAAATACACCTCAAATTGAACATTTTTAACCCTCTTCAGTCATGAAAATCATGAAATACGTTTTTGTCAGGCACGTTCCACCATCATACAATATGGTCACTGAAAGGAGTGAACACCCTTGTATGGCATTGAATATTTGGGGCAAGAGCTGCTAGAAGAGGCGTGCCGCATGAGAGCATCTGATGTGCATATTGTTCCGAGAGAAAAGGAAGCTTCAGTCTCTTTTCGTGTAGACGCTGACCTCATTCAGCAGCGGATCATTGACAAAAAGAGCGGAGAGCGGCTCATTGCTCATTTCAAATTTTTATCTTCTATGGATATTGGTGAAAGAAGGAGACCACAAAATGGATCATTGGCTGTGATGTTAAGACGCGGTCAAGTGTTTGTTCGGCTTTCTACATTACCGACTGTAAATGATGAAAGTTTAGTGATTCGGATTTTACCGCAGGATCATGTGCCGAAAACAAAGTATTTGTCACTGTTCCCGAAGGCTTCAGCGAGATTATTATCGTTTCTGAATCATTCGCATGGGCTCATTTTATTTACTGGACCAACAAATTCAGGGAAAACGACAACACTTTATTCATTGATCCAGTTTGCCAAAAAACATTTTAATCGAAATATTATTACCCTTGAAGATCCTGTGGAAACAAGAAATGAAGAAGTGCTGCAGGTTCAAGTAAATGAAAAAGCTGGTATCACGTATGCGGCAGGTTTACGCGCTATTTTAAGACATGATCCAGATATGATTGTGCTTGGAGAAATAAGAGATGCGGAAACAGCGAGAACAGCTATTAGAGCAGCTTTGACAGGTCATTTAGTCATGAGCACACTGCACGCAAAGAATGCAAAAGGAGCTCTTTATCGAATGCTCGAATTTGGTGTGACGATGAATGAACTCGAACAAACAATGGTTGCCATTGCTGCTCAGCGGTTAATCGAACTCGCATGTCCATTTTGCGGCGAAACGTGTGAGCTTTATTGCAAACTAAATCGGTCAGTCAGACGAACAAATGTATTTGAATTGCTTTACGGAAAGGAGCTTGGTGAGTGTATCAAAGAGGCAAAAGGAGAGTACGCTCATTCGTCATACGAAACACTGCAAAGATTAATTCGGAAAGGAGTGGCACTCGGCTATTTATCAAAAAGCACATATCATCGCTGGGTTTATGAAGAAGCGAACCTCTAAAGCCTGGTCTAAAAAAGAACAAGCTGAATTCTTATCGAAACTGGCTCAATTGATTCAAGCCGGATATACATTGGTTGAGGCATTAACGATGGTGAATATTCAGTTATCAAAAAAACAGCAACAGCGATTAACGCCAGGCATTCAGTGGCTGCTTGAAGGGGAGCCTTTTTACGTTGTACTTGAGCGACTTCATTTTCAGCGGGAAGCCGTCGCTATTCTTTGTTTTTCAGAGAAACATGGCAGCCTAGCGCGAGCTCTTGAACAAAGCGCCCGATTTCTAGAGAAAAAAATCATGCAGGTAGACACATTCAAGCGTATGTTACGATATCCGATTTTTCTTATGTTTACGGTTTTTGTTGTGCTCATCATTGTTCAGCAAATGATCGTTCCTCAATTTTCTTTATTATATTCATCTATGAATACAAGCATGTCATGGCTCATTCAAGGAATGTTTGGCCTCTTCCAATTCCTACACGCTTTGCTGCTCATGATCGGTTGTATATGTATCTGTCTTTTTGGATATTATGAGCTCTTTTTTAAGAAAAAATCGACCCTTGAGAAACTGAAAGTCATCAGCAGGCTGCCGGTGGTATTTAAAGGGGTGCAGCTGATGCATACGTATCTTTTTTCCCTTCAGCTAAGCGGACTTCTTCAAGCTGGGTTATCGATTTACGAAAGTTTGCAAGCTTTTAAACAGCAGACCTATTTACCCTTCCTTCAAGAAATGTCTGAACAAATGATAGGAGAGTTAAGAAAAGGTGAGAGTATGGAACATCAAATAAGCCGGTCTCCTTTTTTCGAAAGGCATTTTGCGGCTGTCATTAAGCATGGGGAAGCAAGTGGGATGCTAGCAAGAGAAATGTACACATATAGTCAATTTCTCTTAGAGAATGCAGAATTGAAAATTGAAAAATGGGTTTCATGGCTGCAGCCTGTCATCTATGGCTTAACAGCATTTCTTATACTCATTGTGTATTTATCTATTCTTTTACCAATGTATCAACTAATGGAACAAGTGTGAAAAGGGAGGACAAAGGCATGAATGATAAAGGATTTACACTGTTAGAAATGTTAATTGTCATGCTTGTGATCTCCATTCTTTTATTGATCACCATTCCAAATATCACTCGGCATCATCAAAGCATTCAAGCAAAGGGCTGTGAAGGGCTGAAATCAATGGTGAGTACACAGGTAATGGCATATGAATTAGAGCATGATGGCAAGACGCCATCTTTAGCTGAATTAGAAAAAGAAGGCTATGTCAAAAAGGGATTAACTTGTCCGAATGGAAAGGCAATTTTCATTCAAAATGGGGATGTGAAAAATGAATAAATCGCTTTTCCAGGAGAAAGGATTTACACTCATTGAGCAGCTCTTGATCGTCATGATTTTCTCTATCTTATTATCGATAATAGGTGGAAAAGTTCCCAAAATATTAGAAAGTGCTGAAGCAAAAAAGCAAGTGAACTTGCTAAAAAAAGATCTTCAATTGGCATCTTATACTGCATTTATTAAAAAAACACGAGTAACTGTTGAGTTTCACCCGACCAATGTATCTTATCAAGTCATCGAGCAGAATAGTGAGCAGATCATTGCTTCTAATCCACATAAAAAAGGCACCATCAAGCAATCCACATTTCAAAAAGGCCTTCACTTTAATAAAAACGGACATCCAAATAGCGGCGGTTCTCTCATTGTTCAATTTGGCAGTCAAATATATAAACTCACGATTTACTTAGGGAGCGGGCGGATTCATGTTCAGCAACAATAAAGGATTTAGTACGTTTGAGATGCTCTTTTCTTGCCACCTCTTTCTATTTGCTGCTCTTGTGCTCGTGCCATCCTTTGAAAAACTGACAATAGGGAAAGAAGAATTAAGAGCCAAACTGGAAGCTTATCAAATTTTACATGAGTATATGAATAAAGCTTTTATAGAAGGTCAAAATGAATCAAGTACAAAGAAACGAGGCGAGATCACATATGAATTCATTTGGGGTCAGGAGAAGGGATGTGTTTCATACAAAGTACAAAAAAAGAAGACGATTTGCTTTCGACATTTGGAGCGATGAACAAGGCTTTACACTCGCTCAAGCAATATGGCAATTGCAGCTATTTTTGCTGCTTTCTTTTGGCTGCATGCTGCTTTTATCAATTGTTGAAAAAGCTCATCCGTTTGCAGAAATCAACAAATTTTCGCAAATGGAGTGGAAACAAACGGTCCTGCAATTAGAGGAGGATCTAAATTGTGCTGTCGCTGTAAGAGCGATGAAAAATGGAACAGCACTGGAGTATATTTCTAATCAAGGGCGAGTGGTGACGATTGAGCCGTATCAAGAGATGCTTCGTAAACGAACGGATCAGGCAGGCCATCTCCCTTTATTACAAAAGGTGAAACAATTCCATGTAAGAACAAAAGAGCAAACCACCACTCTCCAAGTCACAGATGTATTTGGTCAAGTACATGAAGCTGTTTTTTTCACTTACAAAGGAGTGATTCCTAAAACGTGAAAAGAGAAGACGGGTTTATTTATCCTCACGTACTTGCTGTCATTCTTTTATTTTTATTGATTCTAGGCTCAATGACCATTGGGCTTCAAAAAGAGTTGAAAAGTGCAGAGCTCACGATTTCTTTTTATCAAAAACAGCAGTTATTTCGTTTAGGTCTAAGTGAAGCTGCAAACAAATTAAATCGTATTTGTGATCAGCCATTGAGCCCAATTTTCACAGAAGAAGGTCGAGTGACGTTGAAGCGAATTGGGTGTGATGACAGAAAAAAGCTAGTCCGCCTCTTGGTTAACATCGAGACAAAGGGTGGTGTAACTGACGAGCGGGAACTAGAGATGAATAAGGAGACAGGAGAAATCAATCAATGGATCAGCACTTATTAGCGAGTGTATAAAACGATACTATTCTTGGTAACACTTTAAGGAAGAAGAGGTGAGTGTTCGATGAAGACAAATGATTATGTAAAATATATGACGCAGGAAATTATTAAATATATGAATACACCACGTGACGAGCGGAAAGAACATAAACAGGAAAAAATGGAGACGAAACCACCATTTTCTCAGCGTTTATTCGGTGTTCTGCCTTTTGGCTTTTCAATGATGCTAAAAAAACGTCATCGACAAAAGTAAAAAGCCGCCAGCAGGCGGTTTTTTTAATGCCATTTTAGCTGTATTCTTCCACAACAATGACTTTATTGACCTTGTTCGAGTAAGGGTTATAGGAAATGGTGACATATACCCCAAATTCTTTGGCCTGATCTTTCAACGTAATATGATATTGCTTCACGGATTCTTTCTCCCGGTGCCGATCCCACACTTTTTGTTTGAATAAAACATGTGCTAACGGATACCGTTTTTTTGCTTCTTTGACTGCCCTTGTTTCCCATTGATCTGCGGCAACAGTGATTCCTTTTGCCTCCGCTAGATGGGCGCTTTGGATCAAAGGGCTTAACAGTAAACTGAGCATGATCATGATTCTTCTATAATTCAACTAACATCACCTCACCAATTATTATCCTGACCAAATCCTGCACTTTTATGTAAATTTTTAAGAAGTACAAATGTCACAGAAAAAAATATTGAATATGGCGAAAGAATGAGAAAATGGAAGAATTTTCTCGGTAATGTTCTTGTTTAAGAACAAAATGGACTAATTTGACGTTTTGGATTTTATAGGTAATTCCTTATACTGAGTGTAATCGTTCTTTTTAAAGAACAATTGTTCAAGGAGTTGAAAGATTCAATGAAACAGCCGCTCTTTGTACTATTTTGTGCTATTTGTTTGATTTTCACTTCTTTTTTTATTACGTCTACTAATGCTTCTTTTAACGATGTTGAGCATTCGAATTTTGTCATGAAAACATGTGAAAATTTCGAAGAGACAGATCAGCATTGCCAGCCGAAGAAATGGGATAGAAGCCATTTGAAACTGATCGATCAAACGATCATTGAGGGGACAGTCTGTGCGCCTCAAAAGCTGAGCATGTCACTAAAAAATATTGGACAACCCATCGCGCACTCTGAATGGAAGTGGGAACTACATAAAGTAGAGAGTGTTCAGATGCCATTACAAGATGGCCATGTTATTGAAAAAGGTGCTATACAGTCCCTCTCATCAGAAGAAACGACGACTGTCACGTCAGGTAAAGCAAAAACAAATGGAATCTATGTGTTTAAAATCTATTATCCTAAAGGGTTTGGTGGTTCTGAAAAGCCATTCTTTACGTCTCAACATATGCAGCTTTCGAATTGTCAAGAAAAGGTGTCCTAAAGGGGACTAGTCTTTTGAATGAAACATGATATGTAAAGGGGAGAAAGGTATGAAAAAGTGGATGAAAATGTCTGGGAGTATTGTTTACGCGCTGGTCTTCACGATGATGATTGTGTGTATTATTGTCGTGTTGTCATCAAGAACAACAGGAGGAGATCCTCAGATTTTTGGTTATGAGATCAAGCAAGTATTATCTGGATCAATGGAACCTGAATTTTCGACTGGTTCATTGATTGTCGTGAAACATGTCACCTCACCTGAAACACTCAAAAAAGGGGATATTATTACGTTTCAAACGAAGCAAGACCAATCCTTTGTGACTCACCGCATTGTTGGGGTGAAAGGAAAAGGAGTAAATAAAGCCTTTGAGACAAAAGGAGACCACAATATGTATCAAGACGGCACGCTCGTCAAAGCGAATCAAGTGACTGCGCAGTATACGGGCGTGAACATTCCTTATGCAGGAAAGCTTCTTTCGTATGCAGGAACTTCTGCTGGGACCGCTCTTTTGCTCATTATTCCAGGGGTGATGCTGCTTGTTTATTCAACCATTCATTTTGTTGGTGCTGCCAAACATAGAAGACATACGGCTGAGTTACATATGTCAGAGGAACAAGCATAAATTTTCGTTTGTAACCTAAATCAGGTTTCAATAAAACAATTTATTAGGGGGTTCAATCATGGCAATGAAAAAATCAATTCGTTTAGGTGTTTTATCAGGAGCATTAGGTCTTGCTTTAATTGGAGGGGGAACGTGGGCTGCATTTAATGATGTTGAGACGGCAAACGCGGTCTACTCTACAGGAGAGCTGAATCTATCTGCAAAAGAGAATTCCGGCGCCATCAACCTTGCGAACATAAAACCCGGTGACCGTATAAAGAAGGAATTTAATTTTGAAAATAAAGGGTCTCTTGCAATTAATCAAGTCCTGATGAGTCTTGATTATAGCCAGTTTCAAGATGGAACATCAGCGAAAAATGGCGGGAAGAATACAGCTGAAGAATTCCTCAGCCAATTTCAGGTGAGTGTTCTAACGGTTGGAGCCGAAGGTGGGAATGGATACCCGAAAAATATTATTTTAGACCATGCAAACCTGCTTGACCTGCATCTATTAACGTCAAAGCAGGATCAGACCGCATTTGAAAAGCTTCGTCATGCCGTCGATGAGAAGTTTTTACATGAAAGTGGTAAAATTAATGTTGCCACCGTTGATGGATCAACAGCTCCAGAGTATGACGGCATTCCAAAGAATCCGTTTGATTACGATAAAATGGAAATGATCATTGAATTTGTCAATGACCAGACGAAGGATAAAGCGGGTAACTATATCCAAAATAAATACCAAGGCGATGCGATTCAAGTTGATCTTTCCTTCGAAGCGACTCAGTGGAATGGTTTAACGATCAATCCAAAAAAGCATACGGATGAAAAAGGCTACGTGAAAGAAAACGAAAAAGCACACAGCGAAGATAAAAAATAAAGTCAGTCTTTAGACTGATAACAAGATCTGCATAGCAATTGGAGGAGTATGCGCTAAAATATGCGCATTACTCCTCTTCTTGCTTTTTTTTCCAGATTTGATAATCTAAAAATTCACGAAATTGCTTTTTCGAAACCCCTGATGTCATTGCATCTCGAACTAGTTTTTCCCATTCACTATCTAATTGACCATCGTATTCGGTTTCATCATTTTCGTTTAACAGTGTATGAACCGAGACGTCCAGAACAGCGGAGACTTTTTCAAGAAATTGAATGGAGGGGTTTGTTTGCAAGTTTCTTTCTATTGAACTTAAATAAGACTTCGCTACCCCAGCCTTTTCGGCCAGTTCTGATAGTGAGTAGCCTTTTTCATTGCGGTATTGTTTAATACGCTGGCCAATCAATGTCATCACCTTCCTTTCGATATTATAGCACATTCAGAAAGGTTTGATAGAATGACTTCTTGCCATAGGGGGAGACTCAGAGGACTTTTCGCGTGATTTGAGAAAATGACGGACTTCTTCTACTGTTAGTCCTGCTTTGCGCGCTTCGCGTAATAATTGAACCCATTCACTGTCTAATAACTTCGTTTTCTTTTCCATACAAATACCCTCCTAAAATACTGAATCGTGTATTTCAGGCACTTAACGCATGAAATGGAAAAACACAGGTGATAAGACCTCATAGATTGCTTGCGTCATGTTTCCGCCCAATACAAACAGACAAACGTTGCTTTTGATTGATCGAAAATTTGATATCACATGAAAGGGAGGGAGACTCGCTAAGTCAGCCTCCTCTTTTTTGCTGTAAGTAAAAAAGTCCGCCATTTTCAATCGTAAGACTGATTTTTGGTTCGTATAAAGTTTTAAGTGCTTGTCTTTCTATTTCATATTCTACAGATGTGTCTGAAGTCCCTTCATAAAATTGGTTTAAAAGTTCCGAGTCTTCTTTCCACTTTTGAACAGCTCTTACCGCCCAATCATCCGGCTCTTCATTGGCATAACGTTCCATCAGGCTGTAAAGCCGTTTGACGCCGCTCTCTGGCTTAATCATCGTACTCATTGTGAAGCAATAATCAGGAATTTGAGACGATAGCTCACGCGCTTCCAGCTTCTCTTGAAATTGTTCGATGACTTCTCCGCGTATTAGATGAAGTCCAAGAGACAGCAGTTTGTCTTTTTTACGGTCTGCCAGATAGGATATTTTGACATTGAGACCAAGCCACGGCTCCAGCGCGATCTGGCTGTTTGTGAGCGGTCTGACTTTTTCGTACAGCCGAATAAAACGGCCTTGCTGTTTCACAACCTCGAATATTTGGAATAAACGAGGGGAGCCGAAGTGGACAAATTCTCCTTCGACCGAGTCATCAGCTTTTTTTTGATCAGTGATCAAAGTCAATTGCCGCGGCTCAGGTACGCCTCCCGTTTTTTCGAGCCAATGCCAATAAAAAGGACGGTTCATGATCAATTTATCCATTTCGATTGTCAGCTGTACGGTCATGTGTCCTGCACTTTCTTCAAGTATGTCGCATTGATTTGCCTGAAAGAAACGGAGAAGAAATGTGTGAATCTCGCGCTGCTCCATTGGTCAACTCTCCTTTATGAACCTTGCTGTCTTTCTTCTAAAAGCGGTGTTTGTGCTTCTTTTAAATAGGAAGCAAATTGGGTTAATTTCTTTTTCATGTCTACGTCAGACTCGTGTTGGAAGAGAATTTGATGCAATTCTGTTTCAGCATCTTGGATATCAATTCGGGTTAAAATATCATCTAGATCACCAATGACGTTTTCAAACAGCTGAATTTTTTCATATAAAAGTTTTAAAATATGTTCTTCAACTGTCCCGCTAGTTGCCATATTGTAAATGTGGACATCCCGCTCTTGACCGAGCCGGTGAATACGTCCAATTCTTTGTTCCAAGCGCATTGGGTTCCACGGGAGGTCGTAGTTGATGATTTGGTTGCAAAACTGAAGGTTGATCCCTTCGCCGCCTGCTTCTGTTGCAATGAGCACTTGCGCCCGCTCTCTAAATAAATCTTTCATCCAGTCTTTTTTACTCCGTTTAAACCCGCCTCGAAAAGGAACCGAACTGATGCCGTTTTGTTGGAGAAACCATTGTAAATAAATTTGTGTCGCACGGTATTCAGTGAAGATAATGACTTTTTCATTTAATTGTTGAATGAGTTTAACGACTTCAAGTGCTTTAGAATTTTGTTCTACCTGGTTGATTTTCTCCATGATGTGCATCATCGCAGAAGCACCTAGAATGTGTTTTTCCTCTTCTTGCATTTTTTTAATGGTCATATAGACGGCCTCACGACTCGAACAGCATTCTCGTTCTAAGGTCATAATTGAAAACATGTGCTTCGTATAGGAAGGGTTTTCTTTTAACTTACAAATTTCATCATATAGTGCTTGTTCTGTCGGGGAGAAATCAATAGAAATCGTCTTTACATGCCGCTTTGACCATTCGATGCCAGTGTCTTGTCTCCGGTTCCGAATCATGACTTTATTGACTAACTGTTTTAGCCGGTCATGGTCCTCAAGTTGAAGGTCTTTTTTGGCAAAGAGGTCTTTAAACTGTGTTTCATTACCTAAATGGCCTGGCTTCAACAGAGAAACGAGATTAAAAATTTCTCCTATCCGATTTTGGATAGGTGTGGCTGTGAGCAGTAAGCAGAACTTTTTATTCAAATTTCTCACAAACTCATAGTTTTTCGTTTTATTGTTTTTCAGTTTGTGTGCTTCATCAATAATGACCATATCGTAGGAGATGGATAAGATCGTATCTCGATGTGGCTGTCTTTTGGCTGTATCAATTGAGGAAACCACAACATCGCACTGCTCCCACACATAGCTCTTCTTTTGCTCGACAGCATCTATGTAAAATTTCGTCCGCAGTTCTTGTACCCATTGGGACACAAGGGAGGCGGGTACGAGAATGAGAATCTTCTTGGCAAGTCCGCGAATCATGTATTCTTTGATAATCAGTCCTGCTTCAACGGTTTTTCCAAGACCCACTTCATCTGCTAAAATGGCTTTCCCATTCATCTCTTCTACGACTCTTCTAGCGACTTCGAGCTGGTGTTTTAAAGGAGTAAATGCAGGCAGGTGCGCAGGTGCTTGCAGTCCTTCAAATGAATCAATGGCTGTCACTTTTTGTACTTGTGCTGCTAAACGGTACATATCCCAATTCGCCCAGGGACCGTCTGCTGTAAGCCGCTTTTGAAATTCACTTGCCCATTTTTGATCAAATATCGTTTGAATATTCAATGTGACCGCCTGCCTTTCTGGTAGAGTGATGATAAAATCGTTCTGTTTTTAAACGCTTCATTTTTTCATAGCGATTTAAAAGATGTTATATATCAATAAAAGCGAACGATAATGAATGATTATTTTAAAAATGTTAATGATTTTTCTGTTGCTCTTCATCCATTTCTAATGGTAGGATGTTGGTAAGTGATCTAGAGAATAAGTCACCCATTTTGATAGTATGTCCAATAAAGGTGAAGAATATGAGCGGATGATGGTATGGGGAGAGACCTAGCGGTTATTTTGCACTGACAGGCGCCGAAGGAGCAAGCTGAATTGGTTCAGTGAATCTCTCAGGCAAAAGTACTCTTACCGGACGCAACTCTGGAGAGTGTTTGCGCAGCGATTTTTAGCAAACCACCAAAGGGGAAAACGCACAATGATGTTGTGCTGTAAACTTTCAGGTGCAAGGACAGAGACTTCTTTTTGATAAAAGGGAGCGCTCTGTCCTTTTTTGCTGTGATTTTTTTCTGAAAATTCAGCTTGTGATGTGCACTGTAAGAAAAAAGGGGGAAACGATTGATGTTGAAACGAACACCGCTTTTTCATGCGTATGAAACGTTTGGCGCAAAAACCATTGACTTCGGGGGCTGGGAATTACCTGTCCAATTTTCTTCCATTAAAGAAGAACATGAAGCTGTTCGAACAAAAGCAGGGCTGTTTGACGTGTCTCACATGGGTGAGGTGGAAGTCACAGGTCAGGGAGCCCTTCCTTTTTTACAAAGGTTATTAACCAATGATCTGTCAAAGCTGACAGACGGTAAGGCACTATATACAGCCATGTGTTATGAAGATGGCGGAACGGTGGATGATCTGCTTGTCTACCAAAAAGAAAAGAACAACTATTTGCTTGTGATCAATGCTTCAAATATTGAAAAAGATGTGGAGTGGCTGCTGAAACATCAAGGTGAGGAAGATGTTTCGATTAAAAATGTCTCTGATCAAACCGCCTTGTTAGCCCTTCAAGGACCTCTTGCTGCTGACATCATCAAAGATGTGGCGGATGAAGAGGTAACATCACTGAAGCCATTTACGTTTTTATCAAAAGCGATAATTGCGCAAAAAGAGGTGCTTGTATCAAGAACCGGCTACACAGGAGAAGATGGCTTTGAAATCTACTGCCAGTCAGAAGATGCTGTTCACCTTTGGACCGCTTTATTAGAAGCCGGACTGCCGAAAGGACTGATCCCATGTGGACTCGGTGCACGTGACACCTTAAGATTTGAAGCAAGACTCCCGCTTTATGGCCAAGAGCTCACGAAGGATATTTCTCCTTTAGAAGGCGGCATTGGTTTTGCTGTTAAAACGGATAAAGAAGCAGATTTTATCGGAAAAGATGCACTTAAAAAACAAAAAGAAGAAGGACCGAAGCGAAAGCTTGTCGGGATTGAAATGATAGATAAGGGGATTCCGCGGACAGACTATCCGGTCTTCTCAGGAGATAAGCAGATTGGTGTAGTCACAACCGGTACACAATCTCCAACATTAAAGAAAAATATTGGGCTTGCCTTGATTGAAACATCAGAGGCGCAGCTTGGGACAGAAGTGGAAGTGCAAGTTCGTAAAAAACGTCTAAAAGCCAAAATCGTCGCTACACCATTTTATAAAAGAGCCAAATAACGAGGAGGAATAGAGGATGAAGCACAGGTATTTGCCGCAAACAGAGCAAGATCAAAAAGAAATGCTGGATGTCATCGGTGTTCAGTCAATTGATGAGCTTTTCTCAGATATCCCAGAGAAAGTCAGATTCAAAGGTGCGTACAACATCAAAGAAGCCGCATCTGAAACAGAGCTAGTGCGGGAATTGTCTCGTCTTGCTGCAAAAAATAAAGATACAGTGGCCTATGCCTCGTTTTTAGGTGCTGGTGTGTATGATCATTACCAGCCTGTGATTGTCGATCATGTGATTTCACGTTCTGAATTTTATACAGCGTACACACCTTATCAGCCTGAAATTTCTCAAGGTGAATTGCAGGCAATTTTTGAATTCCAAACAATGATTGCTGAGCTGACTGGCATGGATCTTGCCAACTCCTCGATGTATGATGGCGGAACGGCATTAGCTGAAGCGGCGATGTTGGCAGCAGGACATACAAAAAAGAAAAAGATTGTGGTCTCTGAGACGGTTCATCCTGAATCAAGAGCGGTGCTGAAAACATATGCGAAAGGACAGCATATTGAAGTCGTCGAGGTACCTGCGCGAAAAGGTCAGACCGATCTAGCCGCATTAGAAGAAGCCGTCTGCGACGAAACAGCAGCGGTCCTTGTACAATACCCAAACTTCTTCGGTGTTGTTGAACCATTAAAGGACATTGAACCGATTGCGCATAAAGGGAAAAGTTTATTCATCGTCTCAAGTAACCCGCTTGCACTTGGTTTACTGACACCACCAGGAAAGCTTGGGGCAGATATTGTCGTTGGTGATGCGCAGCCATTTGGCATTCCAGCTGCATTTGGCGGACCTCATTGTGGATATTTCGCTGTGACGAAAAAATTAATGCGGAAAGTGCCGGGGCGTTTAGTCGGGCAAACAGAAGACGAGAACGGTGTGCGAGGATTTGTGCTGACCCTTCAAGCGCGCGAGCAGCATATCCGAAGAGACAAAGCGACTTCAAATATTTGTTCAAACCAAGCATTAAATGCGTTAGCCGCTTCTGTTGCGATGACGGCGCTTGGGAAAACAGGTATCAAAGACATTGCCTATCAAAACGTACAAAAGGCCCATTATGCCAAGACGCAGGCAGAAAAACATGGGTTACAGGCTGAAATAGAGGGCGCTCATTTTAATGAATTTGTGCTGAAACTGAATGAACCTGTGAAAGAAGCGAATGAGCGATTGCTTGAAAAAGGAATCATCGGTGGATATGACTTGGGACGGGATTATCCAGAGCTTCAGCAGCATATGCTCGTCGCTGTGACAGAACTAAGAACAAAAGAAGAAATTGATACGTTCATCAAGGAATTGGGGGATCGTCATGAATAAACAAGATCAGCCGCTTATTTTTGAATTATCCAAAGAAGGAAGAATTGGTTACAGCCTGCCTGATTTAGACGTACCTGAGGAGAAGCTCCCAAATTTATTTGATGAAACGTATATCCGCCATGAAGATGCGGAGCTGCCAGAGGTTTCTGAACTGGATATTATGCGTCACTACACAGCATTATCTAGGCGTAATCACGGGGTCGATTCTGGCTTTTATCCTCTAGGATCTTGTACGATGAAATATAATCCAAAGATTAACGAAAAGGTGGCACGTCTTGCAGGTTTCTCGCATGTGCATCCACTTCAAGAGGCAGACACTGTGCAAGGTGCATTAGAGTTACTTTATGATTTAGGTGACCATTTAGAAGAAATTACAGGAATGGACGCCGTGACATTACAGCCTGCGGCAGGAGCACATGGCGAATGGACGGGGCTCATGATGATTCGTGCATACCATGAAGCAAGAGGAGATCATAAACGAACAAAAGTCATCGTGCCTGATTCTGCTCATGGAACAAATCCCGCATCTGCAACAGTAGCTGGATTTGAAACGATTACGGTGGCATCTAATGAACATGGGCTTGTCGATTTAGACGACCTGCGCCGTGTTGTCAATGAAGAAACGGCGGCGCTCATGCTCACAAATCCAAATACACTCGGTCTTTTTGAAGAAAATATTTTAGAAATGGCTGAAATCGTCCATGGAGCAGGCGGGAAGCTCTATTATGATGGAGCGAACTTAAATGCCGTATTAAGCAGAGCAAGACCGGGGGATATGGGATTTGATGTGGTTCACTTAAATCTTCATAAAACCTTTACAGGTCCACACGGAGGAGGAGGCCCTGGTTCAGGTCCAGTTGGCGTGAAAAAGGATTTGATTCCATATTTGCCAAAGCCAGTGCTTGTAAAGAAAGAAGGTCGTTATTTCTTTGATTACGATCGTCCAGAATCCATCGGCCGTGTGAAACCGTTCTATGGGAACTTTGGTATCAATGTCAGAGCGTATGCGTATATCCGCTCTATGGGGCCAGACGGCTTAAAGGCTGTAACTGATCATGCGGTGTTGAATGCAAACTATATGATGCGCCGCTTATGTGTTCATTATGATTTGCCATTTGACCGTCACTGTAAGCATGAATTTGTCCTTTCAGGTAAACGTCAAAAGAAACTAGGTGTGCGGACACTTGATATTGCCAAACGATTACTTGATTTTGGCTATCATCCGCCAACGATTTACTTCCCGCTAAATGTAGAGGAATGTATCATGATTGAACCAACTGAAACAGAATCAAAAGAAACCCTCGATGCATTTATTGAAGCGATGATTCAAATCGCAAAAGAAGCGGAAGAGAACCCAGAAATCGTACAGGAAGCACCACATACAACCGTTGTGAAACGAATGGATGAAACAAAGGCTGCACGGAATCCAGTGCTGGTTTTTGAAAGAAAATAAAAAGACTCATGGGGGGCAATAGCTCCCAGAGTCTTTTTTGTTAGTTCTTTGTTTTAATGCGGCCGCCCCATTTTTTAAAGCCGCCCTTTAAATTATAAATCTCACGACAGCCATTTTTACGTAACGTTTGAGCAGCCTTTCCGCTTCTCAAATTATTTTGGCAATAGAGATAAACAGGCTTGTCAGGGCGTATTTCATTTTTGCGCTGCTTTAATTGTGAAAGGGGAATGTTTCTTGCGCCTAAAATATGTCCACCTTCAAACTCATTTGGTTCTCTCACATCAATGAGTTGGGCTTTGCGGTAACCTTTGATAAATTCTGCTTCCGTCAGCGTTTTCATAATGCGCTGCTGATAAATGTAACTGCCGATGGAATAAAGAACGAAAAGTCCACAAAGTGAGAGGACGATATAGTTGAATATTGGCAATACGACTCGACTCCTTCTTGAGCATCAGCACAGTCACCTGTCTGATGGTACGTTTTAGACAAATACTATTATAGTAAAGCAAAAGAAACTTGTCATCATAAATGGTAAGAATTATTTTCAATTCCTTCCCTATTTGATAGACTGATGAAGAGAGAAAATCGGTGGTTACCACCGTCATCTAACATTGACTACGTAAAAGAGAAGGGATTTTATATGCAAAAAGAGAAATGGTGTTTCATTGATACAGGAAACCAAGACCCTGCCTTTAACATGGCAATGGACGAAGCCTTGCTTTATTGGCATAGCGAGAAGCTGATCCCGCCTGTGATCCGTTTTTATGGTTGGAATCCAGCGACATTATCTGTTGGATATTTTCAACATGTTGAAAAAGAAATCAACATGGAAGCGGTTGAGCGCTATGGTCTTGGATTTGTTCGCAGGCCTACAGGAGGCCGCGGCGTTCTTCATGATCAGGAATTGACCTACAGTGTCATCGTGTCAGAAGAGCACCCAGAGATGCCGGCGACGGTGACAGAGGCATACCGCGTCATTTCAGAAGGGATTTTAGAGGGCTTTAAAGAACTGGGACTCGATGCGTATTTTGCCATTCCTCGTACAGAAAAAGAAAAAGAAAGCTTAAAAAATCCAAGATCGTCTGTATGTTTTGATGCGCCTTCATGGTACGAGCTTGTTGTAGAAGGCAGAAAAGTAGCAGGCAGTGCGCAAACAAGGCAAAAAGGTGTGATCCTCCAGCATGGCTCGATTTTAATTGATCTTGATGAGGATAAATTGTTTGATTTATTTCTGTATCCAAACGACCGGGTGAGAGAGCGGATGCAGCGCAGCTTTAAAAACAAAGCGGTGGCGATCAATGAAATTTCAGATCGAACATGTACGATAGACGATGCGCGTGTTGCATTTAAACGAGGGTTTGAAAAAGGATTAAATATCGAGCTTGTGCCTTATGAGCTGACAGATGAAGAGTTGGCATTTGTTCATCACCTCGCCAAAACGAAATACGCCACAGATGATTGGAATTACAAGCGTTAAGACGAAGGACTCTTCTTGTTTTTTAATGGGCGATGGTGTAGAATTGTTATGATTATTAAGTAAAGGTGCATTTTGGAGGGGTTTTATGACTACACCTAGTATGGAAGATTATATTGAACAAATTTATATGCTGATAGAAGAAAAAGGATATGCAAGAGTATCTGATATTGCAGAAGCCCTCGCTGTCCATCCCTCCTCTGTAACAAAAATGGTTCAGAAGCTAGATAAAGATGAATACCTCATTTATGAGAAATATCGTGGTCTAATTTTAACCCCGAAAGGCAAAAAAATTGGAAAACGTCTCGTATACAGACATGAACTGCTAGAGCAATTTTTAAGAATCATTGGTGTAGATGAAGAGAAAATTTATGATGATGTAGAAGGTATTGAGCATCATCTCAGCTGGAACAGCATTGACCGCATCGGCGATCTTGTCCAATTCTTTGAAGAAAACGATGAGCGATCCGTTCAGCTGAAAGCGATTCAAAAGAAAAACGAACAAACAAATCAAGAATCTTAAGAAAAAGGACACCTGTCGAAGGGTGTCCTTTTAAATTGTTGACAAAGGGGTAAAATGTACTTTATTTTAGCTCTTTGTCTTCTTTTCAGCGTGAAAGAAAACCTTTGCAGTCTAGGAAGGACGAGCATCGGAGCGGAGCGAATTTGACATTCGTAAGCACCGGAGCGCAGGACTGACACCGAATGCGATGGTTTGTCTACACGCTGAAAGGACACCTGGCGAAGGGTGTCCTTTTTGAATATAGTTCTAATGAAAGGCAAATGCTCCTACACTATTAATAGTGTGACAAGAAAAGGGGGCTCCTTGATGAAGATAGATGGTGTGTTCTCAGGTGGAGGCATTAAGGGTGCAGCACTTGCAGGCGCCTATGAAGCGCTTGAAGCAAGGGGATTTCAATTTGTCCGTCTCGCTGGAACAAGTGCGGGAGCGATCATTGCTTCACTCATCGCAGCGGGTTTTACGAGTCAGGAGATTCGGGAGCTGTTAGACGAAATGGATGAGCATCAATTGCTTGACCGAAGGTGTCAATTTATCCCGTTTAAAATGCTCAGGTGGGTGTCTATTTATTGGCGTCTTGGCCTTTACAAAGGTGACCGTCTAGAAAAATGGCTGACAGACGTGTTAAAACGAAAAGGCGTCACTGTATTTGGGGATCTGAAAAAAGATACGCTCAAAATCGTCGCTTCTGATTTAACAAATGGCAAAATCCTTGTCCTTCCAGATGACCTTCCTTCCTATGGGTTAAATCCAGAACGGTTTTCTGTTGCCAGAGCCATTCGGATGAGCTGCAGTCTGCCGTATTTTTTCGAACCTGTCAAACTGAGGTCTTCAAAAGGAATTTGTACCATAGTGGATGGCGGCGTGCTCAGCAACTTTCCGATTTGGCTTTTTGCTGAAGAGAAAAAAAGACCGTTTGTCGGTGTCACATTAACCCCAAACGAAAAAGAACGCCCTCAACATTCCATCCGCAATGCGTTTGAACTGTTTGGCGCTCTATTTGAAACGATGCGTGGTGCTCATGACGAAAGACATATTGCCACAAAACACGAACGTCATATTATTTTTATTCCTGTAGAACACGTCATCGCCACTGATTTTCAGCTGATGACAGAAAAGAAAAAGGCGCTCGTCGATCTAGGCAGACAGAAGGCCGAGCAATTTTTAAAGAGCTGGACATTTTAAAATAAGGCGCGATTTTTCTTTTTGTTTTTCTTGCCTTCAATGACTGTCAAATGTGTTTGGCTTTTCTTTTTGAGAAGGACGGGCTTCGACTTGTGGTCAGTCGGCACGCTTCGCAAATGAGTGACCCGGTTTTTCATCTGGCTTTTCGTTTTTGGTTTAGGCTGCTGGTAGCGACGTTTTGATTGTTTGACTGCTTTACGATAAAGATTTCCTTCTGTTCCAGTTCTTCGATTCATCAGCCATCTAAATAAGAAAAATAGAACCGCTCCAACGATCACAACTGATAGCAGCATTGTAAAGAGTCTGCTTGGATTCGTTGTGAGTAAATACACAAATCCCAAAACACCTAAAGCGAAAATAATGGTAAAAGCAGGATGTACTCGGCGATTCATAACTGTCCACCTCCGAAAGAATTTACCGGATTTATAAACTAGATCACTTGATGAGCAGAATCTGATGCTTGTTTCGCAGATGCTTCCTCTAAACGAAGAAGTTCATTAAAACTTGCAATGGCTACCTCGACTTGATCATCAGAGGGTTCTTTTGTTGTGAGCAATTGCAGCCAAAGGCCAGGATAGCCAAGCACTTTAAGCACTGGCACGTCACGGAGTTTGTTTGTGAGCTGAAGCACTTCAAATGAAATGCCCAGAACAACCGGAATAAGCGCCAAGCGATTCAGAACTCTCACCCATAAAGGATCTGTCGGTACGAGTAAATAGACGAACATGCCGACAATGACAGTGAATAAAATAAAGCTGCTGCCGCATCGATAATGCAGGCGAGATTGGCTTTGGACATTTTCCACTGTGATGTCAAGATTCTGTTCATAGCAGTTTATGACTTTATGTTCTGCCCCATGATATTGAAATACCCTTTTAATTAAAGGGGTCATGGAAATAAAGTAAATATAGCCTAATAACAGGATCAATTTAAAGAATGTTTCCACTGCAATTTGTGCGAAGTTTCCAGAAAACACCGGACGCACAAGTTCAGCTAAAAAGACAGGCACTAAAGTAAAGACAAATTTACTAAAAAGAAGAGAGAGAACTCCGATCACAGCAATGCCAAAGATCATTGATAATTTCGAGCTTTTTTGTTCTTTTTCAAGAGAATGATCTTCAGAAGGATCTAAGTCATAGCGCTCGCTGGAGAAGTTTAAGTGCTTACTGCCGTTTGCGCTTGCTTCAACAAGTGCAGCAACACCCCTGACAAAAGGGATTTTCTTAAGAAAGGCGGTTCGTTTATTGGAGGTCCGGGGAAGCTTTAAAAACTCAATCGACTCATCCTTACGCCGAATCGCTGTCACATAGTTCATTTTACCTCCGAACATGACACCTTCCACAACTGCCTGCCCTCCATATGCTGGAGGTTTTGTTTGATTGGACATATTTCATCAACCTGCCTGTTTCCTGTAATTTACATGCATTTCCTTATACCTTTATTGTACAGGAAAAGAGGGGAAATCACTAGCTCACAGGTCGATTATCTACTAGAATTCTATCTACCTCTTTTTAGCCAGTATACCCTGTTATAAAAATTTTACACTCTCGCACGGAAATCCTTTTTTTTCATGACATTTTGGACATACTACTTGCTGGAGGTGTTTATATGAAACGTGATGAAAAGAAAAACCAAGAAGAAAAAAATCAATCAGTACAAACGTCTTCAATGGTGGCAAGGGCAGCAGCCACAGGTTTTGTCGGCGGAGTTTTTTGGGGCTTTATCGGATTTCTGACCCATATGTTTCATTTTTCAGAGGTGAGTCCAAATATGCTGTTGCAGCCATTTGTGCTTGGTGAATGGAAAAAAGGCGGACTTGGTACATTTATGAGTATTGTACTTTTAGGGATTTTATCTATTGGGGCAGCCTTTATTTATTATGGACTGCTCAAACGGATAAAAGGTTTTTGGATGGGACTGATTTATGGCGCGATTTTATGGCTGCTTGTTTTTTATGTATTTAATCCTATATTCCCCGATGTGAAGCAAGTGCAAGATTTGCAGCAAAGCACCATTGTGACGACATTTTGCCTATATATTTTATATGGCATGTTTGTCGGATACAGTATTTCATTTGAATATAATGAATTAACGAGTCAGAAGCTTGCAAGGGCACTCGGGAAAAAGACAGAATAAAGTGTAAATCCACCATTCATATGATAAAATTATTTTTGGAAACGAAAGGTTTCTAAGGAAAAAGAAACAGACATCGATATAGAGTGAATTAGGGTGAAGGAGTGGTCATATGCCTCATTTTCTAGTGCTGAATGGGCCCAACTTAAATAGGCTCGGCAAGAGAGAGCCAGGAGTTTATGGAAGTAAAACATTAACAGATTTAGAAACGGATTTGTTTCAGTTTGCAGAAAGAGCAAATATTCAATTGACGTTCTTTCAATCGAATCACGAGGGAGATTTGGTCGATGCGCTCCATGAAGCAGAAGACCAGTACGATGGCGTCGTGTTTAACCCGGGTGCTTTTACCCACTATAGCTATGCACTGAGAGATGCCATTGCAAGTATTACGTTACCTGTCATCGAAGTACATATCACAAATGTTCATAAGAGAGAGGAATTCCGCCATCATTCGGTTCTTGCTCCAGTATGCCAAGGTCAAATCGTTGGACTCGGTTTAGAAGGATATAAATTGGCGATTCGTTATTTAGTCAGTGAAGGGGGAGCAGTATCATGAAACTTGAAAAACTAAGAAAACTTTTAGCTGAATTAGACATAGATGGTTTAGTGATTACGAGCAGCTTTAATTTACATTATATGACGAGTTTTACTGGATCAGCCGGTCTTGCCATCGTTTCAAAGGATCGTGCCGCCTTTATTACGGATTTTCGTTACACGGAGCAAGCCAAGGATCAAGTAAAGGGCTATGACATCATTGAACATAAAGGAAACATTGTGGAAACTGCTGTCCAAACGGCAAACGAATTTGGGGTGAAACGTCTTGGTTTTGAACAAAACCATATGACATTTGCCACCTACCAGCAGTACTCGGGGAAAGCAAGCGGTATCGAGCTTGTTCCAGTCTCAGAATCAGTTGAAAAGTTGCGCTTGATTAAGTCTAATGAAGAGATTAAGATATTAGAGGAAGCTGCGAAGATTGCAGATCATGCCTTTGATCATATTCTCACGTACATCAAGCCGGGCCTGACAGAAATTGCGGTCATGAACGAGCTTGAATTTTTCATGAGAAAAGAAGGGGCAGAAGGATCTTCATTCGATATGATTGTTGCCTCTGGCGTTCGTTCAAGCCTGCCACACGGGAGAGCGAGCGAAAAGGTGATTGAATCTGGCGACTTGGTGACACTGGATTTCGGTGCCTATTATAAAGGCTATTGTTCAGACATGACAAGAACCATTGCTGTAGGAACACCAAGCGACAAATTAAAGGAAATTTATCATATCGTATTAGAAGCAGAAAACGCTGGTGTGGATAAAATCAAGCCAGGCTTAACAGGAAAAGAAGCTGATCGCATCACACGAGACATCATTGAAAAGTATGGCTACGGTCGATACTTCGGGCATTCGACTGGACATGGTCTTGGTATGGAAGTACATGAAGCACCTGGCCTTTCCTCACGCTCAGATGTCGTGTTAGAAGAGGGAATGGTTGTGACAGTTGAACCAGGCATTTACTTGCCGGATGTCGGCGGCGTGAGAATTGAGGATGATATTGTCCTGACAGCTGACGGCAATAAACGATTGACCCACTCACCGAAAGAACTTATCATATTATGATGGTGAAATGTAGGAGGATGACAAAATGATTTCAGTAAACGATTTTCGTACAGGCCTGACAATTGAAGTGGACGGCGGTATTTGGCGTGTAGTGGATTTCCAACACGTAAAACCAGGAAAAGGCGCAGCGTTTGTCCGTTCGAAACTGCGTAACCTGCGTACAGGTGCGATTCAAGAAAAAACATTCCGTGCAGGTGAAAAAGTAGCGAAAGCTCAAATTGAAACAAAAACAATGCAATATTTATATGCAAATGGCGATCAACATGTATTCATGGATACAAGTTCATACGAACAACTTGAACTAAGCGAAACGCAAATCAAAGATGAGCTGAAATATTTGCTTGAAAATATGTCGGTTCAAATCGTCATGTACGGTGATGAAACACTTGGAGTAGAACTTCCAAACACTGTAGAACTAGAAGTAGTAGAAACAGAGCCTGGTATTAAAGGTGATACGACATCAGGTGGATCAAAACCTGCAAAAACAGAAACTGGTTTAATCGTGAACGTTCCTTTCTTTGTGAACCAAGGTGATAAACTAGTGATCAATACATCTGACGGTTCATACGTTTCAAGAGCGTAATGAACGGAGAGAGACTGTAAACCTCGTGTTTACAGTCTCAGCGTGTAGGCAAACCCTCGCATTCTTTGTCAGTCCTGCGCGCTGGTGCTCACGAATGTCAAATTCGCTCCGCGCCAGTGCTCGTTCTTCCTAGACTCCAAAGGTTTTCTATCACGCTGAAAAGAAGACAAAGGGCTAAAATCAAGTTCATTTTAGCCCTTTATCAACTATCTGAGACTGTAAACTTCGTGTTTACAGTCTTTTTTTATTTGAAAAATAGGACGCCTCGTTATGACACCCCTTACTCTATTCTCTCATCCATCTCTCTTCCTTTTGAAAAACAAGACTACTTCTAGCTAGTGAAGCATATAGTGTAAAAAAAGCTGGAGGTTCTATATGAAACAATTTCTCCCGGGTATACACCCATCAGTTGCTGCCATGGCAGGGATGAGGTTTTTATCTGCATCGATTGAACTGACGGCCGCCATCCTCATTTTAGTGACTAATGATGTGCGTAAAGCGGTTGTCATCAATAGTATATTAGCGATCATCGGGCCGCTCATTTTTATTATCACGATGACGATTGGAATCTATCAAATTGCAGGGCAGTTATCCTATGCGAAGCTTGTGTTTATTTTCATTGGTGTCGTATTTATTCTTGTTGGAATTTATAAGTGAAATGGCTTGGCATAATTAACGGCATGCATCATACATTTTAGAGAAGAAAAAAAGGAGGGGAATTCGTTGCGGAGTTTGTTGGATATTCTCCCGCACTCAATTGGACAAGAACTCAGCATGTTAAAAGAAGCAGAGTGGGCGCAAATAGAAGAAATCCGCATTCGCACCGATCGCCCAATTGAGCTGATGCAAGGAGGAAAACCCCGCTTTCTTTCCTATCATACAACAGGTGAAGATGCGGCTCAGCTATTAGGCAGGCTCAGTAATTACAGCATGTACACACTTGAGGAAGAGTTAAAACAGGGCTATATCACCATATCTGGCGGACATCGGGTTGGGCTTGCTGGAAAGGTCATCGTCGAAAATGGATTCGTCAAAGGCTTAAGAGATATTTCTTCATTTAATATTCGCATCGCAAAAGAGAAGATCGGAATTGCTCTGCCGTTTCTCCCTTATTTATATGAAAAACATTGGTGTAACACACTGATTATAGGTCCGCCGCAAACCGGGAAAACGACATTGCTGCGTGATCTAGCACGTCTTGTCAGTACAGGAACAACAACCATTTCTCCTAGAAAAACAGGGATTGTAGATGAACGATCTGAAATCGCAGGTTGTATAAGAGGAGTGCCGCAGCATTCTTTTGGGCACCGGATTGATGTACTTGATGCGTGCCCAAAGGCTGAAGGGTTAATGATGATGATCAGGTCCATGAGCCCAGAAGTCATCATTGTCGATGAAATCGGAAAAAGTGAAGATGTACAGGCACTGCTAGAAGCAATCCATGCTGGAGTCACCATTATCGTCTCAGCTCATGGGTATTCTCTTGAAGACTTATCTAAACGGCCATCATTTGAACCGTTATGGCAGCTTCGTGTGTTTGATCGATATGTGGAATTAAATAGAGAAAAAGGGCCTGGCACGATCGGACGGATATTTGACCAAGAGGGACAAGAGCTGAAGAGGAGGCGGGGAGTGGACGTATGTTAAAGCTTATTGGTGCTATTTTCATTGTTGCGGCTACGACATGGGGAGGATTCGAGTTTGCGAAGCGGTACAGTGATCGGCCAAAGCAAATCCGCCAGCTCCGGTTTGCACTCCAATCTCTTGAAGCTGAAATTATGTATGGTCAAACACCTTTAGCTAGAGCCGCTGACCAAATTGCGTCCCAAGTAGGACCGCCTGTGAATCGGCTATTTGAACAATTTGCAGAAAAACTCAACGTCGGAACTCTTTCTGCGAGGCATGCATGGAATGAAAGTCTAGAAGATGTATGGAAAAAAACCGTATTAAAAAAAGGCGAATATGAGGCGCTGAAGCACTTTGGAGAAACCCTTGGTCAGCATGATGTGACGGCTCAACAAAAATATATCAAGCTAGCTTTAGGCCATTTGGAATCAGAGGAGAAAGAAGCTGAAGTCGCCCAAGCAAAAAATGAAAAAATGGTGAGAAGTCTTGGTTTTCTAAGTGGGTTACTACTGATTCTGTTATTGATGTGAGAGGAAGGGAGTCGAGAGCATGGGCGTTGATGTAAACGTCATATTCCAAATTGCGGGAGTGGGTATCGTCGTGGCTTTTCTCCATACGATTTTAGATCAAATGGGGAAAAAAGAGTACGCACAGTGGGTGACACTGCTTGGATTTATCTACATTTTATTTATGGTTGCTACCATTGTGGATGATTTGTTTAAGAAGATTAAAGCCGTATTTCTATTTCAAGGATAGGGGAGGGCTTACAAATCGAAATCATTCAAATTGTTGGACTTGGTTTAATCGCTACTTTTCTAGCATTAATCGTCAAAGAACAAAAGCCAACCTTCGCCTTTATGCTTGTTGTGTTTACTGGGTGTGTCATTTTCCTTTATTTAATCGATCAAATCTATGCCATTATCTCCATGATTGAAAAAATTGCAGCAAGTGCAGGCGTCAATATGAAATACGTTGAAACCATTTTGAAAATCATTGGCATTGCCTATATTGCAGAATTTGGTGCCCAGCTCACAAAGGATGCTGGACAAGGCGCCATCGCTTCAAAAATAGAGCTTGGCGGCAAAATTCTTATTTTGGTCATGGCGGTACCGATTTTAACGGTCATCATTGAGACGATCCTAGGTATGATCCCGTCCATGACTTGATGGAAAAGAGGTGATGATGATGAAACGGGTGACAGCTGTGCTGGGGTTTATGATGTTCTTTTGGATGATTGTTCCGTATGCAGGTGCAGAAGAAAGTGTGCCTTTATCAAGTGAAGAACCGGTCGCAGAAGAAGTTGCGGGTGGACAGGCTGATGCCTTAGAGCTTCATTCTATCAGTGACTTTTGGGAAACGATATTGGACGAGTATGGCGGCTTTCTGCCTGAAAGCCAAAAAGGTACAGTGAAGGAAATGATCGATGGCGATAAAGAGCTGTCTCCCCAAACGTGGCTGAAGGCTTTTGTTCATTATCTGTTTCATGAGCTGATTGCCAATGGAAAGCTCTTAGGCACACTTATATTACTCACCATCTTTTGTTCGCTTTTGCAGCTTTTGCAAAATGCGTTTGAGCAAAGCACTGTTAGTAAAGTTGCATACGCTCTTGTTTATATGGTGCTTATCATTATTGCATTAAACAGTTTTCATGTTGCGATCTCTTATGCAACAGAAGCCATTCAAACGATGACTAGTTTTATTCTTGCTCTTATTCCTCTTTTATTAGCACTTATTGCCTCATCAGGCGGGCTTGTCTCAGCCGGATTCTTTCATCCTGTGATTTTGTTTTTAATGAACACGAGCGGTGTTTTTATTCAATATGTCGTTCTTCCGCTCATCTTTTTATCAGCGATCTTGAGCATCGTCAGTACATTGACCGAACAATACAAAGTGACCCAGCTTGCCCAGCTGTTAAGAAATGTCGCCATTGGCGGGCTCGCTGTTTTTTTAACTGTATTCCTCGGCGTCATTTCTGTACAGGGGGCATCTGCTGCTATCACGGATGGCATCGCTCTTCGCACAGCCAAGTTTATTACCGGAAATTTCATCCCTGTCCTTGGCAGAATGTTTACTGATGCGACAGATACCGTTATCAGCGCCTCTGTGCTGCTGAAAAATACGGTTGGCCTTGTAGGCGTCGCCATTTTGATTTCAATTGCGGCTTTCCCAGCGATTAAAGTGCTGTCGCTCGCTCTGATTTATAAATTGGCCGCTGCGATTCTTCAGCCTTTAGGGGGCGGGCCGATTATTAGCTGCCTTGATGTCATTTCAAAAAGTGTTCTTTATATATTTGCTGCATTAGCTGTTGTATCGCTTATGTTCTTTTTAAGCATTACCGTTATCATCACAGCTGGCAACCTCACCATGATGATGAAGTAAGGAGGGGACACCATTTGAGTTTTCTCACAGAATGGATCACAAGTATTATCCTATTTATTTTATTTGCGATTGTGATTGATCTTTTGCTTCCCAATTCAAGCATGCAGAAGTATGCAAAAATGGTCGTCAGCTTATTGTTAATTGTGGTGATGCTCAATCCGATCTTTGCGTTATTCCGGGCAGATCCGGACCGAATTTTCTCAGAAATCATGAAAGGGAAGGACCAAGCGCAATCAGAAGAAATAAAAAATCAGATGAATTTAGAAAAAAAAGAAATACAAGCTTCACAGCGTGCATATATTTTAAAGCAAATGGCTGTCCAACTAGAAAAAAGCGCAAAGGAGCCACTGGAGAAGGAGAGCTATGAAATGAAACACGTAGAAGTATTGGCAGATGAGGAGCACCTTGATCAGAATATGGAGGCAGATCAATTTCGCATCAAAGCAGTCCTTGTCCCGCTCACAGGTGATGCTGTAGAAACGGTGGCAAAGGTCGACATTGATCTCTCCAGGCAAAAGGAGGAAAGCGCCGGGGCGTCAGCAAAAGAGATGGCGAGGGTGAAAGAGACGCTTGCAGATGTATGGAATACACGGCCTGAACACATTGCGCTGAACATTGAGGGAGGTGACGCAGCAGATCATGAATAACAAAGACTGGAGACAAAAACTGAAATCAATGTTCCAAGCACCTGAAAAAGGTGAAGGGAAACCAAAATTAACGAAGCACCATTACTTACTGCTTGTCTTCATCATCGGCGTGTCATTCATGTTAGTCAGTCAAATTTTGTCACCGCCATCAAGCAAACAAGAGGCTGCTGTTCCTGCGTCTGAAAAAACATCCTCAGAAGAGCAGGCGGTGTTCAAACCATCCTCTTCAGGTAAGTCAAACAACTCGATAGAGGATGTTGAACAAGAATACGAAAATCAGCTGAAAGAGATTTTAGAAACGATCATTGGTGTTGAGGATGTTTCCATCGTGGTAAATGTAGACGCAACCTCTTTAAAAGTGTTTGAAAAAAACAAATCCAATAAAAGCACTACAACCGAGGAAACAGACAAAGAAGGCGGCGTGCGAAGTGTCACGGATCAAACAAAAGAAGAAGAGATTGTCATAATTAAAAATGGAAATGAAGAAACACCTGTTGTTGTCCAAACGAAAAAGCCAGACATTCGAGGTGTCCTCGTTGTTGCTCAAGGAGTAGACAACGTTCAAATAAAGAAAACCATCATTGAAGCGGTTACACGAGTGCTTGATGTACCGAGCCATAGAGTGGCTGTTGCCCCTAAAAAAATCAAGGAGGATTCGGAATGATGTTAAAAAAACAAACGGTTTGGCTATTAACGATGCTAAGTTTAGTTGTCGTATTAAGTGTGTACTATATCATGTCTCCACAAGGTGAGAATGCTGTGACAGTAGAAGATACAAAATCAAAAGGAATGGAAGAGAAAAAGGCTGAGCCAGAAAAAGGGACTGACAAAGGAACCGAAAAGGGTACAGAAGACAAATCAACTGACAAAGAAAGCAATGCGAAACAAGAAGATGTTGAAACAAGTGGAGAAGAAGGAAAGGCTGTTTCAGAGCAGACCGACGATGAACTTTTCACAACCTACAGACTTGAACTTGAAGATAAGCGCAGCAAGCAGCGTGAAGAGTATAACGAAATCGTGTCTAGCGATGATGCAACAGCGCAAGAGAAAAGTGAAGCTTATGATCAAATGACAGCGCTTAGTGAGGCAGAAGGAACAGAGCGTCAGCTGGAGACATTAATCAAAACAAAAGGATATAAAGATGCGCTCGTCAGTGCAGAAGGAGATAAAGTGAACATCACGGTTCGTTCTGATAAAAAATCAAAGTCCCAAGCAGCAGATATTATTGATTTGGTCACAAAAGAAATGAGAGGGCTTGATAACGTAGCCGTCACTTTTGAGCCATCGAATCAATAAAAAATGCACAAGCGCCCTTTTTTGAAAAGGGCGTTTTTTCATGCGGGTTGACGCCCTTTTTCAGGTGCTTGCGCGAGGTGTCTCATCACATTAATAGTTGAATTCAACGAAATCCTCCTGTAAGATGGTTATAGTATGTACTTTTAGTACTAGCCTATAAAAAAAGATAAATCCATACATAGGGGTGCAAATCCATGTTAAAAATTGAAGAGATTCATGAACTAATTAAATTAATTGACGAATCAACAATTGATGAATTTACGTACGAAAATGAAGGTGCAAAAATCAAGTTAAAGAAAAATAAAGAAGTCGTTCAGCAAGTTGCGGCACAAGCACCAGTGGCTCCTGTCCAAGCAGCTCCAGCTCAACAAGCTCCTAAAGCACAAGCTCCAGCTCAGACCGAAGCCCCTGCACAAGAGGCAACTGCGTCTGAAAACCTGCATAAAATCACATCCCCAATGGTTGGCACATTTTACGCTTCTTCTTCACCAGAAGCAGATCCATATGTGACAACAGGTTCTAAAGTGAAGGAAAACTCAGTTGTATGTATCGTTGAAGCGATGAAACTGTTTAATGAAATCGAAGCAGAAGTAAAAGGCGAAATCGTCGAAGTATTAGCTGAAAACGGTCAGCTTGTAGAATTCGGACAACCCCTCTTTCTAGTGAAAGCAGAGTAAGGAGTACGATCATGATTAAAAAGCTATTAATTGCAAACAGAGGAGAAATCGCAGTTAGAATCATCCGTGCTTGTAAAGAGCTTGGAATTGAAACAGTTGCGGTATTTTCTGAAGCGGATCGTGATGCGCTGCATGTTCAAATGGCTGATGAAGCATATTGCATCGGACCGACTGCTTCAAAAGATAGTTATTTAAATGTGACAAATATTGTCAGTGTGGCAAAACTAACAGGTACAGATGCCATCCATCCAGGATATGGTTTCCTTGCTGAAAATGCAGACTTTGCAGAGCTTTGCGAGGAATGTAATGTCATCTTTGTTGGACCAACTGCTTCAGCAATTTCCAAAATGGGAACGAAAGATGTGGCAAGAGAAACAATGAAGCAAGCTGGAGTTCCAATTGTCCCTGGTTCTCAAGGAATTGTAAAAGATCTTGATGATGCTGTTTCAACAGCAGCTGGTATTGGGTATCCTGTCATTATTAAAGCAACTGCAGGCGGCGGTGGTAAAGGTATCCGTGTGGCTCGCACAGAAGAAGAGCTCATTAACGGTGTCACCATCACGCAGCAGGAAGCAGCACAAAACTTCGGGAACCCAGGTGTCTATTTGGAGAAATTCATTGAAGACTTTAGACACGTTGAAATTCAAGTCCTTGCTGATCAGCATGGGAATACCATTCACTTAGGTGAACGTGATTGTTCTATCCAAAGAAGAATGCAAAAGCTTCTGGAAGAAACGCCATCACCTGCACTAAATGCAGATATTCGTGAGCAAATGGGTGAAGCTGCCGTAAAAGCAGCCGAAGCTGTTGAATACACAGGTGCTGGAACGGTTGAATTCATTTACGATTATAATGAAGAGAAGTTTTACTTCATGGAAATGAATACACGTATCCAAGTAGAGCATCCTGTAACGGAAATGGTCACTGGTGTTGATTTGATCAAAGAACAGATCAAAGTAGCTTCTGGTGAAAAGCTTTCCCTTACTCAAGAGGATGTTGTATACGAAGGATGGGCGATTGAATGTCGTATTAATGCAGAGAACCCTGAGAAAAATTTCATGCCTTCTGCTGGTGAAATTAAAATGTACCTTCCGCCAGGCGGTTTAGGAGTACGTATTGATTCTGCCGCTTACCCTGGTTATGTGATTCCGCCATATTACGATAGTATGATTGCGAAAGTGATCACATATGGTAAAACGAGAGAAGAAGCAATTGCAAGAATGAAACGTGCGCTTCAAGAATTCGTCATTGAAGGAGTCTACACAACGATTCCATTCCACCTCAGATTACTAGAGCACGAAACATTTGTGAGCGGTAATTTTAATACGAAGTTTTTAGAAACGTATCAAATTATGAAATAATAACAGCTTTCGGAGGTGAATGATCGTGTCAGAAAACAATTTGCTTGAAATGAACCTTGATGAAGATCAATTGGGAAAAGTGCAAATTGCGCCAGAAGTGATTGAAGTCATTGCTGGGATCGCTGCATCAGAGGTCGAAGGAATTGCGGAAATGCGCGGCAACTTCGCTGCTGATGTGGCAGAACGCTTTGGGAAGAAAAATCACCGTAAAGGTGTGAAAGTAGATGTCTCTGATGAAGGCATCACAATTGATGTGTATTGTGTGGTTGAATTTGGCCTATCCATTCCAAAGGTATCCACTGCTGTTCAAGAAAATATCCGTCAAACCCTTTTAAACATGACGGCCTTAACGATTAATGAAATTAACATTCATGTCGTTGGCATTCAATTTGATACAAAAACAGCTGAAGCTGAAGTTGATCAAGAAATGTAAAAAGGGTTGAAGTGAAACCAAGGAGGCATTGCCTCTTTGGTTTTTTAAAGCCCATTTTTGGGAAAATTCCACATGATGATTACGTCACGCATGGAGTGATTCGTTTTTCGTCACAGCTCGCATGGATCTTGGTGCGACTGCGGTCAAAATATGTTATGATCTCTGTATGGCTTAACGACAAGCGGATAAAGTGGTTAAAGGAGTAAATAATGAAAAGAAGAACTGCAAGAGAAAAGGCGCTACAAACATTATTTCAAATTGATGTCAGCAATATTGATCCGAAAGAGGCCATTACACATGCGCTGGATGAACAAGAATCAGATCCTTTTTTCGAGGAACTGGTTTTCGGTGTGCTCGAACAAAAGGACAAGCTCGATGACATGATTTCACAGCATCTTGTGAATTGGAAACTTGATCGTATTGCGAACGTAGACAGAGCCATTTTAAGGCTGTCTGTGTACGAAATGGTATATCAAGAAGATATCCCGGTGAGTGTTTCAATGAATGAAGCCATTGAACTGGCTAAATTGTTCGGTGACGATAAGGCGCCGAAATTTGTAAATGGTGTACTTTCAAACATTAAAAACGACCTAAAGCAACAATAGGAGGATTCGACATGACAGCAACAATCATCGATGGGAAAGAAACAGCAAAAGAAAAGCGTGAACAATTAGCAAAAGAAGTAGAAGAGCTAAAACAAAAAGGAGTCACACCTGGTCTTGCCGTTATTCTAATCGGTGATGATCCGGCTTCACTTTCTTACGTACGCGGGAAGAAAAAAGCAGCAGAAGCCATGGGCATGCATTTCCAGCTTGATCATTTAGATGCTTCTTTAACAGAAGAGGAATTGCTAAAGATGATTGATCAGTACAATGCGAATGATCAATTCCACGGAATTCTTGTTCAGCTTCCACTGCCAAAACATATTTCTGAAAAAGCCGTCATTGAACGAATTTCACCAGAGAAAGACGTAGATGGTTTTCATCCGCTGAATATCGGGAAAATGCTACTTGGAGAAGACACATTCCTCCCTTGCACACCAGCAGGTATTGTTGAATTATTGAACAAAACAGGTGTGGATCTCTCTGGAAAAGAAGTGGTCGTTGTAGGACGAAGCAATATCGTCGGCAAACCAGTTGGACAATTGCTACTAAACGAAAATGCAACCGTCACCTACTGTCATTCAAGAACGGCGAACATTTCAGAACATACGTTAAAAGCGGACATTTTAGTTGTTGCCGTCGGTCGAGCAAACTTTATTAAAGCTGACCAAATTAAAGAAGGCGCTATTGTCATTGATGTAGGAGTCAATCGTCTAGAAACAGGGAAACTTGTAGGGGACGTTGACTTTGAAGCAGCAAAAGAAAAAGCTTCATACATCACACCAGTCCCTGGCGGAGTGGGTCCAATGACAATTACGATGCTTGCACACAATACGGTTAAATCAGCAAAACGTACATTATCATAAGCTTGATCCATTCATCCACCTGCGTGCTGCCGGTGGATGAATGTGCGTTTTTGAAGAGGAGGAATACGTCATGAGTGAAAAAGCCTTTGTGACGGTCACAGCCCTTACAAAATACATAAAAAGAAAATTTGATGTTGACCCTCATTTAGAAGATATTTGGATCAAAGGTGAGTTATCAAATGTGAAGATTCATTCAAGAGGGCATGTTTATTTCACCTTAAAGGACGAAAATGCACGTATGCAAGCCGTCATGTTCCAGCGCTCCGCGTCCAAGCTGCCTTTTTCACCAAAGAGCGGGATGAAAGTGTTCGTACGAGGCGGAATTCAAGTCTACGAACCGAGCGGAAGCTATCAATTATATGCAAAAGAAATGCAGCCTGATGGTGTTGGTGCTCTTCATCTTGCCTATGAAGAGCTGAAGAAGAAACTAGCAAGTGAAGGCTTATTTGATGAGCGCTATAAAAAAACAATTCCTGAATTTCCAGAGGTTGTTGGTGTTATTACATCCCCAACAGGAGCAGCTGTTCGAGATGTCATTACCACGATCAATCGGCGCTATCAGCAGGCCAAGATCATTGTGCTTCCGGCATTAGTCCAAGGAGAAAATGCTCCGCGTTCGATTGTGGAACGGATTAAAGAAGCCAATGAAAAACAGCTTTGTGATGTCTTGATTGTCGGGAGAGGCGGAGGATCGATTGAAGAACTTTGGGCCTTTAATGAAGAAGCAGTCGCAAGAGCGATCTTCGCATCAGACATTCCAATCATTTCTGCGGTTGGGCACGAAACAGACTTTACCATTAGTGATTTCACTGCAGACATGAGAGCACCCACACCAACAGGAGCAGCAGAACTAGCTGTTCCAAGCACTGCCGACTTAATCGAACGAATCAAATCAATCGACATTCGGTTAACAAGAGCGGTAAAAAATCGAACGTCACAAGCAAAAGACCGTCTTGTGGCACTTCAATCCTCCTATGCTTTCCGTTTTCCAAAACGATTACAAGAGCAAAAAGAGCAGCAATTCGATATGGTATTTGATCGTTTTCAAAAACAGCTGACAAGACAAATGGAACAAAAACGCAGTCAACTTGACCGCCAAACATATAGACTGAAGCCGCTTCATCCAAAAGAACAGCTGCTTCAGGCGAAAAAACGCCATGCCAATGAAACAGAACAGCTCGTTCGGAGCATGAATGTGCAAATGAAATCAATTCATTCGCAGTTCCAATCGGTTCTTGGTAAACTAAATGCATTAAATCCGCTTCAAGTCATGGAAAGAGGCTATAGTTTAGCCTATAAAGAAGATGAGCTCATTAAAAGTGTGAATCAAGTAGAAACGAAGGATCAACTGACGATTACAATGAAGGATGGACGTCTGATTTGTGAGGTTATTGAGAAGGAGGGCAATCATCATGACAGAATCAAATAAACAAAAAGAAGAACAAATGACATTTGAAGAGGCCATGAAAGGACTTGAAGAGATTGTGGGAAAGCTCGAAGAAGGCGATGTACCGCTTGAACAAGCCATCCACTATTTCCAAGAGGGCATGACACTCTCAAAACTTTGCCATGAAAAATTACAGCATGTTGAAAAGCAAATGGATTTCATTTTGAAAGAGGACGGTGAACTGGCTCCTTTTTCTGTGAAGGAGGCAGATGCTGGTGACAAGTAACTTAAACGAATTTTTAACAACACGAAAACAAGCAATTGAAGATTATTTATTTACATATGTGCAGGAATTGTCTATTCCAGAAGAGCTGAAATCTTCTATGCTTTATTCTCTGAAAGCTGGCGGAAAAAGACTGCGTCCTGTGCTTGTTCTTGCTCTTTTAAATGCGTATGGAAAAAGGGAAGAAGACGGTATACCAGTAGGCTGTGCAGTGGAAATGATTCATACGTATTCGTTGATACATGATGATCTTCCTTGTATGGACGATGATGATCTGCGCAGAGGAAAGCCGACCAACCATAAAGTATACGGCGAGGCAACAGCTGTTCTTGCAGGTGATGCGCTGCTCACTGAAAGCTTCCGTCTGATCACATCGCAATTATCTGACGATGTACCTGCTGATCAAAAGCTTCGAATCATCGATGAACTTGTTACATCAGCAGGTGCACTCGGAATGGTTGGCGGGCAATTTGATGATATGGAAGCAGAACAGAAACAAATCCCTCTTTCTGAATTAGAATCGATTCATGCCCGCAAAACAGGAAAGCTACTCACCTTTAGTGTGGTTGCTGGTGCGATACTGGCAGGTGCACCTGATGATGAGATCGAAAAGCTGAGAGAATTCAGCTATCATATTGGCATTGCTTTTCAAATCCGTGATGATATTTTAGATCTTGAAGGCAGCGAAGAGAAAATAGGAAAGCGGATCGGCTCCGATACAGCAAATGAAAAGTCGACATATCCTTCTTTATTAACGCTTTCAGGAGCAAAAGAAAAGCTGGATGAACATATCACTCGTGCGAAAGAAATTGTCTCAAATCTTGAGTTGGAGCAAAACTTGCTGCATGATTTATGCGATCTGATTGCCTCACGAGATCACTAAAAACAGCCTAGATTTGAGGGTCCTCGAGCAATTGTGGTAAACTGTAAACAGTTTATCATGATGAGACAACTCTTATTCCTGAATTGGTTTTCATAGGAATAAGGCATTATATATGTAGATAGAAATTTTGTTGAAAGCGAGTTGATCCTGATTGGATCTTTTATCAATAAAAAATCCAACGTTTCTAAAAGGAATGTCAAATGCAGAATTAGAGGAGCTGAGTGCGGACATTCGCACGTTTTTAATTGAGTCGTTAGCGAACTCTGGTGGGCACATTGGTCCAAACCTTGGTGTCGTTGAACTTACTGTTGCACTTCACAAAGTATTTGACAGCCCGAAAGACAAATTTCTTTGGGATGTTGGACATCAGTCTTACGTTCACAAGCTGTTAACTGGAAGAGGCGCCGAGTTTGATACACTTCGTCAGTATAAAGGGCTCTGCGGGTTCCCTAAACGAAATGAAAGTGAACATGATGTTTGGGAAACTGGACACAGTTCAACCTCATTATCTGGTGCAATGGGAATGGCGGCAGCGCGTGACATTAAAGGAACAGATGAATACATTCTCCCGATTATCGGCGATGGTGCACTAACCGGCGGTATGGCGTTAGAAGCACTGAACCATATCGGGGATGAAAAAAAAGACATGATTGTGATCTTAAACGACAATGAAATGAGTATTGCGCCAAACGTTGGGGCGATCCATACAATGCTTGGCAGACTACGTACAGCTGGTAAATACCAATGGGTAAAGGACGAGCTTGAATACTTATTCAAGCGTATCCCAGCAGTAGGAGGGAAGCTTGCTGCAACAGCAGAACGTATCAAGGACAGTCTGAAATATTTGCTTGTCTCTGGTATGTTCTTTGAGGAAATGGGTTTTACTTACTTAGGACCAGTAGATGGACATTCCTATGAAGATTTGTTTGAGAATCTTGAGTACGCAAAGAAAACAAAAGGCCCGGTTCTCCTTCATGTCATCACGAAAAAAGGAAAAGGCTATAAGCCGGCCGAATCTGATAAGATCGGCACATGGCACGGAACAGGACCATACAAAATCGACACAGGTGACTTTGTAAAACCGACAGCAGCTGCACCGTCATGGAGTGGTCTCGTCAGTGAAACCGTCAGAAAGCTTGCACGGGAAGATGAGCGGATTGTCGCAATTACACCTGCAATGCCCGTTGGCTCAAAGCTTGAAGGATTTGCAAAAGAATTCCCTGAGCGAATGTTTGATGTTGGAATTGCAGAGCAGCACGCTGCAACAATGGCAGCCGGACTTGCTACACAGGACATGAAGCCATTTTTAGCGATTTATTCAACATTCCTCCAAAGAGCCTATGACCAAGTGCTGCATGATATTTGCCGTCAAAATCTCAATGTGTTCATTGGAATTGACCGTGCAGGTCTTGTCGGTGCAGATGGAGAAACACATCAAGGTGTGTTTGACATTGCTTTCATGCGTCATATGCCGAATATGGTTCTCATGATGCCAAAGGATGAAAATGAAGGACAGCATATGGTCAACACAGCCATTCAATATGATAATGGTCCAATCGCCATGCGCTTCCCGCGTGGAAATGGACTAGGCGTCAAAATGGATGAACAGCTGAAAACCATCCCAATTGGTTCTTGGGAAGTTCTTCGTCCCGGGAAAGATGCTGTCATTTTAACATTCGGTACAACCATTAAAATGGCGCTGCAGGCAGCAGAAGAACTGCAAAAAGAAGGAAAATCAATTCGTGTTGTCAATGCACGTTTCATTAAGCCTCTTGATGAAGGCATGTTAAATGAGATACTGTCTGAAGGTTTGCCAATTTTAACAATAGAAGAAGCGGTGCTTCAGGGTGGATTTGGCAGCAGCGTATTAGAATATATTCACGATAAAAAAGCGTCTCATATAAAAGTAGAACGTATGGGCATTCCAGATGAATTTATTGAGCATGGAAGTGTCGATGCGCTACTTGAGGAAATTGGACTGACGAAAACACAGGTTGCTGAAACGTTACGTGACCTGCTTCCCGCAGCACCAAGAAAAGGAATTGGATCATGACATCAAAGAAAGAACGACTTGACGTTTTATTAGTCGAACAAGGACTAATGGAAACGAGAGAGAAAGCAAAACGCGCCATTATGGCAGGGATCGTTTACTCAAATGAAAACCGTTTGGATAAGCCAGGAGAAAAAATCGCTCGTGATACCCCGTTGACTGTGAAGGGGAATCCGCTGAAATATGTCAGTCGAGGTGGGCTAAAGCTCGAAAAGGCACTTCAAGAATTTGATTTAACCGTTGAAGGAAAGCTTTTAATTGATATCGGCTCATCAACAGGGGGATTTACAGATTGCGCACTCCAAAATGGAGCAGTCAAATCCTATGCTGTGGATGTTGGCTACAATCAGCTTGCGTGGAAATTACGACAGGATGATCGGGTGATCGTCATGGAACGCACCAACTTCCGCCATTCTGTTCCGGCAGATTTCACCGAAGGATTACCAGAGGTTGCATCTATCGATGTATCATTTATCTCGCTCAAACTCATTCTGCCCGCATTAAAACATATTCTTATCCCAGGCGGCGACTGTATTGCGCTAGTGAAGCCGCAGTTTGAAGCGGGCAGAGAGCTTGTTGGAAAAAAAGGCATTGTGCGAGAACCTTCTGTACATCTTGGTGTGCTAGAAGAAATGAATCAATTTGCTGCAAAAGAAGGCTATGATGTAAAGGATGTTTCTTTTTCACCCATTACAGGCGGAGATGGAAATATCGAATTTCTCCTCCACTTGGTCCTGCATCCCGATCAAGAAGAGAATACGGCACTTCCAGTATCTGAACTTGAAAAAGTCGTCAAAGAAGCCCATGCCGTATTGAAAGAAAAGAAAAACAGTCCTGAGCCGGCTGACACATGAATTATTGAAACAAAAGGAATAATAGCTCGCTATTATTCCTTTTAGATTGTTGACAAAGGGCTAAAATGAACTTGATTTTAGCCCTTTGTCTTCTTTTCAGCGTGATAGAAAACCTTTGCAGTCTAGGAAGGACGAGTACTGGCGCGGAGCGAATTTGGCATTCGTGAGCACCAGAGCGCAGGACTGACAAAGAATGCGAGGGTTTGTCTACATGCTGAACGAAATAATAGCTCGCTATTATTCCTTTTTACATGGTCAAAAGATCAGAATTAACCGTCTCTCACGTAATGCTTGTTTTTTGAAGTGTGCATCATATAACATAGAACGTAAAGACAAACTGAGATTCTAACGCCTAGGGGGGTCAAAATGAACAAAGGTCAAAGACATATTAAGATTAGAGAAATTATCGCAAGTCAAGAAATCGAAACACAAGACGAATTAGTCGATATTTTGAAAGCGGATGGATATAACATCACACAGGCGACCGTATCAAGAGATATCAAAGAACTGCATTTAGTCAAAGTGCCAACAAATAACGGAACATATAAATACAGCCTTCCTGCAGATCAGCGGTTTAACCCGCTATCAAAATTAAAGCGTTCCTTAATGGACGCATTTATTAAAATGGATGCTGCCAGTCATTTAATCGTTCTAAAAACAATGCCTGGGAACGCTCAAGCCATCGGTGCTTTAATGGATAATTTAGATTGGGAAGAAATTATGGGAACCATTTGTGGGGATGATACCATCTTAATCATTTGCCGCACGCCAGATGATACGGATACCGTTTCGTCTAAAATTTTAGAACTTCTATAAAGAGATCAGGTTTACAAAAAGAGGTGTCAAATGAGTGTTAGCAGAACTAACCATTAAAAACTTTGCAATCATTGAGGAGTTAACGGTTTCGTTTGAAAAAGGACTCACAGTTCTAACAGGGGAAACAGGTGCCGGAAAATCAATCATGATTGACGCTGTCTCACTTCTTGTAGGGGGAAGAGGATCATCCGAATTTGTCCGTTATGGCGAAAAAAAAGCAGAGCTGGAAGGTCTTTTTCTTGTACCAGCAGATCATCCTGTATTTGCCCTTTGCGAGGAGCAAGGAATTGATGCATCTGATGAAATGATGATTCTTCGCCGTGATATCAATCAAAGCGGGAAAAGCATTTGCCGCATTAATGGGAAGCTTGTCACCATCTCGCTTTTAAGAGAAGTTGGCCGTCTTTTGCTTGATATACATGGACAGCACGATAATCAGCTGTTAATGGAAGATGAAAATCATTTACATTTGCTTGATCAATTTGGAGCAGAAGAAATTGCACCTGCTCTCTCACAGTATCAAGAAGCGTATGATCAATATATGAAGACGGCGCAAAAGCTCAAACAGCTGTCTGAAAATGAACAGGAAATGGTTCACCGGTTAGACTTATTGCAATTTCAGCTGGAAGAGATTGAAGCGGCACAATTAGAGCCTGGGGAAGATGAGAAGCTTCAAGAGGAACGTCATCAAATCAGCAATTTTGAAAAAATCTTTTCCTCACTTCAAAACGCATATAATGCTCTGCGTAATGAGCAGGGAGGACTTGATTGGGTTGGGATGGCTTCAAGCGAGCTTGAGCAAGTTTCTGAGATCAACGACGATCTGAAAAAGCTCTCTGAGCAAGTGTCAAACTCCTATTATTTATTAGAAGATTCTACTTTTCAAATGCGCAGCATGCTTGATCAATTAGAATTTGACCCAGCCCGTCTTGATTTTATTGAGTCTAGACTAAATGAGATGAAGCAGCTGAAGCGAAAATACGGCACAACCGTTGAGGAAATTTTAGAATATGCGGCTAAGATTGAAGAGGAGATAGACCAAATCCAAAATCGAGACAGCCATTTGCAGACACTTAAAAACAAACTTGATGCGATAAGCCGGGATGCATTGCTTGAAGCGCTTAACGTGTCAGAGCTCCGTAAAAAATGGGCGAAAAAACTGGCGAAGCATATTCAAGCTGAATTGAAGGATTTATATATGGAGAAGTCTTCTTTTGATACCGCTTTTACGATTCGATATGCACCTTTTGGCAGTACGGACTGCCCGCTTTTAGATGGAAAACCCGTACAGCTCGGAAAAAATGGCATAGATCAAGCGCAATTTGTCATTTCTACAAATCCGGGTGAACCGATGAAATCTTTGTCAAAAGTAGCATCTGGAGGAGAAATTTCACGTGTCATGCTGGCAGTGAAAAGTATTTTCTCAGCGAAACAAGAAGTGACGTCCATTATATTTGATGAAGTGGATACGGGTGTTAGCGGCAGAGTCGCACAAGCCATTGCTGAAAAAATTTATAAAGTAGCAGCAGGCTCACAAGTACTCTGTATTACCCATCTTCCGCAAGTCGCAGCAATGGCTGATACACATCTTTTTATTTCTAAACGCGCTAAAGCTGGTAGAACAATGACGAACGTCAAACCACTCAGTGATGATGAAAAAGTGAGTGAAATTGGCCGAATGATTGCTGGTGTAGAAGTCACTGAGCTCACAAAACAGCATGCAAAAGAATTACTGCACCAAGCAAAAGATGTCAAAACGACAGGGTAGCTGAAACAACAGCTGCCTTTTTTATATTGTCTCATATTCGCCGTATATACGCATGAAATCGTCTTTTTCTTTTATCAATTTATCCAATCATTTTCTAAAGGTGTCGGTTATAAATCCTCGCTAAGAAGGCAAAAGTAAAGATGTAGCCAAAACATTAATGTTCTGGTGTGGGTAAGGAGCGAGGAGAGTGAAAAATGAATGCCCGAAAAGATGAGAAAAGCCATTGGTGTGATTCTCCTTGTTTCTTTAATAAGTACAGGGTTTATGAGCATAGTGAAGGAATATATCAGCATTCCAACAACTGTCGCAGTATTTGAACACGAGAAGCATTCGATTGATACATCCATTGAAGCGTCAGCCAATGCTTCTTCACCAGCCTTTAGTCTTTCAGAGAAAAAGAATCAACTTGAAGTAACGGGACAAAAGGCGGGAAAAGCCGAAATTGTTTATGATTTTAAAGGATTTCCTATTAAGAAAACAAAAGTCGATGTTCTTCCCGAATTAAAAGTCATTCCTGGAGGACAATCCATTGGCGTCAAACTCCATTCTGTCGGAGTTCTCGTTGTCGGTTTTCATCAAATCACAACAGCAGACGGCAAAAAATCACCAGGTGAAGCTGCAGGCATTCAATCAGGGGATATGATCATTGAGATCAATGGTCAGAAAATGGAGAAGATGAATGACCTCACCCCATTTATTCAGAAAGCCGGAAAAACGGGGGAAACCCTTCATTTACTCATAAAAAGAGACCATAAAACCTTTCAAACGACATTAACACCCGCGAAAGATGCAAGTGAAGGTACTTATCGAATCGGTCTTTATATTCGTGATTCCGCAGCAGGAATCGGGACGATGACCTTCTTTGAACCATCTTCTAAAAAATATGGCGCCCTTGGGCATGTGATTTCTGACATGGATACAAAAAAACCAATCGTAGTCGACAATGGTGAAATTGTCAGATCAACCGTCACATCCATTGAAAAAGGGACAGGAGGCAACCCTGGAGAAAAATTGGCCAGGTTTTCTTCCGAAAGAAAAACGATAGGTGATATTTCACGTAACAGTCCATTCGGTATATTTGGTACGTTAACCGAAAAACTTGAAAATCATGTAGCAGACAAACCACTTCCAGTCGCATTATCAAGTGAAGTAAAAGAAGGTCCAGCCGAAATATTAACGGTCGTGGACCATGATAAAGTAGAGAAATTTGATATTAAAATCGTCAGCACAACACCACAAAAATTCCCGGCAACAAAAGGAATGGTGCTTAAAGTAACAGATGAACGCTTATTAAGCAAAACGGGCGGGATCGTTCAAGGAATGAGCGGTAGTCCGATCATCCAAAATGGCAAAGTCATTGGAGCGGTCACTCACGTGTTCGTCAATGACCCGACAAGCGGATACGGCGTACACATTGAATGGATGCTGTCAGAAGCAGGAATTGACCTTTATCAAAAAAACAAAAAAGCAAGCTGATGAAAAACTGCCGCGAATCTTCCGGCAGTTTTTTTCTACCCTTTCTTTCTCTTCCATCATGTTATAAAATAAGGAAAAAGAGATTTTTCGACAAAATGGAAAACAGTGTGTTGTCAAATTGCAATAATCGTCGATTCATTAAGAAAAACGTAGAAAAAGCTAGATAATGCTCTATTATTCGGAAAATTAAACTTTTTTAAAGGGGATAGCATGGTTTTGTCGAATTGAACACTCAGAAGAGAAATGCAAAAGACTAAGGAATCGACATTGGGGAGGAAAGAACGTGGAGAAAATTAAAGTGTGTGTAGCTGATGACAATCGAGAACTTGTTGGCCTTTTGACAGAGTATATTGAGGGACAGGAAGATATGGAAGTACTTGGCGTGGCGTATAATGGTCAGGAATGTCTGACATTATTTAAAGATAAAGAGCCCGACGTTCTCCTCTTAGATATTATCATGCCTCATTTAGACGGTCTTGCTGTACTGGAACGCCTCCGTGAAAACAATGAAATGACCAAACAGCCAAGTGTCATTATGCTGACGGCTTTCGGACAAGAAGACGTAACGAAAAAAGCAGTCGATTTGGGCGCATCCTATTTCATTTTGAAACCATTCGATATGGAAAACCTCGTAGGTCATATTCGTCAAGTCAGTGGAAACGGCACACAAGTCAGCCGTCGATCTTCATCTATCCAAAACAGTGTCCTTCGCAGCAAACCTGAACCGAAACGTAAGAACTTAGATGCGAGCATTACGACGATTATTCATGAGATTGGCGTGCCAGCTCATATTAAAGGTTATTTATACTTAAGAGAAGCCATTTCGATGGTGTACAATGATATTGAACTACTCGGCAGTATTACAAAAGTATTGTACCCAGACATTGCAAAGAAATTTAACACGACAGCCAGCAGGGTAGAACGAGCGATTCGTCATGCCATTGAAGTGGCTTGGAGCAGAGGGAATATTGACTCCATTTCGTCACTCTTTGGCTACACAGTCAGCATGTCAAAAGCCAAACCGACCAATTCCGAATTTATTGCCATGGTGGCTGATCGACTGCGTTTAGAGCATAGAGCAAGCTAAGTCACCTTCCATAAAAAAACGTTTCTTTAATGAGGCGTTTTTTTATTTTCGTAAAATATTGCTAAAAAATGGTTGTGTTGATAAAATCATCTTTAATGTTTAAATTGGACAAACGGGCTGCTTTATTTTCAGAATAAAATGAAAAATAAAGCATGAAAGAAATGAATAGGACATAAAATAGTGGTAATCAGCTACGCTAATCAATTGGCTTATAGAAGAAGAAAACGCTCATTCGTAAGAAAAAGGATGAGAGGAAAAGGTCTTATGTAATTAGTAAATAAAGTAAATGAGATCGAAAGTTCTATTTCTATTGACCTGATTGGTTGGCGTTTTAAAGTCACTGGCTTCTTAGAGATTGTGCCATTTGAACTGAATATTCCCATTGTCGAATTTAATAATTTTCACATTCTTTTACTATGCTATAATAATGAAAAGAAGAGGGTGAGGTTATGGGAAAGCTGAAAATCCACTCTGCTGAGGTTGCGAACGAAATTAGCAAGTGGACGAGGGTCATTTCTCAGAATGACCTAGAAAAATCTGCTGTCTATAAAGAGAAAATTCAGAATTTGCTAAAAAATACAGATGAGGATCGAGAAGTTCTTCTTTATTATCAACTAGTCGACGGCAGACATGAAATGTTACTTGGAAATATTGAAAAAGCCAATCAGATTATGAAAAGTGTCGGAACGCTGGATGAAAAAGCAGATGACATTATTAATTTTTATTTTTACTTTTATAAAGGCCAATATGCTGCCTATGTCAAAAAATATGATGAGGCGATTAGTTTTTATAAGATTGCTGAGCAGCGGCTAAAACGTGTGAATGAAGATCTTGAAGTCGGAACTTTTCATCATAAAGTCGCTTCCATTTATTACGAACTGAAGCAAAATTTCATTTCCATTAATCATATTAAAAAAGCCATTGATACGTTTAAAGCGCATGAGGAATATACCGCACAGGCGATTGACAGCTTGATTTTACATGCAAGCAACTGTATTGATTTACTACAGTTTGATGAAGCTGAGGAAAAGTACCAAGAGGCACTTGAGAAAAGTAAGCGCATTAACAATGAAGTGCTGATTGGGAAGTGCTATCACAATTTAGCGGTTCTTTATTACGCAAAACATGATTATGAAAAAAGTGCGCAATACGCCAAAAAAGGGATGAGCATTCAAATTCATCGCGACAATAGCCATTATTTCATCCAATCTTTATATGTTCTCGCAAATGCCTTAGTTCATTTAGGAGATCATGAGGCGAAAGAATATATTAAAGAGGGGATTCAATATAGTTGCGATATCCAAAATAATGAATATATAGTAAAATTTGAAATTTTGGATTTGATGTGCGAAAATAGTGGAGCAGCAGACGTATTCTCTGAAAAATTAGACTACATAGAAAAAAATAGATTATATGTGGAGCTTGAGGATTTGTCTGAACAAATATCGAAATACTTCAAGGAACGAAATGATTATCAAAATGCCATTCGTTTTCTTGAAAAGAAATTCGATGCACAAATACTTCAAAAGAAAGTGGAGGTTATCTTATGAAAAAGTTGTTGTTAGGTGTAACAATCGTTACAGCAGTCGCAGTTGTTTCTTCCCTTTTTGCTCTTGACGCAGAGACGACAGAGCAAGCCATCAGAGCGATTACGTGATCGAATTTACCTGTCAACCTCTTCTCTCTTATCAGAAGAGGTTTTTTTATGTGCTCAAACTGGCAAAACAAAAAAAGACACGTCATAATATAGGTAATCATCATATTTAGAGGTGGCATATGACGAAAATTTTTGCACATAGAGGGTTTAAAGGAAACTATCCAGAGAACACCATGATTGCCTTTGAGCACGCACTCCATTCTGGAGCGGATGGGATTGAGCTTGATGTTCAGCTCACCAAAGACGGCAGACTAGCTGTCATTCACGATGAAAAGCTGAACCGAACGACCAATATGAAAGGGTTAGTGAAAGACTATACATATGAAGAGTTAAAAAGAGGAGATGCGAGTCATTCTTTCTATGAAGAAACGGGTGCGGTCTCCATTCCTCTATTAGAAGAAGTATTAGAGCTAGTGACGCAGAGACCATCCTTTATGATCAACATTGAATTAAAAAACTCTATTTATCGATATCCAGGGATTGAAGAGAAAGTAAAAGAGCAAATTGAGCACTTTCAAATAGAGGATCGAGTGCTTGTCTCATCATTTCATCACGGCAGCTTAGCTCTTTTTCACAAGCTAATGCCGCACATTGAACTGGCGGTCCTCACAATGGATGTGATTCATCAGCCGGACATGTATTTAAAAACAATCCCGGCAAAGGGCTACCATCCGAATATAAAGGGCGCTGGGGTGACAAAAGAAGTAGTAGCCGCTCTCCATGCGGACCAACAAGTGATTAGACCGTTTACTGTAAACAGTGAGAAGCAAATAAAAAATATGTTGACCTTGGGTGTTGATGGAATCTTTACAGATTTTCCTGATCGAGCCGTCAAAATAAGAGAAGAAATGAAATAAAGACCCGCTATCAACAGCGGGTCTTTTTCATGATTACCTTTGCTTAAAACGAGTTGTTACTTTATTTCGTTTACGGTCTCTATATAAAATAAATCCTGCAACAACATAAAGACCTCCCCCTAAAAATAACAACCCTGCAATTCCTTGCAGCCATAAATATGGAAATGGTGCAATGATGATGCCGAAAACAGTGTCACGCAGCAGCTTAATGCCAAGTGCTGCAAAGGCTCCAGGTATTAAAATAATCACTAATGCCAGTATTCTCCCCATCAAATGTCCCCTTAAACGTCATTTACTTCCATTGTCTAATTCAAAAAATATTTTGTCAAGAAAGGAAAACGTGGTAATATAGGTGTTGTGCAATTTTTTGCAACGGAAAAATATGGTGTGCAAAATTTTTCATATAAAGGGGTAACGGGATGCAGAGAGTCTTGATTGTCGGTGCAGGACAAGGTGGATCAGCACTGCTTGAAACATTGCTGAAAACAAATACGGTTCAAATCATTGCGATCGCCGACCTTGATCTCGAGGCACCGGGGATGGATGAAGCGAAAAAGAATGGAATTGAGACGACGACGGATTGGAAAGAATACATAAAAGATGACATTGATATCATCATTGAAACTACAGGCAGTTCTGCTGTACTGAAAGAATTAATTGAACAAAAACCAGAGCATGCTGTGATTGTGCCAAGCTCGATGGCATACGTCATGTCAGAATTAATGGCAGAGAAACAACAGCTTATTCAAATATTGAAGGAACAAACCTATAAACATGACCGCATTTTTAATGCAACGAACGATGGCATGATTTTTATTAATATGGATGAAGAAGTGGTCCTGTTTAATCGATCGGCTGCCAAAATGGTGGGGTGTTCGCAAAAGGATGCGATTGGCCGTCACATTCGAGAAGTGATTCCGAACACAAAACTTCCCGATATATTAAGGTCAAGGGAGCCGGAATTTAACCAAAAGCAATTTTTGAATCAGCAAATTCAAATTGTGACCACCCGTCTGCCGATTATTGATGACGCGGGGAGAATGTTAGGTGCTTTATCCATCTTTAAAGACATTACAGATGCGGTGGAGCTTGCGGAAGAAGTGACAAACCTCAAAGAAGTAAGAACGATGCTTGAGGCGATTATTCAATCATCAGATGAAGCCATATCGGTTGTCGATGAGCAGGGGAAAGGTATTTTGATCAACCGTGCTTATACGAAAATGACCGGTTTAACGGATAAAGAGGTCGTAGGTAAACCAGCTGGTGCTGATATTTCCGAAGGGGAAAGCATGCACTTAAAGGTGCTTGAAACAAGAAGACCTGTTCGTGGCGTCAGAATGAAGGTTGGTCCAAATAAAAAAGATGTCATCGTCAATGTAGCACCTGTTATTGTGGACGGCATTCTAAAAGGCAGTGTCGGCGTCATTCACGATGTATCCGAAATTCAATCATTGACGAATGAATTAAATAAAGCAAGACAGCTCATCCGAACACTTGAAGCAAAGTACACATTTGAAGACATTATTGGAGAAAGTGAACAAATGCTTGTCGCACTTGAGCAGGCAAAGCTGGGTGCAAAAACGCCGGCAACCATTTTACTCCGCGGAGAATCAGGTACTGGGAAAGAGCTGTTTGCGCATGCCATTCACAATGAAAGTGATCGCAAGTACAACCGCTTTGTCCGTGTCAACTGTGCTGCCTTATCAGAAACTCTTTTAGAGTCAGAACTGTTTGGCTACGAGGAAGGAGCGTTTTCTGGTGCAAGGCGAGGCGGGAAAAAAGGGCTGTTTGAAGAAGCCAATCAAGGCAGCATCTTTTTAGATGAAATCGGTGAAATGACGCCAAGTACACAAGCGAAATTGCTGCGTGTCATGCAAGAAAAAGAAATTGTTCGGGTAGGCGGAACGAAAGCGATACCGGTTGATGTGCGTGTGATCACAGCGACAAATGTCAATATTGAAAAGGCGATGGCAGAAGGTAAGTTCAGAGAGGATTTATATTATCGAATGAACAGATACCCGATATCGATCCCACCGCTCAGGCAGCGTCTCGAAGATATTGAATCATTAAGTAAACGCCTCATCCAAAAGATCAATTTAGACTATGGGCGAAACGTCAGCGGCTTAACAGATCGTGCGCTTCATAGACTTCGATCATATAGCTGGCCAGGCAACGTGAGAGAGCTTGAAAATGTGCTTGGACGAGCGATGATCTTTTTGAATCCGCAAGAAGAATGGATCGATGAAGCGCATATCGCCTTCATGGAGTCAGACGAGCATGAGGAAAAAGAGCAGCAGGAACTGGCTGTTAGTCAATTTGAGGGGGAGACGCTCTCAGATGCTGTAGAAGCATTTGAAGCGCAGCTGATCAAACAAACCCTTGAAAAACATCAATTCAATCGCACAAAAACAGCGAAAACGTTAGGGATCAGCATTCGAAATCTTTACTATAAAATGGATAAGTATCAGCTTGCAAAAGATAGCATGCAGTAACATGCACGTAACCTGCAAGAAATTGCATAATTTCTTTGCGGAAAGGCTTATTTTTCACACATTTCAAGCTGGCACGGAACTTGCATATAAAAAGAGGAACCGAGCACAAGGAAAGGTGGGCAAGTATGAAGCTTGACGATCTGATTATCAAAGCCTCGCAGCTGCAGAATAAAACAGCGGCTGTGGCTCATGCAGAAGACGAAGAAGTGCTTCATGCCATCAAAATGGCAATCGAACGAAAAGTCGCTCGCTTCCTGCTGGTTGGAAACAAACGCAACCTAAAGGAGCTAGTCAAACAGCATGAGATTAATGAAGACTGGATAGATATTATTCATTCAGATTCACCCGAAGAATCTGCCAAAATTGCCGTTCAGGCAGTAAGTGAAAATCATGCAGATATTCTCATGAAGGGGCATGTCCCGACAGCCGTACTGTTAAAAGCTGTCCTAAATAAAGAATATGGGCTTCGGACAGCGAGTGTCCTTTCACATGTTGCAGCCTTCGAAGTACCGGGCTTTGACCGTTTTATCTATGTGACGGACTCTGCGATGAACATTGCGCCTGATTTAAATATGCTGAAAGAAATTACGGTGAATTCCGTTCAAGTCGCACAAGCTGTCGGAAATGATATGCCCAAAGTGGCGGTATTATCAGCGGTAGAAGTCGTAAACCCAGCGATGGATTCGACGCTCACAGCTGCAAGCCTTGCGCAAATGAATCGAAGAGGTCAAATTTCTGGCTGCCTGATTGATGGACCGCTGGCTTTAGATAATGCCATTTCTCAAACGGCAGCTTCTCATAAAAATATTACGAGTGATGTGGCTGGTCATGCAGATATTTTGCTTGTGCCAACCATTGAAGCAGGCAACATTCTTTATAAATCTCTCATCTACTTTGCTCATGCAAAAGTGGGAGCTGTGGTGGCAGGAGCGAAAGCACCGATTGCTTTAACAAGCCGGTCTGATTCAGCTGAAAGCAAGCTCTATTCAATTGCACTTGCCATCTGTACATCTAATTAAGCGAAAGTATTAGGAGGAATAGAAAATGGAACTTTTTAAATATATGGAACGATACGATTATGAACAGCTTGTATTTTGTCAGGATGAACAGTCTGGTTTAAAAGCCATCATTGCCATTCATGATACAACACTTGGGCCAGCACTCGGCGGAACAAGAATGTGGACATATGAAAATGAAGAAGCAGCGATCGAAGATGCCTTGCGTCTTGCAAGAGGTATGACTTATAAAAATGCGGCGGCAGGGCTTAACCTTGGCGGCGGTAAAACGGTCATCATTGGTGATCCGAGAAAAGACAAGAATGAAGAAATGTTCCGTGCTTTTGGCCGTTACATTCAAGGATTAAATGGCCGTTATATCACCGCTGAAGATGTCGGTACAACGGTAGAAGATATGGATCTTATCCATGAAGAAACAGACTTTGTCACAGGCATCTCTCCTGCATTTGGTTCTTCAGGAAATCCATCTCCAGTGACTGCTTACGGTGTATATAAAGGCATGAAAGCAGCTGCAAAAGCAGCATTCGGTACAGATTCATTAGAAGGAAAAACAATTGCCGTTCAAGGTGTTGGAAACGTGGCTTACAACCTATGTAAACACCTGCATGAAGAAGGCGCACAGCTTATCGTCACTGATATCAACAAAGACTCAGTTCAGCGAGCTGTAGAAGACTTCGGTGCAAAAGCGGTAGACCCTGATGATATTTATGATCAAGAATGTGATATTTACGCGCCATGTGCACTCGGTGCAACCATTAACGATGTGACGATTCCTAAACTAAAGGCAAAAGTCATTGCAGGTGCAGCGAATAACCAGCTGAGAGAAACACATCATGGAGATCTTATTCATGAAATGGGCATTGTGTACGCACCGGATTATGTGATCAATGCAGGCGGTGTGATTAACGTTGCAGATGAGCTTTATGGCTATAATGCCGATCGTGCAATGAAAAAAGTAGAAGGCATTTACCAAAACATTGAGCGAGTGATTGAAATCTCTAACCGTGATGCCATTCCAACTTATAAAGCGGCAGACCGATTGGCTGAAGAACGGATTGAAAGAATGCGCAAATCAAGAAGCCAATTCCTGCAAAATGGTCAACATATTTTAAGTCGTCGCTAAATGGATGAATGAGTTGAAACGGAGGTTTTGTTTTTGCTGACAAAAGAATGGCGTATTCTCACGATTAATCCTGGCTCTACCTCAACAAAAATCGGTGTGTTTCATAATGAACGATCTATTTTTGAAACGACATTAAGACATACAGATGAGGAAATCAAGCAGTTTCCTCATATCATTGATCAATTTTCATTCCGTAAAGAAACCATTTTAAAAACACTGCATGAACAGGGGATGAACATCTCAAAGTTTGATGCAGTTTGCGCACGCGGTGGTCTGCTTCGCCCGATTGAAGGTGGCACATATGAAGTAAATGAGCAAATGGTTGAAGATCTAAAAGAAGGGTATGCTGGCCAGCACGCCTCTAATCTAGGCGGAATCATTGCCCGAGAAATTGCACTTGGTCTTAACATCCCAGCTTTTATTGTTGATCCCGTAGTCGTAGATGAACTACAGCCAATTGCTCGTATTTCAGGACTGCCAACAATTGAGCGGAAAAGCATTTTTCATGCGTTAAATCAAAAAGCAGTCGCAAGAAAAACGGCTGCTTCGTTTGGAAAACGTTATGAAGATTTGAACATGATCATTACCCATATGGGCGGCGGAATTACGATTGGTGTACATCAAAAAGGAAAAGTCATTGATGTGAATAACGGTCTTCATGGTGAGGGTCCTTTCAGCCCAGAGCGGGCAGGTACTCTCCCAACAGGTGACCTTGTCAATTTATGCTTTTCTGGTGAATATTCGCAAGAGGAAATGCTCAAACGCATTATTGGCGAAGGCGGTCTTGCGGGCTATCTTGGCACGACAGATGCAGTAAAAGTAGAGCGAATGATTGAAGCAGGCGATGAGCGTGCGGCGCTTATTTATGAAGCGATGTGCTATCAAATTGCCAAAGAAATTGGTGCGGCTAGTGCGGTTTTAAAAGGAGCTGTTGACGTCATAGTGTTAACAGGTGGCCTTGCATACAGCAAACAAATTACATCAAGCATTAGAGGATACATTGACTGGATTTCAGATGTTGTTGTGTACCCAGGCGAAAATGAATTGCAATCCTTAGCAGAAGGAGCGCTTCGCATTTTAAAAGAAGAAGAATCACCAAAAGAATACCCAAATGATCAAAAGGCGGAGAAAGGAGTGACAAGTCATGGCAACTGAATATGACCTCGTCATTCTTGGTGGAGGCACAGGCGGCTATGTAGCGGCCATTCGTGCCTCTCAACTTGGATTGAAAACAGCAGTCGTAGAAAAATCAAAGCTCGGTGGAACATGTCTTCATAAAGGCTGTATCCCATCTAAAGCGCTGCTTAGAAGTGCAGAAGTCTATCAAACGGTCAAACGTGCCGCTGATTTTGGCGTTGAAGCAAGCGGAATTGCCTTACAATTTGCAAGCGTACAGAAAAGAAAAACAGAGATTGTCGACAAATTAGCAGGCGGCGTCAAACACTTAATGAAACAAGGAAAAATTGATGTATACGAAGGAATAGGCCGTATCCTAGGCCCTTCGATTTTTTCGCCAATGCCGGGAACCATCTCGGTAGAAATGGCGAGTGGCGATGAAAATGAAATGCTGATTCCTAAGCAGGTCATCATTGCGACTGGATCAAGACCGCGCGTCCTGCCCGGACTTGAAGCGGATGGAACACACATCCTTACATCAGACGAAGCACTTGAACTGCAAGAACTCCCTCAGTCCATGCTGATTGTCGGCGGAGGCGTGATTGGGATCGAATGGGCTTCCATGCTTAACGATTTTGGCGTAAAAGTCACAGTGATCGAATTTGCAGATCGCATTTTGCCAACAGAGGATCAAGATATTTCTAAAGAAATGGAAAAGCTTTTAACGAAAAAGGGCATCACCTTAGTGACAAATGCGAAGGTTCTGCCAGATACTGCCGAAAAGCATGAGAATCTGGTCAAGATCCAAGTGGAACAAGGTGGAGACACTCAGTCGTTTGAAGCAGAGAAACTGCTTCTTTCAGTTGGCCGAGTGCCAAACGTGGAAGGCATAGGTCTTGAAAACACGGACATCCAGACAGAAAATCATGGCATTGTCGTGAATGAGCATTACCAAACGAAAGAGTCGCATATTTACGCAATAGGTGATGTCATTGGCGGTCTTCAGCTGGCGCATGTCGCATCACATGAAGGCATGATTGCAGTAGAACATATGGCTGGTCAAGATCCAAAGCCGCTTGATGAAACGCTCGTGTCTAAATGTGTGTACTCTCACCCAGAAACCGCTAGTGTTGGGCTGACTGAACAGGCGGCAAAAGAGCAAGGCTACGAAGTCAAGATTGGGAAGTTTCCCTTCATGGCGATTGGAAAAGCGCTTGTATTTGGAGAGTCTGATGGATTTGTCAAAATCATTGCTGACCAAAAGACAGATGATATCTTAGGGATTCATATGATTGGTCCTCATGTAACAGATATGATATCTGAAGCTGGATTAGCCAAAGTATTAGATGCAACTCCGTGGGAAGTGGGGCAGACGATCCACCCGCACCCAACCTTGTCAGAAGCAATTGGCGAGGCAGCACTGGCTGTTGACGGAAAGGCGATCCATTTTTAATCAAGGAGGGAAACATGATGAGTAACATGCGTCATCAGGAGTTAGGATTATCAGATGAACAAGCGATTGACATATATAGAACCATGCTTTTAGCAAGAAAAATTGATGAACGGATGTGGCTGTTAAACCGTTCTGGAAAAATTCCATTCGTCATCTCTTGTCAAGGACAGGAAGCGCAGCAAGTCGGTGCCGCTTTTGCCCTCAATAGGGAAGAGGATTACGTTTTACCTTATTACCGTGATATGGGGGTTGTCCTTGCATTCGGGATGACGGCGAAAGATTTAATGATGTCTGGTTTTGCGAAAAAAGACGATCCAAACTCAGGCGGGAGACAGATGCCAGGTCATTTTGGGCAAAGATCAAACCGAATTGTGACTGGATCATCACCTGTGACAACACAGGTTCCTCATGCGGTTGGCATCGCACTTGCCGGGCGTCTAGAGCAAAAGAATTTTGTTAGCTTTGTGACGTTCGGTGAAGGCTCTTCAAACCAAGGAGACTTTCACGAAGGCGCCAACTTTGCTGCGGTGCATAAGCTGCCTGTTATTTTCATGTGTGAAAACAATAAGTATGCGATTTCTGTCCCGTATGACAAACAAGTGGCATGTGAGCGTATTTCAGATCGTGCAATAGGGTACGGAATGCCGGGTGTGACGGTTGATGGAAATGATCCGCTTGAAGTGTATGCAGCGGTCAAAGAAGCGAGAGACCGTGCGGCAAGAGGCGAAGGCCCAACATTGATTGAAACCATTTCTTACCGGTTAACTGCGCATTCAAGTGATGACGATGATTCTAGCTATCGAGAAAAGGAAGAAGTGCTCGAAGCTAGAAAGAAAGATCCGCTCATTCAATATGAAACGTACTTAATCGAAGGAAATGTCATGACTTCTGAAATGAAAGAAGACATGACAAAAGAAATCATGCAAATCGTAAACGAAGCTACTGATGAAGCGGAAAACGCAGCTTATGCCGATGCAGAAAGCGCACTTCGTTACGTGTATGCGGAGTAAGGGGGAAGAAAAATGCCTGTTATGTCATATATAGACGCTATCACATTAGCGATGAAAGAAGAAATGGAGCGAGATCCGAAAGTGTTTGTGCTCGGAGAGGATGTCGGGAAAAAAGGCGGCGTATTTAAAGCAACAGCGGGTCTTTACGAGCAATTTGGAGAAGCGCGCGTCATGGATACACCTCTTGCCGAATCAGCGATTGCAGGTGTAGGTATTGGGGCTGCTATGTATGGAATGCGTCCGATCGCGGAGATGCAATTTGCGGATTTTATTATGCCAGCCATCAACCAAATCATTTCAGAGGCTGCAAAAATTAGATATCGTTCCAATAATGATTGGAGCTGCCCAATGGTCATTCGTGCTCCTTACGGGGGCGGCGTACACGGGGCGCTTTATCATTCACAATCTGTCGAAGCCATTTTTGCCAATCAGCCAGGCTTAAAGATTGTGATGCCTTCTACACCTTATGATGTCAAAGGGTTGTTAAAAGCCGCAGTGCGTGATCCAGATCCTGTATTGTTCTTTGAACACAAACGTGCATACCGTCTCATTAAAGGAGAAGTGCCTGAAGAGGATTATACGCTCCCTATTGGAAAAGCGGATGTGAAACGAGAAGGCGATGACATTACGGTCATTACATATGGCCTTTGTGTTCATTTTGCCCTCCAAGCAGCAGAGCGCCTTGCGAAGGACGGAATTTCTGCTCATATTCTCGATTTACGTACAGTGTACCCGCTTGATCAAGAAGCGATTATTGAAGCGGCATCAAAAACAGGGAAAGTACTCTTGTTAACAGAAGATACAAAAGAAGGAAGCATCATGAGTGAAGTGGCGGCCATCATTTCAGAGCACTGCTTGTTTGATTTAGATGCGCCAATTAAACGTCTAGCAGGACCTGATATCCCTGCAATGCCTTATGCACCGACAATGGAGAAATTCTTCATGGTTAATCCGGATAAGGTAGAAGCTGAAATGAGAGAACTAGCGGCGTTTTAAGAAAGAGGAGGGTTTCAAAGTGGCAACTGAACAAATGAAAATGCCTCAGCTTGGTGAAAGTGTAACAGAAGGAACCATTAGCAAATGGCTCGTTTCACCTGGCGATCATGTGAATAAATACGATCCGATTGCGGAAGTCATGACAGATAAAGTAAATGCAGAGGTTCCGTCATCCTTTACAGGAACAATCACTAAACTAGCGGCTGCAGAGGGTGATACACTTCAAGTAGGAGAAGTGTTTTGTGAAATTGAAGTAGAAGGCAGTGCGCAGCAGAGTGCGAAAATAGAAGAGGCGCCTGCGCAAGATGAAGCACCAGAACCTGACCAAACAAATGTGGATCAGAGTCAAAAGAAACGATACTCTCCGGCAGTCCTGCGTTTAGCAGATGAGCACGGAATTGATTTAGCGACTGTTCAAGGAACGGGAGCTGGCGGCAGAATCACAAGAAAAGATTTGCTGAAGCTTATCGAAAGTGGAGGCGCAAAAGAAACAGCAGCACCTGCTAGTGAAAGAACAAGTCAAAAAGAGCCTGCTCAGTCGACACAAGGAAAAGCGGCTCCTTCCATCCCTTCAATGCCTGGAGATGTTGAACTGCCGGTCACTCCGATTAGACAGGCGATTGCCGCAAACATGCTAAGAAGCAAGCATGAAATTCCACATGCCTGGACGATGATGGAAGTGGATGTGACAAACCTTGTGACAAGAAGAAATCAGCTAAAAGATCAATTCAAAGCAAAAGAAGGCTTTAATTTGACGTTCTTTGCGTTCTTTGTCAAAGCAGTGGCTCAGGCCTTAAAGGAATTCCCTGAAATGAACAGTATGTGGGCTGGTGATAAAATTGTTCAAAAGAAAGCGATCAATGTCTCCATTGCTGTTGCGACAGATGACGCTCTTTTTGTCCCAGTGATTAAAGATGCGGATGAGAAAACGATTAAGGGAATCGCCAAAGAAATTCATGAACTTGCTTTCAAGGTCAGACAAGGCAAACTGAAGCAAAGTGACATGGAAGGCGGCACTTTCACTGTGAACAACACAGGATCATTTGGTTCGATTCAATCAATGGGGATCATTAACTATCCGCAAGCAGCCATTTTACAAGTAGAATCTATTGTAAAGCGCCCGATGATTGTAAATGGTATGATTGCCGCGAGAGATATGGTGAATCTTTGTCTTTCATTAGATCATAGAGTACTCGATGGTCTTGTATGCGGTAGATTCCTGCAAAGAATTAAACAAATTCTTGAAGGCATTGACGAAGAGACGTCCGTCTATTAAGCTCATTTATATGTCCCCTTCTCACAATGAGAGGGGGATTTCCATATCAATCAGAAAGGAGCCATGAGATGTCTGGACTAGATTTTTTTGCTTTTCTTACGATCGGTCTGATGTTTATCACAGCCATTGCGTTCGCTTTTCTTCGGTATATTTCCAAATCACGCAATCATCCTGAACGCTTACTGCTCATCATATCGATCGTTTCAATCATTCAAATCGCCTATTGCTTGTTGATGATAGGTGGATTTAAAGGAGTCGCCAATAGTTTATTAGGCATTTCCCTTCTGATAGGTACACTGCTAGGGTATGCACTTGAATATTTATACAGACGTTATATCAAAAAAACGCCCGCATCGAAATGATGCAGGCGTTTTCTTTATTCTGCTGGAACGATAAAGGTCAAATGCTGTTTTAATACTTCAAGGGAAGAAGGAGCGGTCATGTATACTTCTCCATCTGTATCTGCATCCATTTCCTCTTTAGTATGAATATGAATGCTGGATGCTTGTATAAGAGACAGGTCACCTTTAAAATCCTCTAGCTCTTCACGGTTCATTGAAAAAATCTCTTTTAAAGCAGAGAAACTCGTATTTCTGCAAATTAAAATTTCGACTTTTCCATCATCAATTGAAGCATTTGGCAGATCTATTTTATTTGTACCGATAAAGTGCCCATTCATGACAAGGACAATCACAGCTTCTTCTTCCCAGTTTTCCTCTTCCGTTTCAATGCGTACATAGAAAGGTTCTGTCTGCTGAAGGGTTCGAAGAGCGCTCGTGAAGTAGCTGATTTTTCCGAGGACAGCTTTTTCTTTATCATTAATATTGTTTGAGGTATCTGCGATGAGACCAATCCCCCAAAAATTTAAAAGGTATCGATCCTCTGCTTTGATTAAATCGACCTTTTTTTCAGTGCCATCTATCACCATTTGAGCGGCCTTTGGCATCTGCTGAGGGATGCCCAGCGTTCTAGAAAAGTCATTGCACGTCCCGCCAGGTAAGATCGCTACAGTCGGCCTTTTTTCTAAACCGCCAATTCCATTCATACATTCATGGACGGTTCCGTCTCCACCTAGTATAATCAGCAATTCAACCGACTCATCCATCTCACGGCAGAAATGATAGGCATCATTCGGCTGTTTTGTAGGCTTAAGGATGAGTTCATCAATATGTAAAGAAAGAAGAGGCACTGTTTGACCTAGTGTTTTTTCCATGTTTTTTTGTCCAGCATTTCCGTTATAAATGAGTATCGCTTTTTTGAATTGTGCCATCACGCAGTTCTCCCTTTCATCACTTTACTATCACTTTTCCCCAATTCCACAGGTCATAAACGACGTTTGAAAAAAGTGAAGGGTGCGAAACAAGACATTTGCCCGCCGGCGTTTTCCTTGATATGATGTAGTTAAAATGGTTTGGTACGTAGAAGGAGTGGACGGTTATGAATATTGATTTTAATTTATTTATGAATGATATTGTGAAACAAGCACGAGAAGAGATTAAACAGGCAGGTTATACGGAACTGACAACAGCTGAAGAAGTCGATGAAGCGCTGACGAAAAAAGGAACGACACTTGTCATGGTGAATTCAGTGTGCGGCTGTGCAGGCGGTATTGCTAGACCAGCGGCTGGTTATTCTGTTCATTACGATAAGCGTCCAGATCAATTGCTCACAGTGTTTGCTGGACAGGACAAAGAAGCAACCGCAAGAGCACGTGAATACTTTGAAGGCTTCCCGCCATCTTCACCATCATTTGCTCTATTAAAAGACGGGAAAATCATTAAAATGGTCGAACGTCACGAAATCGAAGGACATGAACCGATGGAAGTGGTGTCAAAACTTCAAGCCGCTTTCGATGAGTATTGCGAAGAAGTGTAACATGTTACTTTTGAATGAATCATTTAGAGGCAGTCCGGTCTTTTGATCGGTCTGTTTTTTTGTTTTATATGACATACGAATCAAAATAATTTTAGCAAAATACTATTGCATATCAAAAAGAAAGTGTTTAAAATACATTATAGTGAATAAATATTCAAATCTACTCATGATTTTAAATACTAGGAGGCATTATCATATGAAAAAGTGGTTATTATTACTTATGACAGCTGGTCTTGCAGCTGCATTAGCAGCATGCGGAACTTCTTCTAATAATTCAAACGCATCAGGAGACGACAAAACACTCATTATGGCGACTTCAGCAGATTATCCGCCATTTGAATCAAAAGACGGTGATAAAATTATCGGTTTTGATGTCGACCTTGCTACAGCTCTAGCGAAAAAGAACGGCTACAAGCTAGAAATTCAAGATATGGACTTTGCAAGCCTCGTGTCAGCTCTTAAAACAAATAAAGCTGATATTGTGCTTGCAGGCATGACACCTACTGAAAAGCGTAAAAAACAAGTTGATTTCTCAGATGTTTACTACAATGCTGAAAACTTGGTTGTATCAAAAAAATCTAGCGGTATAAAAACAGAGAAAGATTTAAAAGACAAAACGGTTGGCGTTCAATTAGGTTCTATCCAGCAAGATGAAGCAAACGGATTGCAAAAGAAATATAACTTAACAGTTGAAGATCGTAATAAAATTTCTGATATCATTCAAGAAATTAAAGCAGGCCGTTTTGATGCAGCTATTATTGAAGATAAAGTAGCGGCGGGCTACTTGAAAAAGGAAAAAGATTTCCAAGCATTTGGATTGAATAGCTCAAACGAAGGTTCAGCCATTGCATTCAAAAAAAATAGTGACTTAACAGCGAAATTCAATAAATCATTAAAAGAAATGAAGGATAATGGCGAACTTGATAAACTCATTAAAAAATGGTTTGCTGATGAAAAGTAAGTCAGGAAAAGGATCAGCGTCATTCATGAAAATCAAGTAGAAAGCGCTGAAAAGTTCAACATGTGTTGAACTTTTTTCCTGTTTATTCTTTGATTTTATCTGAAGGAAAAAAAGGAGAATATCATGATGGATTTTAAAGATGTAATACCTCAGATGCCCTTTATTTTAGAAGGTCTTAAAGTAACGCTTTCTATTGTTGTGGTATCACTGTTCCTTGGTTTTATTTTAGGAATCTTATTAACGCTCTGTAAAATTAGTGTATTTAAGCCGCTTATCTGGCTAGCCGATTTTTATACGTCAATCTTCCGAGGCACACCGCTTGTGCTTCAGCTTTTGATTATTTATTTTGGTCTTCCCCAGCTGCTCGGCTTTCAAATTGATCAATACTGGGCGGCTGTCGCAGCATTTTCACTAAACTCGGCGGCGTACGTTTCTGAGATCATTCGTGCAGGAATCAATGCCATTGATAAAGGGCAAAAAGAAGCGGCCGTTGCTTTAGGTATCCCGTATGCTAAAATGATGAAAGACTTATTGCTTCCGCAAGCATTCAAAAATATTTCACCAGCACTTGTGAACGAAACGATTACACTGACAAAAGAATCAGCGATTGTCACAGTCATTGGACTTGGCGATGTCATGAGACGAGCCTATCAAGCAGGTGCCGTCACCTATAACTATCTTGAACCGCTAATTTTTGCGGGTCTCATCTATTATGTCATCGTGCTTATTCTTACCTTCGTCGGCAAATCGGTGGAAAGGAAGTTAAAATCAAATGATTAAAATAGAGAAACTCACAAAATCTTTCGGTAAAAATGAAGTGTTGAAAGGGATTGATACCACGATTAAAGAAGGCGAAGTGGTAGCTGTCATCGGGCCGTCTGGTTCAGGAAAATCAACATTTCTTCGCTGTATTAACTTACTTGAAAAACCGACTTCTGGAGTGATTACGATTCAGGGGACGGAAATTACCAATCCAAAAACAAATGCACTAAAAGTGCGCGAGAATATTGGTATGGTGTTTCAACATTTTCACTTATTCCCGCACAAAACAGTGCTAGAAAATATTACGTATGCGCCAATGAATGTAAAGAACCAATCGAAGGAAGACAGCATCAAGCAGGCAGAGGAGCTTTTAAAAAAGGTCGGACTTCTAGAGAAAAAAGATGATTATCCGAACCGGCTGTCAGGTGGTCAAAAGCAGCGTGTCGCCATTGCACGTGCTCTTGCAATGACACCAGATATCATGCTTTTTGACGAGCCGACGTCTGCTCTTGATCCAGAAATGGTAAAGGAAGTATTAGAGGTCATGAAAGAGCTCGCTCAATCTGGGATGACGCTGATGATCGTCACACATGAAATGGGCTTTGCAAAAGAAGTGGCAGACCGTGTGATTTTTATGGATGATGGGAAAATTGTAGAGGATGCCAATCCTGTAGAATTCTTTGAATCTCCGTCTTCACAGCGTGCTCAAGATTTCTTACAAAAAATATTATAATGAAAAAAACGAGGAGGAGACTTAACATCTCCTTCTTTTTTTGATTATAATGGGGAAAGTAAAAAAAGTTCATCATTTCACAAAAGTAGACAGAAAAGAGTGAATCACATCATGTTTAAAATCGGCTACCGAACGCTGAAAACAGCATTAGGAACAGCTCTAGCCATTTACATTGCACAAATGCTCGGTCTGCAAAACTATTCAGCTGCCGGCATTATTACGATCCTATGTATTCAGGTGACGAAAAAAAGGTCACTCCTCGCATCTGGGGCCCGCTTTGCCGCATGCAGTCTTGCCATCTTATTTTCTTATTTATTTTTTGATCTGATTGGGTATCATCCTTTCGTCATTGGACTGATGCTGCTCGTCTTTATTCCAACAACGGTCTTGCTTCGGATTAAAGAAGGGATTGTCACAAGTTCAGTGATTATCCTTCATTTGTATATGTCTGGAGGCATTACGCTTCATCTCATCTGGAATGAGCTTTTACTCATCACCATTGGTGTAGGGGTCGCACTTATTATGAACCTGTATATGCCTAGCGTTGATAAAAAGCTGAAACAATACAGTGAACAAATTGAAGCGAATTTTGCGAAAATCTTTGAAGAAATCGAGCAATATTTAATGACCGGAAAACAAGACTGGACAGGAAAAGAAATTCCAGAGACGCATCAATTGATTAAAGAAGCGAAAGCTCTTGCATACCGTGATGTTGAAAATCATGTCTTAAGACATGAAAATCTGTATTATCATTATTTCAACATGAGACAAAAGCAATTTGAAATCATTGAGCGGGTGCTTCCGAAAATTACGTCCATTTCTGTTACAACGGAGCATGGGCAAATCATTGCAGAATATATTAGAGATTTACGAGAACATATTCACCCAGGGAACACGGCGCATAAGTTCTTAAGGCGCCTGATTGATATGAAAGAAGAGTTTGATGCACTGCCGCTTCCGCAAACACGTGAAGAATTTGAAGCTAGAGCCGCACTCTTTCATTTTCTCGGGGAAATGGAACAATATTTGGTACTGAAAAGCTATTTTAAAGGGATGAAAGAATAAAGACGCATGAGTTCCTCCTTCATTGGTCAATCTAATGAAAAAGGAGGAGCCTATGCGTCTTTTATTTTATACTGTGCTGACCATGTCCCTTTCACCCATCTGGCCGCTCGGGCAAAACCCGCTTCCAGGAGACCCGTATGTCATTATTAATAAACAAACGAACGAGCTTGCGTATATTGATCATGGGAAAATTCAAAAAGTCTACCCGGCTTCTACTGGCAAAACAGCTGATTTAACGCCAGAAGGTGAATTTACAATTATGATCAAAGCGAAAGATCCTTATTACAGAAGAAAAAATATTGAAGGCGGCGCGAAGAATAACCCACTCGGCCGAAGGTGGATTGGATTTGATGCGCGAGGAACCGACGGGAGAATCTATGGAATTCATGGAACAAGTGATGAGACATCGATAGGGAAATTTATTACGGCAGGCTGTGTACGTCTTCATAATCAAGATGTAGAACGGCTATTTGATCAGCTTCCAGTTGGTACAAAAGTATGGATCACGAAATCAAGCGATGCATTTGAAAAACTGGCCAAAGACAAACAGGCCATTCGTTAAAAAACGAATCACCTGCTTGTCTGCTTTTTTATCAACACTTTATAAAAAGGCTGCCGCTCCTGCTAAAAGTGAAGAAATTAACAGTAAGCTAATCATGAGCAATACCATAAATTTCATGAATTTCTGAGACATATCGCACCCCTATAATCAAATGTTTTTGCGACGAGCGCACCTTTCTTTATTCTAGCTCGTTTTTACGCAGGCGACAAGTGATGTACAAAGGAAGTGAACGGATGAATCAAATCGATCATATTGCCATTGCCGTTTTTTCAATTCATAAAACAGCACGTACGTTCTCCAGGCTGTTTAACTGGGAATTTTCAGACATAGAAGTACTTCCAAATCAAGGGGTCAAAGTATCTTTTGCTTCCCTAGGTGATCTGCACATTGAGTTGATTGAACCGATGTCGGATCACAGCACATTACATACCTTTTTAACAAAAAGAGGAGAGGGGCTTCATCATATTGCATTAAAGTCAGGTGACATTCAGGCTGATCTCAGTCAACTTGACGAGCTCGGCATGCAGCTCATTCAAAAGGGCGCACAAAATGGTGCGAACGGAAAGCGCATCGCGTTTATTTCACCAAAAGAAACGTCAGGTGTGCTAATTGAATTGTGTGAACCTTTGAAAGGAGAGAAACAGGAAGATGCATGAATCGTTCAATGACTTGTCTGAATGGCGCGAGAAAGCTTTAAGGGGCGGCGGTGAAAAACGAGCAGCGGCTCACCGAAACAAAGGAAAGCTGACTGTTCGGCAGCGGCTTCATGAACTTCTTGATGAAGGCAGCTTTATGGAAATTCAGTCATTTGCTAAAGGCTGCCGCTCAGAGCATTTAGGGGATGGCGTTGTCACTGGGACGGGACTGATTCATGGGAGACAAGTAGGTGTATATGCACAAGATGCGACCGTGTACGGGGGTTCGCTAGGGGACATGCATGCGAAAAAAATAGCGGCTTTAATGGATTTGGCGGCTAAAAATCAAATGCCTGTTATCGGTCTAAAAGACTCAGGTGGTGCGAGAATTCAAGAGGGTGTGGTATCATTAGAGGGATATGGTCAGATTTTTAAACGGAATGTGCTGTACTCTGGTCAAATTCCGCAAATATCCGTTATTTTAGGCTCCTGTGCGGGAGGTGCAGTTTATTCACCTGCATTGACGGATTTTGTTTTCATGACGGAGCAAACAGCTCATATGTTTTTAACTGGTCCGAAAGTGATAGAAAAAGCAACAGGAGAGACGGTCTGTCCTGACCGGCTTGGAGGTGCAGCAGTTCAGCATCAAACAAGTGGGAATGTGCACTATACAGGGAAAGATGAGAGAGACGTGTTAAAAGCAGTTCGAACGCTTTTAACGTACATACCAACGAACCGACGGCCTGTCATTCATCGTAAGGTGCAAAAGCATGATGCAAGCGATCTTGGGAACATCTTGCCAAAGGAGCCATCACGCACTTATGATGTCAAACAAGTGGTGACAGCGATCACCGACCACGGCTCATTTTTTGAAACGCAGCGTTGTTTCTCCAAAAATATCGTCACAGGTTTTGCCAGATTACAAGGGTCTTCCATTGGTCTTGTAGCCAATCAGCCTAAGGTGCTGGCAGGAAGCCTTGACCTCGATGCTGCTGATAAAGCGGCTCGTTTTATTCGATTTTGCGATGCATTTCATATTCCCATTTTAACCCTTGTGGACGTTCCTGGATTTTTGCCAGGGGAGAAAGCCGAGCATGCAGGCATTATCCGCCACGGCGCAAAGCTTCTGTATGCGTATGCTGAGGCGACCGTTCCAAAAATCACTGTGATTTTGCGAAAGGCATTTGGCGGTGCATACGTTGCGATGAATAGTAAGGGCTTAGGTGCTGACTTTGTGTATGCATGGCCAGAGGCAGAAATTGATGTCATGGGAAAATCGTTTGCAGACGAAATTGTTCATCCTGCTTTGCGTGAGGTGGACAATGAACCTAGTGTCATGAAGGCAGCACAATTAGGATTAATCGACGATATTTTAATGCCAGATGAAACGAGAGAGCGGCTCATTCGCTCATTTGACCTGCTTCGCAGTAAGGAAGAAGATAGACCGTTAAAAAAGCATGGAAACATGCCGCTATAAGAGGAGGAGCATCATCATGATCAATGAGAAACGCTTATTAGACGAATTTTTAGAACTTGTTCAGATCGATTCAGAAACAAAACATGAAGAAAAAATTGTTGAAGTCCTAAAAGAGAAATTTACTAGTTTAGGGCTTAATGTAGTTGAAGATGATTCAAAAGAGACAACCGGCCATGGAGCAGGCAATCTTATTTGCACACTTGAAGGGAATCAAGAGGCAGATACGATTTATTTTACTTCTCATATGGATACAGTTGTACCAGGTAATGGTGTTAAGCCAGTCATTGAAGACGGCTATGTCAAGACAGATGGCACAACCATTCTTGGTGCTGACGATAAAACAGGGCTTGCCGCGATGTTTGAAGCGATCCGTGTCCTAAAAGAGAAAAATGTACCGCATGGCAAGATTGAATTTGTCATTACAGCTGGTGAAGAATCAGGACTTGTAGGAGCAAAAGCGTTAGATCCAAAACTGATGACAGCAAAATATGGTTATGCGCTTGATTCAGATGGCAAGGTCGGTACCATCATCGTGGCTGCGCCAACACAGGCGAAAGTACGTGCAACCATTTACGGCAAAACAGCTCACGCAGGTGTGGCACCTGAAAAAGGCGTCTCTGCGATTACGATTGCATCAAAAGCGATCGCCAGCATGCCGCTTGGCCGTATTGATGAAGAAACAACGGCGAATATCGGCCGCTTTGAAGGCGGAACACAAACGAATATTGTCTGTGATCAAGTGGATATTTTGGCAGAGGCACGTTCTTTAGAACCGGCAAAAATGGAAGCGCAAGTAGCGAAAATGAAAGAAGCCTTTGAAAAAACCGCTAAAGAAATGGGCGGAAGTGCCGATGTACAAATTGACATCATGTATCCAGGCTTTAAATTCTCACACGGCGATCAAGTCGTTGAAGTGGCGAAAAAAGCGGCTGCGAAAATTGGCCGTCCTTCAGAACTACAGACAAGCGGGGGAGGCAGTGATGCAAACGTCATTGCTGGAAACGGCATCCCGACCGTCAACCTAGCTGTTGGATATGAAGATATTCATACGAAAAATGAGAAAATGCCGATTGAAGAATTAGTCAAGACAGCTGAAATGGTTCTCGCCATTATCGAAGAAACGACAAATCCATCGTAAAGGCAGGAGACTCTGTGAGCACGCAAAAGATCATTATTTTCCAAGTGGGACAAGAGGATTTTGGTATCAGCGTAGAACATATACGCTCAATTGAGAAGGTCCCTTATTTACAAGAAGTATCGAACCTTCCAAAAGAGATTAAAGGACTCATGTCGTTAAGAGGAGAGGTCATTCCAGTCAGTGACACAGGTGTCATGCTGCACGGAAAACCTCTGGATGTAACCGAACAGTCTAAGGTTCTACTATTTGAATTGAACGATCAAATGATTGGCTGCCTTGTTTCTGATGCAAAAGATATCATTGATATCGAGTTAAGTGAGATCAAGCCATTTCATATGAACACAAAAGCATCTGAATATTTCTTCGGCGTCGTTGAGAGAGAGAACAAGATGATTTTACAAGTGGACCCTAATAAGTTTCTAGGGAAAATTGAGGATCTTGATCAATTGCCTGAGCGATTGAAAGAGGAATTGGCATAAACAAAGGCCCCTTATCCATGGATAAGGGGTCATTTTGCGTGCCGGAACTCACGTTGTTGCGCTCTATGTTCACGCTGAACAGAAGACAAATATAGCCCCCTTACCTTGTTCGGGTAAGGGGGCTATAATTTATTCAGCTGCTGGGTTAATTGAATCGTTTGTCGCAGCTTTTGTTTTTGATTTTTGGTACATCACATTTAAAATAATTGTTTGAATGGTGAGTAAAAGTCCACTTGTCATCCAATATAAAGGAAGAGCAGCGGGAGCATTAATTGATAGAAACAGCATCATGACTGGGAAAATCATGCCCATGATTTTTGCTTGTTTCAGTGCAGCTTCTGTTTGGGTGCCTGTTTGCTTTGCAAATTTTTGTGTGACATAAAATTGCAAGAAATACATGGCTCCTGCAAAGATCGCCACCAAAAGATCAGTTTGTCCTAAGTTAAACCATAAGAACGAATGCGTTGCGATCTCAGGTGTTGAGCGGATTGCTGAGTAAAAGCCAAGAACAATTGGGATTTGAATCAGCATCGGCAGACAGCCCATTGCCAGCGGGTTCACATTGTTGTCTTTATATACTTTCATCATTTCCATTTGCAGCTCTTTTTGTTTTTCAGGTTCTTTCGTTTTCTTCAATTTGCTTTGTATTTGGTCAATCTGAGGTTTAACGAGTGCCATTTTCTCTTGCATCACTCTCTGCTTTTTAAATTGGTTTGCAAAAAGCGGGAAAATAAGCAGCCGGACAATCAATGTCACGAACATAATAGATAAACCGTAGTCATCATGGAAAAAGTTCGCAAGCCAGATAATCAACTCAGAAAAAGGCTGAACAAAATAATGATGGAAAAACCCATCAGAGCTTGTATTTGTTTGCGCACTTGCAGCAAATGCAGGTGACGCTACCATCATAAAAAATAAAGTCGTACAAATAGTCAATAAACGTTTCAATTCATTTCCTCCTCAATAATAAAATCTAATAAGAGAGAGGAAGCGAATGGTCTTCATCATCATTTGATGATCTTTTCATTCGAATGACTTTACTAATCCAAGTTGTAATGCGATCATATATGATAAACAGAAAGTCTGTTCGATTCAAACAAGATGCATCCAACTCTTCTAAACGATGTCCTCCGAGGTGCTCGTTCATTCGGCAGTCTTTTAATAAGAAAGCAATACCGATGGCGGTCAGCGCTGGAAGAATAATCGTAAAGAATTCAACAAGGAAAAAGACTTCATTGAATGTATCAATAATCATGATTATCACATCCATTTCATTACTCACAGTGTACTATACACCATATGAAATGTCTAATGGAACAAACAGGTGAAATCAAGGTGAAGTGAAGGAAAGTAGATCACCTAAGGAGGCAAGCAAATGGCTGATTCTCAAAAGAAGGGGCGAATCATTTTTCATATTGATATGAATAGTTTTTATGCATCGGTAGAAATGGCGTATGATCCTTCTTTGAGAGGGAAACCTTTAGCCATTAGCGGAAATGCAAAAGAGCGCAAAGGGATAGTTGTGACCTGTAGCTACGAGGCAAGAGCACTCGGGGTGAAGCCGCCGATGCCACTCTGGGAAGCGAAGCGGCTATGTCCGGGACTGATTGTGCGTACACCCAACTTCGACCGGTACCGCAGCTCCTCACAAGAAATGTTTACCATACTAAGAGAATATAGTGACTTAGTTGAACCCGTTTCAATTGATGAAGGCTATATTGATTTAACCGATACACCTTATGCTGAGCATGCCGTGAAAACCGCTCATGATATTCAAACGAGGCTCGTAGAAGAGCTCATGCTTCCATCGAGTATTGGCATTGCACCGAATAAATTTCTAGCGAAGATGGCGTCTAATTGGAAAAAGCCAATGGGCATTACCATTTTGCGTAAACGAGATGTCCCGACAATGCTCTGGCCGCTCCCTGCAGGTGACATGCATGGGGTTGGACAGAAAACGGCAGATAAGCTGAAAACCATCGGAATTCATACTATTGAAGATTTAGCAAAAGCGAATGAATATGCGCTAAAAGAGTTATTAGGCATCAATGGACCGAGGTTAAAGCAAAAGGCAAACGGAGAGCATGACGGCATTGTCGATCCAGAAAGAATATACGAATTTAAATCTGTCGGCAATTCTTCCACTCTTCCTCACGATTCTGATGATACAGATGAACTCGTCTCATTAATAGAGAAACTGTCGCAATCGGTGAGTGCCAGATTACGAAGAAAAGAAGTGATGGCGAACCGGCTGCTCATTATGATTCGGTATGCAAGCTGGAAAAATATCACACGGAGCGTCACACTCACGAATCCAACTGATGGAAAGGAAGATCTATTTGAGGCGGCAAAGCAGCTATTCCTAAAGCATTGGAATGACCAGCCAGTAAGACTTTTAGGTGTGACGGGGACCGATCTTGTGGAACGAAAATCAGCCGTCAAGCAGCTTGATTTATTCTCTTATACAGAAGATGCAAAAGACGAACCGCTCCAATCTCTTTTAGACGGACTGAAAGAAAAATACGGTAAACCACTCATTCAAAGGGGAGTGACCATTAAGGAAAAAGAGAGCAAAACAAGTGGTACAAGTTTTAATAAAGACTTTTTTCAGGACGAAAGAGGAAATGACTAGTCTGAAAACTTGATAAAAGAGGTGATGTTGTGGTAATTTCAAAGGGTACATCATTTCAGCAGTAATCAATATAGTGTGTTAGAAGGGACGTCAGAATTATGTCAAAACAACAAATCGGTGTCGTTGGACTAGCCGTTATGGGGAAAAACCTTGCCCTAAATATTGAAAGCCGCGGTTTCTCCGTGTCCGTTTATAACAGATCTAGCAGCAAAACAGAAGAGTTTCTTCAAGAATCACAAGGGAAAAACGTTGTAGGCACATACAGCATTGAAGAATTTGTTCAATCGCTTGAAACGCCGCGTAAAATTCTTTTAATGGTAAAAGCGGGTGCAGCAACAGATGCAACCATTCAATCATTATTGCCTCACCTAGAGAAAGGTGACATTTTAATTGATGGTGGAAATACATATTACAAGGATACACAAAGACGTAACCAAGAGCTTGCGGAAAGTGGTATTCACTTCATTGGTACAGGTGTTTCTGGCGGTGAAGAAGGCGCACTTAAAGGTCCTTCTATCATGCCTGGCGGTCAAAAAGAGGCGCACGAGCTAGTGAAACCAATTTTAGAAGCCATCTCTGCGAAAGTAGATGGTGAGCCTTGTACAACGTATATCGGTCCAGATGGAGCAGGACATTATGTCAAAATGGTTCATAACGGTATCGAGTACGGAGACATGCAATTGATCTCTGAATCATACTTTATCTTGAAGCATGTGGCAGGATTGTCAGCAGAGGAGCTTCATGAAGTATTCTCAGAGTGGAATAAAGGCGAGCTTGACAGCTATTTAATTGAAATTACAGCTGACATTTTCACAAAAGTGGATGAAGAAACAAATCAGCCGCTTGTGGATGTGATCTTAGATAAAGCTGGACAAAAAGGAACTGGGAAATGGACGAGCCAAAGCTCTCTTGATCTAGGTGTTCCGCTTCCAATCATTACTGAATCTGTTTTCGCGCGTTACATTTCAGCAATGAAAGATGAGCGTGTTGAAGCAAGTCAATTAATTGAAGGTCCTAAGCCAGCGCAATCAGCAGAGAATAAACAAGAGCTGATCGAAGCGGTTAGAAAAGCCCTATTCATGAGTAAAATCTGCTCATATGCACAAGGTTTTGCGCAAATGAAAGCAGCGTCTGATGAGTATAACTGGGATTTGAAATACGGTGAAATTGCCATGATCTTCCGTGGTGGATGTATCATTCGTGCAGCCTTCCTGCAGCAAATCAAAGAAGCATATGACCGTAACCCTGAATTGAAAAACCTATTGCTTGATCCTTACTTCAAGGATATCGTAGAAAGCTATCAATCATCACTTCGTAAAGTGATTTCACTTGCAGTAGAACAAGGTGTTCCTGTTCCTTCATTCTCAAGTGCACTAGCTTACTTTGATAGCTATCGTACAGCTGTCCTTCCAGCTAACTTAATTCAAGCACAGCGTGACTACTTCGGCGCACATACGTATGAGCGCACAGATAAAGAAGGCGTCTTCCATACTGAATGGATGAAATAAGTATACAACCTCAAAAGACCTTACCTTGGTAAGGTCTTAGATTGTTGACAAAGGGCTAAAATGAACTTGATTTTAGCTCTTTGTCTTCTTTTTAGCGTGATAGAAAACCTTTACAGGCTAGGAAGGCCGAGTACTGGAGCGGAGCGAATTTGACATTCGTGAGCACCAGCACGCAGGACTGACACCGAATGCGAGGGTTTGTCTACACGCTGTGACCTTACCATTGGTAAGGTCTTTTTTGTGTTTACATCTATTCGGCTAAAAATCCGAAAAAGAGGGATGCTAAGTAAAAAAGTACAGAAAGTAGGGATAGAAGTGGGCATTTTATATGCACTTCTCCCAGCGATATTTTGGGGAAGTATTGTTCTCATCAGTGTCAAACTTGGCGGGAATGCCTATCAGCAAACACTCGGCATTACCCTCGGCGCTTTTTTGTTTTCAATCGGCGCTTATTTGATCAAAATGCCGGAACTGACACCGCTTATTTTTGCGGTTTCCGTTATCTCTGGGATCTTTTGGAGTATTGGGCAAATGAATCAGCTTTCAAGTGTCGCCTTTCTAGGGGTGTCAAAGGCTGTTCCTTTATCAACGGGTATGCAGCTTGTGAGCACGACATTATTTGGTGTCATTGTCTTCAAAGAATGGCAAACCATGACGGTCATACTTATTGGTTCTTGTGCCATTTTATTTATTATTGCTGGCGTTGTCATGACATCCCTCGGTCAAAAAAAGAGTGGCGGAAACGAAGGCGGCAATTTTAAAAAGGGAATCATCATTTTGCTCATCTCAACCGTAGGCTACGTCGGATATGTCGTCATTTTAAGATGGTTTCATATAGATGGCTGGTCTGCGCTCGTTCCGCAATCTGTCGGCATGCTGATTTCATCGTTAGCGATTAGTCTAAAGCAAGACCCGTTTAGCAAATATACGTTCAGAAATATCATTGCTGGTCTTGTGTGGTCGACAGGAAATCTAGGGCTTCTTTTGGCGATTCCACTCATTGGCGTAGCAGTAAGTTTTTCCATGTCTCAAACAGGAATTGTCATCTCGACTTTAGGCGGTATTTATTTATTAAAAGAGAAAGCATCTAAAACAAGCTTTGTCATTGCAGGCTGCTTGATGATTATCGCAGGCGGTGTGCTACTAGGTTTTACAAAATAGGAGGTTTAAGCGAATGTATCCAGATTTGGAAGGAAAAACAGTTCTCATCACAGGAGCAGGTACAGGGATAGGTCAGGCGATGGCGCGCCGGTTTGGACAAGAAAAAGCCAATGTAGTGATCAATTATTTCTCAGATAAAGAAAACCCGGACGACACGATTGCTGAGATTCAAAAAAGTGGCGGACAGGCTGTCAAAATTCAAGGGGATGTATCAAAAGAAGAGGATATGAAGGCGATGATTGATCAAGCTGTCAATACATATGGCAGTCTTGATGTCATGATCAATAATGCAGGAATTGAAAATGAAGTTCCTTCAACTGAAATGACGCTAGATAACTGGAACAAAGTGATGTCCACCAATTTAACAGGAATGTTTTTAGGGTGCCGTGATGCATTAAAGTATATGACAGAACACGGGATCGAGGGGGCGATTATTAATATGTCGTCGGTCCATCAGCAAATTCCGTGGCCTCATTTCGTCCATTATGCAGCAAGTAAAGGAGGCGCCAAGCTTTTGACAGAAACGCTGGCACTAGAATATGCCCCTAAAAAAATTCGCGTAAACAGTATTGCACCAGGTGCAATTGATACCCCCATCAATGCCGAAAAATTTGATGATCCAGCATTGAAAAAGGGCGTCATTGAGCTGATACCAATTGGCTATATCGGAAAGCCTGAAGAAGTGGCAGCATGTGCTGTCTGGCTTGCATCAAAAGAAGCGAGCTATGTGACAGGGTTGACGTTATATGTAGACGGCGGTATGACCAAGTACCCGGGATTCCAAGCAGGAAAAGGATAATCGTGATGAACACGGGCTGGGCTCAGAGGATAACACAACATCAAATTATGATCTAGTATGTTGTCATGCTAGTGAAAAGCGTGAGCATAAACATTGCACACGCTTTTATCCATTTAATCGGCTTATTCAAATATGGCTTCTTTGTTCTTCACGATGATGCCTACTTTCGTTTTGACACGAGGAACGCCATCTTTTTGAAGATAATCATATAAAATGGGTTCTATTTCATTGATATCTGTACGAAGTATTTTAGGTGATAACTCCTCGATAAATGGATCGTTTTTAACTGCTAGACAGTTCGCCATTGTATCGAGTGCAATTAAACTGAAAGGTCTTCCTTTGTTTAGCCAAGATTTCATTCTGAGCCATGTTGGAAAGCATGCTGATGCCAACCTGCCCCAACTGTCGTTAAAAGAGGAGCAATGAGACTCCATCCAATCAAGTATGTGATGTGAACGGAAACGATATAGGCTGGAGAGAGCCATCATTGGCAATTCCTTTTCACTTACACATTTCAATTGATCAAAAATACGTCTCATTCCTTCCTCGGCTGGTAAACTACTGGCTGCTGCCCAAGAAAGCGGATGAAAAAATTTATCGGCATCATTCTCCCAAAGCTCTCTTACCCAATCCGAAGCTGCAGTACCTAAAACATCAGCTGCGATCTCTAGCATTCTTGATTTGACTTCATGATTTTCCGTTCCATAAAATCTAGCTTTTACAGACATCAACATTTTTTGTGTATCGTGTTTTTTCAGGGCATTGATGACATCGTATTGAAGAAACCATCTTGTGATTGAGAAATCTAATAAAGACTCCAAATCATGTTGAACCGCTTGTAATGTGGGTATTTTCTCTTCTGCTGTGACCAATACATCTTCTTCTGGCTGACAAGCCTCTCCGTCTTCTTCATAAAAATCATCGTGCAATAAAAATTTCTTTGGAGAGTGGATGATCGCTAAGTGATACCATTCAATAGGCCGTAAAGAATAGGTTAAGAGCCGCCTGTGACAATCATTGCATAAACGATAAGGCTGAGCTGGTTCATCAGAAATTTTTACAACATCAATCTCGTTTCTTTTACAGGCTTCACACAAATGAGTGACTGCCATGATATCGACTCCCTTTGATTGCAAAGATAAGAATAGATTCGAAAAGTAGCAGCAAAAGACGTTTACCTATCCATCAAATTGAGTGGGAATAGAAACTGTTTCCATCTCTGGGCAGTTACTTCTCATGATTTATGGGATGAAAAATTGGGTTTTTGAATGAGCTAAGTCATTCGCACTTATTTTAACAAAGTTCTCAAAGACTGTCTTCAGAAGAAGAAGCTACTTTATGGTTCATTCGGAGAGTATTTTTTAAAAGAAAAGGGTGTCTCGTTCATATCTGGATGAGATCTTTTTTGTTCTGAAAGCTTGTTGTGAGTATTGATACGGTCATTTTTAAAATAAAATACAGACATATATAATTAAATGTCTAGACATTTAAAAATAAAAATATATAATATTAACTGGAAGCGCTTTTATTACAACAATGGGGTGAGAGAAATGAAACGTATTTTATTAGCATGCAGTTCAGGTATGTCTACGAGTTTACTAGTCACAAAGATGAAAGCACATGCTGAGTCTATAGGGGAAGAAGCAGAGATTTGGGCAGTCGGACAAGACCAAGCGAGAAAAGAAATGGCACATGCCGATGTTGTATTAATTGGACCACAAATGAGTTTTTTAAAAGGGGATCTTCAAAAAGAAGCTCAAAAATATGGGATTGAAGTAGAGGTCATCGATATGCAGGCGTATGGGCTAGCAGATGGACAAAAAGCGTATGAACAAGCGGTTTCATTGATGGGGGAATCTTAAAGGATGGAAAAGAAAACACTCGAAGGACTCACGGAAGAACAAATCAGTTTTCAATTGATCTTACACAGCGGAAATGCACGAAGCAAATTGCTTCAATCTCTTAAACAATTTAGAGAAGGTCATGAAACAGTAGCATCTGACCTTCTCAAAGAAGCGGAAGATGACTTGCGGAATGCACATGATATCCATTTTCAAATGGTACAGCAAGAGGCAAGCGGAGAAACGATTTCATTCTCCTTGCTGCTCATGCATGCCGAAGATCATTTCATGTCAACGATGACGATAAAAGAGCTTGTGGGAGAGCTCTTACCGATATTGCAATCACTGAAACAATAAAGGGTGTAAACAAGGGGGGAAACCAATGTTTGATAAAATAAGTGCGATTTTGGTTCCGATTGCTGGGAGATTGAACAACAATCGCTATCTAGGGGTATTAAGGGATGCCTTTATGCTTGCGTTCCCATTAACGATTTTTGGTTCCATCATGGTCGTATTAATGAATCTGCCATTTTTAGATAAGATCATGAGTCAAACAGCACTGGAAGGTGTTCAGTCTGCACTGAATATTGCACCTAGTGCGACCATCAGCATTATGAGTGTGTTTGTTGTATTTGGGATTGGCTACTATTTATCGAAAAGCTATGATGTGGAAGCTGTCTTTGGCGGTGTGATCGCTTTAGCCTCTTTTCTGCTCCTTACGCCATTTTTACTAGAACAAGAGGGCGGTGCATCCATTGCAGGCGTCATCCCAGTCGATCGTTTGGGCGCAAAGGGAATGTTCCTTGGAATGATCACAGGCTTTTTGTCTGCTGAAATTTATCGCTATTTTGTCCAAAAGAAATTTGTCATCAATATGCCGCAAGGGGTTCCGCCAGCTGTTTCTAAGTCTTTTGCTGCACTCATCCCGGCTACTTTGACACTCACAACCTTTTTACTGATCAATATCATCATTACACAAGGGTTCAAAACCAACATGCATGACTTGATTTACAATGCGATTCAGGCGCCGCTTGTCGGACTTGGAAGCGGTATCATTCCGACCTTGATCGCTATTTTCTTTATACAAATTCTTTGGTTCTTTGGGCTCCACGGCCAAATTATTATCAACTCTGTAATGGACCCGATTTGGAATACATTGTCCATTCAAAATCTAGAAAGCTACACAAAAACAGGTGAGGTTCCGAACATCATCAGCAAGCAGTTTATCGAAATCTATACAGTGGGTATGGGTGGAACCGGTATGACGCTAGCTGTTGTGTTTACGATTTTAATTTTTCTTAAAAGTAAGCAATTGAAACAAGTAGCAAAGCTCGGCTTAGGACCAGGTTTATTTAACGTCAATGAACCCATTATCTTCGGTTTACCGATTGTGATGAACCCGCTTATTCTCATTCCGTGGATTTTGGCGCCAATGGTGATTACTTGTATTTCTTATTTTGCGATGGCCGCAGGTATTGTGCCGCCTCCGACAGGCGTGAATATTCCATGGACAGTACCGATCTTTATTAGCGGAGTCATGGCAACGAATTCATTAGCGGGCGGTCTGCTTCAGCTGTTTAATTTAATGATTGTGTTTGTCATTTGGTTCCCGTTCCTAAAATTTATTGATCGTATGAATGTGAAAAATGAAAAAATAGTCACGACAGAAAAAACGAAACAAACAAACATCAAAGGTGAAGGAGACTCAATACATGTCGATGGAAACTAACAGTCAATCATATACATTCCCGGAAGGTTTCTGGTGGGGATCTTCTGCCTCTGCTACGCAAACAGAAGGCAGTTATCCAGGAGATGGAAAGGGTCCGAACATTTGGGATCACTGGTTTGAAAAAGAGCCGAATCGTTTTTTTCAGGGCGTCGGTCCAGGTGTAACCTCGCAATTTTATCGTAAATACAAAGAGGATATCCGCCTCATGAAGGAGATTGGGCACAACTCGTTTCGTCTATCTATTTCATGGTCACGCCTTTTACCTGAGGGAAAAGGGGCCGTTAATGAAGAAGCTGTGGCTTTTTACAATGATGTGATCAATGAACTGATAGCGAGTGACATTGAACCGTTTGTGAACTTGTATCATTTTGATATGCCAATGGCGCTTCAGGAGACGGGAGGATGGGTAAACAGGCAGGTCGTAGACGATTATGTCAGCTATGCGACATTGTGTTTTCAGCTATTTGGCGACCGGGTGAAAAAATGGTTTACTCATAACGAGCCGATTGTTCCTGTAGAGGGTGGATATATGTATAGCTTCCATTATCCAAACGAAGTTGATTTCCAAAAGGCAGTGCAAGTTGGGTTTCATGAGATTTTATCAAATGCTAAGGCCATTGCGGCTTATAAAGAGATGAAGCAGGAGGGGAAAATAGGCATTATCCTCAACCTTACTCCTTCGTATCCGCGAAGCCAGAATCCGCGGGATGTCGAAGCAGCTGAGATGGCTGACGCCTTCTTTAACCGGTCCTTCCTAGATCCAGCTGTGAAAGGACATTTCCCTGAAAAGCTAGTGGACGTGTTAAAGAAAGAAGGATTGATGCCGGCTATGGAGGAAGGAGACCTTGAACTCATTCAAGAGAACACGATCGACCTTCTCGGCATCAACTATTATCAGCCAAGAAGAGTGAAAGCAAAGGAACATATGCCTCACCCTGATGCACCATTTATGCCAGACCATTATTTCGATTCTTTTGAAATGCCGGGCAGAAAAATGAATGTGTACCGCGGCTGGGAAATCTATGAAAAGGGTATTTACGATATATTGAAAAAAGTCCAGACAGACTATGGGAATATTGAATGCTTTATTTCTGAAAATGGAATGGGTGTCGAAGGAGAAGAGCGGTTTCAGGATGAAGAAGGAATGATTCATGACGATTACCGCATTGATTTTGTTTCTGAGCATCTTAAATGGGTGCATCAAGCCATTCAAGAAGGAAGTCATGTAAAAGGCTATCATCTGTGGACGTTTATGGATAATTGGTCATGGTCGAATGCCTATAAAAATCGCTATGGATTTGTCTCAGTGGACCTTGAGAAAGACGGGAAACGTACCATCAAAAAAAGTGGCTACTGGTTTCAATCGGTTTCAGAGAATAATGGTTTCTAATCAAGATACTTGCTCTTTCCTTGAAAAGGGCAAGTATTTTTCTTATGTAAAGATGAAAGGGTTGAAATGAAAGTGGCTCGAACCTTTTAAGCGCACTAGGCTTAGTGTAGAATGAGAGGAAGGCTAGAAAGCGCTATAATAGGATATGAAAAAACAAGTCAGTTGGTGGTGTGAGATGACAAAGTACGAACTCATTTCAGAAGAAATTAGAAAAAGAATAGGAACAGCATATTATCCAGAAGATCAACCCATTCCAGATGAAAACTCGCTTGCCGCTGAATTTAAATGCAGCAGAATGACGATGAAGCGTGCGCTCGATCTTTTAGTGGCGGAAGGTCTGCTCTTTAGAAAAAGAGGTCATGGCACATTTATTGTGAAGGCAGCGCTAAATCAAGGTGCGATCAACGTATCAGGTCATGAAAATAAAGGGTTCACGAAAGTGATGGCAGATAAAAACGTGACGAGCCAAATCATTCGCTTTGATGTGCATTTTCCAAGTGAAGAGGTGGCAGCTCATTTATCCATTGACTCAAGCACACCCGTCTATGACATTATTCGGCTCCGTTTGGTGGAAGAAGAGCCATATGTATTAGAAAAAACCTTTATGCCTGTCAATGTCATTAAAGGAATAGATGAAGAGGTTTTATTGGGGTCTATCTATAGCTACATTACAAACACACTTCATTTAAAAGTGGCAGGAGCGCACAAAAAAATTAGAGCGGCTAAATCAGATCAGCTTGATCAGCAATATTTAGGCTGTGACCCTACGGATCCAGTGCTAGAAGTGGAGCAGGTGGCTTATTTAAACACAGGTCGGCCGTTTGAATATTCCTTTAGCCATCATCGCTATGATAAATTTGATTTTTCAACGGTTGAAATTACGAAAACACGACTTTAAAAAAAGAGCAGAACCCCCTCAATCGGGAGACTGCTCTTTTTTGTTATTTTATATATTCCACCAGTGATATCCATCTTTTTCAAGAAGCTGATCTGCTTCTTTTGGTCCCATAGAACCAGCAGGATAATTTGGTTTTAACGTTTTGGTTTCAGCCCATTTTTCTGAAATTGGATCAACAAAGTTCCAAGACAGTGCCACTTCATCCCAGTGGGCAAAGTTTGTTGCGTCACCTAGCAAACAGTCATGAATTAGCTTTTCATACGCTTCTGGTGTATTCATGATGTCGTTGTAATTTGTTTGATAGTCAAGCTTAATTGGTTTAGCATACGTTCCGCCATCAAGCTTGCGAGCATTCAGGTGAAGGGTGATGCCTTCGTCTGGCTGAATGTGAATCACAAGTAAGTTTGGATGCATGGAATTCCCGTTTCCGTAGTACAGGTTCATCGGAATGTCTTTAAATTGCACCACGATTTGAGTGGATTTCTTTTCTAGACGTTTTCCTGTACGAATGTAAAATGGTACCCCGGCCCATCTAAAGTTATCGATGAGAAGTTTTCCTGCAACGAATGTTTCTGTGTTGGAGTTTGGGTCCACATTTTGCTCTTCAAGATAGGAAGGAACCATATTGCCATCAATCGTTCCTGCATCATATTGTCCGCGGACAAAGAATTGATCCACTTCATCTTTCGAGAATGGACGAAGCGCACGCAATGCTTTCCGTTTTTCGCTACGGATTTCCTCTGTATTGAGCTTAATCGGTGGCTCCATGGCTAAAAGTGCAACCATTTGAAGCATATGGTTTTGGACCATATCTCTCAGTGCACCAGAACTCTCGTAATATCTCGCCCGGTCTTCGACGCCTAATGATTCACTCGATGTGATTTGAATGTTTGAAATATAGCGGTTTGTCCAAAGCGGTTCAAAGATCGCATTCGCAAAACGAATGACCTCAATGTTTTGCACCATCTGTTTACCGAGGTAGTGGTCAATACGATAAATTTGATCCTCTGTAAATGCATCTCGGATCTCTTCATTTAATGTTTTGGCACTAGGCAGGTCATGACCAAACGGTTTTTCAATGACAAGTCGAGACCATCCAGTCGTTTCTGATACGCCTTCGCTTTTTAAAAACTTCGCAATGGTTCCGAAGAATTCTGGTGCCATCGCTAAATAGAACATCCGGTTATTCGGGATACTGTATGTATCTTCAAGACCAGAAAGAAGTGTGTTCAGTGCTTGATAGGAAGCAGGGCTTGAGACATCAAAATCATGGTAATAGAAATGAGAAATAAATTCCTCTGCTTTTGCTTCTGCATCATCAGAAGAGACTGATTCTTTTACCACAGCTCTTAGGTCTTCATGAGACCAAGGACGACGTCCAACACCTACAACAGCGAATTGATCTCCAAGCTTTCCGCTATGATAAAGTCTATGTATAGAAGGGTAGAGCTTGCGTTTTGCAAGGTCTCCTGTTGCGCCAAAAATGACAATGACTGCTTTTGGATAGTTAGTTTCTGTATTCACGAAAAGTACCTCACTTTATTCGTAGCATTGTTGTAAAAAACGAGAATGTATGTACATTTTCTTTATTTTAAAGGTTCATTGTTCGTAAAGCAAACATTTGATTCGACTTTTTCTGCCCAAGTTTGACTTTTTTCAAAAATTCCGCTGAATTCACATTTATCCTGTCTTCATGTATTCTATATGAATGAAGAGATTGTATACCGGCTGTAGGAGGAAATCGTAATGGAACTGCTCTTTTTAGGAACAGGTGCAGGCATTCCTGCAAAAACAAGAAACGTCACTTGCACTGCGCTGAAGCTTTTAGAAGAGAGAAAAGCCGTGTGGCTTTTTGATTGCGGAGAAGCGACGCAGCATCAAATATTACATACAACAATTAAACCAAGAAAAATTGAGAAGATCTTTATCACGCATATGCATGGTGATCATGTATATGGTCTCCCGGGTCTGCTTGGCAGCAGGTCCTTTCAAGGCGGAGAGGATGAATTGACGATATATGGTCCAAGCGGCATTAAAGCTTTTGTAAACGCGACACTTTCAGCGACACAAACGCATTTGACTTATCCGCTGCATATCATAGAAATAGAGGAAGGGATCGTTTTTGAAGATGATACCTTTCAAGTAGAAGCAAAACGAGTGTCTCATGGGATCCCAGCTTACGGTTATCGGGTCGTGGAAAAAGATGTACCCGGTGCACTAAAAGCCGAAGACCTAAAAAAAATCGGTGTAAAACCTGGACCTTTGTATCAGAAGTTGAAAAATGGGGAAACCGTTACACTCGAAGATGGAAGAATGATTGATGGAACCGATTATTTGGAACCCCCTAAAAAAGGGAGAATCGTTGCATTTTCAGGAGATACCCGTTTGTGCGAGAATATAACAAGGCTTGCCAAGAATGCGGATGTGTTAGTCCATGAAGCAACATTTGGGAAAGAAGATGCAGAACTAGCCTATAATTATTATCACAGTACGACAGAACAGGCAGCAAAAACAGCGCAGGAAGCAGGCGCAAAAAGACTGATTTTGACCCATATTAGTGCACGGTACCAAGGGGAAGAGTCAATGAAACAATTACTCAAAGAAGCCCGCGATATATTCCCGCTGACTGAAGCTGCACATGATTTCTTTTCTTTTCCTATTGACCGTACCCTGTAAAAATTGGATGAATCGTCAAAAATAGTTGTGTGATTTTTTTGATATTTATGATGACGCTCTTTTTCAGGTAGTGGTAAAATGGTGAAGAAAAAACAAATGACGAATTACACTATGAAGAATACGGGAGGCACAATCAAAGATGAGCGGTTTTACAGCGTTAAGTGAAGCAGAATTAAATGACCTATATGCAGCACGACAAAAAGAGTATGAAACGTACAAAAGTAAAAACTTACACTTAGACATGTCTAGAGGGAAACCTTCACCAAAACAGCTCGATTTATCTATGGGCATGCTCGATGTCGTGACATCAAAGGATGCAATGACAGCTGAGGATGGTACAGATGTGCGAAACTATGGCGGCTTGACAGGCCTTCCTGAAACAAAGAAATTTTTTGCAAGTGTGCTCAATCTGAAGCCAGAACAAATCATCATTGGCGGTAATTCTAGCCTAAATATGATGCATGACACAATTGCCCGTGCCATGACTCACGGCGTATATGGCAGCAAAACACCTTGGGGCAAGCTTCCAAAGGTAAAATTCCTAGCACCAAGCCCAGGGTATGATCGTCATTTTGCCATTTGTGAGCATTTTAACATAGAGATGATTACGGTAGATATGAAGTCGGATGGACCTGACATGGATCAGGTAGAAAAATTGGTTGCAGAAGATGAAGCCATCAAAGGGATTTGGTGTGTACCGAAATATAGCAACCCTGACGGCATTACGTATTCAGATGAGGTTGTCGACCGTCTTGCTTCCATGCAGACAAAAGCAGACGACTTCCGTATTTTTTGGGATGATGCCTATGCAGTCCACCATCTAACAGATACGCCTGATACGTTAAAAGATATTTTTCAAGCAGTAGACAAAGCAGGACATGCAAACCGTGTGTTTATGTTCGCCTCTACTTCTAAAATTACGTTCCCAGGCTCGGGTGTTGCACTGATGGCATCTAGTCAGGACAACGTCAGCTTTATTCAAAAACAGTTATCAGTTCAAACCATTGGGCCAGATAAAATCAATCAATTAAGACACCTTCGTTTCTTCAAGAATCCAGAAGGATTGAAGGAACATATGAAAAAGCATGCAGCGATTATTAAGCCGAAATTTGACCTCGTTCTTTCGATCCTTGATGAAAAGCTTGGTGGAACAGGCATCGCTGAGTGGCACAAACCAAATGGCGGATATTTTATTAGCTTAAATACACTCGATCATTGTGCAAAAGCTGTTGTGCAAAAAGCGAAAGAAGCCGGTGTGACACTAACAGGTGCAGGGGCGACATATCCTTATGGAAACGACCCGCTTGATCGTAACATCCGTATTGCGCCAACATTCCCAACGCTTGAAGAACTAGAGCAGGCGATTGACATCTTTACGTTATGCGTTCAGCTTGTCAGCATTGAAAAGCTGCTGTCTGAGAAAAGTCAATCAGCACCAACGGTATAACGAAAAAACTCCTTGACTGATGTCCGGTCAAGGAGTTTTTGTTTTTAGTTAGCTGTTTGATAATAAGAGACAGGCTGTTTTGCTGCACACCATACATCATAAATCGCAAGCTGCACAATATGTGGTTCATCGTGATGAATATAGTGCGAGCTGTTCTGCGCCTGAATCCATCCGCTTTGGGATGACAATGTGAGCATTCGTTTATGAAGCCTGAGCCAAGCTTCATGTGCTGGATGAAACAAGCGGCTTTTGCCTGATGAAATGACAAGAAGGGGCATCATCCCATAATGCGTTTGCTCCTCTTTGATCGTACGCAGCATTTGCTCAAAGTCCTCATGTGTACATTCTGCTGTGAACTGCGTCATATATGAAGTGCGTTCTTCCTTTGATAAGAGCGGCAGAATGACCTGCTCTTGCTCCTCACTTGCTGGGTCTAGAAGGACCATACCGATAACATCTTCTTTTCTGCGGCTTGCCCATAAGCGGCTGACAAGAGAGCCAAATGAGTGCGCCACAATGAGAAATGGCGGCTGAATATTGGCTTGATGTAAGAGTGTATCTAAATCATCCGCAAGATCATGCAAAGTTCTTCCTTCTTTGCTTTCGCTGCTTTTTCCATTACCTAAACGGTCATATAAGAAAACACCAAGCTCTGGGTCAATATCACGAGCGATATTCGCCCACGTATCGCCTGAAATTCCATATCCTGCTTCAAAAATAATGGTGGCTTCCTTTTTCCCTTGACGATGCCTTGTATAAAAGTGATGTCCATCTATATGATACGTTCTTTCAATCAATGCCGAGTTCATTCTTCCATCTCCTCTAAGTGGTTCTTTAGCTAAAAGACGGCACAAAAGGCAAAGATGTTTCTCTTAAAAACAAAAAAGATGCCTATTTCAAAAAATAGACACCTTTTTGCTTAGAGATGTTACCAAGCACGATCGTATTGGCGCGGGCTTTCGATGGATGTACGAAGCTCTTTAGCGGCTGTTTTTGGGAAATACGGATCCCGTAAAAATTCTCTGCCGATAAAGATCAAGTCAGCACGCTGATTTTGTAAAATTTCTTCGGCCTGTATACCAGATGTGATCATACCGACAGCGGCTGTTTGGATGCCGGCACCTTCTCTTATTTTCTCAGCAAAGGTGACTTGGTAGCCGGGGAATGTGTTAATGCTGGCTTGCACCACAGCGCCTGAGCTCACATCAATTAGATCGACTCCTTGCTCTTTCAGCCATGCGGCAATGCCAATATAATCTGCAATATCTAGTCCTTTTGTTGTGTAATCAGAAGCGGATACACGGACAAATAATGGTCCATCCCACACTTCATTGACTGCATCAACCACTTCTCTCAAGAAGCGATAACGATTTTCTGGTGAACCGCCATATTCATCTGTCCGGTGATTGGCAAGCGGTGAGAGAAATTCGTTAATCAAATAGCCATGCGCACCATGAATCTCAATGATGTCAAATCCAGCTTGTTTGGCGCGGACAGCGGCATCTTGAAACGCCTGAACTGTGTCTTTTATTTGATCGATAGACATCTCAAGAGGTGTTTTAGATTGCTCGTCAAATGGAATGCTGGATGGAGCAAGAATGTCACCATCTAGCTCAGCCTTGCGTCCTGCATGGGCTAGCTGGATGGCCGTTTTTGTTCCGTACGCTTTGATTTGTTCGTTTAATGAGGCAAACCCTTCAATGTGCTCATCACTCCAAATTCCGAGGTCCTGATCACTAATTCTTCCCTCAGGTGAAACAGCACTTGCCTCGACCATAATTAATCCGGCCTGACCTTGCGCACGGGAAACATAATGTGCAAAGTGGAAAGGCTGTAATTTTCCATCACGGTCATAGGATGAATACATACACATCGGGGACATGACGATGCGGTTTTTGAGTGTGACACCTTTTAATGTCCAAGGTGAAAAAAGCTTTGTTTCCAATTACCTTCGCCTCCTCATAGAATGGTATAGCCGATTATAACAGTCATTCAAACATTCGTCATAAAAGGTGCTCAAACCATATAGCTTTTGAACATGATTTTGTATAATGAAAGATATGGACATCAAAGGGGGATAAACGGATGAAATGGCAAACGGAAAGTGAACTAAAGGAGCTACTCACAGCTCTGATGCAGTATGAAAGCATATCTGGTACAACGGGAGAAGTCGCATTAGCGGAATATTTATATTACTTGCTGAGGGAGCGTCCATATTTTGAGCAGCACCCTGATCACTTGGCTTTGCATCCAATGAAAGATGGCCGGTATTTTTTAACGGCACTTGTCAAACGAAGTACGCTGCCACGTACTGTTTTACTCCTCAGCCATTTTGATGTCGTCGATACAGAGGATTACGGAGAATTTCAAAATATGGCGTGTAAGCCCGAAGAGTTAATGGCGTCCTTTTCTCAAAAAAGTGCACTTCTTCCAAAAAGGGCAAGAGAGGATTTAGCTTCAGGTGACTGGCTGTTTGGACGAGGGTCCATGGATATGAAAGCAGGCCTGACTGTCCAGCTTTCCATGCTGGAAAGAGCGATGGCGGGGAGGTTTGAAGGAAATATTCTACTCGTCACAGTGCCAGATGAAGAAGTGAATTCACAGGGGATGCTGGAGGCTGTTCCGAAACTAAAGGAGCTCAAGCAGAAGTATGACCTTGAGTATACCGCTTGTTTAAACAGTGAGCCGATGTTTGAAAAGTATCCCGGGGATGCGCACCAATACATCTATACAGGTAGTATAGGGAAGGTACTTGCGGGATTTTTCTGCAAAGGAATTGAAACACATGTAGGTGAGCCCTTCTCAGGATTAAATGCAAATTTTATGGTATCTGAATTAAACAGGCTGTTAGAACTGAATAGTGATTATTGTGAGGAAGTAGATGGTGAAGTGACACCGCCTCCCACCAATTTGATGCAAAAGGATTTGAAAGAAGCTTACTCTGTTCAAACGCCTCATACGGCTGTTTCTTTATTTAATGTGCTGATGATGAACCGCTCTAGTGAAGAGCTTCACGGCCTCCTCTATGAAACTGCGAAACAAGCAGCAGCCCAAATCGAAGCTAATCTCAAACAGAAAACCGCTGCATTTCAACGCTTTAAACATTTTACACCCATCGATACAAACATCACGGTGTTAACGTATCATGAGCTGTACGAAAAAGCTGCTGAACGATCCGGCAAGCAGGAGGTCGAGCGAATTGTCAACTACGCCTTTGCCAACCGGGGTGAGCTAGGGGATCGTGATTTTTCAACCAAAATTGTATCAGAACTGACGACCCTTTGTAAGGAAGATGGAGCACTGATTGTGTTGTTTTATAGTCCGCCATTTTACCCATCTGTTTCTTCAACAAACGATCTGCATATTCAAACGACCTTAAAGAAGATTCAAAGAGAAGCAAAAGAGATCTATGGAATCGAAGTAGAAGAAGTCAAATATTTTCCAGGTTTATCTGATTTAAGCTACTTACAGCTTGAAAATCAAGATATAGACGATTATACAGCCAACATGCCGCTATACCAAAAAGGCTACTCGTTACCACAAGGAGAAAAAGAAGGTCTTAACGTTCCTGTCATCAACGTTGGTCCGTTAGGAAAGGATGCGCACAAATGGACAGAACGGCTGCATGTCCCATTCTCTTTTGGCGTTTTGCCGTCGCTCTTAGAATCAACAATTCATGCTTTATTAGAAAAGAATTAAGTGAAAGCTCTATCGTCATGATAGGGCTTTTCTTTTTGATATCAATCACCTTCTGTCTAAAGAAATAGAGTATGATATAGAATGATACTTACATATATTTGAAGGGGGATTGTGAGAGTGAAAACAGGAGTACTAACAAAAACAGAGATCATGACATCACTTCATGAGAGTTTGCGTAAGCTTGAGGAGTTAGTATGGACATGTGATGAGGCTACATTAGATGAATCTTTTGGGGAAGGCAAGTGGTCGATTAAACAAATTGTTGGACATTTGTATGATACAGAAGAAGTCTGGTCAGAGCGGATAGAGCAGGCAATATCAAATGAGCACACGCTTTTCGCATCATATGATCCAGAGATATATGTGAAGGGAAGAGCTTATGAAATGTATACCGCACAAGAGGTCAGTGCATTGATTGAACGCCTAAAAGAAAGCAGAAACAAAACACTGCAGCTATTAGAAAAGGATACATGGGATTTTTCAGGCCTCCATCCTGAAGAAGGGATGATGACAGTCCAAATTTTAGCTGAAACCATTGCTTTACATGAAATTCATCACCTCGATCAAATCAAAGCCATCATGTCCATGAGAGCATCGAGTGATAGATGAAAAGCACCTGTCATCAAGGCAGGTGCTTTTCTCACTTACTTATACGTACTCGCTGAAAACATGTCGTTTAATTCTGCTGCGCGTTTTGTCGCTGTTTTCACACAATCGACAATCGCTTCTTCAAATTGATAGGAAGCAAGGGTATTAAGTCCTGCTTCTGTCGTTCCACCTTCGCTCGTGATCTCTTTGCGAAGTTCAGCAGGTTCCTTACCGCTATCCTGAAGCATATTTGCAGCGCCTGCAATCATTTGACAAATGAGCAATTTCGCTGTTTCTTGGTCCATCCCAAGTTCCGATGCACCTCGCTCCATTCCTTCAATCAAATGATAAATAAAGGCAGGACCGCTGCCTGCAATCGCTGTGACCGCATTCAGTTGTGATTCATCTAAAACCGTCACATGACCGATCGTTTCAAACAGCTGAACTGCTTTTTCCTTTTGCGCCTCTGTGACTTCATCACTGACAGCAATGCCAGTAGCTGATTGTTGTATGGCCGCTGATGTATTTGGCATGGCACGAACCACCGCCGTTTTTGCGCCAGCATAATGCTGAATGGTTTCAATAGAAATGCCCGCTAAAATAGAAATAATCAGCTGTCCATTTAAATGGGGCCTTACTTCAGAAATGCCACTTTCCGCATCTTTTGGTTTTAAAGCAAACACCAGCATATCGGCTTCTTCATAAATAAAGGAACGAGCGAAATCTGTTTTGACTCCATAACGTGCATGTAATTCTTCTAATCGTTTTTCATTTGTTTTATTTGTGACAATGATATCTTCATTTGACATAATGCCGCTCTTTAAAAGACCTTTAATCATAGACTCGGCCATTGAGCCTGCACCAATAAATCCAATTTTACTCATAAGCTGCTCCTCCTTGTAGAAAATAAAAAAACCTCTCGTCTGCAAAGGACGAAAGGTTTTTCGCGGTACCACCCTCAATTAGCATGCAATCATACATACTCAGCTCTAGTCCCTTAACGCGGGAAACGTTTAGGTTTGCCTAACAGCTCAAAGGGCAGGTTCAGCAAATAAGAGGATGGTGAAGTCTTACAGCCGGCGGACCTCACTCTCTTGCATCGTTATTTTGCTTACTAATCCTTGTCATCGCGCATCTTATATTTGTTGTTCATTATGCAACGATGGACAAGTTTGTGTCAATAGGGAAAGATAAAAAAATGACCATCTAAACCGCATGACAGTCTGCCCTTTGCAAGATACAATGAATAAAGAAGAGGAAGTTCAGATGATCTATGAGTCAAAAATCAGGAGATGACGTATAAAAGTGAAAGAAGAAATGATTCAATTATCCATCCCTACACCGTTTGCGGTGGGGGATGTCCATGCATATGTATTAAAAGGCGATGCCGTGACCTTAGTTGATTCCGGACCGATGACACAAGAGGCGCAGCATGCCTTTGTCACGCAATTAAAGGAACATCATTTATCAATAGATGATATTGATCAAGTGGTTTTGACACATCATCATGCAGATCATGTCGGTCTTTTAGATCTGATGAAACCCCATGTCCGTGTCATCGGACACGAGTTGAATGAGCCCTATATTAGTCAGGATGCAGCGTTTAAACAGCGTCAAATCCATTTTATGAATGATTTTTTTCAGCAGTTAGGTGTCCCACTTCGTCAAGGTGAGTGTGAAAGAATGGTGAGGCAGTCCTATACATATTCATGTACGGCACATGTCGATGACGTCATAAAAGAAGGTGATCGTTTGAAGGGACATGAGCATTTCCAAGTGCTGGAGACCCCAGGACATGCACAATCTCATCTTTCTTTTTTAGATGAAACAACAGGGAATTTCATCGGCGGTGATCTGCTGCTTACGACCATTTCTTCCAATCCGTTAATGGAAGCGCCGGTGAAAGGAACAGAACGTCAAAAATCGCTGCTTCAATATAAAGCATCACTCAAGCGTTTATTGCATTTGCCCATTCAGGCGATTTATCCAGGGCATGGCCAGCTCATTACCTCTCATCACGAATTGATCGAAGAAAGATTTAAAAAACAGGAAAAACGGGCAAATACGATGTATCAGCTGCTTCAACTAAAGGAAATGACCGCCTTTCATCTTTGCCGCACCTTATTTCCGGGCCTGTATGAAGAAGCATTATTTCTGACAATGTCTGAGACAGTCGGGCAGCTTGATGTGCTTTTAGCGGCTGGACAAATTGAAGAAGTGCAAAAAGACGGAACCCTCTATTATCGAGCAAATGAAGGAGTGAAATAAATGGGGCGACTAACAGGAAAGAGAATATGGATTACAGGTGCTTCAGGCGGTATTGGTGAAAAGATGGCGTACTTGGCAGCAGCTGAAGGAGCAGAAATCATTGTGTCAGCAAGACGAATTGAAAAGCTCACAGGTGTAAAAGAAAAGATTATAAGTGCTGGCGGCGTATGTCACATCGTTCAGCTTGATGTCAGTCGGCTTGAGGACATTGATCAAGCCTATCAACAAGTGGGAGCTGTTGATATTTTGGTGAACAATGCCGGCTTTGGTGTGTTCGATCTCGTCGAGGACGCATCCATTGAGGAAATGGTGTCGATGTTTGAGGTCAATGTCTTTGGTTTAATTGCCTGCACAAAAAAGGTCCTTCCTGAGATGAAACAAAGAGGGAAGGGACATATTATCAATATTGCGTCACAGGCAGGCAAAATTGCCACCCCTAAATCCGCCATCTATTCCGCATCAAAGCATGCGGTTCTCGGATTTTCAAACAGCCTCAGAATGGAGCTGGCAGACAGCGGAATTCATGTCACAACCGTCAATCCAGGACCGATTGCCACAGACTTCTTTACCATTGCAGACCGCAGTGGTGAATATGTGAAAAATGTTGATTTTATGATGCTCAGTGCTGACAAGGTAGCAGGGAAGATCGTATCCGCCATGATGACGAAAAAAAGAGAGATTAATTTACCAGGATGGATGAATGCTGGTAGTAAATTGTATCAATTATTCCCGTTTTTATTTGAAAAAGCAGCACGGAAAGCGATGATGAAAAAATAACAAAAAAAGAAACCGGTCACAGGCTGGTTTCTTTTTTTGTTTGATGGGGCTTAATATTGGTGACGCCAAAGACATTGCCATTAACATCTTCGAAGCTAAAACCGCCTAAGTCTGGGTCAGCTAATATTTGAATATCCGATACGGTGACGTTATGCTCGCTTAAATACTGGTGAAAGTTTTTTAAATCCTTCACAAATAAATCAATCATACTATGCCGAACTCCTGTAAAAGAGTTCATAAAGTAGATTCGTTTCTCGTGTTTTGTTTTGACGAGATAAAAAGAAGGTCCCTCGCCATGAGTAAAAGTGAGCATGGCGGCTTCTTCTGATTGATGTAGAACGATCATCTCTAAAATCTGTTCATACCAAGAGACAGCCCGGGGGATATCAGTCACAGGAATTTCAATAGTAGCAATTTGTTGAATGGTCAATGGCTTCACTCCTTTTTCTATATTCGTCTTGCCGCTTGCTGAAGTGGGTCCCATACACTGTTAAAAGGAGGGGCATAGCTAATATCTAAATCTTCAAGGTCTGTCACAGTCAGCCCTTGATAAAGAGCCGTTGCCATGACATCAATTCGTTTATCAACACCTTCTTTACCGATGATTTGTGCGCCAATCAAGGTGTGATCATCGCTTCTATAAATCAGTTTCACTTTCATTTTCTCTGCATCTGGGTAATATCCAGCGTGGTCAGTGCTGTCGATGGTGATGGTGGAGAAAGGAAGGCCCGCGTCTTTTGCTTCTTTCTCTGATAAACCCGTTCGTCCCGCTGTCACGTCCATAAATTTCATCACCGCTGTGCCGGTTACGCCTTGAAACGCGCGGTTTGTTCCTGTCATATGAAAGCCTGCGATTCTTCCTTGTTTATTTGCTGTCGTGCCGAGCGGAATATAGTCCAGTTCCTTTTTGATACGGTGATAGGTTGCTGCGCAGTCACCCGCCGCATAGATATCTTGTACATTGGTCTGCATGTATTTATTCACAACAACTGCACCATTTTGAAGTCGCTGAATTTCTGTGCTGTCTAAAAAGGATGTTTGCGGAGTGACACCAACGGCGATGATGACCATATCTGTTTCAATGGTCTGCTTGTCTGTTTGAACAGCTGTTACATGTGTCTTGCCCTTTAATTTTTGCACTGTTTCACCAAGTACTACTTGAATGCCTTGATTGTCCGCTTCTTCTTTCAGATATTTTGCTATATCGGGATCAAAGCCTGGGCCAAGTGCTGTACCCCGCTGAATGATATGAACGTCTTTTCCTAGCGCTTTTAAATTTTCTGCCATTTCTAAGCCGATATATCCTCCGCCGATGATCGTGATATGTGTGACGTCTTTTTTTAGATTGTCTAAAATAGACAGCGCATGCGGGATTGTTTTTAATACGTGGACACCTTCTAAGGAATGACTGTCTAGATCAAGTGTGACGGGGCTTGCTCCTGTCGCAATTAACAGGCGGTCATACGTTTCTGTAAAGGGTTCTTTTGTTTTAGAATGAATACCCGATACTGTTTTTTGCTCCGGGTCGATTGAGGTCACTTCGTGTAAGCATCTGGCATCAATTCCGTATTTGTCACGAAAAGTGTCAGCGCTGCGTGCGATGAGTTTTCTGTGATGATCAATGAGACCGCCGATCAAGTAGGGGAGTCCGCACTGTCCATATGAGAAAATCTCTCCTTTTTCAAAAGCTACAATATGCGCGTCTGGATCCTCTCTATATATTTGCATAGTGCAGCTCATTCCTGCTGCATCTCCGCCAATCATCACATATTTCATTTGGTATGCTCCCTTCTATCTATCAAACTGAATACTCTTATTTACCCTCATTTTCCTTTATTTAATGCTTTTTTTTCGCAAAAGAAGCAAACTTTCGTTGAAAAATAAAGACAGCGCCTTCATTTTAAGCTACAATCGGATTATCGTCTTTTTGGTTATGAGTTTAGTTTAGATTGGTGGGAAAGACTTTGGGTGACGAACGACTAGATTTTAATACATTATATACACGCCATACGAGAGAGGCATGGGCGGCTCTTGGAGAATATATGCCGGTATCTGTTTCAGAAGAAGAAGTGAGAGCACTTCAAGGATTAAACGACTACTTATCGCTAGAAGAAGTTCGAGATATTTACATACCGCTTATTCGTTTTCTGACATTACACGTTTTTGCAGAAAAACAAAAAAATCAGCATGTAAATGCTTTTTTAAACTACCCGCATCATGCGAAAATCCCCTTTTTAATCGGGATTGCAGGAAGTGTGGCCGTCGGAAAAAGCACGACAGCACGTATCATTGAAACACTTTTATCAAGGCTTGGAGATGGACTGAAGGTGAGTCTCGTGACAACGGACGGCTTTTTGTATCCACAAAAAGAATTAAAAGATCGAGGGCTGATGGAAAAGAAAGGCTTCCCGGAAAGCTATGATGTTAAAGCGCTACTTTCGTTTTTAAATGAATTGAAATCAGGGAAACAAACTGTGCATGCACCTGTATATTCACATCTGACCTATGACCGTCTTGAAGGGGTGTATGAGACAGTAGAAGATGCAGATATTGTGATCATTGAAGGGATCAATGTGTTGCAATCACCGGCACTGGATGATCTGAAGGATGAGCCGCGCGTGTTTGTATCAGATTACTTCGATTTTTCGATTTATGTAGATGCCGCTGAGACGCAAATTCAATGCTGGTATAAAGAACGGTTCCGTTTGCTGCGGGAAACAGCCTTCCAAGACCCTGAATCTTTCTTTCATCAATACAAAGATTTGACGGATGAAGAAGCAGATCAGATGGCAAGCACGATTTGGAATACAGTGAACCGGCCAAATTTATATGAAAATATTTTGCCGACAAAATATAGAGCCGATTTGATTTTAAAAAAAGGCGATCAGCATAAGGTGGAAGAGATCGCCATCCGCAGGGTATAAAGAAAACCGCTCAATTGAGAGCGGTTTTTTTAATGACCTCCACTTACTTTCACAGCCACGGCAGCCGCCGTTCGTTTTTTTAGGCGGTAGTATCCGATAAGTAAAAACGGAACGCCTGCAGCGGTGACAATCGCCAAGACTGAAAAAATAGAAAGGGGATGGGCTGCGCCAAATAAGTCAATACACAATCCTCCGACAAACGGTCCGACGACGCTGCCGAGCTGAGAAAACCCCATTGCGCCGAAGTATGATCCTTTCACTTCAGGTTTTGCAATATTGTCTACAAACAGATCCATCATTGCAAAGAGCAGCACTTCACCAATCGTAAACACGACAATAATAAAAGCAAGCGTACCGAGACTTTGTGAAAAAGCAATGGCAAACAAACTGCCTGCTAGAAGCACGTTTCCAGTCGTTAACGACAAAATCGTTGAATAGCGCTTAGCGATCATAATCAGCGGGTACTGAACGACAATGACAACCACTGCGTTTAAGGATAAAAGATACCCAAACAGTTTAGGGCCATCCTCAATCATAGGGGATGCCGATAAATATTGAGGCAGTGTTGAGCTTAGGTGTGAATAGCCAAATGAACATAAAGTAACGCCAATGAGGATGATGCTAAAGACCGTATCTTTCTGAATAATGGAAAGAGCTTTTTTGACACCGATTTGTTTGGTGCTTTCTGGAGCAGCCACTGGATGCTTTTGAAATTGCCATGCCAGCGTTAACCCGTACAACAAGTAAATGAGGGCAGCGACGAGAAATGGAAAAGTCGTTTTTGATGACCCGAGATATAAGCCAAGCAGCGGGCCGAAAATGACACCAATGTTAATGGCCGTATACCGTAAGTTAAAGACAAACAACCGAATGCTCGATGGGGTGACATCGGATAAGAGTGCTTTAGACGTTGGTTCAAACAGCGCCCGGCACAGTCCATTTAAAGCATTCATAAAAAAGAAGACCCAAATGGCATCTGCAAACGCGAAGCCAACAAAAACAAGTGTCCAGCCAAAGATGGATAAAAGCATGACCTTTTTTCTGCCGATTCGGTCGGAAACATAGCCGCCGTAAAAACTCGCAACAATCCCAATAAGAGAGCTGACGGCAATGATCAATCCAGCTGAAGAGGCTGAGGCGCCTTTGACTTGTGTCAAATAAACGGCTAAAAAGGGAATGCTCATGGATGTCGCCATTCGGCCAAATATCGTGCCGATGATGATCGTCCAACTAAGTGGATGTAAAGTGCGTAAGTTATTTTTCATGCTGTGTCTCCCCTGAGTTTGTAAGATGTTCCAATCATACATGAAAAATTGTGCAAATTAAATACACAATTTGATGGAGGAGTCATCCGTCAAATGACAGAGAAGCTTGAACCGTCCCGTTCATTCGAAGAGCATATACCTCGTTTTCAAGGTTTTAAGCCTTGATGGGTCATGATTTTTTCAGAAAAACGAAGCGGGTTTTTCAATGATCATGTTTTCGTTTTGCGAAAATCAATTGAGGTCGATGGCGATAATTTGATGTAAGGAAAGGTCTAGCACATCTTCGTCATTCACGATTTTCATTCGGCGTGTTTCATAATGAATGGCTTTCACCCAGCCCCAAAACTGTGCTTTCATGCCTGATGAGACATATGTCACGCAAATCGCTTGATCCTCGGTAATCGACTGTGTGATCAAAACATTCATTTCCTCTAGCTGATCGGAGCTGAGCGGTAGAGGTGTATATTCTTTTTTCTTTCGTTTTTGAGCAAGTAGTTGCTCTCGGTGCTCTGGTAGCATCATTCGGCTTGATTCCCACATGATGTTGTATCCAGGTGTTAATTTATTGGGATTCATGCTTGTTCGCCTCCGTTATTTGTAATGCCCGCCAATTTTCTCGGCGCGGTGATATGCCTGCCCTGCGCTTGTCAGTGACGAAGCATGCAATAATGCCGCAGGTCCATATTTCAGATGGATTTCATCAAATACTTTGCTGAGTTGATCTTTCTTCAAATGATGATCAAATAAAGTCAGCTGATAGTGGCTGTCAGGCTGCAGCTGTGAGAGGGTAATGCCTACACTGCGAATGGGCTGACCATCCCAGTGCTGCTGGCATAGATGAATCGCTGCCTCTGCAATATCTGAGCCATACTGTGTCGGTGAATGAAGCTTCATTTGTCGATGAAAGCCTGTTGGATGTGAAAAATCAGCCCCTCTTACACCAACAGACACCGTTTGACCGAGATAATGCTTAAAACGTGCCCGCCGAGCGACTTCCTCACTCAATTCAAGAAGAGCGACTTTGATCTCCTCAAGAGATGCGTAATCACGGGTAAGGGTCATATGATGCCCAACGGCTTTTTGTTGATCATGTGTGTGAATAGTGACTGGAGAGGGATCGTGTCCTAAAGCTGTTCGCTGCAGAAGCTCCCCATTGATTCCCCAGCGTTTTTTTAATCGGTCTAACGGATAAGTAGCAAGTGTGCCAATGGTACTGATGCCCATTCGTTTCAAATGATGCTCCATTCGTTTGCCGACGCCAAATAATTTCCCAATGGGAAGCGGCCATAAATCAGTGGCAACCCGGTCGGCACTCAGTTCATAGATGCCGGATGTGTTTTTTTTGGCAAAATGGTCACAGGCCATCTTAGCGAGCACTTTATTAGGGCCGATGCCCACACGTGCGTAAATGCCAGTCTGGTTCATAATCGTTGTTTGTATATGTTGAGCGATCTCATGTGGAGAGCCGAATAGTGTAAGACTGCCTGTAATATCAAGAAACTGTTCATCAATGGAATATGGCTCGACAAGGTCTGTGTATTGTTCAAGCAGTTCTGTAATCATGACAGAGACATCGAGATAGCGCTGCATACGTGGACGTACAACCACTGCTTCAGGACATTTCTCCTGTGCTTCCCATAACCTTGATGCATTTTGTACGCCACGTTTCTTAGCGAGAGGACAGGCTGCAAGAACGACTCCGCTTCTTCGTTCTGGATCTCCAGAGACAATGAGCGGCACATTCTCCAAATGAGGCGCCTCCACCTTCTCAACTGATGCATAAAATGACTGCATATCCACAAGCAGAATGGCTCGTTCATTCATTGTACTTCACCTCTTAGAACGTATGTTCTGTATCTATTGTAAACAACATGAGGTGAAATTCATACTGGTAAATCATTCAAAAGCTGTCCATACAAAAAAGACGAAGTGATGAACACTTCGTCTCGTCTGCTGCAACGATTGTTAGGCATGTGCCATGTTGTGGAATGTTTGGAGCGGTTCAGAACGCAGACGATAAGCCATCAGCTTTTTCTTTGGCTTATGTGTAAACTGCCGAACCACATCCACATGGTCATCATAATGGAATAGATAAAGGGTGACATCATGTTTCCCATGCTTTGTTTGCATAGTAAGCGGCGCTGGCCCTTCATTCGGATGAAGAAAGCGCTCTTCATCACCCGGGTAAATATAATAGCGTTCAATAAAGATCGCATCATTAAAATGTTGAATGATTTCAGATGCTCGCTGCTCATCAAGCGAACGACCTTGAAAAGTAATATTTGTTTGCTCACTTGTTACTTTAGCATGTACGGCGTAGCGGCTAAAAAGGCGCTCAACAACACCAGAAGGCAAAGAGGTGACAAGCAGCTTTAAAAGACTAAACACAACAAGCGAAATAACAACCCAAACCAATCTCATCATCTCCAATAAACATTTGTACCATTTCCTATATGAACCATCTTAACATAACAAATGAATGAAACTTTCGCACAAAAAGTGAACTTTTTGAAATAAGTGTGAAGATTTAAAAGGAGATGACGGCTGAAAGACGAAGAACCAACAAGTGAACATGAAAAAGACGGGCATACTGTCTTTACAACCATTTGATCAGACAGTAGACTATTGAAACAATCGCATTTTTGAGAAAAAACGAATCAAAGGAAAGCCAAAATGGAAAAAGGGGCGAGGCCATCATGATACGTCAAGTGAAACCGTCAGATTTTTACGCAGTCACATCCGTCATTCAAAGCTGGTGGGGAGGCAGAGATTTGCGTGCAAAATTGCCAAAGCTCTTTTTTGAACATTTCCAGCAAACAAGTTTTGTTGTCGTTGAAAAGGGAGAGCTGATCGGCTTTTTGGTTGGCTTTTTATCGCAATCTCATTCGGATGAAGCCTATATTCACTTTGTTGGCGTCCACCCAGATCACCGTAAATTAAAGATAGGCAAAATCCTCTATCAAGCTTTTTATGAAGCGGCTGAAAAGGAAGGAAGAACAACCATTAAAGCTGTCACAGCTCCTATCAATAAAGTCTCCATTGCTTACCATACAAAACTCGGGTTTCAGATAGAAAAGGGAGATAAAACAGTAGATGGCATCTCAGTCTTTTCAGATTACGATGGCATTCATGAAGACCGTGTGTTATTTGTGAAGAAGCTGGAGGCAATGAAATGATTGTTCATTTAGATCACACAATAAGTGATGTAGCAAAGCAGATCTTACATATTCAACTAGCTGCATACCAACAAGAAGCTGAACAAATTGGCTATGCTGATCTTCCGCCATTAAAAGAGACCATTCAAGATGTCATGAAAGCAAAAGAGCAATTTATTGGTTTTGAGCAAGATGATCTCTTATTAGGTGTAGTCTCCTATGAAGAGCTGAAAGATTGTTTGATCATTAGTCGATTGGCTGTGCATCCAAAAGCGCTAAAGCAGGGTATTGGAACAAGACTTATGTCGACAATTATGGAGAAGAATGTCCCGATAGAGCTGACCACAGGGCAAGAAAACACCCCTGCAAAAAGGCTATATGAAAAATTAGGTTTTTTTGAAACAAATGTCATTCATGTGGCAAAAGAGCTCACCCTATCAAAAATGAAGTGGACACCGCGACGCAAGGTTGAGGTTGTCGAATTCAAAAAAGAATGGCATGAAGAATTCCGTCAAGAAAAGCAGCGACTCAAGCAAATCATTCAAAAGAGCTGGATAGAAGGATACCATATTGGCAGCACGTCAGTTACAGGACTTGTTGCCAAACCAATTATAGATATATTAATAGAAGTAAGCGATATAGAAGAGATTGATAGGAAAAAAGAGAGATTTGAACACCTTGGATACGAAGTGCTCGGTGAAAATGGTATAAAAGGGAGACGTTTTTTTCAAAAGGGTGGCTTGAATCGTACGCATCATGTCCATGTGTATGAAAGGAATCATCCTGATGTGAAAAGACATTTATTGTTTCGAGATTACTTAAGAGTCCACCCAGAACGAGCTGTAGAGTATGCGTCTGTCAAGGAACAATTAGCAAATCAGTATCCGGAAGATATACAAAGCTATATGGCGGGAAAGAATGAAATCATAAAAGAAATAGAAAATGAGGCATATCGCTGGGATAAAGAAGGAAGAGAGGGAGCTCTTAAATAAGCTGCCTCTTCATCTCGTTAATTAGGAAACTGAACATTGCCTTTTACAATATAGGCCTGTGAAGCAGCAGTAGATGGAAGAGCGGGTAATTGATCCTTTACTATGACCCCGCGAATATCTGTGATTCGAACAGGAAGAGATGTAGACCCCATATGAAAGCCAAGGAAATGGTTGTAGTCTGTCTTTTCCATGTTCACCCATTTTCCATCTTTGTAATATTCCATTTTCATAACCGGATATTTATGATTGCGCACTTGAATCGCAGCCCACCACTCACTGCTACCTTCTTTTATTCTGTAAGCTACATTTCCGCTAATCGGTGCTTTTATAATTTTCCAACTAATCGGGATTTTCCCATCTTCCATATTGCCAATTTTGGTAAAGGCATTAGGAGAAAGATCAAGAGCTCCTTTTGCTCCTTCTGGATATTTATCGGTTACATACACAACGGTTTTTCCTTTTGGCCCCGTTACTTCAAGGTAAGCCCCTGCAAGTGCCGCATTTACCCCTTTATAGTTATAGTCATGGGGATTTAAAGCCGTAATTTTCATGTCAGATGGAATAGGATCTAATAAAGCGGCGCCCCCTGAGTAACCAGATCCCGTATAAGTCGCATAGCTTTCTCGTACTTCATCAAGGATAGATGCCGCTTTCATGTTGGGCATAGTGAAACTCAACATCAATATCAGCGCCCCGATAAAGCAGAGAGATAATCTTTTATTCACGATCTAAAACCTCCTGTTTCTTCTTTTAAAATGGATAGCGTCATCAGTATAATTCTAAAAAACAGGATGCAGAAAGAGCCAATAGATAGATATAATCATAGTGAGAAGAGGGTGTATTTCAAAGAGTGTGACTTTCGGATTTAGTCGTGTGTCATGTTTTATGGTGTTTTATGTGTTACAATGTAAGCATCAATTTAAAAAGGATGTTCGCCATGTATATTCACATCACAGAACTGGCTAAAACATATATAGAAAAACAGCAAACAGGAAACGAAACCAAAGAATTACTGCTTCGCTACGATTCAGAAGGTTGTGGCTGTGCAGTGAGTGGCGTACCAATGCTTTGGTTAACAAGTGAAAGAACAGGTGAATGGGAACCGCTTAATAATAGTCAAGATTTAAAACTATATATACACACAGCACAAAAGGTGTTTTTTGACGAGGAAATGACGATTGATTTTAATGAAAAAGCCAATACACTTATGTTGAAAAGTCCTCAACAAATACTCAGCCCGAGAATGGGTATACTTGTAAAGTAAGGTGGAAACGTAGTGGATCAAAAGCTGAAAGTGATACAAAACACGGCACAAAATAAAACGTGGGTGTCGTTTTTAAATAATAATCATCCATATAGCCTTCTGCACTGGTCAATCGGTGGAATGGATTCAGTAAAAAAGGACGTCTGGCTTCTCCAAGATGAAGTCACATTTGAAACGGAAGAATTTCCAACGCTTGAATTAGCAGTCAGTTGGATAAAAGAGAATATGGAACACGTAACAGACGTGTTATAAGCCCTTTGCTGAAGAGGGCTTTTTTTGTGCTATCATCATCTCATCAAACAGGAGAACTGTCTAATTTGAAAAATGAGATTTTTCAACGATAAAAAGTCATTTTTAACAAACATTTCGACAAAATGAGAAAAATAGAAAGAGAAAAGGAGAGGCTGTAAATGCCGAAAAATCGGCAATGGAAGCGGTTATTGCGGGATACCGAAAACTTTACGAAAAACGACATTTCATATTTCTTCCATTCGAGGAAATATGATAGAATACAACATGTATCGTACATGAGGAGGGAGGTGCTAAGGTGAATTGAAGCTCAAGCTGTCATCGCCTCAGGTTGGAATCAAAATAAACGAATGGTATAGGCAGATTTGCGGATTTCATGTCATGAAAGCAGAGAAGCTAAAGGCCGAGATCGAGCAGGAAATCCTTGAGATGGAGCAAGATCAGAACTTGCTGCTTTTTTACCAGCTGATGGATTTTCGACATAAGGTCATGCTTGAATATTTTGAACCGGCAAAAAAAGCCTCGAATGATGAGGAGATTAAGAAGCTTCTAGAAACGATTGAACATTCGCAGACCAAATTAACAGATATGCTTGAATACTATGTTCATTTTTTTACAGGAATGTTTGAATTTGAACAGAGAAACTATTTGAGCGCCATTGCTTATTACCGTTCCGCAGAAAAAAAGCTCAATCTCATATCAGATGATATAGAAAGAGCAGAATTTTATTTTAAATTAGCAGAAATATACTACCACATGAAACAAACCCACTTTTCGATGCACTATGCTTTGCAAGCGTTAGATACGTACTCTGCCTACAGAACGTACACGCTGAGAATCATCCACTGTGAATTTGTCATCGGTGCAAACTATGATGATTTGAAATGCTATGAACATGCATTGCCCTACTTTAAAAATGCTCTAAAGCGAGCACGCTCAATTGGAAACCCCCGAGTCATAGGTTCGGCCCTTTTCAACTTAGGTAACTGCTATTACCAAATGAACGATCTTGCTACAGCAAGTCGCTATCTCAAAGACTCTCTTGAAGTGTTTGAAAAGGAGAATTTAACCCATCTGAATCGCTCTCTAGACCCACTATTTATGCTGACCCAAATCCTGTTTAAACAAAAACAAATAGAAGAGTCGTTAACCCTCTATCAACAAGGTATTATGAAAGCCTGTGAATTAGAAGATGAAATTTACATCTGCAAGTTTCAGTTTTTAAAAGCATTATACGTTGATGCAGAAATAAAAATCATAGACGATACATTAGATTTGTTGGAGGACAAGCGTTTATACCCAGATATTGAGGAACTGGCACTTGATGCGGCTCATTATTATAATGAGCTTGGATTATTTGAAGTTTCTACCCGGTATTACGAAAGGAAAATTCAAGCCATATCAAAAATTCAAAATGGAGGTCATTTATATGAAAATGAGTTTGATAGTTCTTTTATTGGCAGCAACTGCAGGGTTATCGGTCATGAGTCAGCAGCAATCGGAAGAGAGCCATATGGAGCTGGCGGGCAGACACCATACAACAGTGGTGACTATCGTATAAGTTAGCAAAAAGAGGAGACGAACGGCTGTTCATTCTCCTCTTTCATTTTGATTGAATTGAAATGCTTCCAGAAATGCTTCGACCTCTTGTTCATAGACTTCCTTATTGTCACTATAAGACATCGCATGCGCACCATGTGGCGCAATAAATAGCCGTTTATCACCCTTTTTGCGTGCGTATAACTGCTCGCTTTGCTCACAAGGGATATAGTCATCATGGAGACTATGAATAAAAAGGATAGGTTCTTTCACCTGATCGATTACATCAAGTGGAGAAACTTGTCGAATGCTGTATCCGTCCCGCCATTTCAACACTTGATCACTTAGTGGAAGAATCCACTGTCCTGAAAGACGAAAATCCGTTTTTAATCGATACAGAAGCTGATCCTCAAAAGAAGCAAAAGGACAATCAGCGATGTAAAAATTGGCGTTTGCATCCGGTTTAGCAGCATATAATAAAGTTGTGACTGCGCCCATCGATTCTCCGTGTATCCCAATGATTGCTTTTTCCCCAAGCTTTTTTCTCAGCCACTTGACGACTTGAGCCAAATCCTCTTTTTCATAATATCCATAGCTCGTTGTTTTTCCGCCGCTCATCCCATGTCTTCTATGATCATAGAGCAGCACATTCCATCCAAGCTTTTGGAATAATTTCATATACTTCACGGAATTGATCAAACTGACGGTAACCCCGTGACAAAGAACGATGGTGCGTGTTGTATGAGGGAGCGGTACAAAATAGCCATGAAGATCGTAACCAAATGCTGAAGGAATACAAACTTTCTCTTTTTGCAGCTGTTGAAACTCCTCGTGATGATAGTGCCCTTCATCTGATTCTCGTTTGATGAGCTCTTCATCCGTTAATTTTCGTATATACATCATTTTATTGGTAAAAAAAATGCCGATGGCAGCGAGTGGAAATAATACTAAGGCGAGTATAGCGAGCCATTTCTTCTTCAAGCTGATTCTTCCTTTCCGAAGGGTTTCTATGAAGATCATACCACATGTTGGGAGTTTGGCGTGACTCTTGCTGAGCAAATAAAACGGATGATACACTAAAGCAAAAGGAGAGAGGCAAAGTGAAAAAGACCAATCAAGATCAAGCAAAGCTAAAGGACGGCATAAAGGATGATGTGAAACAGCAGCTCCTTCAAATGAAGCAGAACCTGGCCGCTGAGACAGAAAAAAGAGAAGAACAAAAACGACAAGACCTCCTTCGGCAACAGAAAGAAAAAGAAAAAAATAAAAGCTTCTCAGAGCTGCTAGATGAAAGTCATTTAGACTGGAGAAAGTATAAAAGTTAAAAAAGGGAGCTACGATGCTCCCTTTTTTATGTTGTATCATTGAGATGAAAACATACTACATGAGCCTGAAAACACGTCTGACTCCCTCGTATCACTTCATTTCAGAATCGCACCACCAATAGGGTTGTACATTAAAACAAAACATAAGTGGCAAGCTGTTCTTCCATTTGTCTTCTATTGATTCAAACGATGCGTCTCATACACAGACTGTTTTGTGAAATATGACAAAGCTTTAACTTCTTGGTCGCTTAATGAACGTGCATTTGCCGCTGCCACATTTTCTTTTAACTGTTTCACCGAGCTTGCGCCAAAAACAACAGAGCTGACTGCAGAATGCTTAAGCAAGTATTGAATGGACAGCTCTGTCAGTGATAGGTCATAAGCGACTTTCTTTAACGAAGGAATGATTTGCTGAAGCTCTTCAAATGAATAGTCAAGATACCCGTTCTTTTGAATCGCCGCACTTGCTTGCGAAAGGGATTTTTCAGTTAATAATCCTTTTGCTAAAGGACCTCTTGCCACGACACTAATGCTTTGTTCTTCAAGAAGAGAAAACCATTCTTCTGGGCGGCGGTCGAGTAAACTATATTGCATCATCACACTCACGATGTTTGATTTTTTGGCGTATTCTTTAATGACATTTGGACGGATCGACGATATGCCGTAATAGCGAATGACACCTTCTTCAACCAATTCTTCAAATGCCTCGATGGTTTCGTCAATTGGATCGTCAATTGTGCCGCCATGCAATTGATATAAATCAATATAATCTGTTTGAAGTCGTTTCAGGCTTTGTTTCACTGCCTCTTTTATATATGCTTTTGAAGGATCCCAGTCCCAGCCAGGTTTGCCTTTTTCAAAGCGGTTGCCGCCTTTTGTGGCCAAAATCAAATCTTGGCGTCTGTTCTTAATGGCTTCCCCGACGATTTCCTCATTTGTTCCAAAGTCATATAAATCAGCTGTATCCAAATAGTTAATCCCAAGATCAATGGCTTCATCTAATAAAGAGAGCGCTTTTTCTTTTTCAGTCCCAAGGGACATACATCCTAGTGCCGCCTCACTAACCAAGAGATCAGAGGTGCCAATTCGTCTTTTTTTCAATTCAATCACACTCCTATCCTTTCACATTAAGTGAAACAATTCTGGAATTCAAGCTAGGTGATTTCAAAAGGCGCATTGAAGCAGGCATCCGCATTTTGGCTTCTCCTAAAACATCTATGTTAAAATGAATGAAGTAAAAAGTGAAAGTAGAACGAGGAGCTGACAAAATTGAAGGACTTTGAAGAAAAAACATTATCGTCAAAAACATTATATAACGGAAAAATCATTGACTTGGTTCTTGAAGATGTAGAATTGCCGAACGGAAAACCAGGCAAACGCGAAATCATTAAACATCCAGGTGCAGTAGCAGTCATTGCACGTACAGACGAGAATAAAATCATTTTGGTCAAGCAATACCGTAAAGCACTGGAGAGAGCCATCGTTGAAATCCCGGCTGGAAAATTAGAAAAAGGAGAAGAGCCGGCACATACAGCACTGAGAGAATTAGAAGAAGAAACAGGTTATTCAACTCAGGCGCTCCAAAAGCTGACCGCCTTTTATACATCACCAGGGTTTGCGGATGAAATTGTTCATATCTACCTTGCTGATCAGCTGGTCCCGCTTGAAGAAAAACGAGAGCTGGATGAGGATGAATTTGTCGAAGTGATGGAAGTTTCACTAGAAGAAGCGCTGCAACTCATTGAGAAACAACATATTTATGATGCGAAAACAGCCTATGCCATTCAATACTTACAATTGCAAGAGGTACTTAAGTCTACAAAATGAGGGAATTCTTTGCAGATATCCATATTCATATTGGTCGAACAAGAACAGGTAGGGCTGTCAAAATTACAGGTGCAAGGTCACTGACCATTGACCAAATTCTCATTGAAGCGTCTCAAAGTAAAGGGATGGGGATGATTGGTGTGATTGATGCACAATCTCCTGAAGTCCTAGAAGAATTGATAGAAGGTGTAGAGGAAGGAACGTACACTGAACTAAGCGATGGCGGGTTATCATTTGGAAAGACCGTTTTGCTTTTAGGCAGTGAGCTAGAAATCAATGATGACCAATCAAAAGGTCCGATTCATGTGCTTGCCTTTATGCCCACGCTTCGTAAAATGTCTGAGTTTTCTGCATGGCTTTCTCTTCATATGAAAAATGTGCATTTGAGTTCACAGCGGTTATATGTGGATGGGAGAACGCTTCAGCATAAGGTGAAGGAACTAGGGGGATTATTTATTCCTGCCCATATTTTTACGCCGCATAAAAGTTTATACGGCAAAGGGGTCAATACTTCTTTAACCGAAGTATTCGATCCAGAACTCATTGATGCTGTTGAGCTTGGCCTTAGCTGTGATACGTCTATGGCCTCCCAGCTAAGTGAGCTAAACCGTTATCCTTTTTTAACAAATTCAGATGCCCATTCTTTAGGGAAAATTGCGCGGGAATATACGAAGATCCGAATGGATCATGCCTCCTTTGCTGAATTCGAGCTAGCGCTTCAAGGAAAAGATGGCAGAAACATCACTGGAAATTATGGGCTCGCTCCGCGGCTCGGAAAGTATTATCATACGACCTGTGAGAAATGCGGGGTAAGACCTGACAGTCAGGATCAAGAAAAGTGCCAAGCATGCGGCCATACCCGAATGACAAAAGGGGTGAGTGAGCGGTTAAAGGAGCTTGCTGACCAAGAAAGTGATAAAGGAATAAGGCCTCCTTATGTTCACCAGCTTCCCCTTCATTTTATTCCGGGTGTTGGAGCCAAAACGTTAGAAAAGTTAAAAGCTGTCTTTCATACAGAGATGAATATTCTTCATCAAGCAACAGAACAAGAATTAAAAGCGGTCCTGCCTGAGAAAACAGCCGATTACATCATCAAAGCAAGAAGAGGTGAAGTTGGACTGATCGCTGGCGGAGGCGGGGTCTACGGTAAGGTGGATATCAATCATGAATCAACTTAAATGGACATGTCACACATTTGAACAACTGTCTAAAGAGGACCTTTACTTGATTTTAATGGAAAGGGTAAATGTGTTTGTTGTAGAACAAACATGTCCTTATCCTGAAATTGATCATCGTGATCAAGAGGCGCTGCATGTCATCGCCAAAGAGAACGGCACGATTGTCGCTTATTGCCGCATTTTCCAAAGCGGGATCATGTACAAAGAGGCATCCATTGGCCGTGTCCTTGTGACGAAGACCGGCCGGAAAAAAGGTTACGGGAAGATCCTGCTCGATCAGGCGATAAAAAAGCTCAGTGAATTAGGCGAAACAATGATTAAAATCCAAGCACAGGCTTATTTGAAATCGTTCTACGAATCGTTTGGCTTTGAAGCTGTCTCAGATTGTTATGATGAGGATGGAATTCCGCATCTTGATATGGTGAGAAAAGAAAGATAGGCGTGTATACGTCTATCTCAGCGTGTAGACAAACCCTCGCATTCTTTGTCAGTCCTGCGCTCCGGTGCTCACGAATGTCAAATTCGCTCTGCTCCGGTGCTCGTCCTTCCTAGACTGCAAAGGTTTTCTATCACGCTGAAAAGAAGACAAAAGGCTAAAATCAAGTACATTTTAGCCTTTTGTCAACAATTTGAGATAGACGTGTATACGTCTATCTTTTTTAGGTGCTTTCATGTATCATAACGACAACGAAAGGGGTTTTGCGAAATGGGAAAAAGTAAAGCAAAGAAAAAGAGAGAACACCTTCAAAGGCAGCACAGTCGAAATCCAGAACAATCGAGAGGAAATATGCCGCATTTTAGTACACACGAAAGAAAGACAAAAACAAAACAAGAAGCCTTGCAGCATATGATGAAAAAACATAAAGGTAGGAATGCTTATGATCGCTATGAACAGGATCATAAGCATTTTTATTTTGCTTTTTTGTGACAAGTAGATCAAATAATTGGAAAAATTTTAAAAAATAGGACAAACGGTCGTTTCTTTTTGTCTAAAAATGTAGTTAAATGACAAAAAGAAATGAAAGGGAGAGTGGGTATCGTGAAGGTCAAATCATTTGGAGCAGGGCTTTGTATGGCAAGTATGCTACTGGCATCGATGACATTCGGCGCATCAGATGTATCTGCAAAGGATCAAGCAAAAAAAGAGTATATGATCGGTTTTTCTTCTTCCGTTCAAGACAAAACACAAAAACAGCTTGTTGAAAAAGCCGGCGGTCATGTGAAAGAATCAATAGAGAAAATAGATATGATGAAAGTTTCGTTGAACGAAGCATCAAAAGAAAAACTACATCAAGCAAAAGAAGTTACTTTTATTGAGGAAGACCAAAAAGCAAAAACAAGCGGTCAAAGCGTTCCTTATGGCATCAAAAGCATCAAAGCACAAAAGGTACATAAACGAGGATATGCCGGACAGAATGTCAAAGTAGCTGTTCTTGACAGTGGAATCGACGGCAAGCATGAAGATTTACATGTAACTGGTGGTGTCAGCTTTGTTCCAACAGAGTCCGATCCGCTCGTTGACCCGCATGAACACGGAACTCACGTTGCAGGCACGATCGCAGCATTAGATAATAAAGTAGGCGTCGTTGGTGTGGCACCAAAAGCTTCGATCTATGCGGTGAAAGTGGCAGATGAAAATGGTGACGGCTACTATAGCTGGATCATTAAAGGCATTGAATGGGCGATTGAGAATGAGATGGATGTCATCAATATTAGTATGGGGGGAGCAAGTGAATCGGAGGCGCTGAAAGAAGCGGTAGATCGAGCATATGACAACGGGATTCTCATTGTCGCATCTGCAGGAAATGCTGGGAGCTACGGGTCACTTAATACGATAGATTACCCGGCCAAATACAGCTCTGTCATGGCAGTCGCATCTGTGGATCAACGAAAGCAAAGAGCCTTTGATTCCTCTGTTGGGGAAGAAGTGGAAGTATCAGCACCAGGTGTTTCAACATTAAGTACCATTCCTCATAACGAATATGGATATAAGAGTGGAACGTCTATGGCATCACCTCATGTAGCTGGTGCTGCGGCAGTCATTCTATCAAAACATCCGAATCTGACAAATGATGAATTGCGTGAAAGGCTGACAAAAACGGCAACAAAACTTGGCGAACCTTTTTATTATGGCGCTGGGCTTGTGAACGTACAAAAAGCTGCACGATAAAGGAAACGAGAGAGCGGTGTACAGCTGCTTTCTCGTTTTTCTTTTTATAAAACTGTCATGTTTCGTCTGCTCTCTCATAGAATCTAGTAACCTTTACTATTTGGGAGGAAGGCGCATGCGGAAAAAGTCTTGGAAAGAACATCTTCTTCAGCACGTGAAAGATCATGTATCGATTTATTTGTTTGTTTCTGTACTATTTTTAATGGGCGTCATTTTTGGAGCCATTATCGTCAATAGTATGACAATGAGTCAGAAAGAGGATTTATTCTACTATTTAAATCAATTTTTTGGTCAACTGACGAATGAGAAAGCAGCAGAATCAAAAGAAATGTTTTTGCAAAGCTTTTTACATCATATGAAATATTTGGGCCTCATGTGGATACTCGGAATTTCCATCATTGGCCTGCCGCTTATTTTTCTTATGATTTTTTTAAAAGGGATTGTAGTTGGGTTTACTGTCGGTTTTTTGGTCAATCAAATGGGGCTTAGCGGTTTTTTTCTATCTTTTGTCTCGGTGCTTCCTCAAAATATCTTGCTCATTCCAGCGTATTTAGTGATCGGAACTTGTGCGATTGCGTTCTCCATTCGTTTAATTGGTCAGCTTTTTATGAAAAAAACCATCAGTCAAGCGCCAATCCATTGGTTTGGCCGGTATGCTTCTGTTCTACTGATGATTTTAACCCTCGCTGCTCTTTCGTCCTTTTTTGAATCATACTTATCATTCATGCTGATGAAAAAGCTGGCAGGTGTTCTGTTTTGATGATTTTATAATCGTTATTAAATAATAATCAATTTATTTATCAATTTAAAATGATTATAGTTGGCTCTCTGCACATCATTTGATATAATGATCAAGTAATGTGGCGTAGGAGGGAAAGTCAATGGAAAATCGGATTGATCGAATTAAGAAACAGCTTCATTCTTCCAGCTATAAGCTCACGCCACAGCGTGAAGCAACAGTAAGAGTACTGCTTGAGAATGAAGAAGACCATTTAAGTGCAGAAGATGTATACCTCCTCGTAAAAGAGAAGTCTCCTGAAATTGGTCTTGCTACTGTTTATCGGACGTTAGAATTGCTTACTGAACTGAAAGTTGTTGATAAAATTAACTTTGGAGACGGCGTTTCGCGATATGATCTTCGCAAAGAAGGAGCCGCTCACTTCCATCACCATCTTGTCTGCATGGAATGCGGTACAGTCGATGAGATAGAAGATGATTTATTAGAAGATGTTGAAGAGATTATTGAACGCGACTGGAAATTTAAAATTAAGGATCATAGATTGACATTCCATGGTATTTGCCACCGGTGTCATGATGATGAATCCGGCAAATAATCCGAATTGGAACCTTTTCATTCAAAATGAAAAGGTTTTTTGCATGTTCGCTGTATATTCCTTGTCCCACCTGGCATATGCTGAAGTAATGAGAACACGAGAAAGGACATGAAGAACATGCGAAAATGGCTCAAAACAACAGGTGAAGTAATGAAAGTATTTATCTTGTTCACTGGTTTTACCGTCCTGTTCTATTATGCTATGATATGGATAAATTCAGAATATGAAAGCTATCATCGTTATGATAAACCAGAAGGTGCAGCGATAAAAGTGATGGAAATGGATCAGCCGAAACAAGACAGCTGGCAGGATCGATTGATTTATTTTTATCAAAACGGGGAGTAGAAACCATTGAAGGATCAATTATCCGACTTTATTCATTTTATGACAGTAGAGAGAGGACTCTCTGAAAATACCATTGTCTCTTATAAAAGAGATTTACAGAGCTATTTGTCTTTTTTAATGACGCATGAACAATTGACAGATGTAAAAGACGTCACACGCCTTCATATTATTCATTATTTAAAACAGTTAAAAGACGAGGGGAAATCGAGTAAAACGTCCGTCCGTCATCTATCATCGATACGCTCCTTTCATCAATTTTTGCTCCGTGAAAAAGTGACAACAGATGACCCGTCATGGAACATTGAATCACAAAAAACAGAGCGGAAATTACCGAAAGTTCTATCATTAGATGAGGTAGAAAAGCTGCTCGATACACCTAAGCAGCAAACACCATTTGACTACCGTGACAAAGCCATGCTCGAACTTTTATATGCAACAGGTATTCGCGTAAGTGAAATGCTTGATCTGACTCTTGCGGATGTGCATCTGACCATGGGGTTTATACGCTGTTTTGGAAAAGGAAGAAAAGAGCGGATCGTGCCTATTGGTGAAGCTGCTACAAGTGCGATTGAAGTGTATATAGAAAAAGGCAGAAACAAGCTGCTCAAAAAACAGCCGGCCGATGCCTTATTTCTGAATCATCACGGAAAAAAAATGTCGCGGCAGGGCTTTTGGAAGAACTTAAAGAAACGAGCCATAGAAGCAGGTATTCAAAAAGAATTGACGCCTCATACGCTCAGACATTCATTTGCGACACATTTGCTTGAAAACGGTGCGGATCTTAGAGCCGTACAGGAAATGCTCGGACATGCCGATATTTCTACTACACAAATTTACACACATGTCACAAAAACAAGATTAAAAGACGTGTATCACAAATTCCATCCAAGGGCATAAGTAAAGCATGGCACGGTGAACGTGTATCATGCTTTTTTATGTTTGGACCGTTTATGGTTGTCAATTGACTTGAAAACGGTTTATACTTGAGATGTCTGACCTCTCCAGTTGTGAAAGGTGAAAGGACAAGAATATTGAAGGAGGCGCTTTTTTATGCCTGATTATCAGTATAAACGTATTTTCCTCATTGTGATGGATTCAGTAGGAATCGGGGAAGCACCTGATGCTGCTGATTTTAATGATGTAGGTGCAGATACACTTGGACATATTGCTGAAAAAATGAACGGGCTTCATATGCCGAATATGGCGAAGCTTGGGCTAAGTCATATTAAAGAAATTAAAGGAATTCCAGCGGACGAAAAACCGCTTGCGTATTATGGAAAAATGCAAGAAGCATCCAACGGGAAAGACACAATGACAGGGCATTGGGAAATCATGGGTCTTTACATCGACACACCATTTAAAGTCTTTCCAGACGGCTTTCCAGATGAACTGTTAAATGAATTAAAAGAAAAAACAGGGCGTGGCATCATTGGAAATAAACCAGCGTCTGGTACAGAAATTCTGGATGAGCTTGGCGAAGAGCATATGAAAACAGGCGATTTAATCGTTTATACTTCAGCAGATTCTGTGCTGCAAATTGCTGCACACGAAGAAGTTGTGCCATTAGACGAACTTTACCGCATTTGCGAAATCGCACGTGAACTGACTTTAGATGAAAAATATATGGTAGGGCGCATCATCGCTCGTCCATTTGTCGGGGAGCCGGGGGCATTTGTTAGAACACCAAATCGTCATGACTATGCATTAAAACCATTCGACCGTACCGTCATGAATGAATTGAAAGATGATGGACTTGATGTCATTGCGATCGGAAAAATCTCTGATATTTATGATGGTGAAGGAATCACCTCTTCACTCAGAACGAAATCCAACATGGATGGAATGGACAAGCTAGTGGAGACGCTGAAAACAGACTTTACTGGGCTGAGCTTCTTAAATCTTGTCGACTTTGATGCGCTTTATGGACATAGAAGAGATCCAGAAGGCTACGGTAAGGCACTAGAGGAATTTGACGCACGTCTACCTGAAGTGTTTGATCTATTAAAAGAGGATGATCTGCTTGTGATCACAGCAGATCACGGAAATGACCCGGTTCATCACGGAACAGATCATACAAGAGAATACGTTCCGCTTATTGCTTACAGCAAAAAGCATCAAGAAGCGAATGAGCTACCAACAGCGAAAACATTTGCTGATCTTGGGGCAACGGTAGCAGATAATTTTAAATCAACGCTGCCAAAATACGGAACAAGCTTTTTATCTCAACTCAAATAGGGGGAAATCACGTGGGAGCACAGTTTTCAGAAGCGGCGGCATACATTAAACAAGCATCGACATATGTACCAACAGTTGGATTGATTTTAGGTTCAGGTCTTGGCATTTTAGCCGATGAGATTGAAAATCCAATCAAATTGAAATATGAAGATATTCCTGGATTCCCTGTTTCAACAGTAGAAGGGCATGCAGGCCAGCTCGTCATTGGAACGCTGAAAGGCACGGTCGTTTGTGCTATGCAAGGACGTTTCCATTACTATGAAGGGTATGATATGAAGCAGGTGACATTTCCTGTCCGTGTGATGAAAGAAATCGGCATTGAGACATGTATTGTGACAAATGCAGCGGGCGGTGTGAATACATCCTTCCATCCTGGCGATCTCATGCTGATTACAGATCATATCAATATGATGGGAACCAATCCGTTAATTGGACCAAACGACAGTCAAGGGGTTCGTTTCCCTGATATGTCTGCACCGTATGATAAAGATTTGCTGGCACTTGCAGAGAAAACGGCTAAACATTTAGGCATATCTGTGCAGCAAGGGGTTTATGCAGGAATGACAGGGCCTTCATATGAAACACCGGCAGAGGTTCGTTTCCTCAGAACGCTTGGCGCTGATGCAGTCGGTATGTCGACTGTGCCAGAAGTGATTGTGGCACGTCATGCAGGCATAAAAGTACTTGGTATTTCATGCATCTCTAATGCGGCTTCAGGTATTTTAGATCAGCCGCTTTCTCATGATGAAGTGATCGAAGTGACGGAAAAAGTGAAAGCAAGTTTCCTTGATTTAGTGAAAGATGTTGTCAAACAACTCTCATAGATCGTGTGAAAAAGCCTTCTGTTCATGAAACAGAGGGCTTTTTTTTATGGCAATCAAACGATCTCTGAATAAAACAGCCTTTATGAGGAAAAAATAGAAAGGATTACGATAATGGAGGTCTGCCACTTGAAACGTCATATATGTGCATTGTTTACTTTAATGATCCTTATCTCAATGGTTACACCATCAGCGATGGCAAAAGAAAAGATTGAAAAGCCAGGAGAAAAACAAACATCAGAATTGGCGCATGAAGCCAAATCAGCGATTTTAATGGAACGTGACACGGGAAAAGTGCTTTACAATAAAAACAGTGATGAAAAGCTTGCCCCTGCAAGTATGACCAAAATCATGACGATGCTTCTCATCATGGAAGCGATGGATCAAGGGAAATTAAAAATGACTGATAAAGTAAGAACGAGCGATCATGCAGCATCTATGGGAGGCTCACAAATTTTCCTTGAACCGGGAGAAGAAATGACGGTTAAAGACATGCTAAAAGGCATTGCGATTGCGTCAGGAAACGATGCTTCAGTTGCCATGGCAGAACATATTGCTGGATCTGAAGAACAGTTTGTTGAGCAAATGAACAAAAAGGCAAAAGAGCTTGGGCTCACCTCAACGGTCTTTCAAAATCCAACAGGACTTCCTGAAAAAGATCATTACAGCACGGCTCATGATATGGCAAAAATGGCGAAAGAGCTGTTGAAATATGAAGAGATCACCAAGTTCACAGGTGTATACGAAGATTATCTTCGTCAGAACACGGATAAAAAATTCTGGCTTGTGAATACAAACCGTCTCATTAAATTTTATCCAGGTGTGGATGGGGTGAAAACAGGGTTTACAGGCGAGGCGAAATACTGTCTAACTGCATCTGCTAAAAAAGGCAACATGCGCGTGATTGCTGTTGTATTCGGCGCAAGCACACCAAAAGACAGAAATGCTCAAGTCGTCAAAATGCTGGATTACGCCTTTAGTCAATATACAACGCATCCTCTGTACAAGCGTGGTCAAGATGTAGCAGAGATCAAAGTGAGCAAAGGGAAAAAGAAAAAAATTCAGCTTGTCACGTCTGAACCGATTTCTCTTCTAACGAAAAAAGGCGAAAATGTCGATCAGATCAAAAAAGAAATTAAATTAACTCAAGATGTCACAGCCCCATTTTCAAAAGGAACGAAACTTGGCACCATCATCTTGAAAAAAGATGGAAAAGTGCTTCATGAAAGTCCTGTTGAAGCGAAAGAAGATATGGAAAAAGCCGGTGTTTGGACGTTCTTCAAACGGGCGATGGCCGAATTTGTTAAATGGAAGTAAAAGGTGAAAGACTGCTGCAACTGGCAGTCTTTTTTGCTATGAACGAAAAGAACATCTAAATGTGACGAATGATCACTAGTTTTGTCATGGTGAAGGATTTGCATGTGAAGAAAGAGAAACATTCTTTATCCGAAAATAGAGCAAGGAGGAAGAAAAGATGAGCCTTGGTATTGATTTTCAAATAAAAGAGAGCGTACTTTGCATTCGGTTGACAGGGGAGCTTGATCATCACTCCGCAGAGACATTGAGACAAAAGGTGACGAATTATTTGGAAACAGAGGACATTCGCCACATCGTGCTGAATTTAGCTGATTTATCGTTTATGGACAGCTCTGGCCTCGGAGTGATTTTAGGAAGATACAAAGAAATTAAACAGCTTGGCGGTGAAATGGTCGTCTGTGCGATCTCGCCAGCAGTGAACCGTTTATTTGATATGTCCGGCTTGTTTAAAATTATTCGTATGGAGCCTTCAGAGCAAACTGCGCTGCAAACATTGGGGGTGGCATCATGACAAATGAAATGAATCTGACTTTTTCTGCTTTAAGTCAAAACGAATCCTTTGCGAGAGTAACGGTGGCAGCATTCATCGCTCAGCTCGATCCAACATTAGATGAGCTAACAGAAATCAAAACCGTTGTATCAGAGGCGGTCACGAACTCGATCATTCACGGGTATGACGGGAATCCAGACGGCAAGGTGCACATTAGCGTCACATTGGATGACCATATTGTGTATCTGACGATTCGAGACGAAGGCATGGGCATTTCAGATCTTGAGGAAGCAAGGCAGCCGCTTTTTACGACGAAACCAGACTTAGAGCGTTCCGGGATGGGTTTTACGATCATGGAGAACTTTATGGATGATGTCATGGTGGACTCATCTCCAGAAATGGGCACAACGATCCGCTTAACAAAGCATCTATCAAAAAGCAAAGCGCTTTGTAATTAAGGAGCTGCTCATATGGATGTGGAGGTAAAAAAGCAAGCAAAAAAAGCACAGCTGTCTAATGATGAAGTGAAACAGCTCATCAAAAAAAGCCAAGGCGGAGATCAACAAGCAAGAGACCTCCTCGTAGAAAAAAACATGCGTCTTGTTTGGTCCGTTGTTCAGCGCTTTTTAAATAGAGGATATGAACCAGATGATCTGTTCCAAATAGGCTGTATTGGCCTGCTGAAATCTGTTGATAAATTTGATTTGTCTTATGATGTGAAGTTTTCGACCTATGCCGTTCCAATGATCATTGGTGAAATTCAGCGTTTCATTCGTGATGATGGAACCGTCAAAGTCAGCAGGTCCTTAAAGGAACTTGGAAATAAAATTAGGCGGGCAAGGGACGAATTGTCTAAATCTCATGGACGAATGCCGACTGTTCAGGAAATCGCTGAATATCTGGACATCACACCTGAGGATGTCGTCCTTGCTCAAGAAGCGGTCCGCTCACCATCATCTATTCATGAAACCGTGTATGAAAATGACGGCGATCCGATTACGTTGCTCGATCAAATTGCCGATCATTCAGAAGAAAGATGGTTTGATAAAATTGCGCTGAAAGAGGCGATTAAAGAATTGGAAGAGCGCGAGAAACTGATTGTCTATTTAAGGTATTATAAAGACCAAACACAATCAGAAGTAGCAGAAAGACTCGGAATTTCCCAAGTGCAAGTCTCACGGCTTGAAAAGAAAATCTTAAAACAAATCCAAATGCAAATGGATCAAAAAGACAGCTAGCCAATTCGGCTGGCTTTTTTTGTGTGGTAATTACCGGTAAATCAAGTTCTTTCAGTATGAGAACCATTTTTCACCACATACTATTTTTAACCCATCGTATAGGAAGTGACTTGGATGGACGGACAAATCTTTATTCGGCTGCGCCATCGGATTAAGACTGGTAATGATCAGCTTATCTATTTAGAGGATATTGCCCAAATCACTGGAGATGACAGTGCTGTGCAAAAGCTGAGCAAAATGCCGATATACCATGTCAGCAAAAAGGATCGTCACATCGTTGTGTTAGATATCATGCATGTGGTCAAAACGATCAAAAAAGCGTGGCCTGACATCGACATTCAAACGGTTGGAGGGTCAGAGGCCATTGTTGAAATTGATACAGGCAAACGCCAACTGTCCCCCGTATTATTCGTGTTTGTATGGCTCCTCTTATTTGTCGGAGCGGCCCTTGCCATCATGAATTTCCATGAGGATGTTAGTATGCGACTTGTTCATATCCGCCTTTACGAGATGATTACTGGAAACACGGTTGAGCATCCGTATTTATTACAAATTCCATATAGCTTTGGACTCGGTTTTGGCATGATTTTATTTTTCAATCATGTGTTTAAAAAGCGTTTAAACGAAGAGCCAAGCCCGCTTGAAGTGGAAATGTTTAAATATCAGCTCGATCTTGATCATTATGTCGCACTCAATGAAAACAAAGAAACATTGAAAGATATCCATGATCGGTAAATGGCTTTTTGTGGTGCTTGTTGGGCTCGGCGGCGGTTTAACGGTAGGGGCAGGATTCGTGGCGTTTCTCACAGTGCTTGGTATTATCCCTCGATTAATGCAATTAACGAAAACGCAGCGTTTTATTCAAGGATATGAGGCTGCCGTGATAAGTGGAGCGGTCGTTGGCGGCTGGGCTACTTTAAGTCAAGTCCATTTGCATTTATCCAAATGGCTGGCGCTACCGATCGGTCTTTTATCTGGCATTTTTGTCGGCATGCTTGCTGCCGCACTCACTGAAGTGTTAAATGTACTTCCTATCTTAACGAAAAGAATTGGAATGGACGGGAAAATTGTGCTGCTGCTCATGGCCATCGTCTTAGGAAAGGTGTTTGGCTCGCTATTTCATTGGCTTATTTATATTTAAAAATGTGGAGGGAACAACGCGTGTCAAGTTTAAAAGAGAACTATCCATCTAAAGTGAAAACGTATCAGCCGAAACCTCCTTATGTACTGAACTGCATCAAGGCTTTTCTTGTCGGCGGTTTGATTTGTGCGATAGGCGAGGGATTGCAAAATTTCTATATTACTTTTTTTGATTTTAATGAGAAGACAGCAGGGAATCCAACGGTGGCGACCCTTATTTTAATTTCTTCTATTTTAACTGGTATTGGTATTTACGATAAAATCGGCCAGTTTGCTGGAGCGGGATCAGCTGTCCCGGTGACAGGATTTGCAAACAGCATGACAAGTGCGGCTCTTGAGCATAAAAGTGAAGGGCTTGTGTTAGGTGTAGCGACCAACATGTTTAAACTGGCTGGGAACGTCATTGTGTTTGGTGTCGTCTCGGCATATGTCGTAGGGATTATTCGATACGTCTTGGAAAAGATGTTTTCGTAGGAGGAATAAAACGTGAAACTAACAGGTAAGCAATCTTGGGTATTTGAACACAAGCTTTATGTGAATGCGGAAGGAACAGCTGCAGGACCGAAAGAAAAAGAAGGCCCAATCGGTCATCTCATTGATAAAACTTATGATGAAATGCACTGTTATCAAAAGAACTGGGAAATGGCTGAAAGGCAGCTCATGGATGATGCCATATCAATGGCCTTATCAAAAGCGAATTTGCAAAAAAGTGATATTGACCTTCTGCTGGCAGGAGATTTACTGAATCAAAACGTGACAGCCAACTATGTGGCAAGAGAACTCAAAATCCCGTTTCTTTGTTTATTTGGTGCCTGCTCCACATCTATGGAATCAGTCGCCATTGCCTCAGCGCTAGTAGATGGTGGCTTTGCCAATAGAGCACTTGCTGCGACAAGCAGTCACAATGCGACGGCAGAGCGGCAATTTCGTAATCCAACAGAATATGGCGGGCAAAAACCCGATACAGCCACAAGTACAGTGACAGGGAGCGGTGCTGTCGTCATCAGCCAAGAACCTTCCCAAATTCAAATTACAAGTGCCACCGTCGGACGGGTGATGGATCTTGGGATTACAGATCCATTTGATATGGGTTCGGCTATGGCGCCTGCAGCGGCAGACACAATCAAACAACATTTAGAAGACTTAGGAAGAACAGTAGATGATTATGATCTCATCCTAACAGGAGATCTATCTGGAATTGGATCGCCTATTTTAAAGGATCTTCTGAAAGAAGATGGCATTCAGCTTGGACGGAAGCATGATGATTGCGGATTAATCATATACACACCTGATCAAAATGTATTCGCTGGAGGCAGCGGCTGTGCCTGCTCAGCTGTCGTGACATTCAGTCACATCTTTCAAGAAATGAAAGCAGGGAATTTACAAAGAGTATTAGTTGTAGCAACCGGGGCGCTTCTCAGCCCAATGATGGTTCAGCAAAAAGAGACCATTCCAACCATTGCGCACGGAGTTGTATTTGAGCGTGCAGGAGGAGAAAGCTAATGGATTATTTGATTGCTTTTGTTGCAGGCGGACTGATTTGCGTGATCGGCCAGCTTTTACTTGATGTACTGAAACTCACACCAGCACATGTCATGACGACCTTTGTTGTGGCGGGGACGATTTTAGACGGGTTTGGTATTTATGATAAATTTATTGAATTTGCAGGAGCGGGTGCTACCGTGCCTATCGTAAGCTTTGGTCATAGCTTGCTTCATGGGGCGATGCATCAGGCTGATGTCCACGGATTTATTGGAATCGGAATTGGGATTTTTGAGTTAACCTCTGCTGGAATATCAGCTGCAATTTTATTTTCATTTATCATTGCACTTATCTTTAAACCGAAAGGATAACCTAATATGGGGCAAAGACGCAAAGTCATTTTAGTGACAGACGGAGATATATATGCTGCCAAAACGATTGAGCTCGTCGCAAAGAAAGTCGGCGGAAGATGTATTTCCAGCTCAAAAGGGAATCCGAGCAAACGAACAGGACCAGAACTGGTCCAGATGATTTTAAAAACGCCGTATGACCCAGTGTTTGTCATGTTTGATGATTCTGGCTTAACAGGTGAAGGAACAGGGGAGACGGCGATGAAGCACGTAGCACGTCACCCTGAAATTGAAGTGATTGGCGCCATTGCAGTGGCATCTAAAACCCATCAAGCGGAATGGACAAAGGTACATGTCTCCATTGACCGGGAAGGTGAACTGACAGAATACGGCGTTGACAAACATGGACTTCCAGAAATGGAACCACACAAAATGAGTGGAGATACAGTGTATTGTCTCGATTCACTACAGCTTCCGATTGTTGTCGGCATTGGAGATATTGGCAAGATGGGACGGAAAGATGATCTAAGCAAAGGGTCCCCCATCACAATGAAGGCAGTCGAATTAATTTTAGAAAGGAGCGGTTTCCATGAAGAAAGACAAGGTGCACGTGTACCGAGATCCAAAGAAAAATGAAGATTTTTTCAAAGACAATGTCGGGATGGGTCTCAGCTTTGACCTTGGCGTTCGGAAAATTTATGTCCATGATCAGGAAATCCAGCTTTACTATGTAAATGGATTATGTGATACACAATATGTGATCTATTTATTAAAAGAACTGATTGAAATCAATGACAACGAACCTGAATCAGATGATCTTGCACGTGTGGTAGAAAACCGTCTTGTCAATCAGCAAGTCTCAAAAGTTGAAACGCTTGATGAAGCAGTGGATCAAGTGTTGTCTGGACTTGTGGCAGTCGTTGTCGAAGGTGAAAATTACGCATTTATTATTGACGTCAGGAGCTACCCTGGTAGAATGCCGGAGGAACCGGATACAGAAAAGGTTGTCAGAGGTGCAAGAGACGGCTTTGTTGAAAATATTATTGTGAACACAGCACTCATTCGCAGAAGAGTGCGGGATGAAAAACTGCGATACAAAATGCTTAAAGTAGGCGAGCGCTCTAAAGCAGACGTCTGTGTTTGTTATATTGAAGACATTGCTGACCCTGATCTTGTTGATATTATCGAAAAAGAAGTGTCTGGGATCAAAGTTGACGGACTGACGATGTCTGATAAAACAATTGAAGAATTTATCATTAAGCAAGGATATAATCCCTTCCCGCTTGTACGATACACCGAGCGCCCAGATGTAGCAGCTAACCATATATTAGAAGGGCATGTCATCATCATTACAGATACATCCCCTAGTGTCATCATTACGCCAACCACTATTTTTCATCACGTTCAACATGCTGAAGAATACCGCCAGGCGCCAGCAGTTGGGACTTTTTTAAGATGGGTGCGTTTTTTAGGCATCTTATGTTCTACTTTTCTTTTGCCGATCTGGTTTCTTTTTATTCTAGAACCGAATCTTCTGCCAGACAATCTAAGCTATATTGGATTTAACAAACCCTCCCATATCCCTGTCATTCTCCAAGTATTCCTTGCTGATTTTGGGGTGGAATTTTTACGAATGGCGGCGATTCATACGCCGACCGCCTTGTCGACTGCCATGGGCTTGATTGCAGCCGTTTTAATTGGACAAATTGCAATTGATGTCGGTTTATTTACACCAGAGGTCATATTATACGTCTCGCTAGCAGCCATCGGCACATTCACCACTCCAAGTTATGAACTGAGTGTCGCTAATAAAATCATCCGGCTGATCATATTAGCACTAGTAGCGATCTTTAAGCTGAATGGATTGATCATCGGTTTTACGCTGTTACTTATTTATTTAACATCCATTCGTTCCTTACAGACGCCTTATATGTGGCCGTTTATTCCTTTTAATGGAAAGGCCTTGTGGCAAGTGCTCATTCGGACGTCTGTTCCTGGCTCAAAAGTAAGGCCAAGCATCGTTCACCCTCAGAACAGATCAAAAATTCCGCCAAATTCTTAACGCTCGTTGAAAGTGGCTGAAGATTGTGATATTGTATTTTTAACTTTGAGAAACGGCAAAAGGCAGCTTGTGCAGCTGTCTTTTTTCAGCCGAGGCGGAGAAAGAGGGAATGACATTGTATTTACACGGCACTTGCAGACAAAATGAACTCGGACATTTAGAAATTGGTGGTGTTGATGCCGTTTCTTTAGCTGAAACGTATGGGACACCACTTTATGTATATGATGTGGCTTTAATACGGGAGCGTGCAAAAAGCTTTCAGAAAGCATTTATTGAAGAAGAACTAAAAGCTCAGGTGGCATATGCGAGTAAGGCGTTTTCTTCTATTGCCATGTTCCAGCTGGCAAAAGAAGAAGGCTTATCACTTGATGTCGTTTCAGGCGGCGAGCTGCACACAGCTATTTGTGCCGGGTTTCCAGTAGAAAAAATTCATTTCCATGGTAACAACAAAAGCAGAGAAGAATTAAAGATGGCACTAGAGCACGGAATTGGCTGTATTGTCGTTGATAATTTCTATGAAATGACACTCATTGAACAGCTTGGTCAAGAGCTGTCAAAACAGGTGAAAGTACTACTCCGCATCACGCCGGGTGTTGAAGCACATACGCATGACTATATCACAACAGGTCAAGAAGATTCAAAATTCGGTTTTGATCTTCATAATGGACAAGCAGACGAAGCAGTCAAACAAGTACTTGAATCAGAAGTGATCGAGCTCTTAGGTGTTCATTGTCATATCGGCTCACAAATTTTTGATACGGCTGGTTTTGTCCTTGCGGCAGATAAAATTTTCTTGAAGCTAGATGAATGGAGAGAATCATTTGGCTTTATTTCCACAGTGCTGAACTTAGGCGGAGGCTTTGGCATCCGTTATACAGAAGAGGACGAACCACTTCCAGCAACTGAATACGTGGAGAAAATTATTCAAGCGGTGAAAGAAAATGTAGCCCGCTATGAATTTGAGATGCCTGAAATTTGGATTGAGCCAGGCCGCTCACTTGTTGGAGATGCGGGAACCACTCTTTATACGATCGGCTCATCCAAACATGTACCTGGAATTCGCGATTATGTAGCCATTGACGGCGGAATGAGTGATAACATTCGACCTGCTTTATATCAAGCGAAATATGAAGCAGCGAGCGCCAATAAAATGAGCCAAACGCATGATCAAACGGTGTCCATTGCAGGGAAATGCTGCGAGAGTGGAGATATGCTCATTTGGGATATTGATCTGCCAGAGTTATCACAGGGAGACTTGTTAGCTGTCTTTTGTACAGGAGCTTATGGCTACAGCATGTCAAACAACTATAACCGCATCCCGCGCCCGGCTGTAGTATTTGTAGAAGATGGGGAAGCGCAGCTTGTCGTTGAGCGTGAGACATATGAGGACATTGTCAAATTGGATTTACCTTATCAATCAAAAGTGAAATCATCGACTTAAAAAAAGCTGCCTGATCATCAGGCAGCTTTTTCTATGACATTTATTTTCCACCAGTAAATACAGAGACGATCGCATTCCAAATGGAGACAAAGAAATCCCAAATCTTCTGTAGAAGGTTTTTCCCTTCATCTGATTCTATGAATTTTGTAATCTTGTCTTTTGCTTTATCAATTTGAGATCCGACTTGTTTCCAATCGATATTGATATTTTTCATTTTATCGAAGAGAGAGACAAGTTGATCTTTTTGGTCCTGCGTCAGATTTAAGTTCAAATCAGAAGCGGCTTGATCTACTTTTTCTTCCACTTCTTTTGTTGTTTTAGGAACTCCATTTTTGGCAATGTCATCTTTGATTTTTGCAATCAGGGCAGAAGCATTGTCTTTTCCAATAGAGTCACCCAATTTAGATGTTGTTACAAGCTCTTCGTTAGCCACCTGTTTCACATCTTCGGGAATGGCTTTGTCGCTTGACACTTCATAGGCTTTTAATAAACCTGTCAGTGCTGCTGTGCCAGATACTTCAAACGGCGCCGTCACGACAACCTTTGCATCTTTCACGCCTGCGGTCATTAAAGCATTTAAATACATCTCATCTGTAATGGTCTTAATGTTATGTGTATCCACGGTCAGACCCGCACCTGATTTTTCAATGGTGATGGATGAAGATGATAATGCTCGAGTCCCGATTTGAGAACGAGGGATATACTTTCCTAAATATTCGTGCTCTTCTTTATTGGTTACTTCAATTTTTGTCGCATTTTCAGGTGGATTCAACTCGTCAAGCACCTTCTGGCGATCAGCCGGTGTTAAGTCTTGCCCGAGTGTGACGATGACATCGCCGACAGCTGCATCCGCTAAGCTGACTTTTGGCGCACCAATCAGTAAAAGGAGCGCTGCCATCATACCAAGCATTGTTTTTTTAAACATGTTGACCTCCTTCAAGTCGAAAGCGTTTCTCGATGGTGAGAAACTCATCTTTTGAGTACATGATTTGAATCGTACTCCATCATATAGACGTAACAAATCAGTCTGACGTTTCAATTTTCTTTTAAAGATGTTTGAAACCTCCAATATGATGAAGTGATTTGCTCAGTCTGTGATCATTTCCTTAGGAGAAAAGGATCAAGCTCTTTTATTTTATCAATGATGGCAAAAGAGGTAAATCACATTAGGTAAGCAGGGGATGTTTAACATCACCGAAAATGTGCTATAATGAGCGTTGTTTAACCTGAAAGGAGAATGTGAAAAATGGCGAAAAAAGGATACATACAATTAACGAATGGAAAGAAAATTGAGTTTGAACTTTACCCAGAGGCTGCTCCAGGTACAGTAGCAAACTTTGAAAAATTAGCGAATGAAGGCTTCTACGACGGATTGAAATTCCACCGCGTGATCCCAGGGTTCGTAAGCCAAGGCGGCGATCCGAACGGTAATGGAACTGGAGGACCTGGTTACACAATTAAATGTGAAACAGAAGGAAACCCTCATCAGCACGAGAGAGGTTCATTATCAATGGCACACGCTGGTAAAGATACTGGCGGCAGCCAATTCTTTATCGTACATGACCCACAGCCGCACTTAAACGGTGTTCACACTGTTTTTGGCAAAGTAACATCTGGTATCGAAGCTGTTCTTGATATGGAACAAGGACAAGGCATGGAAAAAGTCGAAGTGATCGATGCTTAATCCAAAACACCGCTTAATTGCGGTGTTTTTTTATTTTACATCTGATGTTCCTGTGATCTGTGCCGTGAAGCGGTAGGTGATCATCCAATATAAAAGGGCTAAGGCGCTGATTGAGGCTCCAAATAGACATACCCCATTCCAGCCAGCGTTTGCGTATATGTTAGTTGATACAATAGAACCGAGCGCACTGCCGAGGGAATAAAAAATCATATAAGCAGCAGTCAGCCGGCTTCTCGCCTCAGGCCGGACCATGAAAATCATACTTTGATTGGTCACATGAACGGCCTGCACAGATAGGTCAAGAATGATGATACCAACGATTAATAAAATGAGGGAATATTCAGTGAAAAAAATAAAACACCATGAAAAGAGTAATAGGACAAGGGCGATGCACGTTGTTAACTGTCCTAAGCCTCGATCAGCAAGGCTTCCAGCTCGAGCGGCACCTAATGCTCCGGCAACTCCAGCAAGGCCAAATGCACCAATCGCCGTATGTGACAGATTGTATGGCGTAGTGCTGAGAGGCAGCACAAGTGAAGTCCACAGCGTGCCAAACACAACAAAGATCAGAAAACCCAGTACGCCACGAATACGTAGAATTCGTTCTTGTCTGAACAATATAAACATTGAAGCGAGCAAGTTCACATAGGATATGGAGACTCTCTTGCTGTCAGCACGCGGAAGATACCGGTACAACACGCCAGTGATGATCAGCATCATCACGCCGGAAACGAGATAGACTGATCTCCAGCCGGCGAGATCGGTTAGTACACCAGCAAACGTTCGTGCGAGAAGAATACCAATCACAATTCCACTTTGAACCAAGCCCACTATGCGGCCACGTTCTTCAGGAGCGGCCCATGTCGCTGCGAATGCTACGAGTACCTGAGTGACTACAGCAAGCAGTCCCACCGCAGCTAGTCCTATGAACAGGACGGTGGAGGTAGGGGCGATACCGACTAGAATGAGAGATAACACGGATACTAGCATTTGAGCTACGATGAGTCGCCGTTGGTTGAACAGATCACCAAGTGGTACGATCAGTAGCAGTCCTAGCCCATAACAAAGCTGAGTAATCGTAATGACCATACCAATGGATGAATAGCTGATACCAAACTCGGATGCGAGGGAGTCTAATAATGGCTGTGCAAAATATATGTTTGCTACTGCCATCCCTGAGGCTGTCGAAAACAGTAGAGCCATATTGCGAGTCATCGTTGATCGGGTGTTTATTTGTAAATGAGTCGTTTCTAGATCAGAATGTTCAACGGCATTCATTTTTTCTTTTTTCATGCATGTCATCAGCTCCTTTTGTACTGAAAAGTATAATATACTAATTGGTATAAAATGATTCCTGTTAAGGATAACCAAAGAAACGTTTTAAAGTCAAGACGATGTAGTGAAGATCTAGTCAATTTGACAATGATATGTCAATAAAATAAAATGATAATATACCGATGAGTAAAAAACGTTATAAGAAATAGATGATTGATTTAGTGAAGAGATTTTTATGATAGAAATGAGGGTTGATAATGGTTCGACAACGGGAATTTGATGAGGAAAAAGCGTTAGATGAGGCCTTGTTGCTTTTTTGGGAGAAGGGGTACAGAGCGACTACATTAAGCGACTTAACTGCAAAAATGGGAATACAGCGGCCAAGCTTATACTCAGCGTTCGGTGATAAAGAGGAATTGTTTGAAGCGGCATTACGCAAATATACAACTCAGCATGCTGCCCACATTCGAACAAAACTTCAAAACAATCTATCTGTAAAGGAAGCATTTCATACATTATTTGCTGAATTAGTAGAAGAGGAATATGGACATGGGCCGAGTAAAGGGTGCTTCTGCATCAATACAATAGTCGAGCTTGCCCCCCACGAAGAGAAATTTGAAATTCTCACAAGAGAGCATCAGATGTATCTTTCGGTCATTTTTGAAGAAAAAATTGTACAAGGTATTCGCTCGGGTGAGCTCGAAAGCAGTCTGAATGCCAAAGCCTTAGCACAGGCGCTGGTTGTTTCTTTTATTGGACTTACAGTTCTCATGAAATCTCGCCCAGAGCGTTCATTTGTAGATCATTCTGTAGCGACGATAATATCCATATTGAAATAAATAGTCTATATAAAGAAAGCGTATTTTGATCCATTGATTAAAACACGCTTTTTCTTTTAGGGTGTGATGGACACGTTTTTGTGATATGATAAGAGAACAAACATTCGTATTCGTGAGTGTCACCATATGTAGCTCTAAAAATAAGTGGAAGTGCACATCTAAAAAGCGTGTGATCATGCTGAAAGAAAGCAGGAGATACTTTGAAACCATTAACAAAAGAAGAAAAAAACCAGATGATGATTGCCATTCAGCGTTACTTTGCCGAAGAACGAGAAGAGGAGATTGGTGAATTAGCAGCCATCAATCTATTAGAATTTATCACAAAATATCTTGGAAGCTACTATTATAATCAAGGGGTTCGTGACAGCCGAAATATCGCTGTTCAAAGATCTCAATTGTTAGAGGAAGATCTATTCGCACTAGAGAAAAGAATATAATCAAAAAGCTCGTCTATCTTATTCATCCTGCTAACAGATAAAGAGGAAAAAAGACCCCCTTAATAAAGAACGCATATTCGTATCATATGTAATGATGAAAAGGTGGAACCAAAAGTCCATTTGAATCGTTATATAAGTAACCATTAATGAAAATCAGCTTTTTTGGTTTTATTTCATCAAAAGAAGGAATAGAACATACAAATAGGCGAAGTGCAGATGATGGAGGTTCTAAATATGGGGAAAATCAAATTGAAAATCGCAATCTTATTTGTTTTACTGCTTTGTTTAGGCGCAGGTTATTTATACATGAATGGCATGAAAATTGAAGATGTGCCAACAGCCATTGGCGAAAGTTTAACGAATAATGATAAAGATTACACAATCTATGAATATACCATTACAAAAATTGATGGTGATGAGTATTACGGTCAAGCCAAAAATGGCACGAAAATCATTTTTAACGGGAAGAAATTTGAAGATGATGTGGCCGATCTGAAAAAAGGCGATCGTATTAAAGCATACTTTAGTAATGAAAAAAGAATAGACGGTCTTATAAAAGTAGTAAAAGTCGTCAATTAACAAGTCTCCTTTCCTATAGGGAGGCTTTTTTTATGAATAAGTGAATAAATCTTGATTGTTGCATTTGACCACAAGGATCGCTATAATAGCCCCTAAGGACAGCTAAATATCGATTGTATCCTTCGGGGCAGGGTGAAAATCCCGACCGACGGTAATAAAGCAAATGCTTTACAGCCCGTGACCCGTTAATTTATTAACGGTTGATTCAGTGAGAAGCTGAAGCCGACAGTGAAAGTCTGGATGGGAGAAGGATAACGAAAGCTATGTATGAACAAAAAATATGTGTTGATCATAGTTTTATTTCTAATGCAAAAAAACCACAGCCCCGGAATTTTTCCGGGGCTTTCTGTATGTCAATATAGTCATCGCATGCAGTGTTTATTAGGTGATCCCTCATTTACCTTGTATGGACCATAAAAAGCGACGAAGGTGTTCAATCGATCACATGTCCCAAACATCGCTTTTTCATAAAGTGAGAAATACAAAAGAAAGAGAAAGGGAGGATCACATGTTTACGGGGATTATTGAAGAAGTGGGTACAGTCCAGTCATTGAGCAAAAGATCCGCAGATGCCATGGAAATCATCATCAAGTGCAGTCGTGTACTAGAAGATGTTCACCTAGGCGATAGTATCGCCATCAATGGCGTTTGTCTCACTGTCACAAGCTTCACAAAAGAACAGTTTGCGGCAGATGTGATGCCTGAGACGGTCAAAGCGACATCACTTGATCAGCTTGCGCCAGGTAGCCAAGTGAATTTAGAGCGAGCGATGTCATCAAATGGACGATTCGGCGGTCATTTTGTTTCAGGCCATGTTGATGGAACGGCTGTGATTACCCGTGTAGAAAAGAAGAGTAATGCCATTTACTATGATTTGAAAATGGACAAGACCCTCACAGATATGCTCACAAAAAAGGGATCGATCGCAATAGACGGCGTCAGCTTGACTATTTTCGATTTGCGAGATGCTCACGTGACAGTTTCTATCATTCCACATACGCTTGAAGGAACTATTTTCCCGACTAAATCTATGGGGGATGTAGTAAATATTGAATGTGACATGATCGGTAAATACATTTATCGCTTTTTAACAAAAGAGCAAAACGAAAAGCAGCCATCACGATTAACCCCATCATTTTTAAAAGAGCACGGATTCTAGGAGGCGATTGTATGTATCATTCAGTTGATGAGGCAGTAAATGCCCTGAAACGAGGAGAAATCATTATCGTAGTAGATGATGAAGACAGAGAAAATGAAGGAGACTTTGTGGCACTTGCTGAGCATGCAACGCCGGAAGTCATTAACTTCATGGCTTTACATGGAAGAGGTCTTATTTGCACACCAGTTCATGCCTCGATTGCGAAACACTTGGATCTGCATCCCATGGTCGAGCGAAATACGGATGCACATCATACAGCATTTACAGTGAGCATCGACCATATGTCAACGACAACTGGTATAAGTGCTTTTGAGCGCTCAACGACCATTTTGGCCATGTTAAATAAAGAGTCAAAACCAGAAGATTTTGCCCGCCCAGGTCATGTTTTCCCTCTTATTGCGAAAGAGGGAGGCGTAGTAGAAAGACCAGGTCATACAGAAGCGGCCGTTGATCTTGCTAAACTTGCGGGTTCAGTGCCAGCGGGTGTCATATGTGAAATTATGAATGCAGATGGAACCATGGCCCGCGTACCCGAACTGCAAAAAATTCAAAAAGAACACGATTTAAAGATGCTGACGATTGAAGCATTGCAGGCATATATAAACAAGCAAACAACGACAATGAAAACAAAATAAAAATCACAAAAAAGGATGATGAACATATGAATACAATACAAGGGAATGTAGTAGCAGAAGGATTAAAGTTTGGAATCGTCGTCGCTAGATTTAATGATTTTATTACAAGTAAACTGCTAGATGGAGCAGAAGATACATTGCTTAGACACGGAGCAAACGGTGACGATATTGATGTCGTGTGGGTGCCGGGGGCTTTTGAAATTCCGTATATGGCAAAAAAACTAGCAGAAACAAAAAAATATGATGCAGTCATTACACTTGGAACCGTGATTCGCGGGGCAACATCACATTACGATTATGTTTGTAATGAAGCGGCTAAAGGAATCGCACAAAGTGCCATCTCAACAGGGGTGCCAATTATCTTTGGTGTACTGACAACAGAATCTATTGAACAAGCCATTGAAAGAGCCGGTACAAAGGCTGGAAATAAAGGCAGTGAATCGGCTGCAGCTGCTATTGAAATGGCCAACCTAAATCGAACGTTTCGTTAATTTGATGAAAAAGAGTTTAAAAACCGCCTAAAAGTGTTTATAATGTGTGATGAGCAAGTGATTCATAAGACATTTGCTGGAAAATAGGATAATTTTAATATTGAGGGGTATATATGTTAATTCGTTACAAGAGGTCTTTTGAAAAAATTGCCATGGGACTCCTGTCCTTTATGCCGGGTGAGAAAGACGTCAAACAGCTTCAGCAGACGATAAAGTCGTATGAATTGGATGAAGATCGGCAGCTGTTCCTTTGGAAAGATGGCGAGGATATCGTCGGTGCGATTGGTGTGCTGAAAACAGACGACCAAGTGCAAATCGAACATATTAGTGTCAATCCGTCCCATCGTGACCAAGGCATCGGCAAGGAAATGGTATTAGCCGTGGAAGAAGTATTCAAAACGAAAACACTCATTCCAAATGAATTAACGCAAGGCTTCTTTCATAAGTGTCACAGTGAAACAAACTAAATATCACACATGTAAAAGCAGAGGCTATATGCCTCTGCTTTAGATTGTTGACAAAGGGCTAAAATAAACTTGATTTTAGCCCTTTGTCTTCTTTTCAGCGTGATAGAAAACCTTTGCAGCCCTAGGAAGGACGAGTACTGGAGCGGAGCGAATTCGATATTCGTGAGCACCGGCACGCAGGACTGACACCGAATGCGAGGGTTTGTCTACACGCTGAAGCAGAGGTTATATGCCTCTGCTTTTTTTACGTTCCATCTGCTTTTCACGTTCAAGCAATACGTCCGTCCGATCACGCAGTCTATGCTTTTCAATTAAGAATGTATGGGATAAGTTGCTCTCCTGTCCGAAGGTTAAGCCTTCTTTTTGGGCCATCTCTTGGCATAAAGAAAGAAGCGTTTCATCTCGGATTGGCAGCATCACACTTTCGTAGGGCATGTCTTCATCGATTTTCTTTTTCAGTGTTCTCAGCAGCAAAAGAAATGCCTCTTCATCAAGACCTAATTCTGTTAGTATGTTCCGGTCCGAATCTAATATATGAAGGCTGTTTGAAATCAGCCGTTTTGCTCCTTTTCCATTCCCTCGTCTTTGATGATACAAAGCAACAGCAAGCTGAATGAGACCCACCCAGTACTTTTTGCGCTGATGAGGAGGATCTTCTTTCCAAAATTCTTCAAGAATTTCATGACACTCAAAATAATCTCTTGTCGTATGAAATTCATGTAAAAAAGCCACGTACGCTTTAGGATACACAGCGGTCAACTCCTTTTCCACTATCAGTCTAACATACCGAAAAGAAAAGAAGAAAGAGCGCCCCTTTATGAAAGGACGCTCTGTTTCTTTAATAAACCCAAGCCGCGCCAACGATGATCAGCAAGATGAACAGCACAACAATAAGCGCAAATCCTCCGCCGAAGTAATAACCATCTCCCATAATGTTACGGCCTCCTTTTTCATCAGTTCTGATTACAATGGTATTCTATGTATAAATGCCCTCATTGGTATGGGCGAATCCACTGTTTTTCTTTTTTTGCCTGCTGCCTCATGGTCGAAATTATATTGGACGAGAGCTTTATCGTGTCTTATACTAAAGGTTAGCCGATGAAAACGGTACTTAGAAGACAGTAGAAATGGTGAGAAAAGAATGCTGGAATATCAGGTGAAAATAGATTCGTTTGAGGGTCCTTTGGACTTGCTTTTACATTTAATTAACCGTTTGGAAATTGATATTTATGATATTCCCGTCGCTAAAATTACGGAGCAGTATTTATTATATGTCCACACGATGAGGGAGCTTGAACTGGATGTTGCAAGTGAGTATTTGGTGATGGCTGCAACTCTCCTCAGCATTAAAAGCAGAATGCTTCTCCCAAAACAAGAGGAAGAGCTGTTTGATGAAGACCTGATGGAAGAAGAAGAGGACCCTCGTGATGAGCTGATTGGCAAATTAATTGAATACCGCAAGTATAAAAATGCAGCGCAAGAACTGAAGGAACGTGAAGAAGAGCGGCAAAACGCCTTCACAAAACCACCAAGTGATTTAAGTGAATTTGCAAAAGAAGCAGAAGCGAAGGACACAAACTTACACGTCACGGTGTATGATATGTTAGGTGCGTTCCAAAAGGTATTGAACCGCAAAAAAATAACAAAACCAGCACCATCAAAGATTACAAGACAAGAAATCCCGATTGAAGACAAAATGAATGAGATTATGAACCATTTAAGAAAAACAAAAAAGCGGACCAATTTCATGACTTTGTTTCAACATGATCAAAAGGAACACCTTGTCGTGACGTTTCTTGCTGTTCTCGAATTGATGAAGAGCCATCAAATCATGCTGGAGCAGGAAGGAAACTTTGAAGATATTTATATCATAGGGAGTGAAACGATTCATGACGCTTGATATCGTGAATTGGAAAGCCATCTTAGAAGCGCTGCTATATGCAGCAGGAGACGAAGGCTTAACAAGAAAACAGCTCATGTCTGTTCTTGAAGTTGATGAGGCAGCGTTGCTTGATATTATGTCTGCCGTAAAGGAAGAATATCAAAAACAAGAACGAGGGATTGAGCTTATTGAATATGCAGATTCATATATGCTGCTGACGAAAAAAGAATACAGCGTATATTTAAAAAAATTAGTAGAGACACCATCGAAAGGTTTGTCACAGGCAGCGCTAGAAGTGCTCGCCATTGTCTCGTATAAACAACCGATTACACGCAGCGAAGTCGAGGAGATCAGAGGCGTTAAATCAGAACGAGTGCTGCATAGTTTAGTTGCCAAAGCACTGCTCTGTGAAGTAGGACGTGCCGATGGACCGGGACGAGCGATCCTTTATGGGACAACACCTACCTTTTTAGAGCAATTTGGTTTAAAAGCCTTAGATGAATTGCCGCCACTTCCAGAGAATGTGGAATCAGATGGGGTGCAAGAAGAGGCTGATCTCTTTTTTGAAAACTTCAATCAAACATTTGAAGAGATAAAATAGTTCAAAATAAGGAAAAATGTATGATAAAATATAAAAAAGATTTTAGGTCTAAAATCTTCGTTTGAAAGATAAAATGGTGACAAAGCCATGAGGGGAAGGTAAACACGAAACAAATGGCACATATGAATGTAAAGGCTCAAGTTGATCAAGCAGGCGTTTTCTTATCAAAGGTTGCAGTTGAAGTGAATGATTTTCTGAACGAAGCTACCTTATCAAGCTTGAAACGATTAAACCCGGAAGCGGAAGCCTATTATTGTGACATATTAAGTACATTGCGGAAGCTTGCAGTTTATAGCGAGGATGCCGCGGCGGTTTGTAGGAAAATCAGGCAGCAGCAGACATTCCCGCAGCAAGCCGCACAGCAGACGCTTCATCGTATTTATCATCAATGTATTGAAGAATTTTTTACACCAAAAAAGGATACATGGTATGAAAATAGCCGTTCAGCCTACACAGGAAAAAGCTGCATTGTTTTCCATCATGAAGTATCGGCTGAAGTCAAACGTTTGTTTTCTTCATTAGAAAAAGAGTTTTTAACGATGAGAGAAGAGCTGGAATATACAACATCTCATCAGCAAATGAAAATGGTATAAAGAAGACAAGGCAACTCTCACATGAGAGTTGCTTTTTTTTATGGACGAGGCATCATAACTTTTTCAGCCGCGCATACACTTGTACAAAACGGACAAGGACGTGAATGAACATGCCCTATTTAAAAATTGGAACAGCAGTCCTTCTTCTATTGACACTCTTACTGCCTTTTTCCTCACACGCTCAAGCAGACATTTCATTATCGGTGAGTGCGAGAAGCGCCATTTTAATAGATGGACAGTCAGGCAGAGTCCTATTTGGAAAGGACGAGCACGAAAAAAGAAGAATCGCCAGTATCACAAAAATTATGACGGCTGTATTAGCCATTGAATCAGGAAAAATGAACGACATGGTCAAAGTGTCAAAACGTGCGATTCAAGCGGAAGGTTCTTCGATTTATTTAAAGGAAGGACAGAAGGTGAGCTTAGAAGACTTGACATACGGGCTCATGCTGCGCTCTGGAAATGATGCAGCTGTTGCCATTGCAGAACATGTTGGTGGCAGCTTAGAAAGCTTTATTTTTATGATGAACCAAAAGGCCTCTGAACTAGGCATGGAGAATACAAATTTTCAAAATCCGCATGGACTCGATGATCATAAAAACCATTATTCATCAGCTTATGATATGGCGATCTTAACGAAGTACGCCATGAAGCATCAGCAATATCAAAAAATTGCCGGTACCACCTTTTATAAAGCAAAAACAATCGAAGGTTATTGGAAAAACAAAAACAAGCTGCTCACTGGTTTGTATCAATATTCGACTGGAGGGAAGACAGGATATACAAAGCTTGCAAAACGCACGCTTGTCTCCACAGCTGCAAAAGGAGATGCTGCGCTCATTGCTGTGACGATTAATGCACCGGATGATTGGAAGGATCATATCTCAATGTTTGAGTATGCATTTGATCACTATAAAACGTATGTGCTTGCTGAAAAAGGCAGGCTCGCTTCGTTAAAAGGGACTTTTTACGAAAAAAAAGCGTTTATTAAGCGGGATGTGGACTATTTACTAAATGAGGATGAGAAAAAACTAGTGGAAATCGAAACGGAAATGCTGACGCCTGAAAAGAAATGGGAAAAAAACAAAGAAGCGATCCCAGATGTAGTAGGGAAAATGACGTTCTTACTGGATGGTCAGGTGATTGAGCAAGTCCCCATTTTTTATGAAAACAAACGCAACCGAATGCCTCAAAAAAGCTTTCAAGAAATGTTTAAGTCTGTCTTTCAGACATCGATAGGCGGATCTTCATGGTCAATCTGATCTGGGTATTCCTTACGGTCATCGGTCTTGTCTATGCAATGTTTAACGGAACGATGCATGAAGTGAATGAAGCGGTCTTTAAAGGATCAAAAGAAGCGGTCACCATTTCAATAGGGCTGATTAGTGTTCTTGTATTCTGGCTAGGATTGATGAAGATCGCAGAAGAAGCGGGGTTGTTACATTTCTTTAGTAAATTATGCCGGCCCTTTATCTCAAAACTATTTCCTGAGATTCCTGCGAATCATCCAGCGATGGGGTATATTCTGTCCAATCTCATGGCAAATTTCTTTGGCCTTGGCAATGCTGCCACTCCACTTGGGATTAAGGCGATGGAGCAGATGAAAGCATTAAATGGCGGAAAAAATGAGGCGAGCCGGTCTATGATCACTTTTTTAGCAGTCAATACATCTTCTATCACACTTGTGCCAACGACTGTCATTGCCATTCGTATGACCTATGGCGCAGATCAGCCAACAGATATTGTAGGCCCAACCATTTTGGCGACACTTATTTCAGGTATCGGTGCGATTATGATTGATCGCTATTTCCACTATCGCAGAAGCAGGCGGGGGTGATCTTGTGGCATTTATTAACTGGCTGTCACTTGCTTTGATTCCACTGATCATCGCAGGAATATTGATTGCAGGGACGATTAAAAAAGTACCGACGTATGAAACATTTGTAGAAGGCGGGAAAGAAGGCATCCAAATTGCCTTTTCAATTATTCCGTATTTAGTCGGTATGCTCGTCGCCATTACGATTTTCCGAGCATCAGGTGCCCTTGATTTTGTCATGGAATTATTGAAACCTGTGTTTACAGCGATTGGTGTTCCTACAGAAGTGGTGCCGCTTGCGTTTATTCGTCCTATATCAGGAACAGCGGCGCTTGGTATGACATCAGACTTAATTGCGACTTATGGTCCAGACTCTTTTATCGGCAAGCTTGCCGCCGTTATGCAAGGGTCAACGGATACGACCCTTTATATTTTAACCGTCTATTTTGGAGCAGTTGGTATTAAAAAAATGGGAGATGCATTGAAAGTGGGGCTGCTTGCAGACCTGATTGGGATCATTGCATCAATTATTATCGTCAGTTTGTTATTTAGCGGCGCCTAATCAGGCGCTTTTTTTATTTCGTGGATGGAAAACAGCTTTTTTGTTGAAATTAGACAGATGAAACGCTTATTTTTCCACGAATGCTTGTTTGTTTCAAGCCAAGCAAGTAAGATAGTACATGAGGTGAAAGACAAATGGAACGTTTACAGAAAGTAATTGCCCATGCCGGCGTCGCTTCTAGACGAAAGGCTGAAGAATTAATTAAAGAAGGACGAGTTACCGTTAATGGTGAAACAGTGACAGAGCTCGGAGTAAAGGTGGGCTCTTCAGATAAAATTGAAGTCAATGGCTTAAAGCTTGAAAGAGAAGAACCGGTTTACTTTATGCTTTATAAACCGCGCGGCGTCATTTCAGCTGCCGAGGATGATAAAGGACGCAAAGTCGTGACAGACTTCTTTGATGATGTTCCGCAGCGTCTGTATCCAATCGGCCGGTTGGATTATGATACGAGCGGTTTAATTTTGATTACAAATGATGGCGAATTTGCCCATAAGCTCATGCATCCGAAATATGAAATTGATAAAACGTATGCAGCGAAACTAAAAGGCATCCCTTCAAAAGAATTGCTTAGAAAGCTAGAAAAAGGAATCATGTTAGACCATAAAAAAACAGCACCTGCCCGTGCCAAGATGCTCTCGATTGATAAACGAAAGCAAACATGTATTGTGCAATTAACCATTCATGAAGGCAGAAATAGACAGGTTCGCCGCATGTTTGAAGCAATCGGCCACGACGTTTTAAAACTCAAAAGAGAGCAATATGCTTTCCTTCATATTGAAGGCATGAGACCAGGAGATCGCAGAGAATTGACGCCGCATGAAGTAAAACGCCTAAGAGCGATTGCGGATCATGGGAAAAGCGCTTTTTAATTTTCACATAAACTTCAAAAAATGAAGAAGCATCAAAAGAAGGAGAATGCTATAATTTACCTGAATGTCTATGGGGAAGGGGTACTTCAGATGAAGAAAAGACGATTTTTCATACGGACGGGCATTCTCCTCGTGATGCTTGCTGCACTATGTTATACGATGTATAACTCAGTATTTGCCAAACAGGATCAAGTCAAAGAAGGATCTATTGCGCCTAACTTTGTCCTTCAATCGGTAGATGGGGAACGGATTGAATTAAAGGACTTAAAAGGCAAAGGCGTCTTTCTCAATTTTTGGGGTACATGGTGCGGTCCATGTAAGCAGGAATTCCCTTATATGGCAAATCAGTATGAAGTGTTCAAGGATCGCGGTGTCGAAATTGTTGCCGTAAATGTGGGAGAATCCAATATTGCTGTGAAGAATTTTATGGATGCTTATGGCGTGAATTTTCCTGTTGCCATGGACAAAGATCGTCAAGTGACAGAGGCATATGATATTACGCCGCTGCCAACCACATTTTTAATTAATCCTGAAGGCAAAGTAATCAAAGTCATAAAGGGGACGATGACAGAACGTAATGTCTATGAATATATGAATTTGATTAAACCAAAGGGGTCATAGAATGAAAGAGGTAAAGTGCGAGTGTGGACATATTAATCCAATCGGTACTGTTCTATGTGAATCATGCGGGAATCCCATTTCAGTAAAAGAGAAAAATTCATCAAAGCTGCTTGATATGAGATATGACGGCAGTGCAAGACGCTCGCAAACATACAACAAAACGATTGTTGATAAAGTATGGAACTTTTTTTCTTCCGTAAAAGTGGGTGTGTGGCTCATTGTCATCACACTGTTAGCTTCTTCGCTAGGAACTATTTTTCCGCAGGAGCGGTTTATTCCGCCAGGTGCATCAGCTTCCACTTATTATGAGGAGCAATATGGGTCGTTTGGCAAGTTATATTACATCCTTGGATTCCATGACCTTTATAATTCTTGGTGGTTTTTAGCCCTTGTCGCATCTATCGGAATTTCCCTTGTGATTTGCAGCCTTGATCGAGTGATTCCACTTTATCGTGCACTCAAAAATCAAGGGGTTGTCAAAAAAGAAGGTTTTATGAGAAGGCAGCGTCTTTTCAGCGAAACAAACCAAACATTAGATCAACATACATATGAAGGCATCCTTAGTAAGATGAAACAAAAGCGTTACCGCGTAAGAGAAGAAGATGGACATATTTTAGCTGAAAAAGGCCGCTTTTCCCGCTGGGGACCTTACGTCAATCATATTGGATTAATTATATTTCTCATTGGCTCCATGCTTCGGTTTGTCCCGGGAATGTACGTGGATGAAACATTATGGGTAAGAGAAGGCGAAACGGCACCAATCCCAGGGACGGGAGGCCAATACTTCTTAAAGAATAATGCGTTTTCAATTGACCGCTATGAATCTGAAAAAGAAAAAGAAGTCTTTGAAAATGCGATTGAAAAGGCTGGCGATGGTCAAGTCGTCAAAAGTTATAAAACCGATGCCGTTTTATACAAACGTGAAGGGGAAGTTGTTTTTGGTGAAAAGCCCAAGCTGAAGCAGGTAACAGAACACGATATTAAAGTGAATGAACCGCTTAAGTTTGACAATTTCTCATTATATCAAGTGGATTTTAAACAAAATGAACTCGATCAAATGGTCTTTCAGCTGATTCGAAAAGATACTGAGAAATCTTTCGGAACAGTGAAGATTAATCTGCTGGAGCCTAAGTCAGAATATGATCTTGGTAGCGGTTACAAAGTCAAGGTGATGAGTTATTTGCCTGATTTTTATTTTGACGAAGATGGCACACCTAGTACGAAAACGAGGAATCCAAATAATCCTGCGTTCGTATTTGAAATGATCTCTCCTGAAAAACCAAAAGGTGAAAAAAGCTTTGTCGCAATTCAAGAGACAGTAGAGGGTTCTGATAACAATCTTTATAAAATGAAATTTGACCGGGTTGAAACAAAAAACGTGACAGGTTTAACGGTTCGAAAAGACTTAACACTCGGGGTACTTATTGTTGGCGGAATCATCTTTATGATTGGTGTCGTACAAGGGATGTACTGGCAGCATAGAAGAATCTGGCTGTCGGTAAAGGATGGAAAAGTGTTTGTGGCAGGACATACAAACAAAAACTGGTTCGGCTTAAAGTCTGATCTCAAGGTGTTACTGCACGGCAGTGGCATCAAACAGCCAGTGGATCAAAAAGAACTGCCTGATACAACAAGTATCAGCAAAAGCAAGGGGGAAGGATTAGATGGCGGCAGTCAGTGAAAACCTGTTATTTGCAGCTTTTCTATTGTATTTAGCGGCAGTTCCTTTTTTTGGAGGGGCCATTAAAGGAAAAAAGAAAGAAGAGGGTCCGCGCAAAAATAAGGCGGCACTTATCGGCATAACGCTCACCATCATTGGTTTTTTGAGTCAATTTGGCTATTTTATTTCAAGGTGGATCGCGTCTGGTCACGCACCAGTCAGTAATCTGTTTGAATTCACCACAGCCTTTGGCATGATGCTGGTGCTCGCATTTATTATTTTATATTTTGTCTATCAAGTGTCTGTGCTAGGTTTATTCACACTTCCAATCGCTTTATTAATCATTGCTTATGCAAGCATGTTTCCATCGGATATTTCACCGCTGATTCCTTCGCTTCAAAGTAATTGGCTATATATTCACGTCACGACAGCAGCGCTTGGTCAAGCCATTTTGGCGATCAGTTTTGTGGCAGGTGTGATTTTTCTTTTGAAGCATGTCGATCAAACAAAACCGGGGAAGAAAACCTTTGGCTTAGAGCTGGTCATGTTTATGATTGTGGTCACCCTTGCATTTATCGCTGTCACGTCCATTTTTAGAATGACAGGGTATGAAGCGAAATTTAATTGGGTAGATAAAAATAAAGAAGAGAGCGTCATGGTCTATGAGCTGCCTGCCTTAGTAGGACCTCATAAAGGAGAGCTTATCACAAAAGATCGTTTAGAGCCTGTGGTTGATCTGCCGCCTGTTTTTTCAGGTAGAAAGGTGAATACAGTGCTGTGGTCATTTGGCGTTGGGCTGATCATTTATGGACTGCTAAGATTGATCATTCGCAAACGACTAAGTGCGCTGCTTCAGCCGCTCGTAAGACAGGTGAATCTTGATTTAGTCGATGAAATTGGATACAGGGCTGTTTCCATAGGATTCCCTGTATTTGCGTTAGGCGGTCTTATTTTTGCGATGATCTGGGCACAAATTGCATGGACGAGATTCTGGGGATGGGACCCGAAGGAAGTATGGGCTTTAATTACATTTTTATTTTACGCCGCCTATCTCCACCTTCGGTTATCACGAGGCTGGCATGGTGAAAAGTCCGCTTGGCTTGCTGTGATCGGATTTGCGATCATTATGTTTAACCTCATCTTTGTCAACCTAGTGATTGCGGGGCTTCATTCTTACGCGTAATCGCATGAAAAAGGCCAACTTTTATGATTCGATTCGGCTTTTTGTTAAAATGTATGTAACAACGGAGAAAGCAGGAGGATTGTCTAATGGAACACACAACTCAAACGAAAATATTAGTCGTCGATGACGAGGCAAGAATTCGCCGCCTTTTAAAAATGTATTTAGAACGGGAAAATTATGAAATTGATGAAGCGGAAAATGGGGATGAAGCCATTCAAAAAGGACTTCAAACCGATTATGACCTCATTTTGCTTGATTTAATGATGCCTGGGACAGATGGGATTGAAGTGTGTAATCAAATCCGAGATAAAAAAGCCACACCAATTATTATGCTGACAGCAAAAGGTGAGGAAGCTAACCGTGTGCAAGGTTTTGAGGCAGGAACGGATGATTATATCGTTAAACCTTTCAGCCCGCGTGAAGTGGTTCTTCGTGTGAAAGCACTGCTAAGAAGATCGTCGCAAACGTCATACCTTAATACTGGAACAACCACAAAAGATGTTCTCGTGTTTTCTCATCTATCCATTGATCATGATGCACACCGGGTCACAGCAGATGGAAAAGAAGTCAGCCTCACGCCGAAGGAATACGAACTTTTGTACTTCTTGGCAAAAACGCCGGATAAGGTCTATGACAGGGAAAAGCTTCTCAAAGAAGTGTGGCAGTATGAATTCTTTGGGGATCTGAGAACAGTGGATACCCACGTCAAAAGGCTTCGCGAAAAACTAAATAAAGTGTCACCAGAAGCAGCGAAAAAAATCGTGACAGTATGGGGTGTCGGGTACAAATTTGAGGTCGGCGCTGAATGAAGCTGTGGAAAAGTGTCGTAGGAAAGCTATGGTTAACCATTCTTTTCCTCGTGCTCATTGTTTTATCGATTTTAACTGTGCTTCTTTTAGAGTTCATTGAGAATTACCATGTGGAAGAAGCAAAGTCTGATTTAACACAAATGGCCAACAAAGTAGCAGTCATTTTAGAAAGCCATGAGGATCAATCACTTGCAAGATCGATTACATCAGAACTAGCTGATAAATTGACAAGTATTGCGATTGTTCAAGAGGATGGACTAGAATGGTATTCGTCTGAAAAAGGCGGGAAGCTTCCTGCGATCACAAAAGAACAAATTGAAGCAGACAAAGATTTAAACAAAGCACTGACACAACGAAAAAAAATCAGTAAACGAGCTGAATCTGATACAGGCAATCAGAAGGATGAGCGCATTGTAGTAGGTGTTCCTTACGAGGCGAACGGAAAGAAAGGGATGGTCTTTCTTTCTCAATCCCTCCTCGCTGTAGAGCAGACAACAAAACATACGACGCGTTATATCTTCCTCGCAGCCGGAATTGCGATTGTGCTGACGACAATTTTCGCTTTCTTCTTATCCACTCGTGTCACCTACCCTCTCAGAAAGATGAGAGAGGGAGCACAAGATTTGGCGAAAGGGAAATTTGATACAAAGATTCCTATTTTAACGCAAGATGAAATTGGGGAACTGGCGATCGCCTTTAATCAAATGGGTAAGCAGCTTAAATTTCATATAACCGCTTTAAATCAAGAAAAAGAACATTTGTCCAACATTCTGAGCAGTATGGCAGACGGTGTCATCACGATCAATATTGATGGAACGATCCTCATGACAAATCCTCCTGCAGAAAGATTCTTGCAGGCTTGGTATTACGAGCAAAATATGAAGATCAAAGATGGGGATGAACTGCCGCCAGAAGCGCGTGAATTGTTTCATACTGCCGTCAGTACGGAAAAAGAGCAAATGATCGAAGTCACGCTGCAAGGGCGTACTTGGGTTCTTCTCATGTCTCCGCTTTATAATCAGCAAGATGTCAGAGGAGCGGTAGCGGTACTTCGCGATATGACAGAAGAGAGAAGACTGGATAAGCTAAGAAAAGACTTCATTGCAAATGTTAGTCATGAACTCCGCACACCTATTGCTATGCTCCAGGGCTATAGTGAAGCGATTGTCGATGACATTGCCGGATCAGAAGAGGAAAAGAAAGAGATTGCCCAAATTATCTATGATGAATCACTTCGAATGGGGCGTCTTGTGAATGATCTTCTCGATCTCGCACGTATGGAAGCTGGTCATATTACACTGAATCTTGAATCAACTGATACAGAAGAGCTGACTGAAAAAATTTACCGTAAATTCCTTGGAATTGCGAAAGAAAAACAAATCAACCTGACGTATGAAATTCAAGTAGAAGAACCGTATTTTGTATTTGATCCAGATAAAATAGAACAAGTTTTTACAAATCTCATCGATAATGCCATTCGTCATACACCAGAAGGCGGAGAAGTTCACTTCTCAGTTCAATCGGTGGAAAATGGGCTCAAGATGGATGTGAAAGATTCGGGAAGCGGCATTCCTGAAGAGGATCTCCCGTTTATTTTTGAACGGTTCTATAAAGCAGATAAAGCAAGAACAAGAGGACGTTCCGGTACGGGGCTGGGCCTTGCGATTGTGAAAAACATCGTAGAAGCGCATCAAGGCTCCATTCATGCACATAGTAAAGCTGGAACAGGTACTCACTTCACTTTCTATATTCCGAAAAAAAAGCAGGAACTCGTCTAATCTTGACGAAGAATCTTGTTACATGAGAAACACTTCTTTTCGAAAGAAAATGAAGTGTTTTTCTATTTTCATATTTTTAAGGAGAAGTTAAACAAAAAGCCCTTTCCAAATTGTCGATCTTGTAATATATTTGTCATAAAGTTGTAATGTAACGTTTTGTGAGAGTCACTCGACAAAAATAAGTGAACGGAGGGGTTTCCTATGCATGAAACCTTTCAAAAAATATATGATTCGTACCATCAAGATTTGTACCAATTTTTATTTTATATGGTAAAAGATAAAAATCAGGCAGAGGATCTCGTGCAGGAGGTTTACATTCGGGTACTTCACTCATATAAAACTTTTGAAGGAAGAAGCAGCGAGAAAACATGGCTGTTTTCAATTGCAAGGCATGTGGCAATTGACTGGTTTCGCAAACAGCAAACCATCAGACAACGGGTGCTCGGCACGTTTGATTGGGATAAACAGGATGTAAAAGATCCAGACCTGCTCCCAGATGAATTGGCTGTACAGGATGAAAATATCAAAGAAATTTATGCCGCACTTGATCATTGCACCATTGATCAACGAGCCGTCATCATTTTAAGGTTTATCCAAGGCTACTCAATCATGGAGACGGCCAAGGCGCTAAAGTTCTCGGAAAGCAAAGTCAAAACAACGCAGCACCGAGGCCTGAAAGTGCTCCGAAAACATATGGAGCTTTTGAAGGAGGAGCTAGTGAATGAAAACGAACAGGTCCAATTGGAGCGAAGAACGAATTAAAGTATTACTCAGTCAGCTTCCAAAGGTGGAGGACAACCGTTCATCTAAGCAGATTTACCAGCAAATGCTGATGGCAAGCGGGAAGAAAAAGAAAAGTGCCAGATGGATCGGTCCAGCGGTCGCAACCGTTGTGGTCTTATTTATGGCGTTTTTGATTTCTCCTCATTTATTTCAGCCGGCTGCTCAAGATATAAAGAAAGTGAAAATGGACTCGAGTGCTGAAAAAGGACAGGTGAATGCTACATTAGAGGCGGTAAAAAACACAAATGATCCTTCACATGTTGCTTATGCATCTGACAAAGAAAAGTATATGACGATTTCATACATAGATGAATCGACTTCTCAAGTTGTCCCAATCAGTATTCAAAAAGAAAATAAGCATGATGATGTGCAGGCGCTTCTTGATACATACGAAAAACTGGAGCTGCCTGAAATGACAAAACCTCTTCAAGCTTATATGGATATGGTGGATGTGAGTGAAAAAGGGGATACACTGATTTTTCAGCTGAAAAATGATTTGTCTCTTGATACATTAAAAGAAGCCAATCGTTTTAAAGACATGGTCAAAGAAACGTTAAAATGGAGCCAATATAAACAAGTACAGGTCAAGTCTGTTAATGGCTCGCACCTTCAATTAGGGACGAATGGCCGTCTTGGTACCATTTCAATTAATAAACAAACAAAGCACGCTTACTACGTTTTAGAAAATAAGAGCGGGACATTTTTGGTGCCGTCAAAAGATGATTATCCTTCGTATAAAGATGCGGTAGAGGCGATGAAGCGGGCGAATGATGCAGGACTCGATCCACTCATTAAAGAAGAGCCTATTCAAAAGGTGACATCAAAAGGAAAACATGCAACCATCACGTTTGGAGCATCAGCACAATTAACGGACTCAATTGATCATATTTTACTTATTGAAGGACTGCTGCTCACAGCGAAAGATTTCGGTTTTACAGATGTCACGATACAAAATGCAGGAACAGATCAAGTAGGCCCATATGAATTAAAAGAACCGCTAGAGGTACCGGCACTGCCAAACCCAGTTGTTATCAAAGAACGCTAAAGGACGCAACTTATTGCGTTCTCAGCGTGTAGACAAACCCTCGCATTCTTTGTCAGTCCTGCGCTCCGGTGCTCGTCCTTCCTAGACTGCAAAGGTTTTCTATCACGCTGAAAAGAAGACAAAGGGCTAAAATCAAGTTCATTTTAGCCCTTTGTCAACAATCTGAGGACGCAACTTATTGCGTTCTTTTTTCATGTATAGAAAAGGGCTTCCTTGAGGTATACTAAGCTGTCATGAAAAGAACTTCAAAGAAGGGAAGTCACTGATGAAAAGGTATTACTACATATGTGCTAGCTGTTTCTTGTTCTTGGCCTTATCACCGTTTGCCCGTGCAGAGAAAACAACCGAGTGGGTGGAACCAATCAAAGGTGAAGTCACTGATTTGTTTGGGACAAGAGGTGGTTCGCATAAGGGGTTAGACATTGCTGCACCGGAAGGAGAATCCATTTTGGCTGCTAGCGAAGGTGTGGTCACTCGTTCCTATGTATCTGCTACATATGGTGAAGTTGTATTTATTCGGCATCCAAATGGATATGAAACCGTCTATGCGCATTTAAATGCGCGTTTTGTGAAGAATGGTGACCATGTACAAACGGGACAGCCGATCGGCATCATAGGCAACACAGGCGCTTCTAGGGGTACTCATTTGCATTTTGAGGTGCACAGGGGTCATTGGTCAGTTAGTAAAGAAGATGCAGTAGATCCGCTCACAATGATTGCAAGAGATCGTTTCCAAGAGCCAGCCCTTCATGTAGATGGATATGAGAAACATACATATGTCATACAACAAGGGGACACGCTCTGGTCCATTGCTAAAGCACATCAAATGACCGTTGATCAATTGAAGAAAATCAATGCACTGACAACGCATCTCATACGTACAGGTGAACGTTTAATCGTTTCAACAAAATAAACCTCATGCTTTTGCATGAGGTTTACCATTTTTTTATAGGTCAATCAGACGTACAGAAAGAATATCGCTCACTTTAGTTAACGTTTGGACAATTTCATCTTCAAGGTGCTTATCAAAAGAAAGCATCATGATGGCTTCGCCGCCTTTTTCTTTACGGCCTACTTGCATTGTCGCAATGTTCACATCGTGGTCGCCTAAAATCTTTCCAACTTGACCGATCACACCAGGTGCGTCAGTATGCTGAATATAGACAAGGTGCCCATCTGGGTAAAAGTCAATATTGAAACCATTAATAGAAACGACACGTTCACCTAGATGCGGGATATACGTTGCTTTTAATGTAAAGGTGGAAAGGTCACCTTTGACTTCAATGGAAATGCTGTTCTCATAGCCAGATTCGCTTGAAGAAATTTTCTCGCTAAAGCTAATGCCGCGTTCTTTTGCCACCATACCTGCATTGACTTCATTTACAGTCGAATCGACGCGCTCTTTCAAAAAGCCAGAAAGCAGACTTTTTGTAATAAATGATGTTTCGAGTTTTGCGATAGATCCTTCATATGAAATGCTGACTTCTTTTACAGGTTCTCTCATCGATTGAGAAACAAGACGTCCAAGTTTTCCTGCAAATTGATGATAAGGCTGGATTTTTTTGAACTCGTCTTTTGTCATCGCTGGTAGATTAATAGATGACATAACCGGGAGTCCTTTTGCAAATTGAAGAACTTCTTCAGAGACTTGTGCCGCCACATTTAATTGTGCTTCTTTTGTAGATGCACCAAGATGCGGAGTGGCAATGACGTTTGGATGATCCACAAGTGGATTCTCAGTAGGTGGTTCTACTTCAAATACATCGAGAGCAGCCCCTGCGACATGACCATTTTCAAGTGCTTCAAGAAGGTCGCGTTCGTCAATGATGCCGCCGCGTGCACAGTTCACTAGACGAACACCTTTTTTCGTTTTTGCGATTGTTTCTTTATTGAGAAGTCCTCTAGTTTCTTTTGTTAAAGGTGTATGTACCGTAATAATATCTGATACTTCAAGCACTTCATCAAGTGATTTTGCATTAACACCAATTTTTTCGGCACGTTCTTTTGTGAGGAAAGGGTCGAATACGTTGACCGTCATGCCAAATGCTCTTGCACGCTGGGCGATTTCACTTCCAATTCTGCCTAAGCCAACAATCCCAAGAGATTTTCCGTAAAGCTCAGCACCAACATATGCGCCTCTGTTCCATTCTTTTGATTTCACAGAAATATTCGCTTGAGGAATATGACGCATGAGAGATGAGATCATCGCAAACGTATGCTCTGCCGTTGAAATCGTATTCCCATTTGGCGCATTGATGACAATCACACCATGTTTTGTCGCTTCATCAATGTCAATGTTGTCGACTCCCACCCCGGCACGGCCAACAATTTTTAATGAAGTCATTTTTTCATAAAGTTCTTTTGTCACTTTTGTGGCACTTCTGACAAGTAAGGCATCAAACGTGTGTAATTCATCTTCTGCTTCTGTTACATTTTTTTGAACAATTTCAACAAAATCTGATTCTAATAGTGGTAAAAGACCATCATTGCTCATCTTATCTGAGACTAATACTCGAAACATCGTAAGATTTCCTCCTAAAATAAACGTCATAAATATCTGATAATTTACCATATTCCTTTTCACTGTGTCAATCAAATTAAAGCAGTAAAGCGAAAAAGAAAACACGAACATTTTTTAGTGTCTTGATCAAGAATGGACACCTTTAAACAAAAGATAACCAATTTTTACGCATTTGTCATTATAAATTTTAGGTTTTTTACGATTTCTTAAAACTGATGAATTTGCTCAGGATTTTTATCTGTACAAATGCTCATATATCATATATAATGATGTCGAATTGAATAATGATCAATCTTCGGGGCAGGGTGTAATTCCCTACCGGCGGTGATGAGGCATAGTCTCTAAGCCCGCGAGCCTTTTTTGGCAGGATTCGGTGTGATTCCGAAGCCGACAGTATAGTCTGGATGGGAGAAGATGGAGGTTCGTAAACGTTGAAAACATGTCTGTTTATACGTTTATTTGTGTAGCCTAAATTTCCCGCTCCTGTGTATGTATTCAGAGCGGTTTTTTTGTGGCTAAAATTGAACAATCCTCTTTTCGAAAGATTTGATCGAAAAGGAGAGAGAATATTGAATCAAAGTAAAGTAAAACGTTTAGTTGTCATCAGCATGCTTAGCAGTATCGCATTTGTATTAATGTTATTGAATTTCCCTTTCCCTGGGCTTCCTGGGTATTTAAAAATTGATTTTAGTGATATTCCTGCGATTATTGCAATTTTAATTTATGGGCCAGGTGCTGGGATTGCTGTTGAAGCTTTAAAGAACCTACTGCACTACCTCATTCATGGTAGCATGTCCGGTGTTCCTGTGGATCAAGTAGCGAATTTTACAGCAGGTGTACTATTCATCTTACCGGTGGCTTTTATTTTTAAAAAGATTAAATCAGCAAGAGGGTTAGCGTGGTCCATGATTCTCGGAACATTACTCATGACAGTCATGATGAGCATCTTAAACTATTTCTTGTTCCTACCTGCTTATACATGGTTTTTGAATGCACCCGTCCTGTCAGATCATGTGCTAAAGGCAACCATTACAGCAGGGATCTTGCCTTTTAACCTGATTAAAGGAATCATCATCACCATCGTCTTTAGTTTCATTTTTGTCAAAATGCGTCCATGGTTTGAAAATAAACGCCGACTTCAAAATAGTTAATATAAAAAAAGCCCCTTTTAAAGGGGCTCAGATTGTAGAGAAACTCATGTTTTTCTACAATCTTTTTTATTTTCATCGTAATGATGATGGATGAGATTGAATGAAAAAGACCTCCCACACACCTAGCCTAGCTTTGCTAGGTGTGTGGCAATCTTCTTCATGTTCTGGCAGGCAGCTGTGAGAAGCACTTGCTCACTCACATTCTGTTTTCCCCTCAACCGGCAGTAGCGAAGCCCATGCAGTTGTTTTGAATCTGCAAAGCTTCGCTCTATTTTTTCTTTTCTTTTTTTATATAGCTCTTTTCCAGCGGCAGACAGACGATTTTGCCTGATCTTTTCTTTATGTTCCTCCCACACATGTCTTGAGATGACCTTTTGATGATTTTTAGATCTTGTGCAGTTTTCAAGGAAAGGACACGATGTGCATTTTTTAGGA
>NZ_RPSG01000008.1:0-143156 GCF_003946835.1 Bacillus sp. 2B09
AGGTTACCCACGTGTTACTCACCCGTCCGCCGCTAACATCCGGGAGCAAGCTCCCTTCTGTCCGCTCGACTTGCATGTATTAGGCACGCCGCCAGCGTTCGTCCTGAGCCAGGATCAAACTCTCCGAGGTATGCAGGATGCATATCACACATGCGTTGCTACACGATGTAGCGAACTTAGCATGTGATCATTTCCTGCCTCGTCAGCGTTTGACTGACTACCTATGATGTATCATAGGATTTTTTTATAAAAACTCGAATTAACAGGTACGTTTTGTCTTGTTTAGTTTTCAAAGATCATCTTCGTTATCGCTTAGAAGCGACTTTCTTAATATAACATTTGAGCGCCGTGTGCGTCAAGTGTTTTTCTGAATTTCTTTTTGTGCGCTTTTCTTTAAAAGCAACTCGGTTGCTCATTAGCGACGTTTAATAATATACCATCATAATATTCATACGTCAATATCTTTTTTAACAAAATATCCTCGATGATAGATTTTTTGCCCCTTCGTCTCAATTGGCTCTACTAGCACAATTCCTTTTTCCACAAAGAAATCAATCATCACACTAAGATCAGGTGTGAAATGTTTGAGATCAGGATGTGCAAGAAGCTCGCCAAACAGCCAAATATCCTGCTGTTCCATGACATGACGCAAATGAGCCGCACCAATTTCTGCTTTTGAATGAATCAAGAAATCATTCGCTAGGAATAAAAGTTCTAACCGTTTATGAAGACTTTCGTGGCTTTCAATCAACTCTGAATAAAGTTTATATACTTCCGGCTCCATATGACGTACTTGATTCCAAACGGTCACTTCTGGGTGGAAGCCTTTATCAATCACTTCAATACGCGCCAGATGATGCAGGGCATGCACAATGGAATTATATGCATCGAGGAATTGATTTGATTCAAAAAATGCTTTTCCTTCTATATATCTGCGAATGAGCTTGCCATATTCTAAACCAATTTTGAGCTTACGGTTAGAAAACGGGAATGTACTCAGTTCATCAATCAAGTTGAAAATATATTCATTTCGATCAAACAGGACTTTTCCGTTTAAAATCCAATCAATAATCCGCCTGTTGGTACCTAAGGTAATCCATTCCTTCAACTGATCATCTGTGACAACATTTAAAGAAGCTGTCTGGTGATCGGATTCATAGTGCTTAATAAATAAAGGTTCTTCCGCATCCTTTACGATGACTAGAAGCGCTGCATCAAAGTTATCCGTCTCAGAAGATACTTTATGCCTTCTTTCTACTATAATCACAGCTAATGTATCTGGATGACTTGCTCTCTCTTGATAAATAGGACGGAGAAGATTTTCCATAGTGATTCCTCCAATACTCGGGTGTAAGGTTCTTCTCTAATGCTATGTATTTCTCCTCATAGAATCAAAATTCCTTCAATACATGAAAAAAGATCGTTGAATCATTATAAGCAATTTATTCACAAAACTCTATAACTAATTCAAACAGAAAGGTAAAATGTGCTATATTGGAGATAAGGGGGACTAGGGATGGCGAAATACTCCAGTAAGATTAATAAAATCAGAACATTTGCACTTAGTTTGGTTTTTGTTGGTTTTTTGATCATGTATATCGGTGTGTTCTTCAAGGAATCGGTCTGGCTGTCGACCTTCTTTATGCTACTCGGCGTGTTATCGATTGGATTGAGTACAGCCGTTTACTTTTGGATCGGTATGCTTTCTACGAAGGCAGTCCGTGTCGTATGTCCAGGCTGTGAGAAGGAAACAAAAGTGCTTGGGCGGGTGGACATGTGCATGCATTGCAGAGAGCCACTTACACTCGATCCAGCATTAGAAGGCAAAGAGTTTGATGAATCCTACAATCGAAAAAAGTCATAAAAATAAGCTGACCATTCAACTGGTCAGCTTTTTCATCAATGATTTTCTTTTTTTGCACATTCTTGACAAGTGCCATAGATCTCCAAGCGATGATGACTTACTGTAAAACCTGTCACATGGGATGCAAGCTGTTCTACTTCATCAAGGCCAGGATAGTGAAAGTCAACGATCTTTCCGCAGTTTTCACAAATCGCATGGTAATGGTCAGATGTCGCAAAATCAAATCGGCTTGAGGAATCCCCATACGTTAATTCTTTTACTAATCCAGATTCCCGGAAGACTCGTAAATTGTTGTAAACCGTTGCTACACTCATATTAGGAAATTTCCCTTCAAGTGCCTTATATATATCGTCCGCGGTTGGGTGTGTCATAGAATTTACGAGAAACTCCAAGATGGCATGGCGCTGCGGAGTAATTCGAACACCGGTTTCTTTTAGAGCGTCTAAAGCATCTTTTAGTTCGTGAGCAGCCATTTCATCATGCACCTCTCTTTTCAAAAATATTCTTATATTATAATCTTTATAAATAGTGTACCCCCAGAGCCGAAACTTTGTCAATTACAATCCTCTTTTTTACCTATTCTTCTATACAAAAAAGACCGGCACGACTGCCGATCTCATTACGTCAACATATTAAGCGTGAGCTTTCAGTTCCTCAAGCGCTTCTTCCACATGATCTTTCACCTTTACTTTACGCCACTCTTTCACAAGCTTTCCTTCTTTATTAATAAGAAACGTTGAGCGTTCAATTCCCATGTATTCCTTACCAAAGTTCTTTTTCAGCTTCCATACACCGAAAGCTTCAGACAATTTTTGTTCGTCATCTACAAGAAGCAGGAAAGGTAAGTCATGTTTTTCTTTAAACTTTTGGTGCTTGTCTTGACCGTCTGGGCTTACGCCGATAATCACAGCATCTAATTCCGCAAAGCTTTGATGGCGGTCACGGAAATCACAGGCTTCCGTTGTACACCCTGGCGTCATATCTTTTGGATAAAAATAAAGGACAATGTGTTTCCCTTTAAAATCAGAGAGCTTTACTTTCTCTCCATTATCACCGAGTAATTCAATATCAGGTACTTGCTGCCCCACATCGATTGTCATGATACAATCCCTCCAACCTATTTTTTCATTAGCCTATCCAATTTCGAGAAGATATTCAACTAAGGACGCTTGCATCGGCATGTTAAAATAATGATAGACGACGTGATACGTTGAGATAGGAGGCTATTTATGAAATTCACCGAATCAGAAAAATTACACCAAGAGGCGCTGGAGCATATTGTTGGAGGGGTTAACAGCCCATCTCGTTCATATAAAGCAGTGGGCGGCGGGTCACCTGTTGCAATGGAAAAAGGCGAAGGCGCTTATTTTTGGGATGTTGACGGAAACCGTTATATCGACTATTTGGCAGCATACGGTCCAATTATTACGGGACATGCTCATCCTCATATTACAAAAGCCATCACGAAAGCAGCCGAGACGGGTGTCCTTTACGGAACACCAACGAAGCATGAAGTCACTTTTGCTAAGATGCTGAAGGAAGCGATGCCTGCTTTGGACAAAGTTCGTTTTGTCAATTCAGGTACAGAAGCTGTGATGACGACAATCCGTGTCGCTCGCGCTTATACAGGCAGAACAAAGATCATTAAGTTTGCCGGATGTTACCACGGTCATTCTGATCTTGTGCTAGTTGCGGCCGGCTCTGGACCTTCCACTTTAGGAACACCAGATTCAGCGGGCGTGCCTAAAAGTATTGCCAATGAAGTCATTACCGTTCCATTCAACGATATAGACAGCTACAAAGAAGCATTAGACCGCTGGGGTGATGAAGTAGCAGCTGTTCTTGTTGAGCCAATTGTCGGGAACTTTGGCATCGTAGAGCCTAAAGACGGTTTCCTGCAGCAGGTGAATGACCTGACTCATGAAAAAGGGGCTCTAGTCATCTATGATGAAGTCATTACAGCTTTCCGCTTTATGTATGGTGGTGCACAGGACTTGCTTCAAGTAAAACCTGACCTCACTGCATTAGGTAAAATTATCGGCGGCGGTCTTCCAATCGGCGCTTACGGCGGCAAAAAAGAAATTATGGAGCAAGTCGCCCCGCTTGGACCAGCCTACCAAGCTGGTACGATGGCAGGAAATCCCGCCTCCATCCTTTCTGGTATTGCATGCTTGGAAGTGTTAAAAGAAGACGGAGTCTACGAACGTCTTGATCAGCTCGGGGCCATGTTAGAAGAGGGAATTTTAGCCCACGCAAAAAAACATCAAGTAGATATTACAGTGAATCGCTTAAAAGGTGCTCTCACCATTTATTTTACAAAGGAAACGATTGTGAACTACGAGCAGGCTGAAAATACGGATGGTGAAATGTTCGCCCGTTTCTTTAAATTCATGCTCGCACAAGGTATTAACCTCGCTCCTTCTAAATATGAAGCTTGGTTCTTAACCATTGCACATACTGAAAATGATATTTCTGAAACGCTCAAAGCAGTAGATCACGCGTTTGAACAGCTGAAACAATCATAATGAAGAGAAAAACAGACGTAAATTCATGCGTCTGTTTTTTTATTTACCAGCTCTTGATTGTCAAAAGCGAGTGAATCTGTTACATTTTTTCTCAATACCTTCTTTTGATGTTTTCATGAACTTTCAAAAATCACTTGAATATTTCGGAAGACCGCTGTATATTACTTAGTTGTTTCATCAAAATATTTATGATATATGACAAGTGGTCATCTATTATCGAAAAGAAAGGAATGCAGGGACAAAACCAATGAAACTTGGAGCCCGTATTTTAAAAACTGGTATTGCCATTGTACTCGCGCTTTACCTGGCAACATGGCTTGGATTGCCGACACCCGTCTTCGCGGGAATTGCAGCTGTATTTGCTATCCAGCCATCTATTTATCGATCATTTTTAACGATTGTTGATCAAGTGCAAGCCAATATTATTGGAGCAGCACTTGCCATTACGTTCGGTCTGCTTTTTGGCACAGGACCAGTCATCATCGGCTTAACTGCCGTCATGGTCATTGCGATTAATTTAAAGCTGAAGATTGAACACACGATTCCGATTGCACTCGTAACCGTCATCGCGATTTTAGAAAGTGCAGGGGATCATTTCCTTTCCTTTGCCTTAATTCGAACAGCAACTGTGGTGTTAGGCGTACTTTCTTCATTTTTAGTGAATTTGATTTTCCTGCCGCCAAAGTATGAAACAAAGCTTGTTCATCACATTATGGAAAATACGGAGGAGATTTTAAAATGGATCCGTCTGAGCTCCAGACAGTCTACTGATCATTCCACTTTAAAGGATGACATCGATCAAATAAAAGAACGCATGATCAAATTAGATCACATTTACTTGTTATACAAAGAAGAACGAAGCTATTTAAAGAAAACAACTTATGTCAAATCTAGAAAGCTTGTTTTATTCAGACAGGCAATCATGACGTCTAATCGAGCGCTGTACTTGCTGAAAAAGCTTCATAAGTTAGAAAATGAAATTCATTTGATGCCAGAGCATTTCAGAGAGAGCTTAACAGATGAGATTGATTATTTACTGTACTGGCATGAACGTACCTTGATGAAGTTTGTTGGAAAAATGAAACCGCAGGACGATGATTTTCAGAATGAATGCTCTCTTCGTCTTGAAGCATTAACGAAATCATTTATTCAACACCAGCAAAATCAAGAAAACGACTTGCTCGATTACAATATGCTGAATGTGATGTCGAGTATTATTGAATACCGTGATGAATTGGAGCATCTAGATACTTTGATTACAAGCTTCCAAACGTATCACCCAAAAGATAGTGAGATTGAGACAGAAGAAAAAGAAGCTTAAATACAAAAGCCCGATTCTAAGAATCGGGCTTACATTTTTGACAAAGGGCTACAATGATCTTTATTTTAGCCCTTTGTCTTCTTTTCAGCGTAGTTGAAAACCCTTGAAACCAAGGAAGGACGAGTACTGGAGCGGAGCGAATGCCATATTCGTGAGCACCAGCTCGCAGGATTGACAAAGAATGTGGGGTTTGTCTACACGCTGTGACCGATTCTTAGAATCGGTCTTATTTTATTTTCTTCATTTTAGGATCAAGGGTGTCTCTTAATCCATCTCCCATCAAGTTAAAGCCAAGAACCGTCAGCATGATCGCAATCCCCGGGAAAAATAAAGTCCACGGCGCTTGTACGAGATAAGGTCTCGCATCGGCAAGCATTTTCCCCCACTCTGGACTTGGCGCTTGTGCACCTAATCCTAAAAATCCTAAAGCCGCCGCTTCAATAATGGCTGTACCAATCGCAAGCGTCGCCTGAACGATCACCGGCACCATACTATTTGGCAGTATGTGACGAAGAACGATGCGGCGGTGTGACATCCCGACTGCCTTTGCTGCTAAGACGTATTCTTCTTGCTTAATGCTCAGCACCTTTGAACGAACGAGCCGGCCAAATGTAGGGACGTTAATAATCGCTATGGCAATAAGGGCATTTTGTAAGGAAGGGCCTAAGATGGAAACGATCGCAATCGCTAATAGAATGCTAGGAAAAGCGAGTAAAATATCAAATAGTCTTGAGATGACAGCATCCAGCAATCTACCGCCGTAACCTGCCATCAATCCAAGCAATGTCCCTAAAATAACCGACCCGAGAACGGAGAAGAAACCCACCCATAATGAAATCCGAGCTCCATGCACAACTCTAGAAAATATGTCTCTCCCGAAATCATCCGTACCAAACCAATGCGCAGCTGAAGGGGCACTAAATCGTTCGCCTAGCGACTGCTCGTTGATTCCATAAGGAGCAATGAGCGGTGCAAAGATTGCTAGGATCAGAAATAAAAAGACAATCACAGTGCCAATGACCGCCAGCTTGTGCTGAAAGAACAGTTTCATCGATTCAAGAATCAGTGATTGAGAGCGTTCTTCCTTTTGTTTAGGTGCTTGAAGCTCTTTTTGCGCTTCCATGTCGTCACTCTCCCTTCTCTAGTATTTAATCCTCGGATCAATGACTGCATACAAGATATCCACAATGAAATTGATCAGCACAAATATGAGCGCAACAACAAGAATGCCAGTTTGAATGACAGGATAATCACGATAGCTAATGGCATCGTAAATATACCGCCCAATTCCCGGCCAAGCAAAGATCGTTTCTGTTAAAATGGCTCCGCCTAGCAAGAGACCTGTTTGAAGACCAATAATCGTTAAAATCGGAATGAGCGCATTTTTCAGCCCATGCTGATAAATGATGAAAAATGAACGTACCCCTTTTGCTTTTGCTGTTCGAATAAAATCTGAATGAAGAACTTCCAGCATACTTGCCCTCGTAATCCTTGCAATAATCGCAGCAGGAATCGTTGCGAGAGCGGTACTTGGTAAAATTAAATGCTTGATGCTGTCAAAGAATTGATCAAATCGTCCTTGCAAAAGCGTGTCCAACGTATGAATATAGGTGATCGACTCTACCGGATTTCTGACGTTTTCTCGTCCTGTAGTCGGCAAAATACCTAATTCAATCGAGAATAGCCACTGTCCCATTAAGCCTAACCAGAAAATCGGCATGGACACCCCAATGAGCGCAATAAACATGGCCACATAATCAAAGAAAGAATGTTTAAACCACGCACTAATGATTCCGGCATTCACACCGACAATAATCGCCAGCAACATAGCGAAGAAAGTCAATTCTAATGTAGCAAATAAGTAAGGCTTCATTTCCTGGGCAATAGCCGCTCCTGTTCGTATGGAAGTCCCTAGATCGCCTTTTAAAAGCCCCAGCATGTAGTGACCATATTGAACGTACCACGGCTGGTCTAAACCAAGCTGAATCGTCAATTGCTCTACTGCTTCTTTCGTTGCCCGCTGTCCTAAGATGACCTGCGCCGGATTCCCAGGGATAAACCGAATAATAGAAAATACAACTAAGGTCATTCCGATCAGTACTGGAATGAGCATTCCTGCTCGCTTCATACAATAAGCAAACAAACAGCTTTCACCGCCTTTTCATTGTTTGGATAAGGGAGATCGAACGATCTCCCTTATTTGCTTATTCGAAATATACGTCAGTCAATGCTTCGGAACCAGTCGGATGCGGCTGGTAGCCTTTTAAATCTTTAGATGCGGCAAGCATTGGAATTGAATGGACTAATGGAATCCAAGGCGCTTCATCATGAATGATTTCTTGAGCTTCTTGATATAATTCATTTCGCTTCTTTTGATCCGTATCGGTCTGCGCTTCAATGAGGATGTCATGCATTTTATCGTTTTGGAAGAATGTATAGTTGTTACCGCCAATACTGTCTTTATCTAATAATGTATAGATGAAATTATCAGGATCGCCATTGTCCCCTGTCCATCCTAATAAGAACACATCTGCTTCGCCTTTACTTGCTTTATCTAAATAAGTCGCCCAATCATATGTGACGATTTCGGCTTTGACACCAACTTTTTCAAAGTTTGACTGAATGACTTCAGCTACCTTCATCCCGTCTGGCATATATGGACGCGGCACAGGCATTGCCCAAAGCTTGATGCGAAAACCGTCAGGGAAGCCTGCCTCTTTCAATAGTTCTTTTGCTTTTTCCGGATCATATGGATATGGCTCAATCTCGTCATTGTAGCCTTCTAATGACGGAGGAAGTGGATTTTTTGCTGGTTCAGCAAGCCCTCCATAAAACGACTCGATGATTGATTCTTTATCAACTGCATAATTGAGCGCCTGACGAACCAACTTGTTATCAAGCGGCTTTCTAGTCACTGTCAACCCGATATAACCTACGTTCATGGATGGTCTTTCAATCAACTGGAGCGCTTTGTCTGTTTTAATGCCATCTAAATCGGACGGATTGACGCCATCCATTAAGTCGATTTCGCCTGTTTTAAGCGCATTTAAACGAGCAGAGTTTTCAGGAATAGAGCGGAAGATGATTTGTTTCAGTTTTGGTTTATCTTTTTGCCAGTAATCTTCGTTCTTTTCTAAGACAATACGATCGTTCTGCTTCCATTCTTTAAACTTAAATGGTCCTGTGCCCACTGGGTTTTCTCTAAATGAATCACCGCTTTTTTCAACTGCTGCAGGACTAGCGATACCAAATGGTGACATGGCGATGTTTTTCAGAAATGTTGCTTGCGGGCGTTTGAGTTGAAATTCAATTTCATGCTCTCCTTTGACGATGATGTCTTTAATGACATGCCCTTTATCTTTTTTATAGCCGCCAAACATGCCGTAGTAAGGAAATTTTTCGGCATCTCCATTCATCCAGCGGTCAAAGTTGAATTTTACAGCTTCTGCATTAAAGTCTGTGCCATCGTGAAATTTCACACCTTCTCTTAAGTAGAACGTGTACGATTTTCCGTCCTTTGCAACATCCCATTCTGTTGCGAGGCCCGGATGGATGGTCGTGTCTTTTTCACCGTAATTCAAAAGCTTTTCAAACATATTCTCTGTGACCTTGAAGGTTTCGCCTTCTGTTGTTGTAATCGGATCAAGTGACGTAGAGTCCCCTCCTCTGCCGAATACGAGAGTGTCTTTTGTGGCTTTTTCTTCTGATGTTGATGAAGATGAACAGCCCCCTAAAAATAACGCAAGTGCCAGCACAAAAATGAAACTACTGAATAACCATGTCTTCTTCATTGTGTTCCTCCTTTTGATATAAATAGCACGCAGCTGCATGACCTGTTTCCTTCTCATACAAAGGCGGAACAGCTTGCAAGCATTGCGCCCACCTTTTTGGACATCTTTTATAGAAAGGACAGCCCTCTTCTGACACCAGGGTGGATTCTTCCGCTGACACATCCTGCGTTTCCAGCACGTGATCCATATGTGGAATGGATGTCAGAAGAAGCGATGTATAAGGATGAAGCGGCTTGTGAAATACGTCCTCCGCAGGACCCATTTCTACAATACGGCCAGCGTACATCACTGCAATGCGGTCGCTCATATACTTGACAACGCCTAGATCGTGAGAAATAAACAAGTACGTCAGAGAAAGCGTCTTTTGCAATTCGAGCATTAAATTCAATATTTGCGCTTGAACCGATACATCTAAAGCGGAAACTGGCTCATCGGCAATCACAAGACTTGGATGAGTAATCAGCGCCCTAGCAATTCCAATACGCTGCCTCTGACCGCCGCTGAATTGGTGCGCATAACGGTCTCCATAGGATGGGTCAAACCCAACAATGTGCAACATCTCTTTTACCCGCTTTTGTCTTTCTGCTTTTGTTCCATGTTTATGAACAATGAGCGGTTCTTCTAAAATGTCTTTGATTTTCATTCGTGGATTTAAGGAAGCGTATGGATCTTGGAAAATCATTTGAATGTCTTTTCTGAAGGAACGCATGTCTCGTTCTTTCAGAAGCATCACTTCTTTTCCTTTCATTTGGATTGAGCCAGAAGTCGGTTCGATTAATCTCATTAAGCTTTTGCCAAGGGTTGATTTCCCGCAGCCAGATTCGCCCACAATGCCGAGCGTCTCTCCTTCTTTCACGTGAAAGGACACTTGATTTAAAGCCATAGTCGTCTGTTTGTGTTTAGAAAAAAATGCCGATGTGTCATAACGCTTCGTCAGTTGATTCACTTGCAATAGTGGGTGATTCAGTGTCTTCTCCTCCTTCCATTAGAAAACATGCGACGCGGTGATTGTGTGAAATGGATTGTAAAGATGGGTCTTTTTCAAGACATTGCGTCATTTGATATGGACAGCGTGGTGCAAATTGACAGCCGGACCGAATAGCTCCTGGCTTAGGTACATGACCCGCAATAGACATGAGTTTTTCTTTTTTCTCTTTAAATGATGGAACAGAGGCGAAAAGACCTTTCGTGTAGGGATGGAGAGGTTTTTGGAAAATACGGTCAACGGTTCCTTCTTCTACGATTCGACCAGCATACATAATCATGACACGCTGGCATATTTGCCGCACGACGCCTAAATCATGAGTAATAAATAAAATAGCGGTGTCCATCTCTTCATTTAACTTTTTGAGCAAACGAAGAATTTGTGCTTGGATGGTGACATCAAGTGCAGTCGTTGGTTCATCTGCAATCATGAGCTTTGGGTGACACAGCATCGCCATCGCAATCATCACACGCTGACGCATGCCACCCGATAGTTCATGTGGATATTTTTTGAGTAATGACGCTGCTTGTTTCAGGCCTACCGTTTGAAGCAAATCTACAGCCTTCACTTTTGCTTCTTTTTGGCTGATAGTCTGATGTGTGAAAAGGGCTTCTGTCATTTGCTTGCCGATGGTCATGAGTGGATTGAGAGAAGTCATGGGTTCCTGGAAAATCATTGAGATGTCATTCCCTCTGACCTCTCGCCATTGTTTCTCCGAAAGTGACAGCAGGTTTTGACCTTCAAATTGTATGTGACCTGTTGTTTCTGTTTGGTGATTCAGCCCCATTAAAGACATCGATGTGATGCTTTTCCCGCAGCCAGATTCGCCCACAATACCTAAGGTTTCTCCTTTTTGAATAGAGAATGAGATGTCATGGACGATCGGGACTCTCTGCTTTTTTTGCTGAAAAGCAATGGACAGCTGTTTGACATCTAGCAATACTTCTTGTTCTTTCACATCTTCACCACCCCGTCATACTTTTTAAAATTGTATTGAGACAAGCTGGGAAATATGTCATGTTTTTGACAAGCATAAAAAAGCCTATCCGCTAGAATCGGATAGGCTTCTACTAATTTAATGTTTGAATGGTAAATAGATGGCGATAGTGGCTGTCTCGGTTCATTAATTCCTCATGTGTTCCTTTTTCCACAATCTCACCTTGTTCCATGACCACAATGAGGTCCGCATGTGTAATCGTTGATAAACGGTGCGCAACAATAAAAGTTGTGCGATCTTTTGCCAGCTTCTGCATCGCTTCTTGAATGTAATGTTCACTTTCTAAATCAAGTGCAGACGTCGCTTCGTCTAAAATAAGCAGCGGTGGATTTTTAAGAAATACCCTCGCAATTGAAATTCGTTGTTTTTGACCGCCTGATAGCTTTACGCCACGTTCTCCTACTTTCGTGTCATATCCTTCAGGAAGAGACATGATGAACTCATGGGCATTAGCCGCTTTGGCAGCCGACACAATTTTCTCAAAGGATGCTTCCGGGTCTCCCACAGCGATATTTTCTTTAATGGTGTCACTGAATAAGAATGTATCTTGGAGGACCATCCCGACTTGATTACGCAGGCTTCTTGCCTTGTACTCTTTAATATCAATGCCGTCAATTTCGAGTGATCCGCTTGTGACATCATAAAATCTTGGAATTAGGCTGACGAGTGTCGACTTCCCTCCGCCGCTCATTCCTACAAGCGCAACAGTTTGACCTTTTTCTACTTTCAAGGAGATATTGTGTAAAATCTCTTCCTGTGTATGTTCGTAACGGAACGACACATCTTTAAATTCCACCTCACCTTTTAAGTGATTGGCTTCTTTTGCATTCGGCTTGTCTGTTACTTCATACGGTTCATCAATAAACTCAAAAATACGATCCATTGATGCTACTGACTGAGTTAACGTCGTCGATGAGTTAATGAGACGACGAATCGGGTTGTACATCCGGTCAATGTAGCCGACAAAGGCAATCATTGTCCCAATTGAAAGCGACCCGTTAATGACGGTATAGCCAGCAAAAGCAATGATGAGCAGCGGCGCAATGTCTGTGATCGTATTGACGACGGCGAATGTTTTGGCATTCCAATTCGTATGATTGATCGCTTTGTTTAAGAAATTTTTATTTTCATCGTGAAAATTCTCTTGTTCGTATTCTTCAATCGCAAAGCTGCGAATGACAGGCATTCCTTGTACTCGCTCATGCAGGTGCCCTTGTACCTCAGCCAGTGCCTGCGACCGCTCTTTTGTCAGCTTGCGAAGCCGTCCGTAAAAATACTTCACTGCTAACGCATACAGTGGAAAAATAATGACAGACACAATGGTGAGTTTAAGATCCAGTGTACACATAATGGCTATCACAATCAGGACGGTCATCAAATCAAGCCAAATGTTCATAAGCCCTGTGATGACAAATTCCTTTGTTTGCTCCACATCGTTGATGACCCTTGAAATAATTTCCCCTGTTCTCGTGTTGGCGTAATAACGAAGGCTTAGCTTTTGAATGTGCGAGAACAGTTTTTCCCGAATATCAAATAATACTTTACTGCCTGTCCACTGTGCATAGTATTGTCTGTAGTACTCAACAGGCGGTCTCATCACTAAAAATAATACAAGCATGATTCCCATAATAATAAAGAGAGTGGATGTTTTTTCTTCAGCCGATCCAGAGCCTTGAATGACATCATCAATGACATACTTTAAAAGCAGAGGCAATGTTAAGGGGATCGAGAACTTAATCATTCCGATCACCATTGTCAATGCAATCTGTTTTTTATACGGTGTTACAAAAGCCATGTAACGTTTTATGACCCCCATGTAAATCTCCTTCCCAATCTATCAGTGCCTCTTATCCGTACGCAGTCAAAAACCTGTTGGCTTTGAAAAGCCAAACAGGTTTTAGCTGCTGTTACTTATTTTGTATAACGCAAAAAACGTTCATACCACATATCCACAAATTCTGGAGCAAACGGTCCCTTCCGCTGGTGAATCCAATGCAGTAATGTATTTAGATGCTCTCGTAAGATACTATCGATTTCTTTTGGATAATTCATCTGCCTCTTATGATCTGCATATTCATCCTCATCCAAAATATTATACGTCATGTCCGGAAAGACTTTGACATCTAAGTCGTAATCAATATACTTAATCGCCTCTTCATCTGTCGCAAAAGGAGAGCTGATGTTGCAGTAATAATACACCCCATCATCTCGAAGCATCCCAATGACATTAAACCATTGTTTTGCATGAAAATAGCAAATAGCCGGTTCTCTTGTCATCCATGTTCGGCCATCGGATTCAGTCACCATTGTTCGATCGTTTGCACCTATGATACACAATTCCGTTGCTTTCAGAATGGTGGTTTCATTCCAAATCCTGTGGATCAAGCCATTATGTTTATAGCTTTGAATTTGGATGGTTTCTCCTTCCTTGGGATAGCCCATATTTTCTCCCCTACTTTCTATAACAAACAAACCTAACAGTCCAAAGACCTAATTTCCCAACTAAACATGTCTCTATTATATTATACCGTTACATCATTAAAAAATGAAATGAAAAAGCCATTCAACCCAATTGAACGGCACACTCTTTTACATCACGGTTGAGCTCTTCTCCATTTGTTTATACGAATTGATGACTTGTTTAGTCTGTTTTGTAAATAGTGTTTGGACTTTTTGCAGTTCCTCTCGTTTCTGTTTGATTTGATCATGAAGCTTATGCCGCTCTTCCTTTTTTTCACCTTGCAGCAATTGTTTTTCTGTCTCTAAGTACAGATCAAGTTCTCCTTGTACATCGAGCAGCTGATCCATAAGCTGCATTTGTTCTCTGACAAGCTGATCGAAATCAGACATCTAACTCCTCCCTTTCCTTCGATTCCACTTTTTGTATCTATACCATTTCTTGAAAGAAGGAAGAAGTCCTTTGACTGTTTATGTAGAGGTTTTACAGGTTTTGTCGGATGATGGGGAGAGACAAAAAGAAAAGCACTTCATTCGTAGATGAAGTGCTTCCCTTTGTTTCAGTGATTAGCTGTTTTGTTGTTTGTTTTGCTCAGCTTTTTGGTTGTATTTTTTTACGTGCTGTGCGTCAGTCTCGCTAGCAAATTCAGTGCCATATTGACCGCCTTGTGCAGCAGCTTGGTTTTGTTTTTTCACTTGTTGTGCGTTTGTTTTGTTTTGTTGTTTATCCATCATTATCACCTCCACGCACATTAATTTGTGCAGAAGGTGTACATCTTATTCATCATTTTTTTAAACAAGCAAAGAACGTCCGCCATCGACGATAATCGTCTGTCCTCTAATCATATCTGCTTTGCCTGATACAAGGAATTCTACACTGTCGACCATGTCTTTAATTTCCACCATACGGCCTGCTGGTGTATTTTTCTTAGCATCTTCTAATAGCTCTTCACGATTTGGGAAGTGCTTGAGTGCATCTGTATCGATGGCGCCGCCTGATACGGCATTTACGACGATATTTTTTTGTGACAGCTCAACGGATAGGTAGCGTGTCAAAGCTTCTAGTGCTGCTTTAGATACACCGACCACCGTGTAGTTTTCAAGGTAGCGGATAGAGCCTAGTGAGCTAATGCTGACGATATGTCCGCCGCCGTTTTTCTCCATTAATTTGGCTGCTTCTTGTCCGCAGAATAACAAGGCTTTCGCATTGATATTCATGGTCCAGTCCCAATGATTTTCTTCAAGATCCATGATTGGACGCTGAACGCCAGATGCCGCATTGTTCACAAATACGTCTAAACGGCCAAACGTTTCGTCAATTTGCTGGAACATGTCTTTGATTTTCTCTGGCTGACCAACGTTGGCTTTGACAACTAATGTTTTAACACCCATCGCTTCAATTTCTTCAGCTGTTTCAAGTGCTGCTTTTTTGCTTCTTGCATAGTTAATGACAATGTCATATCCTTTTTCAGCCAGGCGAAGGGCCACTTCTTTCCCGACACCTCTACTGCTGCCTGTAATTAGTGCACATTTACGCTTGTTCATTATGGTTCATCTCCTGATTTGAATAGTTTTCGTCCATTCGCTTCACACTAATAGGAAAGTTCCTATTAGGAGGTTACATTCATGTATGTCGGACGCGATTTAAGCCAGCTTGGCATGATGTCAAAGGATCAATGGAAAGATACTGAGCTTGCTTTTTTTCATCATGCTTTCCAACAAATTTTACCTTATTTAAACGAAGAAGGGCAATCTAAGTATCGAGAAATCATTTCTGAAATTGAAAACCGCGGGGGTCTGCACCGAAATGAAGCCGATTATACCCATGGTACAACGGTTAAATATGACTAGGCTGTTCAAGTGCCATCTTCCATATTTTTTGATGTGAGACTGGCAAAGCATATGCCTCAAATTCTTCTGTTGTGACTTTTTTCAGCATCGTGTCATCAGATACAGAGGTCACACGTCCAAAGAAAACAGAAATATTCCAGATGAGGTGGGTAAATACATGTTGAATGGTGCCTTCTAAATCACCAAGTTCTGCTTGTACACCCGCTTCCTCTTTTAAGAAATCAATCAGCTGCTCTTTTTCCGTTTTTCTTCCCTTCATTGTTTCCATGTTTGGGAACTCCCATAAATTCGCAAGCAGACCTGTACTTGGACGCTTATGAATATAGAGGTGGCCTGCATCATCAAATAACACCACCGCTGCCATTGATTTCGCAGTCGGCTTTTTCTTTTTACTTTTCACCGGCAGCTCATGCTGAACGCCTTCCTCCAGTGCCGAGCAATGCATGTTCACAGGACAAATGAGACAGGCAGGAGAGGTTGGGGTGCAAATAAGCGCACCTAGCTCCATTAGCCCTTGATTGAATTCTGACGGCTTTTCCCGGGAAATGAGCTGATCAACCGCAAATTCGAAAATATTTCTCGTTTTTGGTTTTGCAATATCATCCCATATGGACAAGATACGGGAAATGACCCTCATCACGTTGCCGTCTACCGCAGGGTATGGCTTGTTATAGGCGATACTCAGCACTGCGCCGCTCGTATACGGGCCTACACCTTTCAGTTTTGAAAATTGTTCTTTCGTATCAGGGACAACGCCCTCGTAGGATTCATAGACTTCTTTCACAGCTGCCTGTAAATTACGCACTCGTGAGTAGTAGCCCAGACCTTCCCATGCTTTCATGACTTTTTCTTCATCAGCTAAAGCAAGATCCTTCACCGTCGGGAATTGCTCCATAAACCGATTGAAGTACGGAATGACCGTATCCACTCTCGTTTGCTGAAGCATCACTTCTGATACCCAGACGCGGTATGGATCTTGATTTTCACGCCATGGAAGTGTCCGTTGTTCTTTTTCATACCAATCGATTAAATCATGCTGAAAACCCGCAATATCTTTGCGGTCCAGCTTTTCTTGAATGTCTTTCATCTCTATACTCCTTCTTATCGAACCGAGAGCTAACGTTCTGAAAAGAACCTTATTTGTTGTATACTGTTTGTAGATACGTTAACATGTTACATTAAATCGGGATAAAGCAAAAGTGATTTTGCACATAGTCTTGATGAGAAACGTATACTTTGTATGATTGTTCCTAAGCATGACAACTAGGAGGTAATCAATTGGACACTGGTACTCATGTAGTAATGGGCATTTCTCTTGGGGGACTTGCGCTTTTAGATCCAGCCGTCAGCGCAGATCCACACATGGCACACGCCGTGATGATCGCGACCATCGCCGGCTCCCAAGCACCAGACATTGATACTGTGCTAAAACTAAAAAATAATGCAGTTTATATAAGAAATCACCGGGGATTTACTCATTCCATTCCGGCTGTACTGTTTTGGTCATTGCTAATTCCGGCTGTGATTTTCCCATTTGTGCCGGGGGCGGATTTACTCCATCTTTGGTTATGGACACTATTAGCCGTCGTGCTTCATGTGTTTGTCGATATTTTCAATGCTTACGGCACGCAGGCCATTCGTCCATTTTCAAAGAAGTGGGTAGCGCTAGGGATCATTAATACGTTTGATCCGTTTATCTTTTTTACACATCTTGTCGCCATTGTCGTTTGGGCGATTGGCGGGCATCCCGGCTATACGTTTATTACGCTGTATGCCGTGATTTTCTGTTATTATATCGTCAGGGTCATCATGCAGCTTCAGATTAAACGCCAGCTGCGTGCACGATTCAATGAAATTGAGGACATTATTATTTCGCCTACGATGAAGTTCAGACAATGGCGCATTGCCGTGAAATGTAAATCCTCTTTCCATGTTGGACGCAGTATGAATGGTGAGATTATCATTTTAGACACCTTTAACCGTGTGCCGGTCCCTGATACTGAGATTATGAAAATTGCCAAACAGGATGAAAACATTTCAGCCTTTCTCTCCTTCTCCCCTGTCTACCGGTGGGAAGTAGATAAATACAAGGATCATTATGAGGTACGGTTCATTGATTTGCGCTACCGCAGCAAAGGTCACTATCCTTTTGTCGCGATCTGCCATATCGACATGGACCACCAAATCAAAAATTCCTATACCGGCTGGATTTTCAGTGAAGAAAAACTGCAAAAAAAATTAAGACTCGGCTCTGTGTGAGCGAGTCTTTTTTTGTGCTTACAACTCTTACAACTTCGTCATATATTCCACAATAAACTCCCAAAAGCCAGGTCCTTCTTGGTAAATCAGCCAGTCTACTTTTTCGATGAGTTTGATATAAAGTTCTTGTTCGAGGTCTTCTCTTTCTTGATATGCCGTGTTTTGTAGTTTCTTTTTGATCATGGGTGTGAAGGTTTCAATGAGTTCTTCCATTTCTCCATTGGTCATTTTGTCTTCGTGCACGGACATCTCCCCCTGTTTTTTCTTTTAGTTTGTTGAGTGCTTTTTTGTGGATGTTTGAGATATTTTGTCTTGATTCTCCCAGCCGGTCGGCTATTTCCTTCATCGTTTGACCTTCGACATAGATTTGGGTTAAGACCATTTTTTGTTTGTCTGTGAGCTGCTGGTAGGCCTTGTACAATCTTGGGTCTTGCAGGTGCTCCCCTAAGTCTTGCTGGTTGATGAGCACCGCTTCATACGTATCGGTTTGAACAGGGTCTTTCACTTCTTGCGTATCAGGATGATCAAGTATGAGCGGAAAACGCTGCTGTTTCTTTTTTACTCGTTTGTCAAAGTCGACTGAAAAGATGCGGATCATTGTGGAAATATACTTGATGATGCGGATTTTTTGATAAAACTGCTTGAACTCGGAATCTAGTTTTTTCGCATTTTCTTCGTTTGGCTCTTCCATGACTTGCCGGAGCAGCTGCTGGTTTTTAGGATTGCTTAAAAATTGCTGAATGAGCGGGTGGTCAACGATTTCCTTCCATTTTGCTTTCAATAACAGCCGATAATCCATGTGCATCTCCCCTTTGTTCTCTCTACTTGCATTAAGTGGACAAAAGTTAAAAAAAGTAAACTTTGTGAAACGGGTCTAATGGTTCATTTTCTCCCCCTTTGATTTCCTATTTCTTCTTTCATACCACTTATAGAGAAGACGAGCATCCGCTGGGAGGTGAGACAAATGGAGACCTTTTTTTCGGAGGAATGGCTGAAGCAGCTCGGTCAGGCTGGCTTCCCTGCCATTTTGACGGTTTATTTGCTGACACGTTTTGAACGAAAGTTTGATGAATTAAGCAAACTCATCCAACGATTGGTCGCTGTTCAAAAAAATGATGAATCAGATTGACATCTTCTTGATTCGTTTCACCTTATGAAAGCGAGGGCGAAATGAAAGGCCTTTTGTCACCTCACACAATACGATGTTGAAAGGGGATTTTATCATGAGTGAAAAGCAAAATGGTGTACCGCAGCCGATTCGAGGAGAAAAAGGAGCAACGGTCAAAATTCCACGTAATCTCGAGCGAGACAGACAAAACCCAGATATGCTCACGCCACCAGAAACCGATCATGGAACGGTTCCCAACATGAAATATTCTTTTTCTGATACGCACAACCGTTTAGAAAAAGGCGGCTATGCCCGCGAGGTAACGGTGCGTGAACTGCCAATCTCTAAAAGTCTTGCCTCTGTGAACATGCGGCTAAAGCCTGGTGCGATTCGCGAGCTTCACTGGCATAAGGAAGCGGAATGGGCGTACATGATTTATGGGGAAGCCCGAATTACATCGGTTGATGCAGAGGGGCGCAATTTTACAGAGGATGTGACTGAGGGAGATTTATGGTACTTCCCTTCTGGCTTGCCGCACTCTATTCAAGCACTTGAACCAGGAGCTGAATTCTTACTTGTGTTTGATGATGGTTCCTTCTCTGAAAATAGTACGTTCCAAGTGACTGATTGGCTTGCGCATACGCCAGAGGAAGTTGTGCTCCAAAACTTTGGAATGACAAAGGAGCAATTTGAGAAGCTACCAGAGAAAGAGAAGTATATTTTCCAAAAAGGAATTCCTGGTTCTCTTGAGTGTGACAAGGTGAAAACAGAACAAGGAGAGGTCCCGAATTCCTTTAAATATGAGCTGTTAAAACAGGAGCCAATTACGTCAAGCGGTGGACAAGTGTGGATTGCGGACTCTACCAATTTCAAAGCGTCTAAAACAATTGCATCCGCTCTTGTGAAAGTCGATCCAGGCGCCATTCGTGAGCTGCACTGGCATCCAAATACGGATGAATGGCAATATTTTATTTCTGGAAAAGCACGAATGACGGTATTTGCTTCTGATGGACATGCGAGAACCTTCAACTATCAGGCCGGGGACGTTGGATATGTACCATTTGCGATGGGGCATTATGTAGAGAATACAGGCGACGAACCGCTTTATTTCTTAGAAATTTTTAAGAGTGATCATTATGCAGACATTTCACTCAATCAGTGGCTTGCGGTCACACCGAAACAGCTTGTTTTGGATCATTTAGATCAAGGCGAAGAATTCTTGAAATTGCTTGATACAGAAAAACACCCTGTCATCGCTGCACCTAAAAAAGAGGATTAATTCCACCTTCCTGCAAAAAGGCTGTCCTTTTTGCAGGTATCTTCATGTAAGGGAGTGTTGTTTATCCATGCAACAATCTATTCACGCTTTATGGCAAGGGGTGAAATGCCTGATAGCGCTATCAGCTATCTTTTACATATTTTTGTTGTTTTGTGTACTGTTCTTTCATTTGACGGGTGCTTTTTATCAATCGGTTTTATCGTTGCTTCTGTTTATGGGCATCTACGTTGTACTCGGGATCTCTTTTGAACATCTGGAACACGTGCTCATGTGTTTTGTTCGTAAGTGTCGGTCCAAAAAACGATCCATCGTTTTCTATACCGTTTTATTTCACCTTTTGTTTATTTGGGGTGCTGTCTATTTATCAGATGAATTGGTTGACGGCATTTTGCTGACTACTTCTGAAGAAATTCTCTTTGCGCTTAGTCTTTGGCTATTTCATTTTTTGTTTGATTATGCGACGTTTCCATTTGAGAAAGAAGCTTCGTGACGCTTTATCGTCTTTCTGTAGAGAGTACTTTTTTAATCTGCTCCATATGATGGAGATCATGCTTAATCAAGCCTTCAAAATAACTTGATAACGTCAGCTCTGTTTGACCGATCAAAAAGGATGCATTCCAGCGAGATGGTTCGATTTTCTTCATTTCTTGAAGTAATTCTGTTCTGACAGCAATAAATCGCCCAATCGTCTCGCTTCTTTCTTCCTTTCTTGCTCTTTCGGCTGACTGCTGATTCATTTCATGCGCATCAGGTGCCTGCGGTAACGCTTGCTCGTTCCAAAATTCCTTTAGACGGTCGTGTAAAATAAATTCATCCCACGGAACGAAATGAGCGATGATCTCAGCAATACTCCATTTTCCCTCAGCGATGGCGCTACGCCATTCTTCTTCTGTTACTTTCGTTAGTGACTGTACCCATTCAAGAGTGTGTTCATAGTGTTTTATCACGGTGTCTTTGTTCATGTTTTGTTATCCCCTTCATGTTTTTAAAAGAAGTTGATCAGAAATTGGTTAGTTTCATTCTTGCGAAATCATTTATAACATATTATCATATACTTTAATTACCAAATGAAGAGGAGGAATTGTGATACGCTGTCCTATATGAAAAAGCTTATTTTTCTGCACTAAAATAAACCGACCGGTCTGTTTATAAAATAGGAGGGAAAATAATGAAATCTCAAAATGTGATCATTATCGGCAGTGGTGTAGCAGGATTGGCTACTTCTTTATTCTTAAAAAAGGCTGGAATGGAAAGTACGATTTATGAAAGCAGGTCAGATGAAAAATTAGAAACAGGAGCAGGTTTTTTACTGTCTCCGAATGGGGTAAAGATTTTGGATGGAATCGGGTGTAAAAATGAAGTGATAGCAAATGCAACCGTGATAAAGAAGATCCAGCAAATAAACAGTGAGAATGAAGTAGAAGCGATCTTTCACAATTATAGTGAAAAATATTATGATGCTCCTTTACTGAACGTCATGAGAGACCAAATCATCAAATCACTTTTAAAAGAAGTTCACCGTCAAGGAATAGAAGTGAAATACAACAAAAAGTTAACCTCGATCAAACAGCAGCCTCATACCGTTCAGGTTCTTTTTGATGATGAAACTGTGATAACAGGTGATATTGTAATAGGAGCAGATGGAACTTTTTCTAAAACAAGAGAGGCTATTGCGTTTAATGCTAAATTAGACTATAGCGGTTTTTGGGGACTACAAGGAGTATCGTTTGTGAAGGATTTTGTATTGGATGAGGCAACAAGTTATTTTTACAATGACGGAAACTTTCAATTCATTTTTGGGAAAGCGCATCCAACAAATAAAATGAATATTTTATGGCAAGCTTTCTCTCAGTGTCCTGAGAAGTTACCTACAAAACATTTTGAGAAAGCCAATAAAGAAACCATCCGACAGTTATTATATAAACAAATGGAACATTGGAACATTCCTAAACACCTTTCTGACATCATCGATCATACAAACATGTTCTTTCCAAGAAGTATCTATGAAATAAAGGATTTTCCTGTGTGGTCAAAAGGACGTGTTGTTCTTGTAGGTGATGCGGTACATACGGCGAATCCTTTTGTTGGTCAAGGAGCATCATATAGTCTAGAAGATGCCATGCTCATAGCAAAGATGCTAAGGGATCATGATTATCGAGATGCGTTCTATTATTATGAAAAGGATCGAAGAAAGAGGACAGAAGAATTGAATGCGCTATTTCAGCACATGAGTATTCAAAACGATATTGATAAAAAAATGAACGAATACACGATTGAATGGGATGAAGAAACTTACGTATGAGATGAAAGATAAAAAAACACCACTTATGCTGAAAAGTGGTGTTTCTTGTGTTTTCTCCATGCATATAAAATCGCAGCGATCAAACTGATCAGTGAAATGAACGCTAGTATTCTGATATAAGGCGGATAGTAGGTTAGCACGATCTCGTTTTTGCCTTTTTCTATTGGAAAACCGATAAACGCATAATTGGCTTGTTCAATCTCGGTTTGATGGCCGTTCACCGTGAGCTCCCAGCCTTTTTCATATGGAACAGGCAGAATCATATAATCATCGCCGCGCTTGTTCTCATAAGAAATCGTAAAGCGGTTATTTTTAAGCTTCACCTGCTGGCTGCCATCATCCTGTTTTTCTTTTTCATATGCTCGCTCAAGGATGCGGTATGGCTCATGATACAGCTTTAATTGACTCAGCTCATACGTCCCTTTTGGAACTCGTATGGAAAGGATTTTTTCCGCAGGGACTCGGATCGTCACGTCATTAACGCCTGTTTTGTAGATAGACGTATTGCTTTTGCGTGATGTGACGTAGTCATCCACAGATAACTGAAACCCTTCGTTACGGTCGGTCCGCTTCACATAAAAGCTCACATACACATCCCCCATGCGAGCGATATCATCTGGAAGGGTGAGATTCAGCCCGCCCGTTTTCCCGTATACATCAAGCACGCCATTTTCGTATACCGCTTGTTCAGTATGAATGTTTGTATCCTTTATTCGATCAGGCGATTGGTCGATTTCAGCATTTCCTTTTTTGTTTAAGATCACACCTTGCAACATTGCGTGTTCTTTATCAAGTGCTGACGCATGCTCTAGTGACTTTTCTGAATAGACAGTACTCGTTGTTCTTGCAAATGGGAGCGGGCGTGTATTTTCATACACTTCATAATGTTCGCTTTCCAATATGGGCTTAAAATAAACCGGCGGTGAGAAAGACATCGATTTGTCTCTCATATAATACTTCCCGTAGGTCAGACTGTATAAATTCGCCCTGTCCCCCATTGTTGCATACCGGCTGACACTTTCCCGTCCCATATCAATTTGCAGGTCATTCCAGTAGAAATGGAGCAGATGCTGATTCAATATACTTGAATACGCACTCATGCCTTGAAAGCCTTCAAATAACGGGGTGTTGTTGCGCACGCCGTTCATCCAATCAATCCGGGCAAGCGGATCTTCTTTTGAGCGGCTTTGAATCTGCTGAATGAGCTTCATTTGCTCATGTCCAGCATACGCCTCACTATTCAGATACGTATCTGATACGCTCTTAATATTGCTTCTTTCAAATAAGTAGCCCTGCTGATACACGCCTGCTGTCAGTAAGCTCACAACGATGAGCACAGCTGAAAAGAGGCCCAGGTGCAGACGTTTTCCCGCATGTATCGAGAGGAAGAACAAACTGATCACAAGCAGTCCTATTCCGGTAAATACAACAACATCGATATTTCCCTTTGCTCGTTCTGAAAGGGCGACTGCGAGAAGGAATACAATCCAAGCGCCTAAAACCGCACGTTTTTTCCACTTCCACTCGATTTGCGAGAAATGCTTGATGGTGATGGCTACGACCGCTCCAACTGTAAAAGCAAGAATATATTCAAATCTGTACTGCGGTGCAGAAAAACCATTAAACACGCTCGCCATCTTTGGACTGTAGTGAAAAATGATCAGCAGAACACTGATCGATGTGAACATGAAAAACCATCTGTTCCGGTATAGCGGAACGAGAAACAGACAAATCAGAAAGATGACCGGCAATAAGTACACCCTGCTTGTAAACAGCAGATGATCATGCAGCTCGAACCAAGGAATTGCCTGTTCATACGGCGGTCTTACATTATTGAGAAAGCCGTAAACAGACGGGATAAAAAAGGCAGCACTGATCCCAAACGATAACAACGTAGAGATCGCAAGGGTCCAGAACACCTTCCAGCCTCGCTCCTCGCTTTGAAGCTTAATCATATATCTGAAGACAAGATAAATGGCTAAAAAGATAAAGTGAATGTAAGCAAAGTAAAAATTATTGATCAGCATGAGACTGCAAGCCGCAATAAACCAAGCCGGCTTGCCTGTTTTGAAAATACGTTCAACCCCGAGCACAAGCAGCGGAAGCCACATCATGCTGTCGGTGAAAAACTCCCAAAACGTTTGATGCCGAAAGTACACAATAGACAGTCCGTAAATACCGGCACCTGTGAGCGCCCCCAGCCTATGCTGCACAATCGAAAGGAGCACACGATATGCGATGAACAGAATGACTGTCAGCTTGATCACACTCAGCCAAATAACAGCATTTGCCCAAAAGTGAATGTCTGTTGACTGAATAAGGTGGAGCGCATTTAACAACCAGACAACAGCGACTGTGACCATAAAGACCATCGACGTTGTAAAATAATAACCTAATTGCGTATATGTACCGCCGCCTAGACCGAATTGATAGGAATAAAAGAAGTTCCCTTTGACGTATTCATCGTAAAGCAATTTTTTAAATGGGAGCATTTGTGAAATGCCATCCCCATCTCCCGTCATATATCGGCCTTGCGTATATTCATATAAGAAAAAGGAGTGTCCTAATAAAGCAAGGATGAGGCACATTCCAATGAGTATCCATCTACGTTTCATCATCTAAATCCTTTCTCCAAAAGATCCACTGTTCATTGAAACAAAACAACCCAGCAAGCGATTCGTGCTTGCCGGTTATTTGACTCCACGTTATTTAAATAACTGCGTTAACACTCGGTCTTGTTTTTTTGAGCTTGTCTCTTGTTCCATAACATTTGATTCTTGAATTAAGTAATGCGGCCTCTTTTTCGTTTCATAGTAAATTCGGCCAATGTATTCTCCAATCACACCTAGACTCAAGAGCTGGACACCACCGAGGAAAAGCACAGCTGAGATTAAAGTGAAATAACCCGGTACCATGATGCCCGTTCTGACGATTTGAATAAAGGTCGCCACGATGTAAATCAAAGAGAGAAATAAGATCAAAATACCCGTATAAAAACAAATACGCAGCGGGCGGTTGTTAAAAGAAATAACGCCATCTATGCCATAGTTAAATAATTTCTTCAGTGACCATTTTGTATCACCGTGCTGTCTTTCCACATTTTCATAATAGATGACCTTTTCTTCAAAGCCAATCCAGCAAAAAAGCCCTTTTGAAAAACGATTTCCCTCTTTCAGCTGAAGCAATGCGTCGATCGCTTGACGGGAAATTAAGCGGAAATCTCCTACACCATCACGCAAGTCCACTTCGACCACCTTGTTCATCACTTTATAATACATCGATGATAGGTAAGAACGAAGCTTGCTGTCCCCTTTACGGTTTCGTTTGGCAATGACTTGATGATAACCTTCTTCGTAGCCTCTAACAAAATCCTGAATCAAATACGTTGGGTGCTGCAGGTCGGCGTCCATAATGATCGCAGCTTCCCCTTTTGCATGCTCAAGACCTGCTAAAATTGCAGCTTCTTTCCCAAAGTTACGAGAAAAGGAAATGTATTTGACTTTTGCACTTTTGTGAGAGAGCTCTCTCATGTATTGAAGCGTATTGTCTTTGCTTCCATCATTCACAAAGATGATTTCAAAGTCATAATGAAAATCGCGAAACTCTTCCTCGAGTGCCTCAAAGATTCGTCTGATGTTTTCACCTTCATTGTAAGAAGGAATTATAACAGAGAGCAGTTCCCGTTCCATATCGCACCTTCTCTTCACTTTTTTCACATAGTCTGTTATGTTCATTATTCCTTTTTTGTCAGAAAACGAAACCCTTTTTTATTATCCATAAATTTCATGTATCCTTAATCGTTACATTATATCAGAGTTTTATTTCCAGTGATTTTCACCAACATGAATTTAATGTAATTTTAAGTTTATCCATTGTAAAAAGCCTGTAATTTTGATCACAGACTGGGTATTGTTTCATAAAATTGTTTGGTCATTTATATATTTTCCTGTTTGTTGAAAAAGATGAGTCGAAGTGAAAAGGGCAACCCTTTTAATGCAGCAGCCCTTTGTCGTTTTGTTGCAGATGCTCATTTGCCTTCGATTGTTTATTTTGAAATAAATGCAGCTGAGCGCCGTAGCTTTCGATCCATTCTCGGACAATCCGTTCAGTCGTTTCCTGTCCTTTATATTTGCGGCCAGCCTTTGCATAGGTTGTTTCAAAATCACTCCAAAGGAGCTCTACCCATGTACGTGCTTCTTCATATGTGAGCATATTGTTTTTTTCCATTAGTTGTTCGGTTAATCGCTCAAAATATTGTTCCATACTGGTTCCTCCTTCATCTAGCAGAAAGTGCCTTTTTAAAAAAATCTCTTTTTTCATATACTACCCTTACGTCTTCAAAAGACGCAAATGATTTGTATTGTTTGGAGGGAATCAGTATGCGTAATAAAGCAAAGGGCTTTCCAAATCAAGTGAATCACAAGTTTGAAGGCGAACCAGGGGCCACAGATGCTTATGCGTCTAAAAGGCCGAACGGTGAGACGAATACACGTCCACAGGAACGTATGAGGGCATCAGGGAAACGCTAATTTTTCCAAAGGGAGTGCTTGAGATATGAGTTCAAATGGGAAATCGTATATGGAAGACTTTGTTCAATTAAGAACAACCGCTTACCCTCAACCATGGGCGAATGCTAAACATTCTGCCTCTCAGGTCAACGGAGAAACGCAGCAAACGCAGCACGACATCGTACTTCAGAACAACGTCCGTAAACAACGTTCGAAGTAAAGAAAAGGACTGATCTCTAGGGATCAGTCCTTTTGCGTGAGCATTGAAATCGGCAGGGCATCTTCTTTATTTGGCACTGATACTCTGTAGCCCCAAGCAAAAACACCATTTAAATACTCCACATAAAACTGCTCGTCTGTATCTTTGATGTGATAGGTCGTTTTGGTCTGAATAGCAGCTGGATCTAATAAATAGGCTTTCGCCATGTCAATTTTCCGCTCCAACACGGCATATTCATTCACAATGCCTAGCTGCTCAGCCTTTCTTGCTTTTTCAGAAAGAGCGGCAATCTCCTGCTTTAATTCGTATTCTGTCATTTCACTATAGCGTTTTTCCATCTGTCATTCCCCTTTGTCTAAAACGTGATCAATTGTATCAAGATCAAATCCTTTTCGGTAAAGGAATTGCTTCACTTTCATTTTTTTCTCAAATGATCCGTCATATCCTACCTTGCGTTTTGCCTTCTCAAGCATATAGTGAAGGGCTTCTTCTTCCTTTTCCTCTTCTTGTCCATCATAGGCTTCTTGAAGGGCTTTATCAATGATATCAAATGAAAATCCTTTTCGCTGAAGCTGCAATTTGATACGCTGTTCAATTTCTTTTGCGGACCGGTTTTTCTCTTTCTTAACCAGCTTCAGCACTTGTTTCACTGCTTCCTCTAGCTGCAAATCATTCGGATATTGCGATAGTGCTTGTTCGATGGTGTCATCGTCTATGCCTTTCAGCTTTAATTCTTTTTTTAGCACTGACGGGCCTTTGCTATTCGTTTTTCGGTGGGTGCTTACATACGCTTCTGCAAATTCAAGATCATTTACATACTTATAATGTTTTAATTTGTGTATAATTTCACTAATAGCAGGTGCTGGTATGTCTTTTTTCGTCAAATAATCGGTGACTTCTTTCACTGATCTCATCCGATACGATAAATAATCGACGGCCTGCTGAAATCCTTTTTTTACTGCATCACCGAATTGAATCTCTATGATATCGGCTTCGTCCAGCTCTTTTCCCTTTTTCAAATCATGCTGGACGAGCACATCTAGATCAACGCTAAAAGCGTACTTTTCATCAAGAAAGATGTTCACGCGTTCTGTATTGTTTTTCTGAGCAGAGATTTTCGTAATATAGGGCATCCTGTGATCACTCCTTTTTTCCAACAGTCAGGATGTTTCTTCTGATTCAAAATCGTGAAAGATATAGGTATGTATATGAGAGGAGAAGATGTCAATTGAATATCGCCATTACCGGAGGAACCGGGTTTATCGGCCAGCATGTCACAAAGGTGCTCGCAGCTGAAGGACATCATCTATATATTCTAACAAGAAATCCAAAGGAATCCGAACAAAATCATTTACATTACGTGCAGTGGCTGACAGATGGTGCTAAACCTGAACATGAATTGCCTGCGATTGATGTATGGATTAACCTTGCTGGAAAATCCATTTTCACACGCTGGACGGACAAAGCAAAAAAAGGCATTCTCTCCAGCCGTATTCAATCCACACAAGAAGTGAGACGCATTATAGAAGCGCAGGAATCGAAACCATCTGTGCTCATTCAAGCAAGTGCTGTCGGTATCTACGGCACTTCCAAGACAGAAGACTTTACGGAGGAGGCCCCTCCAGCCGATACAGACTTTTTAAGTCATACGTCAAAACTTTGGGAAGCTGAAGGGCAAAAAATTGAGGCGCTCGGTATTCGCACGGTTTATACACGCTTTGGGGTAGTGCTAGGAGAAAAAGGCACACTTCCTCTTATGACCTTGCCATACAAGCTGTTTGCCGGTGGAACGATTGGCTCTGGCTCGCAATGGGTATCTTGGGTTCACGTGGAGGATGTAGCACATCTCATTGCGTATGCCATTCAACATGAACACATATCAGGTCCACTCAATGTCACATCTCCAAATCCTGTTCAAATGAAGCAGCTGGGGCAAACTATTGCATCTACCCTTCATCGCCCTCACTGGCTGAAGGTGCCGTCCTTTGTTATCAAAACCGCACTTGGCGACATGTCATTGCTTGTATTAGAAGGCCAACGTGCTCTGCCGAAAAAGGCACTGCTTTCTTCTTATGAATTTTTGCACCCTGAGCTAAAAGAAGCGATTTTGCATTCAGAGGAATAAATTTTGTCAAAAACACCCATCCTATTAAAAATGAGATGAGGGGGCGATTTTGATGAAGAAAAAAGAACACCAGCCGACTTCAAAACTGAAGAAAACCCAGGAAGTTCTGTATCAACAGGAATTCAAAAAAGCGGAAAGAGCAGCAGAAAAAAGAAACAAATAAAACGGATATTCCTCTTTTACAAGCACATAACTAAAGTGATCTTGTAAAGGAGGGAAAAGCTTTGAAAAAAGACCAACACAAAAAATCCAACCACCAGCTTGCGGCACAAGAGACGGATGGCGAATATGTTGAATTTTCCAAAGAACTTGCAGATCCGAATGACGTAAAAGCGATGGCACGTATGAAAGCAGCCGATCAGCGTGCCAAAAAACAATAAGTAAAAAAAAACAGACCCTATCAAAAGGTCTGTTTTTATTTGATTTCAGTTAGCAGGCTTGATGCCTTCTGACGTGACTTTTCCTCAGGCACCTCTTCTGGATAACCGATGTGAAGAATCGCGGCAAAGCGTTCGTTTTCCTTTAATCCCATATCCTGTTGAAACCCTTTGTCGTATAAGATACGGCCGCTCTTCCATACCATACCGATTCCTTGATCCCAAGCCAGCAGCTGGAAGTTTTGAATGAGCGCACTCACAGCGGCAAAATCATCATTTCTCACAACTGGATTTTCGTCTTCTTTTAGAACAACAAGTAAAAGTGCTGGTACTTTAGAAAAATAATCTCTGTACTGATTAATCTTTTCTTCTTTTGCGTCTGGATTGTTGCGTTTAAAGAAAGCAATAAACCGCTCAACAAATACCTCTTTCGCTTCATCCGTCACTGCATATAAAAAACGCCAAGGTTCCGTGATTTTATGATTGGGTGCATAGACTGCGTCCTCTAATAATGGCTGAAGCTGTTCAATGCTCACCGGCGTTTCTTTGAATTTTCGAATCGATCGTCTATATCTGACAGCGTCTCGAACCGTTAACGCTTCTGTTTGTTGTTTTGTTTCTGGCATATATGTCATCCTTTCAATCAACCTTAATTGAAATTGATTCTCATTCACATTATAAACATGATCATGTGCTGTTTGCAAATAAGACCTCACCTCTCTGCTAAAAAGTTGTTTGCCTTTTTCAAGTAATGTTACAATCATATTACGTTTTAAACAAATTTTGAGAAAAAAGCCAAGATGATGAAATGATTTCAGGTATTTCCACTTTGTCTCATGCGGCTATTTTTTCAAAAAGCTTTCAACCCATGATTGGAAGGGAGGCTTCTGGATGGAATGAAAATCAATATTGGGCAAATCATCAAACTCTATCGTTATAAACAAAATATGACCCAATCGGAGTTGGCAGAAGGAATTTGTTCTGTCTCTCATTTAAGTAAAATTGAAAATGGCTCAAAAGAGGCCAATCAAGATACGATCAATCTTTTGCTTGAACGGCTTGGAATTAGTCAAGAAACGCTGTCGCAAAAGGCGCGTCATCTGTTGTCATTACTCGATGAGTTTCAGATGAACATGTATTTCTATGCGCTCGATCAAGCAGAGCAAAATGCAGAAATGATCATTCATCACGAGGAACAGTTCTTTTCGCTAGATTTAGGGATTCAGTATCATTTGTCCTTATTTCAATTTTATTTATTAACAGAAAAACAGCAGCTTGCCTTAAAAACGCACCGCGTGCTTAAGAAGTTTGAAAAAACCTTTATTGACACAGAAAAAGAAACGTTTGAATATCTAGATGGCATCCACCAGATTAAAATCGGTCAGCTCGAAGAAGGATTGAAAAGACTTGAAAGCTGCTTTTCTTACGCTTCTGTTGAACAGAGCGACCTGTATTATCACTATGCAAAAGCACTTGGAGCCATGGGGCATCTCGGTGATGCGCTTGAGGCCACACATCAAGCAATGGATTTGTATAGACAAAAAAATAATTTCAAGCGGGTCATCCATTGTACACTCATTCATGGGGTCATCTCACTGGAATTAAAGGCCTTTCAAACAGCTAAAAGATATTTAAAAGAAGTGATTTTACACACGTCGCTTCACCCTGATGCTTATATTAAGATGACAGCTTATTTTTATTACGGGGTTCTCTTAAAACGCCAAGGAGATTTCTCATCCGCTGTGCCTTATTTACTAGATTCACTCAATTATTTTAATCAAGAACAGATAGAAGATCGTTACTGTGAAACGCTTTATGAAATCGCGACATTGTATGCGGAATATGATCGCAAAAAGGCGCTTCCATACATACACGAGCTGCTCAAACAGCCTCGTATTCAACCAAACTGTTTATATATGATTAAAATCTATAAATTGATGATTGAAGAGAATCCTCATGATTTGAAAACTTATTTAGTAGAAGCAGCGATTCCTTACTTTGAACACAATCAGCTCCACAATGAGTACTTGTTTGCTCTTAGAACCTTACTTTCCTATGCGGCTTCTGAGCTTGATAAGCGTGCTTATATGTCTTACACAACGAAGCTGCTTGATCACTTAGCATCATATATCCCATATTACAAAAAAGCATGACCTTCTGCCGATCGAAGGTCATGCTTTTTCTATGATTAGATGGTTTTTTGTTGATCTGTATCGGGACGGGTGACTTGTTCGACTGAATGAATGTACCGTTTTCTCGCAAAATAATCGTAAGCATGCTGCCCAAAGCCAAGCCAAATGCTGAGTACAATGAATGGGACCGTTCCCCATAATGCAGGGATGTGACAAGCCATTCTCAGCCAAGTATAAATCCCTGAGTTTTTTTGATTTTTCGCTAAGGAAATAGACACGATTCGTTTCTCTGCCTTCTCTTCACTAATTTTATTCAGTCTCAGCAGCTGTGAGTGTCTAAATGATTCAAAGTGAATTCGGTTTTTCCAATCGAGTGATTTCAACAGGTCAATCGCTTTTGCACATGAAGGACTTTGTCCGTCATAAAACACAAGCAGTCTGAGTGATTTGATGGAACGCTGTTCTCTTTTCTTTGATTCAGCGAGCTTCTTTTTTTCTTGATCGAGATAGATGATTTTTTTCATAAATTGATCGCCAGCCCTTTTCCTTCATTTATTTTTTTTAGTTCGTTCAAAGGAGATTACAACTAGATTACTATAGTTGCTGGGCCTCTTGTATTGGGAAAAAGCCATCCGACGTGCGTTATATGAGCCTTTAGATAAGGGCAAAATAGCTGTTTTCATGGCATATATGAGGTTTTTCAACTAAAAGTGGTTGGGAAAATCGTGATGCTTTGCGGTTTTCTGCGGTATTTGATAGAATTCTGCGGTTTTTCTACATCTTTATGCGGTGTTTTGTAGGTGAAACGCAAAAACAAGATAAAAAAAGACTACTTCCCATTGCGGCGAAGTAGTCTTTTGGTTTATATTTTTGCCAAAACTTCTACTATTTCTTTCTCAATATCTTTCCATAAGTAACGATCTGTCGTATAGTGATGTGCGGCTTCTTTCGCAAACACTTTAAATGCTTCCTCAAAATCAGGTGCATCTTTATCCGGCTTTTTCTCGTCGACAAAGCGCTGAGCTTCTGCTGAGCGAGGTCCCCATTTCCCCACTTCTTTCCCGTCCTGATCAATGATGACGATAATCGGAATTGATCTTGCGGTCCCGTTCGTTAAATACTGATCCATCAGGTCTAGATGCTCGTCCCGAATGAAATAGCGCGCATCAATCAGTGCTTCATTTGCAATACGCATGAAAATAGGTACATTGACCATCGCATCACCGCACCAATCTGCCGTGATCACAAGCGCTCTCAGTTTTTTCTTTTGAAGTTTTTGAAGCAGCTCTTTTTCCTTTTGATGAATTGCGTACTGGTTGTACACCGTGAGTAAGTTTTCACGGTTTTTCTCCATGTTGTGTACATATGTACGTTCAGCTAATCCCTTTGTAAACCATTCATTTAGTGTCATGTGAACATCCCCCTTACCCTTCAACTTTACCACTTTTGCTATTCTTTTGTCTAAAAAAACCTTCACCTAGTGAAAGGTAAAGGTTCGTTGGACTTATGGACGCCGTTTTCGATTTGGGTCCATTCCTATCAGCTTAGTGACGAGCACCATTGTGACAGGCAGTGATGTATTCTTTTTATACGCTAAATATTTTCCGCGCCATTCTGGTTTATATTTCTGTTTAAACGACCGTAAGCCGCTGAAACTATACATATATCTGACGTTATTGAAGATGACACTCGCCAAACGTTCTGTCAGAAAGGACTGGTGGAACGTGCCAACATTCGATAATGGCGCCATTCCCATGTTAAAGGATGTGTAGCCTTTTTCTTTCGCCCATTGAAAAAGGTGGATAAAGAGTGCATCCATCATCCCGTTCGGTGCATCATGCATATGACGCATGAGGTCGATGGATATCTCTCCTTTTTGATACATCGGCATTAAGGACACAAAAGATATGATCTGCCCTTGTTCATCCTTTAAAATTGCAATCGGTGCTTTTTGAAGGTAGTCTTCATGGAAATAGCCTAATGAAAATCCTTTTTCTTTTTTCTTGCCCAGCCAGCTGTCAGAGATTTGTTTTAAGGTTGAAATCAATTCCTCTGAAAAGGGCGGCTCCAGCATTTCAAACGTATAGCCTTCTCGTTCAAATTTATTTGCGACAGCCCGTAAGTTTGATTTTTTCTTTCCTGACAAAGAGAACGTTTCTAAATTGACCATGGCTTCTTCCCCAAGCTTAAAGAAGTGAAAACCTAGGTCATGATAAAGCGCCATTCCTTCACGTTCTACTTGATAAAAAGCGACACGATAGCCTGCTTTTTCTGTCTGCTCCAAAAATTCTTCTAGTACAAGCGAATAAGAGGCTCTACGGCCAGAAGGATCTCCAAGCACAATAACGCAGCGGCCAATCCGGCCAAACTGAAGCATCGCCTCTCCATCACTTGAGAAAAACAGCTTTTTGTCTCCCAAAAAACCTAAATGACTTAGAGCATTTCCTCCCTTTTCTTCGAGAAATGTTTTTAACTTTTCTTCATCGGCTTCTTCACCGATTGGAACTGCTTTTTTATTAAAAATCAATTTACTAATGAAAAAGAAAAGAGGGACGCCAATTAAAGCAATCATACTGGTCATCGTGATATGCCGTTCATTATGAACCAAATAGTCCTTGCTTAGGAAATGGCCAATTTTCATCCAAATGAAGTTCCCAATGACATTATAGTTAAACAACACGAGTAAATATCCGGCGGCGGCGGCCACAAACTGATTCAAAGAATAAGGCGCCTGCTGCTTCACAAATTGATTTCGAAGCGAGAAAAATACCACCATGATGACCGGCAATATAAAGATCAAACTCAGGTTAAACCCTTTTAGTAAAGTAAACACAAAGCCGCCTGCTAAGGCAATCATTGTCAATAGATAAGACCGTTTCGTTCTTTTATACACTTCAATGGACAAAATCATTAAAATGATCCCGAACATTAAAGAAAGACCATTAAATCCTGATAACAAAAAGCGTGGAATGGTTGTAATCACGCCTAAACGATCAACAGGAAGCACAACGGAAGCCATAATGAGCAAACCGCTTCCAAACGTTAAAATGGACAAAGATCCGTACAATAGACGGATGAGCAGAGCTCGGTGCAAAACAATTAAGACGTTCGTTGTTTCAATAGCAGGAGCCATTCTCGGATTGCCTTCAAGACGCCTGAGTGTTGTTCCAGTTAAATCGTATGCCGCTAGACAAAGTCCAAGAATAAACGGGAAAATGGAGTAAACGAAACGGTACAAGACAAGCGCTGTCAGCACCATCTCTTTATCAAACCCAATGTATTGCATACTGAGTAAAAAGATCAGATCAAACGAACCAAATCCGCCCGGAACCATACTGATTAAACCGCCGATTGACGCAATCGCAAAGACGCCTAATACAATACGGACATCAACGTTCATCCCCATAGAGACAACAGCCATGTACATGACAAGACCAGCTGCCAGCCACTCTAAAAACGATGCACCAATATAAGCATAGATCGGGTGCTTCAGTCCGTTTTCACCGCTCTCAATCGAGCTTTTTCGAATGGACGCCATGATGATGTAAATGGGCACAATACAAGCAAAAATAATGACAAATGCCCATAACCACGGCTCCTGACTAATAATACTTTCAACTGGCAGGACCCTAACTAAAATCAAATCACTGAAAATAGATAAGCCTAGCAGAACGGAGGATGTTAAAAGGGCTATGCCTTTCAGCAGTTTTTTCGTATCGGTTATGTATTCCTTGTATAGAAGCGTTCTAAGCCCTGCTCCTGATAAACCACCGAATCCAAGTACACTGTTAAAGGAGTTGGCGATCCAAGAAATTCGGATCGTTTTCCAGCCGCTGATGGGCATATCAAGGCTTTTTCTTAAAATAAAATCATATAAGGACATGGATAAAACAGCGACAAGTCCAAGAAAGACAAGAATAAACAAGTCCATTCGATTCAAGCTGTCAATAATATAAAACGTCTTTTTAATGGAAAGGCCGCTCAGCTCCTGCTTGGCGACAAAAATTAAGACAAGGATGATCACGATCGGAAAGAGCATTTTTAAGATCGTCATACCCGTTTTTTTGTTCCACATGTTTTTCCCAACTTTCTAAGTTGCTTCATTAATTTCAACTGACCATTATTATACAACAAATACCACTTAATTCATGCAGTTTAACATTCAAAAGCTTCATGATACTTTCAATTAGAAGTAAAAATCAGTAATATAAAGAAAAGAGCCGCTTAAAGGAAGTGAACAAGCGTGGAATATAATATTCATGACACCACCGTACTAAAAGAGGAAATCCTATCTCCTGAGGAAAAAAAGACATGGGTGCTGTATATGAAAGTGCTCACTGCTGCAGGACTTGGAGATGTTTCTGAATGGATGAAGCTTGATATGAGTATGCCTCAAATGAAAGTGCTCATGCTGCTCAATAACCATGGCTCTCTTAAAGTGTCCGAAATTGCTGAAAAAATGGGGGCTTCTTTGTCCAATATGACAGGGCTGCTTGATCGGTTAGAACAATCGAACTTTGTGGAACGAAAGCATTCTGAGCGTGATCGTCGAATCATTGTCGTAGAATTGACAGAGGAAGCGAAAAATATTTTCAGAAGTATTTATCAAAAAGGGCATGAAAAAATTAAAAATTCCCTGCAACGGCTCAATGACGAGGAAAAAGAAAAAGTTAATGAAGGTCTAGCCATTTTAGAAAAAGCACTTCGTCCTGAACGTGGCTAAAAAAGAAAAAAAGACGGTCACTTGAGGTCCGTCTTTTTTAATTCTTCTTTTCCTTGTTTATCTGGGGTGAAAAGATATTGACGAATGACTTCCCGATCATCCCACAGGAGATAACCTAAACCGATAATGAGAAAAATGATGCTGATCCACGTACCGCCTGGGAGTATATGTTCCAGTTCCTCGATCGTTCTTACTGTGCTTACATTTCCACCATAACGAATCTCAAACAAAACGAATTTTGCTATATAAAACAATGCCGCCATGCAGATAAACATAGCGCCGACAATTCTTCTACTAGACATGTGTTAACTCCTTTACTTCCACTGATTTCTTTTGATTAATTCCGTGATATGGGCGAGATGATGCTGTGAATGCCAGACGTACATTCCTGTTGCATCATATAAGGACACCGTTTGTTGATCGGCTGGATGGTAATATGCAGCGTTGAAATCTTCCTCTGTCATCTTGCGAAGTAATGTGACCCACCTGCGATGCAGACTGCTGATTAACGGCAGTGATAGGCTGATAGGCGCCTTGCTGTCAGGAAGTGAAGCAAATGCCTCCTGATCATATGGACGTATGTGCGGTGTTTCTTCTGTCAGCGCAAGTTTAAATCGCAAGTAGGCGTTCAGATGGCTGTCCGCTACGTGGTGAATGAGCTGACGAACGGTCCATCCTCCTGGCCGATATTGGGTATCCAGCTGATCATCTGTCAATGGGACAACTGCCTCTTCATACTTTTGAGGAATGAGTGCCAGCTCATCAATCCATGCCTCCAGCTGCTTTTTCGTTTGTTGGTCCACCGGTTCATATAAGCCAATCGGATATTGTAATGATGTCATCTACTGCCCCTCCTTAAAATCCTTCTAGAACAAATTTACCTATCATCTTCCCTTGCTCAAGTGTTTGATGTGCCTGCTTCAAATTGGCGGCATTGATGGGGCTGAGCACCTTTGTTAATGTATGTTTTAACTTCTTCTCTTCAAATAATGTACTCGCTTCTTTTAAAAGCTCATGCTGCTTCATCATATCCGAGGTTTTGTACATCGGCCGTGTGAACATGAATTCCCATACAAATGCAGCACTTTTATTTTTGAGTAATTGAATGTCTAAATGGTGCTGATTTTCAACAATGGTACAGATCGTACCTTGAGGTTTAATCGCTTCTGCCATGCCTTTGAAATGGCCATCTGTATCATTTAAGCATAAAATGTAATCCACTTCGCCAATCCCTTTTTCCTGAAGCTGCGCTAAGAGCGGCTCGTGATGGTCAATGATATGATCAGCCCCTAATGAGAGACACCATTCATTTGTTTCAGGTCTTGAAGCAGTGGCGATCACAGTCGCCTTTGCTAATTTGGCGAGTTGAATGGCGATAGAGCCCACTCCGCCTGCACCACCGATGATCAGCAGGGTCGAGCCTTCTGCATTCCGCTTCATATGCATTCGGTCGAATAGCGCTTCATATGCCGTAATTGTTGTAAGAGGCATGGCAGCTGCTTCGGCAAAAGAGAGATTTGCAGGCTTTTTCGCCACAATTCTCTCATCCACAAGCTGGTATTCACTATTTGAGCCTTGTCGCGTGATATCTCCTGCGTAATAGACGTGGTCACCCGGCTGAAACAACGTACACGCTTCACCTACTTCCACCACCGTACCGCTTGCATCGTAGCCAAGAATTTTCAGTTCTTCTTCCTTCTGATTCTTCGGTGACCTCACCTTTGTATCCACTGGATTCACCGACACAGCCTCTACTTTCACCAAAATATCCCTGCCAGCTGCTTTGGGCTTTGCCACCTCCTGATCGATCAGGCTTTGTTTATGCTCAATTGGCAAATACTCAAATAATCCAACTGCTTTCACTCGCTCGCACTCCCTTTCTCCATGCTTCTTTTCCACATTTTATCATACATTTCTGATGCTGATGGATCAGTCAGCAAGCGATTGCACATTTAGGATTTCTTCAAAGCCTTTCGTTCCCTCACTATGTAAGAAGGACGAGCCTTTTGTAAAGAGAGGACATAGGTGAACCAGCCGTTCGATTTAAAAAAGTACTGAACATAATAAAACTGAATGTGCTGCAAGAAAACGACGATGAACAGAAAAATTGTGAATGATAGCGTCAAAATGTCTCCCTGCATCCATCCACTGATCAATAACATCACAAAACCGAGCATCATGAGCTGTTCGAGCCTCTGCACGATCTGGACAACGAGATGTCCCCATTTGGTTAGGTCACCTGATTGACGCTTTCGAATATTTCTTGATTTATAAAACCATACGATACTTGTCACTAGATGATGAATGATAAAAAGAGCGATCATGACCATCAATAAAGGAGTTGATTTAAAAAGGTCTTTTATAATGAATGGGATCACCAAAAAATAAAATGCGGTAAATGCGTGTCTAGCTGATAAGAGAAATAGTTGTTTTTCTATGTATCGCTGCATGTGTCTCACCTCTATATGTAGTACGTCTCATTTGTCATAAGGTTCCTTCTGCCTATCAAAAAAGGATGCCCTGAAAAAGGCATCCTTCATGAATCAAGCTTAAAATGCAGCACTCAGTACGACAGGGCCTTGCGGAAGCTTGTTATCCTTTTTTGGTTCAAGGGTGACAGCCACCGTATCCCATGATTCGTTTGCTTCTTTTTCAGATAATGCATAGGTGACGGTGCCCTCCCCTTTGCTATCTGTTTTAAAGGCACCGGCCGGAACGGGCTGATCTCCTTTAATGAGCCATACTTGATAAACAGCTGATGAATCAAGCTGATCTTTTAATCCGTCGGCACTCACGACAAGCTCTTTTTTGCCGTGATGCTCAATCACTGAAAAAGCACCCGTTGTTTTTGCTGATTCGGCAGATGCCAGTGATTTTGTCGCAACAACTTTGATAGATTCTTCTGCTTGATCTGTTCCATTTGTTAAGAAATACACGTTCCCAGCTGCAGAAATGAGAAGCAGTGCGGCAACGAGAGGCAAAAGCCATTGATTTTTCTTCTTCATTGGCGGTTTCATCTCATTTGCATCACGAACCATTTTGAGATCTTGAGGCGGGTTCGATGTTGCAGCGATTGTTGTCTCTCGTATCTCTTCTTCAAATACCCTGGATAAAATGCGGTCTTTCATCCCTGCCGGAGGCGTTTCGTCCTCTGCTAGAAACGGAATATCAGACATGAGCGATGTCAGTTCTTCAAGCTCTTCTTTGCAATCCGAGCAATGTTTGATGTGCTCTTCAAACTGCGCCTTTTCTTCTCCTTGTAAATGCCCGTTAAAGTAATCAATGACTTGATGTTTACACTGAGTCATGCCTCTTCCTCCTTTCCTCCGCGAGACAGTTTCGTTCGTAAATGCTTCAATGACAATCGAACTCTTCCCTTCACCGTTCCAATAGGAATGCCTAGTTTTTCCGCAATGCTCTTTTGTGTCATTCCTTTAAAATAGACATCTTCGATGATGGTTTGCTGTTCTTTCGACAATGTTGATACTGCTTCACGTATGATTTGTTTTTCTTCGTTCCATTCTACTTCTTTTGACACATCTTCTTGATGATCTGCCAAGTATTCAATATGCTCATCTTCAAGAGCTGTTTCATTTCGGTGTTTCCTTAATAGATCGATTGCCGTGTTTCGTGACATCATAAATAACCATGAGGAAAATTTCCCTTTATCTGTATTATATTCTCCTATGCCGCGCCAGAGCTTGATAAAGACTTCTTGAAGCACTTCCTCCGCCAGCTCACGGTTTCCAGTCATTTTATAAATAAACGAATATAACACACGTTCATAGCGATCGTACAATATTTCAAGCGAGGGCTTGTGTCGATCATGTTTGATCTTGTGATACAGCTCAAAATCCTTCAGTGTGTCCATGGTCATCTCCTTCCTTTTTCATGAGAAAGAGCATTATGCATTCATCATGAAATCTTCACGTATGGCTCATCACTCAAATTGCTGAGATAAGCCTCCTTTGTACTTTACTCTTTTTTCAAGGAGAAAAAAAGAGCGCTGAAAAAGGAAATGTGTTCCTCATGAGAATGTACTTACTAAACGGATGGATTGACCATTTGGATCACCCACCTCAAGGAAAGTCAAGAATGCATGTGTTTCATTCACTGTTCAGTTGATTTTAGCAAACTCTCATTAGTCTCTCAATTTACATCAGGTAGAACGCATCCTTTCATCATGTCATAATAGAACGAAACAGGAGAACTGGAGTGTCCGAAAATGATTGTAACGATTGTTCTTTTTTTATTAGCTGGTCTGGCTGAAATAGGCGGCGGTTATCTTGTCTGGCTGTGGCTGCGTGAAGCAAAACCCGTCAGCTACGGAATCGCAGGTAGCCTCATCTTGGTCGCTTACGGCGTCATTCCTACATTCCAGCAGTTCCCGACCTTTGGGCGGGTTTATGCGGCCTATGGCGGTGTTTTTGTCGTTCTCGCTGTGTTTTGGGGCTGGTGGGTCGATCGCAAAACCCCTGATCTGTACGACTGGGTGGGTGCTTTGATTTGTTTAGCTGGTGTCAGTGTGATGTTATTTGCCCCCCGCAGTTAATGGTCGGATGATGATCACACGCTAAAAAGCCGGCAATATGCCGGCTTCAGATTGTTGACAAAGGGCTAAAATGAACTTTATTTTAGCCCTTTGTCTTCTTTTCAGCGTGATAGAAAACCTTTGCAGCCCTAGGAAGGACGAGCATCAGCGCGGAGCGAATTTGACATTCGTGAGCACCGAAGCGCAGGACTGACACCGCATGCGAGGGTTTGTCTACACGCTGAGCCGGCAATATGCCGGCTTTTCCTCTTTTACATTCTAAACTGTGTTTCATACAAACGCCGGTACATCCCGTCCATTTCCAGCAGGTCTTCATGCCTGCCTTGCTCCTTGATACCCTCTTTTGTTAAAACCACAATCCGGTCAGCATGCTGGATGGTCGCTAGGCGATGCGCAATAATAAACGTGGTTCGTCCTTCAGATAGTTCTTCAAGTGAGCCCTGAATAAAGGATTCTGTCTCCGTATCCAGAGATGATGTGGCTTCATCTAAAATAAAAATTGGCGGATTTTTAAGGAAAATACGTGCAATGGAGATACGCTGTTTTTGTCCGCCAGATAACATCATTCCGCGTTCACCGATGATCGTATCAAGCCCATTTGGCAAGCTATTTACAAGATCCTTCAGTTGGGCTTTCTCCACTGCCTGCCACACTTCTTCATCAGATGCATCGAGTTTTCCGTATAAAATGTTTTCTCGGATGGTCCCATGGAATAAATAAATATCTTGCTGGACGACACCAATTTGTCTCCGCAGCGAAGGCAGTGTCATCTTTCTTGTCTCTATGCCATCAATTGTAATGGTACCCTCCTGCCATTCGTAAAAGCGTGGCAGCAAACTACAAAGCGTCGATTTCCCAGCACCAGAGGGACCTACGACCGCAATGGTCTCTCCTTGTTTCACCTCAAGATTGATGTCATGAAGAACCGGTTTGTCTGATTCATATTGAAAAGACACATGCTCAAAAACGATATCCCCTTTTAACTGATCAACTTCAATGGCATCATCCGCATCCTTTTCATCAGGTGATTGATCGATGAGTGATGCAAATCGTTTAAAGCCCGCTGCACCTTTTGGATACATTTCAATGACTGCATTGATTTGTTGAATGGGTCCTAAGAAGATGCCTGTTAATAGCACAAATGATACAAATTCCCCATACGTCATATTTTTTTGCAGCACAAACCATGCGCCGCATACAAGGCCAAACACTGTCACACTCTTAATAAGAAAATGACTAACAGCGGTATGCACAGCCATCATTTGATATGTGGTTAGCTTTGTCTTTCTAAATTGCTCGTTATGTTCAATAAATCGGTCCATTTCATGTGATTCATTTCCGAATGCTTTCACAACCCGTATGCCACTAATATTGTTTTCCACACGTGAATGGAATTGACCAATACTCGAGAACATTTTATCAAAAGCAGCAGACATTTTTTTCGTAAAGTAGACGGATAATCCGATCAAGAATGGAACGACAATAAATGTGAGAACTGCCAGCTGCCAATTAATCGACAGCATCAAGCCAAAGGCACCCGTGAGTGTCATGATAGCGATAAATAAATCCTCCGGGCCATGATGCGCGATTTCTCCAATATCCATTAAATCATTTGTCATACGGGACACGAGTTTTCCCGTTTTCTTTTTGTCAAAGAAGCGAAAGGACATTCTTTGTACATGAGAAAATAGCTGATTCCTCATATCCGTTTCTATATTAATGCCTAATTTGTGCCCAAAATAGGTCACGACATAATGCATCGTAGAGCTGATCACGTATAAACTGAGGAGCAGAATGCCCCAAAACCAAATGGCATCCCAATCACCATTTGGCAGCAAATCGTCCATCACTTTACTGATGGCAAGGGGAAAGGATAATTCGAGTAAGGCTGCCAGTACCGCACAGGAAAAATCTAATATAAACAGCCCCATATATGGTTTGTAGTATGAGAAGAAACGCTTTAGCAATTGACAGACCTCCTACCGATCAGACATTTCTGTCAATATGTCAGCAAACTCTTCCGCTTGATTGGCTACTGCAATCGGATCGTAAGGCCAGAAGAACTCTGTATCCATTTGATAGGTCTGCTCTTTTTTGACAGATTCTAGACTCTTCCAAATAGAATTGTTTTTATCAAATGTTCCGCCGTTGCTTTCATCAATGAAAATGTAATCTCCTGCATATTCAGGAAGGGTTTCATAAGAAATGACTTCATACCCTGTCTTACTTTTTAAAATCGTATCTCTGACCTGTTTTGGTGGGTTTACCTGTAATTGCTGATATAATGCCTGCCCGCCTCGATAAATACCGTTACCATATACATAGACATCATTTTTAAAAGCACCCATGATCGAGACCGTTTCATTCTCTTTTAAAGCAGACTTCACTTTTTTCCTAGCAGCCTCGATTCGTTGATCGAAGGCGGTGAGGAATGCTTTTCCTTCCTCTTCTTTATTTAAAATTTTTGCCAGCGTCGTCAATTCTTCATGTGCATCTTTGAAAGAACCGTAAGGATACACGATGGTAGGCGCTATTTTTTTGTACACATCATAGACTTTTTCATCCTGTACTGCTGTGATAATCAGATCAGGCTTTAAGCTAAGTGCTTTTTCAGCTGAACGCTCGTCACTGATGTCCTCTATTCCTTTTATCTTGTCCTTTAAGTGTACGTTCTTTAAATCCTGCGTGGTCGATCCCACAGGCTGAACGTCAAGTGCAATCACACTCCCTAAATATCCATCTACGAGAATTCGTTTAGGTTCAGCAGGAATCTCTATCTTTCCTTTCACTGTTTCAACCGTTTTCGTTTCTTGCTTTGATTCTGCTGTTTTGGCTTGTTCTTTATTGCCACAAGCCGTCAATATCATTAGAAGAATGACAGCACATATCCAATACGTCTTTTTCATCTCCATATTCCTCCTTCATTTTCACCACTACAAATGAGAATAGTTATCAATTACTAGTCTCATGTATTCTATCAACCTCACCTGTCGTGGTCTATGGAGGATTCTCGCAACTTATATATGGACAATTGTTGGATAGGCTGACTGTGTCAATTGAGAGACAAACCGGTCCATCAAAAGAAGTGCACGCTCCCCTTCATCAAATCGAAACTCCTCCAGTTTTACTGGATAAAAGGTACCATTTTTCACAGCCGATAATTGACGAAGAACATCACTTTCTTCCATTCGCTTGTCCATTTGCTTATACCACCCATATTGGTCAGAGACAATAAAAAACATATGATCCGCCTCGTATTCTCCAAGTCTCTCTAAAGGAATGACTGTATGTTGATTAGGAAGAAGAACTTCTTCTAAAATGGCTTTTGGAGGTTTTAAGCCAAGCGTTTCGTAAAGATAGAAGGCCCCTCTTGCCTCATAGGACCACATATACACTTTGTCATGTCCTCTCATTTCATAGATTGCAACGGTCTCGCCTTTTTCTCTAAAGGAAGACAGGGTGTTTCTTGCCTGTTGACTATGCTGTTCAAATCGCTTCACCCAATCGTTTGCCTCATTTTCTCTTCCTAAAAGGCGTCCTATAGACAGTACCTCTGGTACAGCATGATGACCGACGTATGGCAGAACAAGAACTGGTGCGATTTGCTCCAACCGCTTGATCAATGCAGGTTTTGAATAATAATAGTTAGGGACGATGATGACATCTAATTGAAGTGATTTAAAGACGTCATCAGGCGTATGTTCATTTATGACGAGCGAACCAGCCAGTTGTTCTTTCAGTATATCTGAATGGAGATAGGTTTCTTCGTCAATACAAACAGGCTCAATGCCTATTGCAACCAATGACCCGACAAATTGAAAAGCAGCAATACGCTCTGGTCTTCGGTTCATTCGAAACTGACTGGGCGTTCTCCCTGTTTTTTGACGGAACTTCCTGCTGAAATATAAACTGTCTGCATACCCGACTTGCCGTGCTATGATTTGAATTTGATCGTCTGTTTGTAAAAGACGTTTTTTGGCTTCGTCTATTCGAATTTGTGCAATGTATTCTGTCACACTCATCCCCATACTTTGTTTGAAAAAGGTAGAAAAGTAACTCTCATGAAACCCCATCTTATGAGCTAAGTCTTTTCTTGTTAGTTTTTGATCATAATGCTCAGCCATATACTGCAAGATCATGTTAATCGAATAATGCACTTTTTCGTTGTATGGCTTGGATTGTTTGCGGAAAATGAACATGATTTCTTCCAGCCATTTCGCCTGTTCTTGTATGATTTGGCTCGTCTGTATTTGTTTGATGTAAGAAAAAAGGACGGCAGAGCCTTTCACCACTTCCCCGTTATCAGGGAGATTATCGTGATTCACCTTATAAACCAATTCATTTTGTGCATCTTGTGCGAGAGTGAATTGGTCAAATGTGACAGTATAGATCACTACTTGCTCGCTGGATAAAGATTGAACCATGACATCTATTCCTGAGCGGATCAACACACTGTCTTTGGCGTTTAGCTCATATCGAATTCCTTCCATGTCAAGTCTCACCGCACCGTCCGTAGTCAAGAACATCAGTGAAGATGTTTGCCATGAGTCCGTTTGTTTCACAGAAAGAGATCGTTTACTGCTTTCTTTCATGCGAAGAATTGTATGAGTATAGGCGGTCATTTCCTCTTTCTCCTTCCATATAAAAAAGTGCTAAAATAAACCATTTTAGCACTTCAATGTCTGACTGAATGGTGACTATCGCGCTCCAGCCGTTTGTAATTCTTTGTTTTTCTCTTTAAAGCGTTCATTATGTGAAGACACGTACGCTACTTTTTCTGCTTCTGGTTCGATGTATAGCTTTGCGCTATTGAGTGCATTGACTCCATCAACAAACGTACCGGCAATTAAACGCACTTTACTTTTATGTGTGCATAAGTCGCCAACTGCATAGACGCCAGGTAAATTGGTTTCCATCTTTTCATTGACCTCGATGAGTCCCCACTCACCTTGCTTGAGTCCCCATTCTGATAGAACACTTAAATCACCTTTCATGCCATGGTTGACGATGACAGCATCGGTTTCGATTCGTTCGATGTCGCCTGTTTCTAAGTGCTGAATGGTGACGGCTTCAATTTTGTCACCTTGACCATGAAGCTCTGTGAGTTCATGCGGTGTGAGAATGCGAGCACTAGATGCTTTCATGTTGGCGACGTTTTTTTCATGTCCGCCAAACATATCACGACGATGCACAACGGTCACACTTTCAGCAATTGGAACGAGGGCATTTGCCCAATCAACAGCTGAATCTCCGCCTCCAGAGATGACCACCCGCTTCCCTGCAAACGTCTTTAGCTCCTGCACGGTGTAATAAAGGTTTGTTACCTCATAACGGTCTGCATGCTCGATTTCAAGTTTTCGCTGAACTGGTATTCCGTGACCCATGGCTAAGATGAGGGTCTTTGTCAAATGACGATCACCATTTTCAGCCGTCAGCAGGATATAACCATTCTCATCCCGCTCGAATTGCGTGATTTTTTGATTCAACGCAATCTCTGGTTCAAATGTTTTCGCCTGCGTTTCTAGCTGCTGAATCAGCTGTTCACCTCTTGTTGGCGGCAAACCACCCACATCCCATATGACTTTTTCAGGATAGAGGAGGATTTTTCCGCCAAGGCTTTCGTTATACTCCAGTACCTTCGTCTTTAAATCCCGCATCCCACTATAAAAGGCGGTGTACATTCCTGCTGGACCGCCGCCAATAATGGTGACGTCAAACAATTCAAGCTGATCTGTCATTTGAGTCCCTCCGTTTTTTCATCGATTGATCTATTTATAAGTGATATTGATTCTCATTATCATATGTACCTATTGTAGTCTACTCTGGTGAAGGGAATCAATAGCTTTCTGCAAAAAAAGAACAGGACGAGCGCTTTCTCGTCCTGTCATCCATCACACAATCGTTAATCCAAGGTCCTTTAATTCCAGCGAAACAAGCCTTGCAATCGCATCTGCTCCTTCTTTTGTAAAGTGCGTGCGATCCTCTATGCCTGTTGACAGCATAAAGTAAGAAGTCGTTTTCTCTATGCCGGAAATTTGATAAAACTGAAGGCTTGCCGTATTTAAATCTACAAGAAGGACTTCTTCTTCATCAGCTAGTTCTTTCATTGCGGCACAGTAATCAGGGAAATCATTGATATATTCTCCGTCTTTTTCATGAAAGCGGCCGACTGGCGTTAATAAAAGCGGTGTAGCTCCTTTCGCTCTTGCTCCGTGAATATATTGAGACAAATAGCTTTTATACGTTGTGAAAGGATCTGTATGCCGTTCGGGCTTCTCCGTTGAAGCATCATTGTGCCCCATTTGTGTAAACAGCCAGTCCCCAGGCTGAATGTCAGCCAATATTTTATCAAGCCGTCCTTCTTCAATGAATGTTTTTGAGCTTCTTCCACCGATTGCGCGGTTGTCGACGCTCACCCCCTGTGCTGTGTAGCGATGTAAAAACTCTCCCCACCCTCCTTGAACAGGACGATCTGGGTAAGATGAAACGGTTGAATCACCAGCTAAATAGATGGTTGTCATGTTCATACGCCCCCTTTTTCATATAGCCACTCTAATAAGCGATGCGGACATCCAAGTGGCTGCTGAAAAGATATGAAACAATCAGCATCGCTACTTCATTCATTCTCTTTTGAATGATCAAAACCCTGCTTACCGGTAGATGTGAATACGTTAAATATGCGGCGGAAGTTCTACTTTTGTCTCAACGGCTTGCTTTAACGCCTGAAGCATATAGCCAATTCCTTTATATGGAGCCAGCGGATAAATCGCTGTCTGATGAGGAAGTAATAACGGATCGATCACCTTTCGATATTTCTTTCCACCTAGTATCACTAATTCATCATATGCAGTGAGATGTTTTTCATGAAATTGCTGACTTAGTGCTTCTCTTGTTATCTGATCAGTATGCGGTGTACCAAAAGCCACATCATAATTTTCATGAATAATATCATCTGCCTTTAAGAATCCATGCTTCGCTGAAATGATTAGGTAGTCTGAAAAGAACGTTCGGGCATAGCTTTTCGTACGCTGATGCAGCGGACTTAAATAAACGAGGTTCGCCGGCTGGCTCCCTGCCTCTGGATGGACGTCCCATATTTTCTTCGCCCCACATGGAATGATACAAACTCGCTTCACTTGATTTTCTCCTTCCTTCGTTGATACATCCGATACAACATACAACCTAGCGCTGTGCCAAGTGTATTTAAGAGAATATCATCAATATCGCTGCTTCTTGTAATCATACCAGATTGCGAGAATATCCATTGAAGCACTTCAATTATTGTTGACAAGAAAAAGCCAGCAAGAATCGCCTTTTGCCAGCGCAAGGTTCGGAATGCTTGATAAAGAAAAAAAACAAGTGGCACAAATAACAAAATGTTCCCTGCCAAATTTAAAAAAACAAGATTGGGATAGCCATGATGATAGGCATGGAGATTTTGATAAATGGACTGCAAAGGCATGAGGTTGACACTCACCTGATCCCTTGGAGCGGAAAAACGATTAGGAAAGACCGTCAAATATAATAAAACATTTGTATACATAAACAGACAGGCAAGAACGATTTCAGTTCGTAAATAGATAAATCGTTTTTGTTTTTTCGCCTGTCTGTATCTCATATGTAAATAGAGCGGGACGAGCAAGAGAAAATAAGTCATGGAAAACATCGCACTGAATGTCATACGGAGAGCTGCCCCTTTCTCACATCATGCTTGACCATATTTACAGCTTATTCAGGCCTGCCCGCATCTATTCATCACTTTTCTCCTATTCAATGACGAGAAACCCATATTGACAAATCGTCAGTTTTCCGTTAAAATGACTGACATTCAGTCATTTAAGGTCGGTGATGATGTGTCGAAACGAGATAAGATTATGCTTGCTGCCATTGACGCGTTTAAAGAAAAAGGAATCGAAAAGACGACCATTTCGGATATTGTGAAAGCAGCAGGAGTAGCGCAAGGAACGTTTTATTTATATTTTCCTTCAAAGCTTTCCGTCATGCCTGCTATCGCTGAACATCTGATCGCACAGATGGTGCCTGCGATCGAAAAGGAATTAACTCAGCATGCAGATGTCCTCGATCAAGCAGATGCGCTTGTTGAATTCATTTTCGCTTTTACAAGGCAATACCGTGATGTCCTTGCCCTCACCTACTCAGGCTTAGCTGCCACCGAGCATTTAAAGGAATGGGAAGATATTTATGAGCCGATTTACAAATGGGTCGCTGCTTTTTTAGAAAAAGCTAAGCGGGACAAAAGAGTCCGTGCGAATCTGAACTGTCAATATGCAGCCAAATTCATTATCGGTTTACTTGAATCGTCTGCTGAGCAAATGTACTTATTTACAGAAACAGATACAGAAGAGGTTCTGATTCAAAAGCAAGAGGTCAAGCAATTCCTTCTTTACGCACTCGGCATAGAGACACCTTAACTTAGTACAGCACTTGCTGTACGCTCTTTTTTGGCTTCAAAATGACGAATCGTCAGTTTTCAGTTTTAGGAGGAAATACGATGAAAAAAAGTTGGATGTATGTTGCACTCACATGTTTATTTGAATTACTTTGGGTGTTTGGTTTAAATAGAGCTGATGCTGTGTGGGAGTGGGCGATCATTATCTGCCTGATCCCGGTTGATTTTTATTTTTTAATGAAAGCTTGCGAGAAGCTGCCGACTGGGACTGTGTACGCCGTGTTTGCCGGAGTTGGAACGATTGGTACGTCTTTGATGGATTATGCGCTGTTCGGCGGTTCATTTTCATTAGAAAAGCTTTTATTTATGGGCATTTTAATTCTCGGAATTATTGGACTGAAAGTGTCTGATGGAGATGCACATGAGCAGAAAGGAGAAGCGGTATAAATGGGCTGGTTTTTGTACTGTTGGCCTCTGCCTGCGAAATTGGCGGAACCATTGGTCTCAATATGTTCAGTAAGAAAAAGCAACTCACGACAGGCATTTTATTTGTCGGCGGATTTGCCTTATCCTTTTTGTTTTTGTACGCCTCGTTCTCTTCCGTTCAAGTCTCCGTTGCCTATACGGTTTGGATTGGACTTGGAACAGCGGGTTCTGTCTTGTTTAATATGATTCTATTTAAAGAGCCGAAAAACATGATTCGTATCCTCAGCTTGCTGCTGATTGTGATTGGCGTCGTTGGGCTGAAGTTGTTTGCGTAATAGAAAAAGCAATGGAATAGATTATCCATTGCTTTTTAAGTTAATTTTTATACTTTTCTTGGTACGCTTTAAATTGTTCTTCGTATTTTTGCAACTTTGTCCCATCGACTTTTGAATTTAATTTCGGTTTCCGCTTTCCAATTACCATTACATCTTTATCTACAATAGGACTTGATAAAAAGATGTATGGTGCAAAACGATCACACTTCGTATTTGGAAGGGTTACGGATAATCTAGCGTATTCTTCTGTCGGGAATTGGTTTGAAATGTCAAGCTCCTTGAGTCCCTCTAATGCCGATATTGGTTCTAAAGACTCGTCCTTCACTTTTATATTTGATAAGCACAGATATTTTAAATTCTTAAGGTATCTTAAAGGTTGAAGAGTATTTAAATTTAATGTATTCCAAATCCCGCCTGACAATTGCAACCATTCTAAACCAGTGTTTTTTTGCAAAGGGGCTATGTCATTCAACTTTGAAAAATCTGTTATGGATAAAGATTTTAAAAAAGTGTTTTTTGATAGATCCCATAAACTTTGTGCCTTCGTATTCCATTCAAGTGCCAATACCTCAACATCTTGAAGAGAACTGATGATTGATAAATCTTCTACTCTCAGTTCACGCATATAGAGCATTTTGGGATTAACTAAGCTCAAGATCGTATTGAATTCCTTTTGGCTCACTTTGTAAATCCACAATGTCGTGAGGTTAGAAAAAGAGTTCAACCTTTCAATATTTTTTGTTTTTCCTGTGATTAACAACTCGGTGGCATTTTCATCCACATCGGCTAAATCATGAACAACTTCTGGTTGGGCATCATGACGAAAAATATAATCAGGGTCTTCTTTGAGCATTCTTTTACCTCCACACCTACGAATGATGGATATCTAAATGAATTTTATCAGAAGTTTGGAGTCAAAATATTGTTCTTTCCGATATTTCTGCCGAAGAAATAGGGGAAGGGATAAAAACTAGATGATCTTCTTTGGTCCGTTTAACCACAATCCGCCGATGATTACGTCTATTTTCAAATCCATTTTATAAAATCCTTATCATCTAAAATATGGAGCAACAACATATCAAAGACTTCGCTTTCACTATACTCCATATATTCTGCACAGGTCTTGACGATAGCTCGTACTCTTTCATATAAACAAATAAAAGAACTCCAATTCATATACGAATTAGAGTCCTCATTATATGACTAATACAATTTTCCCACCTTAAAACCGTACCCGTTAATCAAAGACCTTCCTTTTTTATTTCTTGTTTAATGTGGATCATGCTGCTCTAGCAAGAGATCCATTGCGTAAATCGATTCGCCTTTTTCATCCAATAAAAAGTACACAATCAAAGGCTCTCCAAAGGACCCTGTCTGCTGCGTGAACAAAACACATGTGAATTTTTCAATACCTATCGGAATCTTTCTTCTTAATAAAGGATGAAGAATAGGCGAAGTCCGAATTGTATCTATATCCACATCCCAACGTTCGTTTTTTAAAGTGGGATAATGCTCTACTAACAGTTGGTGTAACATGTCGCTCGTGAACGCTGCTTTTCCAGCATACCCATCATCTATTATGTTGGTGTTATACATCCGACGGTTGCTTATCCTTTGAAGCATTGATTCGTATTCCTTTTAAGACAAATCTTTTCTGACCATCAAGAGTACAAGTGATCAATGTCAGTTCATTTTTCCCGCGATCCTTTAGTACATCAACATCCGTCGGTTCAATCGTAGCTGAGCTGACAATTTTGTATTCGTATGTTTCTGCTTGATGATGTAAGACGACTTTTTCTCCTTTAGGCACCTCTGGCAGCTGCCGGAAAAGCCGGTCGCCTCTATACCCTCTATGGCCTGCAATCGTGAAATTTCCTTCACCTGGCATTTGATGAGATTTGATTTGAGTCAGTGCAATCCCTAAATTTTCTTTTGTTGTAACAGGAAGCACTTTTTCGTTTAAATCAATTGACGGGATCTCAAGCTCCATCGTATCTCGCAGGTCTTCTTCTGACACTGTTAAATGTGGAATAGAAGAAAGGGCATCACTGTCATTTTCTTCAATCATTTTCAATGCCTGTTCCATGGCTGCTGTCTCCTGAGAAGTTCGCCACTCATATAGAAAAGGAACGGAGATGAGCATTAGTCCCGCGACCACCAAAAAGCTGCCTAATAAGGTTCTTTTTTTCATCAATACACTCGTTCCTTCCTTTTACTGAATGGTTCTTCTTCTGACAACAAGAAGAACAGTTCCAGACACTACTAGTAAAATCCCTGCATACATCAAATAACGAAGCCATTCTTCCCCAGTCTTTGGCAATTCACCGTTTGAGTCATGAGGCGGATGTTGATCCCCTTGATCTGAGGCTGGAGGATTTGTGTGGTCCACTTCATTCTTCATTGGAGCATTTTTTACAATCAATGTCTTGATCTCCACTTCGCCCATTTGAATTGTAAAAGCGAGTGGTTTTTCTAACGCTACATAACCATTTGGAGCTTTCGTCTCTGTGAGTGTATAATCACCAGGTTTAAGCCCTTTGACAATGGCTTCTCCGTCTTTTCCTGTTGTCACAGATTTTATCGTTTTCCCAGCTTTTGTACGAATGTCAAAGGCTGCACCTTTTAAGGTTCTATCTGTCTGCTGGTCTACCTTTATGATACGCAGACTTCCTAAAATCAAGTGATTCTTCGCTGTTAATTGAAGAGGCTTCTGCTGATTTTTCTCAATCGTAAACCGGATCGGCTGATCATCTAATTCATAGCCGTGAGGCGCTTTCGTTTCAACGAATTGATATTCTCCCGGTTTTAGATCGTTGATGTGAAGTTTTCCTTTTTGATCCGTTACAAGTGATTTCTTCAACGTTTTCCCGTCTTTACTCTGAAGAGCAAACTCTGCGTTTTCCAGCGTGTGTCCTTCAGCATCCACTTTGGTCAGTTCCACTGCTCCCGGGGTCAGTTTGTTGATCATTTCTACTTTTGCTGGTTTGTCTTGACCTAAACGAATCGTAAATGAGACAGGTGTCTGATCCAATTCATAGCCGGCAATGCTTGCTGTTTCGACAAATTGGTAGGTTCCTGGCTTCAGTTGATCGACTGTCAGTTGACCGTTTTTGTCTGTCTTTAAGTCTTTCTTCACACGCTGACCGTGTGCATCAATCAGGTCAAAGGTCACGCCAGCGAGCAATTGACCATCCTCCCCTTTTTTCTCAAGCTTCACAGCACTTGTCGTCCGAATATTTTCTTTTGTCACTTTCACCAGTTGATTTGGATTGAAATCAATCTTGAAGTCTACTGGTTCTGCATCAAGTTGATGTCCAAAAGGAGCCTTCGTTTCAACCAATTGGTAAGCGCCTGGTTTCAAATCGTTGACAGTGATGATGCCTTTTTCGTTGGTTTTTAAACCTGACATCAATTCTTTACCATCGTCATTGAAAAGTGTAAATTCTGCGCCTTTCAATCTTTCTTTTTCTTCCCCTATTTTTGTGAGTTCTACAGAACCTTTCTTGAGCTGATTGATTGCCTCCACTTGAATCAATTCTTTTTGACCTAATTCAACTTCAAAGACAAGTGGTTTCGTACTCAATTCATAGCCTTCAAGACTCTTTCTTTCAACAAATTGATAGGTTCCAGGTTTTAGACCTGTGAAGGTAATCTTTCCATCCTGATTGGTTGTAATCCCTTCTCCTCCTGCCACTATCTTTCCTTTGGCATCAGATAGATCAAAGACAACCCCTTCTAATGATTTCCCATCTTCACCTTTTTTGTGTAACAGCACTCCGCCAGTTGTGCGGCTATTTTCTTTTGTCACACTGACCAGCTTCTCAGGGTTAAATGGCATAGCAAAAGTGACAGGTGTTTCGTCAAGCTCATGACCGAATGGCGCCTTCGTTTCAACAAACTGATAGGTTCCAGGTTTCAGATCGTTGACGATGATTTCCCCGTTCTCATCAGTGACGAGACCTGTTTTTATCTCTTTTCCATTTGCATCTACAAGCTTGAATTCTGCTCCTTCAAGCACATCATTCTTTTCACCGAGTTTCGTGAGCTGGACAGCTCCAGTTTTGAGATCATTGATCACTTTGATCTCTGCCGGTTTTTTTTGTGCGATTTCGATGGTAAACGGATAAGGTTTATTTTTCTTTTGGTAACCATCAATACTCTCTGTCTCTACGAGCTGATATTTGCCCGGTTTGAGGTGATCGACCAAAAGCTTCCCATCTTCATCTGTTGTCAAATCTTTACGTATAACTTTGTCATTTTGATCCGTAATTTCAAAGCGAACATCTTGAAGCTTCTTGCCATCTTCTCCTTCTTTCAACACTTCTAATGCACTTGTTTCATAGAGGTTCTTTTGTGAAATGATGACTGGTTCTTTCGGATCGAGTGGGACTTCAAATGTGATGGGTGTTTCATCTAATACATAACCGTCTGGTGCGTTTGTTTCGATGAGCTGATACGTACCCGGTCTTAGTTCGTTGATCGTGATCTTGCCATCTTCTCCTGTGACAAGCGCATCATTTAGCTCATGTCCGTCTTGATCTAAGAGCTTGAACTGTGCACCTTCTAGTCTCTCTCCGCCTTCACCTATTTTGCTCAATTCTGCAGAGCCTTTGATGATGTCATTTACTGCGGTGACTACCGTTGTTTCTGTTTGATTTTCTTTAATGGTGAACGGCCATTTTTGCTGATTTAATTGATAGCCTTTCGGTGCGTTTGTCTCAACAAAATAATAGGAACCTGGCTCAAGTTGTTTGAAAAGGATTTCTCCTTTTTCATCCGTTTTCAAATGGGTTTGGACGGTATCTCCAGATTCATTTTTCAGTTCAAATTCTGCATTCTCTAATGCTTCACCCGTCTCTTTGTCTTTTTTCGTTAACTTGACATGCTGGCGGATTTCTTGGTTCTGCACCGTCATGCTATTTCCTGTTTTCGCTTGATCTCCTGATTCGTAAGGCTGATCAATTGTTACATGGATCGGTTCCTTCGTCTTAATATAACCATCAGGTGCTTTCTCTTCTGTCACGATGTAGTCACCATACAGAAGACGATCAAATCGAAGAGCTCCTTCTTCATCTGTTGTCTTTGTTCCAATGACGATACCGCTCGCAGCATCTGTCAGAGAAAAGGTTGCTCCTTTTAGCGCTTTTCCACTACTCGCATCTACCTTATGAATGGTTAAAGCGCCAATCGCTCCTGTGCCATCTCCCATGCCAGCGGTACGTTTGACCACAATTGAGGCTTCGGATTCCTTTTTGATTTCTTTTACATTTTCACCTCTAAACGTTACTTCGTTTTGAAGTGTACTTCCCACCTTATCTAAAATGAGAGATTGGTATTCTAAAATATAGGGTCTCGTGATTTCTTCTTTAAATTTGATTTGAAAAGAATCTGGATCGAATTCAAGGTCTAGTTCATAATCCTTCCCTTTTTCCAGTTCTTCCTTTTTGGTCACTTGCCCCTTTTCATCTATTGTTGTCGAATACAGATGAAATGAGTTTTCTATTATGGCTTGGTTACTGCTCGGATGGTCTATAATCGTCGCATCTTGGACTGTTGATTGACCAAAGTTGATATTCAGTTTCCAATCAATGACTTTCCCTTGTTGATTTCCTGATTTGCTCGTGTATTTCCCTCCATTTGGAATGGACACCACAGCATTCACATCTGATTCTTTCGTCTTTCCATCATAAAGGGTCGCTTTATTTTCGTAGGTTTTCTGTACTAAATCCATTCCTTCAACACTTGTTTGATACGTGATTTTGTATGGGGAATCAATGGCATGTTTGAAAATGACTTCGAAGCCTGATTCTCCCTTTTCATTTTCAAGGAATTTGATGTCATAATGTTCTTTCCCTAATACCTCTTTTTCTTCCGCCCCATTTTCTCCGCCTTGTAAATCAAGCGAGTAGACGATAATTGAATCTTTAAGCAAACGCTGATTTCCTTGAATGAAATCCTCGATTTTCGCCTCTTCTAAATGTTTCAAGTTATAGTTCACACCGATATTCCATGTGATCTCTTTTTTCTTTGCATCATATGTTCCGTTTTTGAACCCATTTGACTGCGTGTATGTGTCAGGCGTAAAGACAGCTTGATTTTCCTTCGTCAAATCCTTGCCATCTTCATTTACCCATTCAAGTTTTACATGGTTACGCAGGTTCTTTTGATCTTTATCTGCTCTTTTTTCATAATCAAAAGACGTTGTATATGTGACGGTATGTTCTGTCTTGATTTCTTTCGTAAATTGAATATCAAATCCATTTGCATGTTCAACGATTTGATAATCTGTGCCTTCTTCAAGCACTGTATTACCTGTCGTCACTTTTAAACTATCTTTTTGCAGCGTCAATCCTTCGTTTGTGAACGTATCTTTTAATAGTAGATTGTTCATGGTTTGTTGATCTTTGTTGAAGGTGATACGCCATGGAATGGTTTTGTTCTTGTAATTCGGTGTTCCGTGGTTTTTCGTTAGGATTTGCTGATCAATTCTTTGCTTCGCTTGTTTGCTCTCTTTGCCAGCTGTCACAGTATTGATAATCTCTTCAGCTTCGAAAATTCGATCGGTTGCTTTTGTTTGATATGTGATGAGATAAGCCGATTGAATATCTTGATTGAATTGCAAGGTAAACCCGTTTTGTTCATCCTTTTTTTGAGGTTGAACCACGTAATTTTCAAATGCTTTTGTTCCTGCTTCGTTGCCGTTCTGATCAATTGTGACTTCTTTGACTTGAATTGAGTCAGATATTAGCGCCTGTGTACCGTTAAAGAAGTCTTCTATCAAAGCATCCTTTTGAGCCAGCTTTTTTTCGTTATAGTTATACCGAATTTCCCAAGTAATCGTTTGTGTGACTGGATCGTAGTGGGCGGCTTTTTTATTTAAAGGACTGCCTCTTGTCACATTCACTGTTCCTTCTGCTGAACTAATCACTTTATCAGCAGAAACAAGGGACGCTTTATTACGAAACGCAGACTGATCTTGATTCGTAATGTCCGTTTCATACATTAAACGGTAAGCGAGATGCACGTCATCTTTAAATTCAATCGTGAAATCTTGACCATCTGCTGTTTGGCCGATTGTGTAGTGGTTTTCGTCAAGCAGCTGTCCAAGCGATGTTTCACCATTTAGCTTTGTATCTACACGATAAAGCTTGATTGAATCTTTTTTTAACGCTTGACCTTCTTGAATCGGATCTAACAGTTTCGCTTGTTTCACATCACCTAAGTCCATATTAAAATCGACTGTCCATTGAATGGTTTCAGCATTGTAAGATCGATTGGGTTCTCCCTTTTTAGAGACATTTGGACCATTTGGAATGTATTGAATCGGGATCGATATCGTATCTTTGCCTTCAATCGGGGTAATGACTACTTCTTTTTCTTCAGTGATCACTGTTTTTTTATCTAATTGTGTCCATACTTGAAGTGTTCCTTGGATATTTGAATATTGTTTAATAAAATCTGTGAACTCGATGGAGGCATTTCCGCTTTCATCTACAGAAAAATAACCGATGGTCGATTGATTAAATTTCATCTCGAGACGATCGATTTTTTCATAAATGACTAATTCCTCTGGAACCTTGAAATGGAATTCATCCCCGCCATTATAGCTATGACCATTTGGGATCGCCCACTCATAGTTAATGGAAATAAGCGAGTTGATGTCAGGCCTTTCTACTGAATTTCCTTCTTGATCTTCAAATATCAATTGCGCATCAGTGAGAAGATTTTCTTGGATCGTCATTTGTTTTGAGACACTTTGCAATCCTACACGTTTAGACACGTTCACTTTGTTTTTTAGTAACTCATCTTCATCGCTTTGTGTCTTTTGAACAGTTTCTTGATTGTTAGCAACTTTGTCTTTCTCCGATGAGGTTGAATCATCTTTTGAAAGGTTTTCTTCACGCTCGTTTTGCTTTGTTTTCTCTTTTTTCTCAGCTATACTGGTGACGTCAATAACTATAGATCCTTCTAAATTCGGATCAAGCTCAATATCCTCATTGAATGTGACCGTCACTTCATTTTGTTTCGAAACGGTATACTCACCAACAGGTATGTCATCGACAGTAATGAGTTCTTTCTGCTCCTTCTCTACCTGAATGACTGAAGGAAGAGAGAGAATATAAGGATATTGCTTTTTGAGATCAATTCCTTTAATAGACCAATGCACAATGGCCTTTCTAACTTGCTGATCTTCTATGCTTGATAACTTGTTGCCTTCGCTATCAGCAAACTCAATATTCCCATAAATATTCTCTTGAGTGTCTTTAGCTTGTGCCCCTGCTAAAGGCAAGATTCCTAATATACTAGACTGTATGACTAACATGGTCATCAGTGCCACCGACAATATTCTTTTCAATACATCCACCCTTTTCTACAATTATTTTTCAACAACGATTAAAAAATCATTTGTATACTGTCTGATCAATCACTCCGCTTCTGATCAAATTTTTCTAAAAATTGCACCTTAAGACCCTATGAATAAAATGAGTTGATGAATCATGAGTTTGAAAGGTCATCATGAGTAGTAGATATAGTAGTTGGATAGGGGTCTATAGCAATGGGGAATAGTGAGAGGGAACATAAAAAGAAGACATGTGAATTTTTCTATTTATACTGGAATGAACACCAAATGATTAGTACATGCATATATAAGCATGTATTCACATATAGAACGTTCATATAAAACAAGCATGACTCATATGGTATGTATGGTGAGATAGTTCAGCATCATATAGATCGCATTCCTTCTACTCCCTTTCATATGGTAATCAAAAAGCCGATGCTTTTTATTCTTACATTTACCGTTTAAGCAGCAAAAAAATAAACAAAATGATCCATTTTTATAGGATTCATGGCATACTTATCACCTTTTAAAAGAAAAATATGGAGAATCAGCGAATAACATTTGTTTTCGTCTAATTTTTTTCTCTTTTATCGTCAAAAGTGAAGACAAAACGATTTAGGCAAAACATTACAATCATTTCATGCCTATTTTGAGCTCAAATGTTCTTCATCTGAACTTCATAATATAGAGGCAAGTCAAAGGAAGGAGTTAGTTGTTTGATGGAGCTCATTGATAATAAATCAAAGAGATGGATAAACATTTTAAAATTGCTTGTATCCAAAAATAAGTGGTGGAGCCTTCAAGAGATATCGAATGAAAATATCGGCTCGGTTCGTGCGATTCAAAGCGATTTAGAACAAATGAAATCGTTCCAAACCGAGAACGGAGAGCCGTTAATCCACATAAAGCCAAGACAAGGCATTTCCATTTGTTATACCGAGACAATTCGAGTGGACTACTTTATTAAAGAAATTTTAAAAGATACGATTGAAATCCGATTGATTGACGGCATTTTTTTCGAAGAAAACAGATCTTTCTATGAATGGATGGACACGCTTAATATCAGTAGATCCACACTGTATAACACGATTCATAAAATCAACTCGATCCTTACATCCTATGACATTGAGTTACGTCCAGATAGTATGCAGTTTCATGGGAATGAGAAGGAGATTCGTCAATTCTTTGTTGAATTTTTGTTTGAAGTGTATGGAAGCCGCCTTTGGCCATTTGATGATATTCAAAAACAAGACGCAGTTCATTTATTACAAGAACTATTTCAGGTGCTCGAAGTCAATGTACCAGATGTCGCGATAGATAAATACTGCCTGTGGCTCGGCGTTTCCATTCACCGAATGCGAAAAGGTTTTACAATCAGCCGTAAATATACATACTCAATGAATGAAGAAAAACAAACCTCTACGGCTAAAGGAATCTATGATCAAATTAGAAGATGGGAAGAGCACATCTGCCGAATGGCCAAAGACGTATTTGATGTGACGCTGGATCATCATGAATTTGTCTTTTTGCTATTGATCGAACCAGCTATTGGACACTTTAAATCAATTGAAACTGTCGAAGAAAAATTGACGTTCTTTCAGTCGCATACACCACGCCTCTATGATGCCATTCATTCATTTATCACCCAGTTGGAGTCGATTTTTCATCAAGAAATAGCAAATCGTAAGGTGATGACACTCGTTCTTCTCCAATATTATGTGTATTCCAATGAAATTACCGTGAGAGATGGATTCCTTTTCAAAAAGAAATCGAGCTATTTATCAGAGGTGAAAAAACAGTTTCCCTACTTCTATTCGAGGATTAGTCATATCATCCAAGAGTTAAAAACAGACGATATCCTTGCTTCTTTTGTGAAAAATGAACGGGAATTGATTCGTATCATTACATCTTCTTGGAGAGGGCTTGTTCATTTGGAGATGGAACGGAGAAACGTGCTGAACATTTTTGTTATTTCAACATTAGGTTATTATCATAGTTTGTTTATTGCTGATTTAATTAAATTAAGCGTGCCTCCTCTCATTCACATTTTCACAAGTCCAGAAAATTCGTTAAATGATGTCACGATGGATCAACTTGGGGTTGATATGATTGTGACCGATACTGAGCTTCCTCTTCAATTCGGTCGATCTACGCTGCTGATCAGCTCTTTTCCAACAAAAAAAGAATTGGACAACTTACACCGAAGATTGGTTGATATGACAAACTAATGTTCATCATAAAAAAAAGCTGCTGAGACATTCTCAAGCAGCTTTTTGGTTCTGTATTAATGAAGCACGATTTGTTCATTCATCAAATCAATGGCGTAAAGCGATTGCCCATATTCATCTAATAGAAGGTATACTTTGAGCGGGGCAGTGGTTTGATCTGTTTGCTGCGTGAATAGGACACAAGTGAATTTTTCAATCCCATCTGGCAGCTTGCTTTTCAGAAAAGGATGAAGAATAGGAGAGATTCGAAGGGTATCAACATCTTTCAGCCAAAGCTCATCTTGTAACGCAGGATAATGGTCAACCAAAAACTGACGAAACACTTCCAATGTACTCAAGGTAGATATCCTCACTTTCTTCTAACTTGGCTTCAAACTCACCTAAAAACAAACGGAACCAACTCATCATATGATCTCGGCACACGTATTTTCGCATACGGCTTGAGACATGATCACTCACTTTTTAGACATGAACTGTAGATCGACTGTACTGTCACGAATGTTCAATATGTATAACGTTTCCTATGTCATCTCATTGACTCCACCACGAATTCAAACAATGGACCTATGATCATATTCTTACCTGTTTTCTTTCGTGATGAAACGACAACTTCCTGCTACAAAATTCCATTTTTCTGCAAAAAAGAGGGAGATGGGACAAAAAAAAAGAACAGCACTGACTGTTCTTTTGGAAGTTATGAAAAGTCTGTCAAAGAGAACACTTCGCCGCTCACTGCATCAACGCCATCATGACAATCGAGCTTGCCGCATAAAACATATTGTTTTTGCACATCGTCATAGACATAGATGGGTGTCAGTTCGAGGCGTTCTCTCAATGTTTCAAAGGCTTCTTTCTGAGTTATGGTGATTTCACTAGCTGTTTGAGATGGATTGAGTATCCCACATACTTGAAACATCTCTTTTTTATCTATGTAATTAATGGCTTCAAAAGTGTTGGCATCAATGAAGACCTTGATTTTATCCATAAATCCACAGCCTTCTTGCTCATTCGTTTTTAATATCGCATGGATGTATCCATGATCACGTTGGAGTGTTTTTAGAACCCACTTCCCTGTATCGTTTGAATATTTTTGCGCCAAAAAGGTTCGAACCGCTTTGATACACTCATCCTGGTCTTCTTTTGATATCGGGAGGGAATCTGGTGACGGTTCCAATGAGAAAGCTTGTTCAGCTGAAATGTTCTCATGAATGTCCATTTCCTTTTTTTCAAAGGCATTGTTTATCGGTTCATTCCACTCAATGACTTCATTCATGTGTATACAATGCGTTTCTTCACGCCCAACCTCAAACGGAAGAGTTCCTGTTCCATCGTTCTTCACATAGATTTCTTCTAACGCATAAATAGAACGGATTTGATTGTGCTCGAAGGAAGGCCATTGAAACATCTGCACTTGCTGCTTGGCTAAGTTCTTCACCTGATCAAGGGAAAGCACATATTTCTCATCTTTCAGTAATGTTTTGGCTAAAAATGGACCGTGGTGTGTAAAGTACATGAGCTGTCCATGTTCATTCCATTTCACTTCGATTCTGCCTGAAGGTGCTACTTTCACACCATCTATTGCTTCTTCGAAAGAAAGTTCCCCTTTCTCCTTCTGATGCATATGAAAATGCTCTCCATAGATCAATCCTGTTTCTTGTTCGATCCATTGAATGACATGAGCTGGATAAGGTCTCTTAAACGTGACACCATGCTGCGCATAGGTTTTGTCCATAACAAAAATAACCGACTCGGTCTGTCCTGTATTCAAGTTCACTTCAATGACAGCTGTGCCGTCTGGGTTTAGATCATCGTCCTCGGGTTCCGTTTCATGAGAGGGAAACCATTCCATATTCAATGTATACACCGTTTCATTGAACATATTGACGTAGCGATGAAAACTGTGTCTTTTTAGATAGTAAAGATCTAATCCAAATGTCACTTTTGTCTGATCGATTAGTTGTTGAATGTTTGCATTCAATGAATTCACCTCAAAATGATGATGTTTTATGGAAGAACAAAAATAACGATAAAGATGAAGATGATGATTGCCATAAAAAATCCTAAAGCGATTGCCATTATATTTGACTCTTTTGTGTAGCCTGTTAATTCACCTACAGTCGATCGGTCGATTTTTCTAAAACGAAAAAGCATGCTTATATTTAAAATGGCTAGAACCATCAAAAACAAGAAAATGATCAATGCAGGATCGACGTCACTGAATGCATTATCCACATTTTGTAAAGTGAATGATTGAATAAACATAATGACACTCAATATGATTTTCCACACATGATCTAACCGTTTTTCCTTTTCCCACTCTTTCCCTAATTTCTCTTTTTCATAAATAGCTACCTGCTCTAAAATAGGTATGAAAGACTTTGTTGTTCCTTTTCTGATAAAGCCTAGAATGCCTTGGATAAGGATTAAAATTCCTAAACAAAAAAGGAAATGTGTCAGTTGGATTTTAACAATTTGAATCAACATAAAAAAAATGATGATCATAAGTCCGACAAATAAATTAGAGATAACGATTTGTTTTGTCCTCATCTTTTTTAGTGCAGCTTGTTCCATGTGATAAACTCCTCCTCGTTTCAAATTTTTCTGATAAACGCTCTATCCTTATTACGATTTTAACGAAAAAATGTTTCAATATTTTCCCTTTCAATTGTCAATTCGGCTTTTTCACAAATGAAAAGACGCCCACATTCAATGGACGTCTTATCCTTCTTCATGAAATCAGCACATCATATTTGAGCTGTTCTGTCTTTTATTTGCTGGGCTGCCAGGTGTTTAAAGTCATCAATAGACAGCAGCTTTGACATTTTTTCTCCATGTTGTCTGATGTTCAGTGTTTTTTCTTGCATTTCTGTATCTCCAATGACAGCGATATAAGGAATTTTTTGCATTTGTGCTTCTCTCATTCTATAGCCGAGTTTTTCATTCCGTTCATCGATTGTGACTCTAATTCCGATATTTCTTAATTGCTGCTGCACCTCTATGCAGTAATCAAGGTGAACGCTTGAGACAGGTATGATTTGTACTTGGATTGGTGCGAGCCATAACGGGAAGACGCCGGCAAAATGTTCAATGAGAATACCAAGGAACCGGTCAAGTGAACCAAAAATGGCACTATGAATGACAACTGGCCGCACCTTTTCATTTTTCTCGTTGATATATGTTAAATCAAATTTCTCTGGCATTTGAAAATCCAGCTGAATTGTGGCGCACTGGTGGCTCCGCTTTAGTGCATCTTGAATATGAAAGTCGATCTTCGGACCATAAAATGCCCCATCTCCTTCATTTAAGTAGTAGTTAATCTTTAACTGATCAAGCACATTTTTTAGCGCTATTTCGGATATATCCCAAATAGCGTCATCCCCTAATGCTTTTTCTGGGCGAGTGGATAGTTCGACTGAATACTCAAAACCAAATGTCCGATACACATGATCAACTAATTGAAAAATCCGTTTGATTTCAGCTTCGATTTGATCTTCTCTTAAAAAAATATGGGCATCATCTTGGCAAAATGTTCTGACCCTGAACAATCCATTTAATGCTCCGCTAAATTCATGACGATGCACTTGACCAAATTCAGACATTCTAATTGGAAGGTCTCTATAGGAATATAAGTTATTTTTGAACATGAGCATATGCCCTGGACAGTTCATCGGTTTTAAAGCAAAACTTGTATGGTCTACTTCTGAGAAATACATATTTTCATGATAATGATTCCAATGCCCTGACTTTTCCCAAAGTTCTTGGTTCATCATAAATGGAGTACTTACTTCTTCATATTGCGCTTGACCTCTCACTTCTCTAGAAAAGGCCATTAATTCATTTCTGACAATCTGACCTTTTGGTAAATAAAACGGCATGCCTGGCGCTTCTTCTGAAAACATAAAGAGGGATAACTGTTTCCCTAATTTCCGGTGATCACGTTTATTTGCTTCTTCCATGAAATGAAGATAATCAGTTAGATGATTCGGATGCTGAAATGCTACACCATACACTCGCTGCAAGACATCCAGATTGCTATCTCCCCGCCAATAAGCCCCTGCCACACGCATTAGTTTAAATGCCTTTAAATACCCTGTAGAAGGCAAATGAGGTCCACGGCACAAATCTATAAATTCTCCTTGCTGATAAATCGTGATGGCTTCTTGTCGAGGGAGACTTTTTAAAATATCCAGTTTATATGGATCATGTGCAAACATCACTTCAGCTTCTTTGTAAGAGACCTCCATTCTTTGAATAAGGTGATTCTCGTTTATGATGTTTTTCATCTCTTTTTCAATCATTGCCAAATCCTCTACGCTTAACGTTTGATTCAGCTTCATATCATAGTAAAATCCATTCTCAATGACAGGTCCGATCCCCAGTGTCACATTGTCATATAACCTTTTCACAGCTTGGGCTAATACATGTGCAGCTGTATGACGTAACACTTCCAGCCCTTCTTTTGAATCAAGTGTTAGAATCGAAACCCCCGCATCGTTGTTTAACGGATAACTTAAGTCCACTGTCTGATCATTGATCTTTCCCGCTACTGCTTTTTTTCTTAAACTTGGGCTAATATGGGAGGCAACCTCTGCGACTGTCGTACCTGCGGAGAACTCCTTGATCTTTCCATCTGGAAATTGAATTTTTACCATTTTTTCTCTCATCACTGACACACCTTTCTCTTTTTTGAAATAAAAAAACACACCCATCCCTCATAGAGGGACGAATGTGTAATCCGTGGTTCCACCCAAATTCCCATAACGCGCGTATTCGCTTTATGGCTCTGGCGCCGTAACGTGGCGTAGACGGTATTGGATACTGCGATGTTCCCCAATACAGCTCAAAGGTGGTAAGATAGCTTTTCTGCGTTAGGAAGATTTCACCGTGACTTCCCTCTCTGTGAACCGATAAAAGCTGCTCATGTCCTTTTCAAAGCAATCATGCTATAAAAGTAAACAAAAAAAACACACCCATCCCTCATAAAGGGACGAATGTGTGATCCGTGGTTCCACCCAAATTCCCATAATGCGTATTCGCTTTATGGCTCTGGTGCCGTAACGTGGCGTAAACGGTATTGGATACTGTAATTTCCCCAATACAGCTCAAAGGTGGTAAGACAACTTTTCTGCGTTAGGAAGATTTCACCGTGACTTCCCTCTCTGTGAACCGATAAAAGCTGCTCATGTCCTTTTCTTCGCTTTTGATTTCTCCATATATTACATGATGATGGGGAATGATGTAAAGATTTATTTTGTACAGTGCTATTGAATTTTATTCTTTAAATGAAATGTCTTGTCATTTCACTGGGGCTATATTCGACTTGATACTTAGGAGATAACGCATTCTTTACTTCTTCCGTTATACACTCCCCTGCTTGATTAAACTTCTTTTCCATTTCTACCCCTTCTGGCAGCAAGTCATCTGTTTCTTCATCAAACCAACAACCATACTGTATGGCCCAATTCCATATTTTAGAGAATAGTACATCGCTTATAGGTACATCATCTCTTTCTAAATGACATTGACAATGTCCGCATTGAAAAGGTTCGCCACCATAGGTTCCTTCAATTTTCACATAAGGTTGGTGCTCAAAATCACGACAGCATACCCATTTTTTGAAGTCCTGACCAAATGTTGTCAGTTTTATCGAGTAATAACGCATGGACGTTCGTTTTCCTTTCATAGCAAAAACACCTTGATCAATCAGCTTCTTTAGCCGATACTCAATAAAATCATCTCCGATATATTGTTCTAAATGACCAAGGACTTCTCCAATTAAGCGTGGAGTTACGATGTATTCCTCTTCTGGCTCGGACAGATGAAGCCGCTTAGCCATTTTTACTAAATAAGCATCAAATTCATCTTCTGATACGTTGAGCGTTTGTTCATTTCGCCATATCCTAAGTGTATGATCTGTTTCGGCAATGTGAAGCCACTCTTCTTGTAATCGTTCTCTTTCTTCCTTGGAAATGGTGTGAAAGTGATTTTTACTTTCATAAATGATTTTAAATTTTTCAGATGGGATTTCCCCAGTATGTCGAAGGTCCATGCGAATCGTCTTTGTATTAAAATGGTGATCATATGCAATCGCTGTATTAATGACAGAGACGTCCACGTTTTTTCCTTTTAATAAATAGATGGCAAATCGCAGACCTATTTGTTCGTGTGCATTGTTGCCTATCCATATCATCATATGTGAGCCATCTTTTACATCCTTCACTTGTTGAATCATTTTTTGCTGATCGATTACCATATCATCAAATCTACCAAACTCATTGGACATGACATGACGAAGCCACTCCATACGAGTCTCTTGTCCTTGACGTTCATGTAAGTGTGTAAGTGGGCCAATGGAGTAGATATCATCAAAGGTGATGATGTCTTCCACTGGTTTTTGCTTCATTTCACGTAATGCTTGCTTTAAACTACCAGCAGTTGCTGCCCCAAATACGATATGTATCATTATTCGTCTCCCTTTATCTTACATTTTATATCATCTTCGCCTATTCATGGTTCTTACGTCAATTCTATTGAGTCAATTTCATTCAAAAGTACGACGATGAGAGGATAAGACCTATATAAAGAATGCAGAATTGGGGAGACTAGATTTTTTATAAAAAATGAAGAACCCCACGAAATGGGGCAGTCAGTTTACTGAGTAACTTTGAGGCTTTCTTACTAATGATCTATTGATAGAAATACCCTCCAAAAAGGGAAATTCAGTTTATGTACTTCTTCACAAGTTCCCCTTCACAATCGTTCTTTTGGCTTTCTTGACAATCCTCCTAGTTGCTTTTGTATCAGAATCTTTTAACCACTGTTCACACAGGTTTATGACCCAATTTGGTTGTGTTTTACTAGCGTCATTGAGCCAGTTTCCAACAGAATCTTGAACATATGTTGATGGATCAGATTTGAGCAAATCTAGAATAGGCTGTGCCCTCATTGGCTCTTGTTTTAATGACTCAATATGCTTTGTCCACACACCCCTTGGGCGAATAGCTTCTACTGAGAATCGGCGAATATTTTCATCTTTACTTTTAGCCCATGCTGTTAAATGTTCTATACTTTGATCGAGCTGATCCGTTAGGCTTTCTCTCACTGACATCCACGCAATTTCTCGAACTCCAAAATGATGATCAGCTGCAAATGGTTGAATGTACGCCAATTTCTCTTCCAAAGTTGATAAACGGTGTTTGTTCATATAAGCAGCCCAACAGCGGACGCTATCAGATACATGGTGAGTAAATGCCTGTAGCACTTCCGCTTGTTTTTCCCCATTCTCTTTCTGTAGCCATTCATCTAACAATTGACCGATGAGACGAATTGCTTTCATTCCAGACTCAGCCTTTTGTTGAGTGATCTTAGATGTTAAACCGTCTAAATGATGGTCTAAACCAACGGATGGCAAAACATGACGTAATAGCGTCATATGATTGACAGCCAGCCATTCAGTTAAATTCACACTCTCTATTTTTCCCTGATTCAAAAGGAACAAGATGTCATGAGGGATATCAGTTCCCTTTCGAGCACCTTTTCGATTGATGATCTCCTCGCTTATTTGCATTTATTTTCTCTCCTCGTCTAGTGGTTCTTTTGTTTGATATTCATCGTTTTTAAAAGAAATATATGAATGCCTTCAATCTTTGGATATTGCCCCCTATTGTATCAAATAAACAACTTTACTGGTGCATTCTTCAAATTAAAAAGGAACTACCCGAAATAAGTAGTCCCTTCCATACAAAATTGAATTTAAGTTACCTTCCTTGTTCGATCACCTTCAAACTCTTCTTCTGAGAGATTCTGTCAAACGCCACCATCAAGATGGTCATGAGTAAAGCGAGAAGAACCGTTCCAGCACTGATCCAGCTCAGGTGCAATATAGATGTCCTGCTCAATACAATCCCCCCTAACCCCGAGCCTAAAGCAAATCCGAATTGAATAAATGATGTATTGACACTTAATGCGATATCAGGAGATTTCGGAACAAGGGTTACAAGATATAGCTGCTGCGCTGGTGATGTACTCCATGTAGCGATCATCCATATCATGATAACAGCCACCATGACCATGAGATTCCCTGTGACAAATGCTAGTAGCATGAGCATCATGATTTGCAAAGTGATGCCAGAAAAAATCGTGAAGATTGGTCCTTTTTTATCTGCTGCCATCCCTCCAAGGCTTGACCCCAAAAAGCTGCATATTCCCGCTAGTAATAAAATGCCACTGATTTCTGTGATGCTAAGGTTTGCTGATGCTTGCAGGAAGGGCGTTAAATAGGTAAATAACGTGGAATATCCCCCTACATAGAATAACGTGACTGCCACTGCAAGTAATATACGCTTGTCTTTTAAAATCGATAATTGCATACGAAGCGTCACCGGCTCTTGTTCTTTCATAGAAGGGATCCGCCTATACACCACAATCAGCGGAATAAGCGTGATCACTCCAATGGCTGCGAATAATGCTTTCCATCCGATCATACTGCTTAGAAATGTCCCGATTGGAACGCCTAAAACCAAGGAGCTGCTTAATCCCATTAAAATGATGCCGATCGCTGTTCCTCTTTTTTCCCGTTCTACAAGACGAGTTGCAACCGCCATCGCCACTACAATCGCCGTTCCCCCACTGATTCCTTGTAAAATTCTTGTGATCATGACCATTTCAAACGAATGGCTGATACTTGTGATGAAGTTACTTAAAATAAAAATGATCAGCGTCCATGTTAATATTTTTCTGCGGTCCATATTGATGGTTAGTGCGATGACAATCGGTGCACCGATTGCGGCCGAAAGTGCTAAAGATGTGACCAATAAGCCAGCAGTAGACGTTGTGACATGTAAATCATGTGCGACCATTTGAATAATGCCAGTAATGATGTATTCGATCGTTCCGATTAAAAAAGCTGCTAAAGCAAGTAAATAGACAACGGTTTTATTTTGCATCGTGACGTTTCTCCTTTGGGCCATGTTTACGATTTGATTTCATTCTTAATAGGAATTTGAATTTCAATGAGTCTGCCTTCTTCATTTTCTGACAATGGGTAATAGATTTCTCGGCCCGGCTGATCATCTTTCACGCGGTATCCGTTATGTTCAATCCATGTCGCCAGGTCAACACAAGCAGTTTGTGCGGATGGAGAATGTGAATGAAATAAGAGTGTTGCCATGGTGTCTTCTGCAGGTAACGTGCGAATTGTCATTCCCTGAGGAAGCGAGCACCTTAACGATTTGACGGAATACCCCACCTCAAATTCGAACTCACTTTCTTTATCCAGTGATTCTCTCCATAACACTACTTGTGGTCCCGAGATCGATTCTTGTTGATGTTTATGTAATAAATGATGAAACATTTGAAAGAATGAAGGGATTTCTTCAACAGTTCCGTTGGATTGAAAAGACATGATGCGTTTACTTTCAACAGATTTAATGATGACCTCCTGTTCTTTTTCAACACACCCCTCTCGTTTGATGAGGTGCATCCGCTCCTTAATACGGGCTAATTTCTGTTGTTCTCTCTCGATCAATTGCTGAATCTCACTCTCTTTCAAGAGAAACATGCCCTGAATTTGCTCTACTGAGATATCTTCACGAAGAAGCTGCCCCATTTGCTTTAACGTAAAGCCTAATTCCTTATAAAGAAAAATTCGATTGACCTCAAGTAACTGCTCAGCTGAGTAATAACGGTATCCTGAATCTTGATCGATCTGCTGAGGCTTTAATAAATCAATTTGGTCATAATACCTTAAGGTTTTGACAGGCACTTTACTTAACATAGAAAAATCGCCGATCTTGAACATCCTGCATCTCCTCCGTTTTGTTGATCTGATCACAGTATAAACCTTTCAGTTAAGGGGAAGGTCAACATGAAGTTGATTAAATTTATCAAAAGCACGAAAAAACCTAGATTTTAGAGAAATCTAGGTTTTGCTCATTATCCTACTATTTTTTCTAACAATCCCATCTCTTCAACAATCTTTATATCATCCATAAATCGTTGCAAACTTACTTTATGTTCTTTCTTTTGTAAATCTGTTGAATAACCTAAGCATAGATTAAAAATACAATCTAACCTTTGTCCGACTCCACTATAAAAATAATTCGTCAATATTCCATTATTTTCACTTGCAAGAACCACAACTGTAGCGATCTCTAATACATATTCTATATCTTCTATAGAAATCGTTCGATCCTTTTTCTTAGCAGTCATGAATTCATGACTATGAATAGAACGATTCCTACCTTCAAGTAAATTGAGTATAGACCTTTTATAGATGACATACACACTGTGAATATGATGTTTATCAGGACAATAGGGATCTTGTAAAATGAATTTTATACGTTCATCTTCTTTTTCCATTTTTATTGCATCAAAATCATATAATAAAATATGATCAATTTCTTCTATTTTCATAGGAGGAAACATGTGGGCTACATCTGTTTTGTTTTTCATTTGATCACCCCGAAAACTAGTCTCTCTTACTCCAAACGTTCCAATCTTTCAAGCCACTTGACAATAGTTCCGTTTGTAAAGAAATCGAGTATGACACCCTCGCAAAATCGTTCAGCTCTCAGAACCCCCATGATGAGAGCCAGTACACACTGCGCATTTACATTTGAGGTGTCCACATTCTCCATATCGTTCGTTCCACCCTCAATACCATTTTCTTTGAGGATCTCACTGTAGCGGGTAAGCCTCATTTCTTGATGTTGTTCTGCAAAGGTATAGACATCCTCGATAAAACGACGGACCGTTTCGGAATAATTCACATAGGGCATCTGAATCGGATGTTCCGCTGTTCCATCATTTTCTTTATCTATGACCCATTCACCAATATCATCGCCTTGAAGCATAGGGATATAGTTTGTTAAGATGTTAAATTGACTCAATCTCATCCTCCACCTTTCCATGAATTAAAAATTCTTTGATCGCTCTCTCTCAATAAGTTAATAAAAAAGTCCGTGATGATCGTACAAACGAGAAGCCAGTATTCAAGTCACAAACCATTTTTATTCATTTCACTCTTTACACTGGTACCATCGATACAACTGTCCCCACATGCACGGTATTAATCATCTTGCTTGTCAACGTTTATGTGTCATATTAAATAATAAGCTGATACCAGTTGTGAATAAAGCGTCAAGGAATTTATAAGACGATTCCCAAATAAAAAAACACCTCTGTCACATCGTTGCGAAGAGGTTATGTTCACTATTTTGTCTTTATACTTCTTAGAAAGGCACTTCTGTTCTCTGTTGCATTTGTCAGCATCTTCGCATTTTCATTGAGTCTTTGTATCAATGCATCCTTAGCTTTTCCTTCAAATGAAGAGAGTAAAGCAACATACACTTCAGCTACAACCTGTTGTGCTGAAGAAAAGTCTGACGCATGTTTTGTGTCTTCTTTTAGATTCTGACAATGCGTTTTTAAACTTGAACCTACAATTTTTTTTAATTCCTCATTCTGTTGTAATCGTCTGTAAAACTCATCTGCATCCATATTAACTCCATATGGCAATTGAAATCCTCCTTACAACCGTAACCATCTTGCTAATTCATTATCCTTATCTTTTAAATTCTCCGCCATTTTCACAATAAACTCACTAATATCCTCTAAATCTCTAATCAAATAATGTAGAGAAGCCTCAGTTTGATACTGTTCTTCTGAGTCATAAAATGCTGCTCCATCTTTCACAAAAGGGGCGTGAAACAATATAGCTTTTTCAACGTCACTTGGATCTAAATCCTTGAATTCTCCTAACCTCTTTCCGCAAATAGATTTCACGTCATACACCATTTTGCTGTGATCATGAGGGAATTGTTCAATTGCTTGTTTTTTTGTTTTTAAGTCTTCGATAGCTGCCTGTAATCGACGAGCTAATTCTTTTGCATATTTGGCATCCACTTTGATGGTTTGTCCATTCATACCTGAATAAGATGAGAACGATTCGATATTCTGGTTATAAACACCTTTGCTTCCATCCACACTTTTGATATGACCATTCTTATCAAAAGTAAAGTTCGACTCATTTAAACTATGAGTATCCGGATCTTTTGCGAATGCTTGGCCATAGAAGGAAGTAATCAAATTTCCTAAAACCCCAGGAACACCAAGCGGTGACACAAACCGATCTATACGCTCTCTTCGTGATTGACTGGGATCTTTCGTATAAATTGTCGTTCCGTTGTGCCTGTCATATTCCAACAACCAACCTGCCCCCACCATATCATCGGGATTAATGATGGCTTTATGATACAAATCAAATTCGCCGTTTCTAATTTTCTTCTGAGTTTCTTCATCATGCAGCTTAACAATGGAAGGGTTGTTAAAGGCTACACTGTAAACATGATTGTTTACACCAGCGTATTCCGCATCTGCCCCTCCAAGTGAGTGACCCGTTGTTGAAATCACTGTATTAGTGCCAGCATACTTTTTCACTTCATTGGCGACGAGCTTATCACCTTGATCAAATTGAGATGTCTTAGTGACAATTTTGTAATCCCCACTTTTCAACAACATGGCTTGTTCCATACTACCGTTATACTTGGTAATCGCTTTAGAGTTTTCAGGTGCCTCTTTTTTCATGATGTATTTGACTTTCCTTTTCGGGTCTTGACCCATTACCACGTTGCCGCCATCTGCACTTATCACGTCAGCTTTGATTTGTTCTTGATTTGTTCCTTGAAAACCTACGACAACATTCTCAGGCTCTTTTGGTTTAACCCATTTACCTTCTTTTTTCTTGGCTTGGACAAATACGTAAACATCTAGGCCTGTGTCTGGGTCTTTTTTGATTTTGTCTACGTAAAAAGCCTTTTTTGATCTAACTTGGATTGGAATTTTATTTTCATAGGCTTCTTGCATTATCTTTTCATTATATGTATTTTGGCTTAGAAAATAATAGTCCTTATCTGATAAATTAGGTATGTCAGTCTTTGTATTCATGTACAATGCCCCTTCTCTCATGTAAAATCTAAGATAGAAAGGATGGTTTTATGAAAAAATACATAATTATCCTTATGACTTTGGTTATTATAACACTTGGAGGGATATTTATGAAGGAACAACACGACAAAAAAACAGCTGCCCAAGAAGCTAAAAAAGAAGAATTGTATTCCTTGGCTAAGAAAAGAATGACTGACTTTATTAAAACAAACTATAATGATATCAAACGAATTGATTTTACTAATGATTATGAGGTAAACCCAATGGGGGGCATTTCAATTAATGGTTATTTAAATGGAAACAAGGACAAAAAAATTTGGGGAATATATGATAAGGCAAACGATGAAGTAGGTTCATTTATTGTTGATGCTAAAGAAAAACCTGAGTGCGAAGATAAAGTATGCGAGTATTAAAAAGAGGATAAATCATCGAATAAACAAAAACGTCCCCTCGAAATTTCAAGGGGACTATTTGTTTACTTCAAGAAGGCTTCGAGCTGCGCCTTTTTCTTTGGTTTTGGACCATAGATACCATCTGCGATAAGACCATGCATATATTCATATAAAACTTTCATTGATAAAACATGACTGGTGATATTTATGCTCACTTAGAAAAAAATTTGGTGATTACTTCATATTAGAAGGTTAAATGATCATAATGGCCTTTCGCAGTTCTTTGCCCACTATTATTTAAGGACTAAAGACACCACACACTCCACATGCGCCGTATGCGGAAACATATCCACTGGCTGCATGTATTCGATCTTATAGTCTTTTGACATGTATTCGAGGTCTTTTGCTAGTGTAGATGGGTTGCAAGAGACGTAGACAAAGCGTTTTGGTTTGACTTGTTTAACCGTGTCTAGGAAAGTGCGTTCGCAGCCTGTTCTTGGCGGGTCGACGACGATAACATCGGGACGGAAGCCTTCTTTGACCCATTTTGGCAGCCAGTGTTCGGCTGTGCCTGTCACATAAGTTGCATTTTTCATGCCGTGTTTTTTGGCATTTTTCTTCGCGTCATCAATTGATTCTTTGATGACATCCATACCTCTTACTTCTTTTGCTCCATCTGAGAGCCACATTCCAATGGTTCCAACGCCGCAATACGCATCGACTACCTTTTCTTTGCCAGTCAGTTTGGCCGCTTTTTTCGCTTCGTCGTAAAGCTTTAATGTCTGCTTCGGATTCAATTGGAAGAAAGCCCGTGCACTCAATTCAAATGAGACGTCTCCTAAAAATTCTTGGATGACCATGTTGCCAGCTAGGAGCGATGTTTTATGCCCAAAGATGACTGACGTTTTTTCGCCATTGATATTGTGCATAATAGACGTCACTTCTGGCAGACGTTTTTGAATGGCTTCGGCGATTTCTTTTTTCTTTGGAAACTCAGGCTTTGATGTGACAAGGACGACTTGTACTTCACCTGTTTCAAAGCCGACACGCACAACAATCGAGCGCACGTCGCCTTTTCTTGTCCGCTCGTTGTAGACAGATACGCCGAATTTCTCTAAAATTTTGCGGACGACACCTGTTGTTTTGTTCGTTTTTGGATGCTGGACGATACATTCCTTGATTGGGACAAGTTTATGAGAATTCAGTCCATAAAGCCCTGCGATGATGTCGCCGCTATGTGATCTTCCGACTTGGAACTGACTTTTATTCCGGTAGTGCCACGGATCTTCCATACCGATTGTTGGTCTAATGTCGATCTTTTCAACCGACAGCTTTGTATGACGCTCCATTGATTGAATGACAATATCGCGTTTTTCCTTTAACTGCTGCTCGTATGCCAAATGCTGAAGCTGACAGCCTCCGCACTCTTCGTATACTGGGCACGGCGGTTTCACTCGATGTTCTGAGCGCTTGCGAACTTTCCTCACCGTACCTTCTGCATATTTCGCTTGAACATTCGTTGCTTCAACTACTACTTCCTCACCTGGAAGTGCACCTGGGACAAAGACCACTTGCTTTTTAAAATAACCGACCCCTTCCCCATTAATGCCAAGGCGTTTAATGGTAAGCGGGAACTGCTGCCCCTTTTGCAGAAGGGCTCCTTGCTGTTTTTCTTTCACGTTTATTCTCTCCGTTCTATTTAAACCTTTATCGGTTGTCCTCATTTTATTCCATCTGAATAGTATATCACGACTTGGACGAAGAGAGAAAATGCCTTTCAATTATTTATCTGTCTCTATACTTCTCCATAAATAAAGGGAGGCGTAGCTTAAATAAGGTGCCCACTCCTTGCTTAAAACTGCCATCTCTTCTTTTGTTGGCTTTTCTGGCAGGTCAAAGTGACGTTTGATCGCATTTTGAATCCCGATATCTGCCATTGGAAAGAGATTTGGTCTTCCAAGTCCATTCATGAGGACATTTTGAACCGTCCAAGGTCCAATTCCTCTAATCGGAAGCAGACGTTCTTCAATTTCAATATCCGTTAAGTCGTGTAATTCTTCTAAATTCAGAGAGCCGCTCACTATTCGCTTTGAGACATCAATCACATATTCCGCTTTTCGCTGACTGAATTGCAGTTTTCTCAAATCATCGGTTTCAAGTGATGCAATGGTTTCCGGTAAAGGATCAAACCAGACGCCGTCGATTTGCTCACCATACGTATGAACAAACCGTTTCGTCAGCTCATAAGCAAATGCAAGATTGAGCTGCTGATGAATGATGCATTTCATCAAGCAATGATATAGATGGAAATCCAGCATAAGCGGCGTTCCGATATGACGGTCAAAAATGGACGCAAGATTTGTTTGAGCAAAATGGTCATGCACGGCATGTAATTGATGCTCCATGCCAAATATCCGCTTCACCTCAGAAAGGATCGCTTCCTCCGGCCCGTTTGCCTGTACCCGGAACGAAGGTGCTTCTTTTGTTCCTGTCGCTTGAACGACTGCAACGTACGGTTTATGATTCAGCCTCATCGGTACTTTGATTTCTCTTTTATCCAGATCGACCGCCTTTAATGGATCGCTCGACAAACGTCTCAGCACTTGATCGAAGTGATAGGGCGGTTCAACCAATAGGTGTTTTTCCCACATGTTTTTCCTCTTCCTTTCTGTCAACACACGCAGATGTGATTGTTTCACTTTGCATGAATGATTCTCTATATTGAATACTTTTAAATATAAAGAGTACAAGAATTTATCAGTTATATCTTCCTTATTTATGGTCATTCTCCTTTTGGATAGATGAAAATTTTTAGTCGAATTCAGCTAAAATTCGACAGCAATCTTCAACATTTTAGGATCATTTTCCTTAAATTAGAAATAGAACCTATGGGTGATATCTTCTATTTCAAAAATATTTGTATAATTATGACATATCAAGGAGGTGAACAAAGGAATTAGCGGATTAGGCAATCATTTGTTTCATCTTGCAGGAACATATTTACCTCATTGATAACCGGCTTCACCTAGTTTCACGTTTTACTAAAAGAAGACCCAAATTTTAAAAACAAAGGAGATCCGACCAATGAAAAAAACAATTCTTTCTGTTGCCCTTGCCACTGCTGTTTCTTCGACACTACCAGTATTCGCTGACGCTGCTGAAAAAACATCATCAGCACCCGTCTCTACTACACTACAGCAAACTGTTTTAAACAAAGCTGCTGAAGAAAAAGCTACTACAAAAGCAGGAAACGTAAACATTAACTTTGATGTACTAGGAATCGCAGATGCTCTATTTAATGCGGCAAATAATTATAATAATCGTGAAGGTTTTGTAAAAGGTTTAATGGAATCTGCTTTCTATGCTGCTGGAGAAAAATATAATGTGTTAGTATTTAATCTAGCAAATAAGTATGATAACCGTCTAACTGGTGTAAAAACTTTTGCCACTGCAAATCTTAATGGTGTCAATTTTGGTATCTGGGTATTCCAAGGTGGTACGTTCGTTAATTATGGTGACGGGGGCTATATTAACTGGGCCTATAAAGGCTGGTTGACTAGAAACGGTGGTACTCTCAATTTCTGAACTTATTAATGTCTAAATCATACACGCACATTGAACCGATCTCAGGCGATGAGATCGGCTTTTTTATGGCGAAAACGTATAAATTCACCGCTGCTGCTTCATGATATAATGCAAGTCTGGAGGGGTGCACATGCTGAAAAAACTTGCAGTGACAAAAAACGGCGACTTGATTGAACATGCAACATTGCAGCAGCTTTCAAGCCCCGATATTGCCTGGTATTGGATTGATTTTTATGCGCCAACGGAAAAGGAAGCAGCACTGTTAAAGGAATTTTTTCAGTTCCATCCGCTTGCGATTGAAGATTGCTTCCATTATTTACAGCGGCCGAAGCTTGATTTTTATGAAGGGTATTTATTTTTCGTCCTTCATGCCCTCAATCAAAAAACACTTCGATCTGAAGAAGTCGACCTGTTTGTTGGAGAAAACTATATCGTTACTTTTCATTTGAAGGAAGCACCCTACATTGATCGAGTCATCCGAAAGCTCAAAGGGTCTGATAAAGCACGAGAGAGCGGTCCAGAGCATATGGCTTATATGCTGATTGACCAGCTCGTCGATGATTATTTTCCTATTATTTATCAAATTGAGGACAGGCTCAATGAAATCGAGGATGAAGAAGGGCATAAAACGTATGGTACATTAATGAACGAAGTATTCGGTATTCGATCCGATTTGCTCAAACTGCGCAGAACCATTATCCCGATGAGGGACCTCTTATATCGAATTGTGAACACGAATATGATGAAAAGCGATGCAAACCGGCAAGCATATTTTAATGATATTTATGATCATTTATTGAAACTAACGGAAATCGTTGAGTCAAACCGTGATATGACGGCCGATTTACGAGACAGCTATCAAACACTAAATTCCAATCGAATGAATGCCATCATGATGACACTGACCATTGTCTCGACGATTTTTATTCCACTGACCTTTATTGTTGGGGTGTATGGGATGAACTTTGATAACATGCCTGAATTACACTGGAAATATGGCTATTTTGGCGTACTGATTTTCATGGGTTTGCTTGTCTCAGGGATGCTTTTGTGGTTTAAACATAAAGGATGGTTTAGGATTTTCAAATAGTTTTTTGAGAGAAGTGCTTGAAAGGGAGATACTATGGAAAACTGGATTCCACTGACAGACAAAGAACTAAAGTACGCATGGAAAACATTTGATCAAAAGTTTAAATTTAACCCAAGCATCTCTCGCTTTCCTGGTTTTCAAGCACCATCTCCTTACATCACATATGATATCTCTGCTTATTTCGAGGACCCTTCTCTCCTAAGTGCGGATGAAGACCTTGAAAAGAAGGCACTGCTGTCTTTTCAGGAGAATATCACCGGAACGGACGAATATATGCAGGTACTTGATTGGCAGCACGACTGCTATTGGATCACACCATACGGCTCATTTGAAAAAGATGAATTTGGAGAATGGAGAGTTCCTGTGCTCCCAAATGGAGATGACTATTTCTTTTTATCAAAAGAGATGACTTGGGGTTTACTAGGACATCCTTGGGAGCAAAGCATCACGATTTTCGGTGAGGGCTTGATTGACTCCTTTACTCGTCATCGTCCCCTTTTGTTCCAGCGTAAAATAAGAGAAGGATAAGTCAAAAAGCTTGCAGTGTCTGCAAGCCTCAGATTGTTGACAAAGGGCTAAAATGAACTTTATTTTAGCCCTTTGTCTTCTTTTCAGCGTGATAGAAAACCTTTGCAGTCTAGGAAGGACGAGTACTGGCGCGGAGCGAATTTGACATTCGTGAGCACCAGCACGCAGGACTGCGGGCGAATGCGAGGGTTTGGCTACACGCTGAAGCTTGCAGATATCTGCAAGCTTTTTTCTATAGCTGAGGAAGATGCCATACTTTTTCAAGCATGAGATCGTCTAAGCTTTTAAAGGTATATCCTTGTTTTTTTAAAGCAGTGATGGCATCATCAAGTGCCTCGGCATTGTCCCTTGAGACGGTATGAAGTAAGTAAATGGCACCCGGATGCGCCTGTTTCATCATTTGATTGTACGCATACTGTTTTCCTTTTTGATGGTGGATGTGCCAATCTACAAACGCTACTGACCAGAAAACGGTTTGGTAGCCAAGCTGTTTCGTTTCCTTTAGTACCCTTTCACTGAACACCCCGCGCGGTGGACGAAGGTAGAGATTATCTTGTTTTCCTGTGATTTTGTATACCGCTTCATTGACACGATCTAGCTCTTCTTTGATTTCTTTCGTGCTCTTTGTTGTTAAATCTGGATGGTGATAGGAATGGTTGCCAATAATATGACCTTCCTCTGCCATACGTTTGACGAGCTTAGGCTGGTCCTTTACGAAGTGCCCAGTCACAAAAAAGGTGCCCGGTACTTGATGTTTTTTCAGCACGTCCAAGATTTTGGGTGTGTACCCATTTTCATAGCCATTGTCGAATGTAAAATAAATCTCTTTCTTTTTCGTATTTCCTAAATAGAAAGCATCATATTTCTTTAAGAGTGTCGTCAGTTCCTTGCCGGCATCTGCTGGCTTGTGCTCTTTGCTTTTAGCAAATCCCCAATGAATCGGCTGATTAGACACGGCTTCTAAGTTTGAAAAAGGCATCGATACAAAAAGCGCACATAGACAGATCAGTATGCATTTTTTCATTTACGTCACTTCCCGGTTTTTCTTCTATTGTGCAGAATATACCGGGTACTCATACACTTTTTGACCTGCCAATTTAAAGAAAAAAGCCCGCATCAGCGCGAGCTATTCTTCCTTCCAATCGGTTTTAAACCGTTCATATTTCGCTTCCAGGTCGTCGATCATCTGGATGAGTCTGTCTATATCCTCAACGTCTGTGGATTCAGGATCTAATGAATCAATCACATTCATAAACATATCTAATCGGTTCTTTAAATAATCAACCTGCTGTTCTTTGCTGTCTGCTGCCTTGCCCATAGATACACTCCCTTTAGCATTTGTTTATAGCTTATCTTTTTTTCCTTTGTAAATCAATTGTGTCCCCTCTTGCGTATAACGGTGATGGGGCTTAAAATTAACTGTTGGCGGGTCTATGTTTGCCCGAATGAAAAGGAGATAGATACCATGAACCAAAAAACAGCACTTCGTCCGATTACACCTGCATTCGACCCTTGGGAAGCCTATCTCGATGTGCAGGATTACGGAGAAATGAAGCTGACAAATATTGAATTGACGACAACGACGTTGTGTAACATGAGATGTGAGCACTGTGCGGTTGGTTATACTTTGCAACCAAAAGATCCGAATGCACTGCCACTCGATTTACTGCTTCGCCGTTTAGATGAAGTACCGCTCTTGCGTTCCCTTAGCATCACAGGCGGAGAGCCGATGCTGTCTCTGAAATCTGTACGGGAATATGTCGTTCCTTTATTAAAGTATGCCCATGAACGCGGCGTCCGTACCCAAATTAATTCGAATTTAACACTTGATTTGGCTCGATATGAAGAGATTATTCCATACTTGGATGTCCTACACATTTCACATAACTGGGGAACAGTCGAAGAGTTTGCTACGGTTGGTTTTGCAATGATGGACCGAAAGCCAACCTTTGAGCAGCGCGAGAAATTGTTTAACCGCATGATTGAGAATAGTCAAGCACTTGTGAAAGCGGGTGTAACCGTATCTGCTGAAACGATGCTGAATAAGCGTACGCTTCCTTATATTGAACACATCCATCGTCAAATCGTGGACGAGATGAAATGCCAGCGTCACGAAGTTCATCCGATGTATCCAAGTGATTTTGCCAGCGCCCTTGAATCATTGTCACTTCCGCAAATGCGGGATGCGATTCATCAGTTGCTCGATGTTCGTGATGAGAACACATGGATGCTGTTTGGCACATTGCCATTTTATTCATGCAGCACAGATGAAGAAGACCAGCGCCTCTTGACTCGATTGCGTCAAGCGAAAAATGTGACAGTACGAAATGACCCTGATGGCCGTTCACGGTTGAATGTGAATATTTTTGATGGGAATATTATTGTGACAGACTTTGGCGATACACCGCCATTAGGAAATATTGAAACCGATACGTTGCAATCAGCTTATACACGCTGGATGAACACAAAATTGGCAAAAGAACTGAATTGTCATTGCCCAAGTGTGCAATGCCTTGGTCCAAATGTTCTTGTGAAAAACAGTTATTATCAAGATGTTGATTTTACTTCTCGTACAGCCAGGGGGTAACCGATAGATGGACGAAACATTTCTGACAGTGGTCAAGAACAAATACATTGAAATTCTCCTTGTTGGACTCATTCTTTGGCTTGCCGTCTTTATGATCAACAAAGCGCTTCAGATTTTCTTTAAACGAACTGAATTCATTGAAGATAAAAAGAAAAAAACGATTGAGAGCTTGGTCAAATCGGTTTCAAAGTATACAGCTTCCATATGTTTTGTCTTATATGTGATTTCTCTATTTTTTCATGACTTTGGGAAGATTCTTGCGGGGGCTGGTGTTGCTGGAATTGTCATTGGTTTTGGCGCTCAGACCTTGATTCGTGATATTTTAGCCGGCATCTTCCTCATTTATGAAAGGCAAATTCATAAAGGTGATTATGTGACGGTCAATAATCTTTTTAACGGAACCATTGAAGAAATTGGTCTCCGGTCTTTGCAAATTAGAGAATGGAGCGGCAAGCTTTTAACCATTTCAAACGGAGACATTCGTCAAATCCAAAACTACAATATGCACTACATGCGTATCACAGAGTCAGTCTTGATCAGCGCAAACCAAAATCCTGATATTGCTTTCAAGGCGCTAGAAACAGCATGTGATCAGTTAAATCAAATGCATCATGATTTACTGAAAAAAGATGAATTCCAAAACGCCATTGAACCTTTTCAGGTTCATGGCATTATGGGGCTCAATAAATTGAATCGCGGGATTGAGATCACCGTAAAAGGAATGGTCGAGGATGAAAAATACTTCGAAGCCGCCCTCGCTGTGCGAAAAGAAATGATCACACAACTTCATCAGCATGATGTGAAATTGCTTGAGGATCTCGTCTATCCACAGCCTGCAAAATAACCTCATTTGTGATGGGGTTATTTTTTTGATTGTTTTTAGTTAACCGGTTAATTATAATATTATATAGTTAACCAATTAACTAAAAGGAAGGATGTTTACATTGAGAAAAACTGAAGCGATTTTTTTTATTAAGCAAATGTATCAAGAGGTGTTAATCCAATTAGATATAGAAAAGGTGGAGACTTATTTTTCTTCAGATTATCAGCAAGTCACTGATGGAAAGGTCTCTTCCCTTGATGAATTTAAAAAACATCTCTCCACATTAAAAGTCATGACCAAACAGCTCGACATCCCCGCCTTTCATGATATGTTGTTTGATGAAGAGACTCAGCAAGGGTGTTTTCGTTACACTGTACATGTTGAGCTGTCCACAGGAGACCATGGTCTAATAGATGTGATGGCGTTATTTACTTTATTAGATGGTAGAATCATTCGGTGTGATGAGCTGACTAGACCGCATGAGAAAAATAAGACGCTTGAACAACTTGGACATATCAGCTAAGGAATTCTTTTCTTTTCAGCCGTCTTACTTCTATCCTCTTGACTGATTCATGTATAATAGAAAGCAGATTGATTTCATGCAGCATGGGGACCCTCATACTGTGTATTTACTAAGTGAAAGAGAGTGAATAAGATGGGTCGTAAATGGAACAACATTAAAGAAAAGAAAGCATCAAAGGATGCCAATACAAGTCGTATTTACGCAAAATTCGGGCGTGAAATCTATGTGGCTGCCAAGCAAGGTGAGCCAAATCCAGAATCAAACCAAGCACTTCGTTTTGTCCTAGAACGTGCAAAAACATATAGTGTCCCAAAACACATTGTGGACCGTGCAATTGAAAAAGCCAAAGGTGGCGCAGAAGAGAACTTCGATGAGCTGCGTTACGAAGGATTTGGTCCAAACGGATCAATGGTGATCGTTGATGCCCTGACCAATAACGTCAACCGCACAGCGTCTGATGTTCGTGCAGCATTTGGGAAAAACGGCGGAAATATGGGCGTCAGTGGATCTGTTGCTTACATGTTTGACCAAACAGCGGTGATCGGTGTCGAGGGGAAAAGTGAAGAAGAAACGCTTGAACTTTTAATGGAAGCAGACATTGATGTACGTGACATTATGGAAGAAGATGATACGGTGATCGTCTATGCTGAACCAGATCAATTCCATCAAGTTCAAGAAGCGTTCAAACAGGCAGGCGTAGAAGAATTTACTGTCGCCGAAATCACAATGCTGCCTCAAAACGAAGTGACATTAGATGATGAATCGAAAGCACAATTTGAAAAACTCATCGATGTATTAGAAGAGCTTGAAGACGTGCAGCAAGTTTATCATAATGTGGATTTAGGGGAATAATCAGCTAAGCCATCGTAGTTGTTGGATTCATTCAACTTCCGCGTTGGCTTTTTTATTGTCTAGGTAAGGTTTACGTTCTACTCAAGACCATGTAATATGAAGAAACAGTCGTTTCCACAAATAACCAAGGAGCTGAGTTTCATTTTTAAAACATGGTGGTTTTCGTATTATGGCTTTATGATCCTCCCTTTTATTGGCCTATGCTTAATTTTCAACAATTTGACGATATTCACTAAAGTCTTTCTCTTTCTTTTCTTTGTATGGTTTTTATATAACGCCTTTGATTTTTACATTCATGAAATGAAAAAGAAAAAAGATAGGACATCTTAATCAAAAAACAGTCATCTCCCCTTGGTAAGAGGAGATGACTGTTTTTAATTCATCCCTTGAAACCCAAACGTCAGGTGATCCTGAACAGGAATCCAAGCGCCAATTCCTTGTGAGGTCACGTTTTTCACGACGAGTTTGCGTTTATTTCCTTTGAGCACAAGATACACTTCTCCGTAAGTAACCTTTCCTTTTTCGTTAATGGCTGGAGCGTATGCATGCAGGGTTGCTGCTTTTTTCGGAGATACGTGGTAGGACTGATCTCGCTTTGTTCCTGCACCAATCACTGTGTCGAAGGCGAGCGGAAGTTTTGTTTTTTGGATGGCTTTTTGCATCATCAATGTTTTCACATCTTCTGGGTTTGGTACTTTTGCTGTGAGCCCTCCACTTACTTTTACTTGTTGCTTTTGCACATATTTGCCGATGGCTGTTTTGTTTCCGCCTCTATTATCAATGTGATTCGTGTTCACTTTTTTGTATTCCCAATTGGCGACGGTTTCGTTTGAATCATAGCTAAGTGCCCATCTTCCAAGAAAAATCGTTGCCCTGTAGCCAACTGCTAACGGTGTACCTGAGATACTGGATTCATTCAACATTTTAATCAAATGTGTATTTTCAATTGGTACACTTGTTGTTTTAAATAATTCGGCCGTCAGCTCGCTCGGCTGTAGCAGCGGTTGATCTTGTGACGCATTTGGATACGTATTTTCCTTTGAGATACTGGCGACAGACGATGGCACCTTAAACGGCTTTGCTGCCTCGGCTGGAAAACTGTATAGAAAACTTAAGGATAAGAGAACAACAAACATGATGCGGGGCATCTTTTTCATATCATCACTCTTTCTCATTCATTTTTCCATAGTATTTTCCCGAAAGACGTCCCTTATCCACAAAAGATTATAAAAGGAAAAATCCAATCGCCATAATGAAATAGGCAGCGAGCAATGTAGCACCTTCAAACCAGTTCGTATCCCCATCATTTGAAAGGATGACCGTCAGTAAAACAGAGGATGCCATGGCAATGAGCTCTGGTAATGAGAAGATCAGTGGCATTTGCTTTTCAAAAAACAGAGAGCTGATCACAAGGATCGGTGCGACCATCATGGCGACTTGAAGCGTAGAACCGAAAGCAATTTCGACCGCGACATCCATTTTGTTTTTATACGCCATAATGACGGCAGATGCGTGTTCTGCTGCATTACCGACAATCGCAACAATGATGACCCCGATAAACAGTTCACTCCAGCCAAACTGTTCTCCGACTGTGTCAAATGTATGGACGAGCCGCTCTGAAATATACGCCACAGCAATTGTCGCAAGGAGTAAAATCGCCGTGGCAAACTTCCCAGACCATTCTGGTGTCTCTTCTTCCGTCGCGGCTTCCCCTTCCGCAATTTCTTGCTTGGCAACATAAACACCTCTGTGGCTGACCAGTTTGAAATAGAGTGCTGCGACATAAAGCAAAATCATCACAATGCTAATGCCGATACTTAAAACAAATTGACGATCTTCTGCCATCCCCATGGAAAAGACTTCTGGAATGACAAATGCCACAATAATCGCAAACATAAGCAGCCCAGAGTTATGCCTTGCATCGTGGACGTTGAACTCTTGTCGTTTAAATTTCAATCCGCCAACGAAAAAAGACAGTCCAGCCACGAGCAGTAAATTGCCAATCACTGAGCCAGTGAGTGAAGCAAGGACAATGGCAGTGAGTCCTTGTTTTAATGCAAAAAATGAAATGATTAATTCCACTGCATTTCCAAAAGTAGCGTTTAACAAACCGCCAATTCTTGGTCCCGCTATAATGGCAAGACTCTCTGTCGCTCTTCCCATATAACTTGCAAGACCGATGATGGCGATACAATAGACGGCGAACATGACAGCCTGCGGGAAATGAAGAAAACTGCCAATCACAGATAATGGAACACCGATTGCGACAATCACTAGAAACAAACGATTCATACAGCCAATCTCCTTTACATCATATCTGACTGTTATTCTTTCGTGAGTGCCGGCATCATATACATTTAGATTCGTTCGTGTGAAAGGGTGATATCGATCGTTCCTTTCACGGATTGCACCATGGAACAATGCTTCAACGCAAGTTTCATTACTTTTTCCAGCTGTTCATCAGAGGTGCTGATGCTTTCAAAGATCATATGTAAATGAATATGAGTGATTTTGTTTACAGTTCCTTCTCTTGTCGTTTCAGGTGTAATGGTCAGCCCTTGATAGGATATTCGTTTTTTTCGGCATACATGAATGACCATTTCTCCAAAACAGCCCGCAATAGCCGAGGTGAACAATTGATACGGCCTGTATCCCGCTTCTTCATTTCCCGAAATAGACAGCTGCCTTTGATCAGCATTTGCGACCCACCGATCATTTTCGTATATCAGCTTCATTCCTTTTCCACCTTTCTATTGAAACCCCTATGGTTCCATTGTACGATGAAAGCATGAACTTGTAAGGAGCTTCTTATGTCGAGAATTCATTTTATGATTTTAATTTTACTTGTATCCGTATCTGGTTTTTCACAGGGAGCGTTACTGCCAGTTATTTCGATTATTTTCGAACATGCCGGCACTTCCCCGACGTTAAACGGACTGCATGCCACCGGTTTATATATCGGCGTGCTGCTTGCGTCTCCTTTTATGGAAGCGCCGCTGCGCCGCTTCGGATTTAAACCATTGATCGTCATTGGGGGCGCTGCTGTCTTTTTAAGTTTGTTTAGCTTTGTCTTTATTGAATCTTATGTCGTCTGGTTCTTCTTGCGGCTGATGATCGGCATCGGTGATCATATGCTTCATTTCTCCACACAGACGTGGGTAACCTATGCCTCATCATCTAGAAATCGCGGGCGAAATATTTCATTGTATGGGTTATCCTTTGGACTCGGTTTTGCCGCTGGCCCTTTTTTAACACCACTCATTGAAATCAATCCATCCTTGCCGTTTATTGTGTCTGGTGCAGTTAGTTTGTGTATTTGGCTGCTTGTGTTTGTTTTAAAAAATACATATCCTGATACAGGTGAGATGCAGACGTCAGAGCAGACAAATAGTTTGAAGCGCTTCAAGAAGGCGTTTCAATTTGGCTGGGTAGCGTTTATGATGCCGTTTTGCTATGGCTTTTTAGAAACGACGCTCAATAGTAACTTCCCTGTGTATGCGCTGAGAAGCGGGGTGACGATAGATGCTGTTGCGTTTATTTTACCTGCGTTTGCGATTGGGAGTATTGTTTTTCAGCTTCCTCTCGGGATGCTGAGTGACCATTTCGGCAGACGACGCATGATTTTAGTTGTGACACTCGTCGGTTCATTCTTTTTCCTTTTAGCAGGGATTTTCATTCAGTCCGTTTTGGCTGTTGCGATCTGTTTCTTTATCGCAGGTATGGCTGTAGGTTCGACCTTCTCACTTGGCATCAGTTATATGACGGACTTATTGCCAAAGCATCTGCTGCCTGCTGGGAATTTGATGTGCGGGATGGCGTTTAGTGCAGGAAGTATTCTCGGTCCGGTTCTTGGTGGATTCTTTGTGCAGACGTTCGAGGGCATGAATTTACTTTACCTTGTCAGCATTGTGATTTTATTTGTGTTTTGTTGTGTTCGATTTGGGAAGACGCTGGCAGTGGTTGAAAGTAACTAAATGGAGGATCTATTTTGTTTACATTTAACATTTCAGATGACTTAAAATTGGCGTGTTTACAAGTAGCCGATGCAGAGGCATTATTTGCACTTATCCAGCAGAATAAAGATCACTTGGGAGAGTGGCTACCATGGGTGAATCACTGTCATCGCATAGAAGATGTTCAATCATTTATTCAATCTGCCCGCGCTGCCTATGCTGAAAAAAAAGATATAGAAGCGGGTATCGTATTAAACGGTCAAATAATTGGGGTATTCCGCATGACGTTTCAGCATCGGATAGGCAATATTGGGTATTGGATTGGTGAAGATGCGCAAGGGCAAGGTATTGTGACCAAAACAGTGAAATGTATGACAGATGCCTTTGCTCCTGAAGTCGATGGATTTGAAATCTTTTGTCCTGTTGGGCATGTCAGAAGTGAACGTGTTGCGATGAAAGCAGGCTTTCAGCTCGATCCAAACTATCAGCCAAAGCCTGATGCAACTTTTCTCCTGAAGCGTTATATACGGAAATTGAATCATTAAAAACTCCCCTGCACCTATGCAGAGGAGTTTTTTCATCTAGTGATACCCATTTTGCCCATTCGCACTTCCGCTTGTTTTGTGCTTTGGCTGATGGCCTTTGTTTTGTTTTGTGTTGCTTCCGCCTTTTTTCGATTGTTTAGACATTCGGTATTCCCCCATCCGTAAAGATTGAACATGTTCGTTCTTCTTTAGGATGCCCGGTTTTCTTTACAGCTTGCCTGGTACGATTTTACGCTTATGTAAAAGCGCATTGAGCTCGCCGCCGAGGATGATCATAATGCCGGTTAAATAAAACCAGATCATTAATATTATGATTCCCCCAATGCTTCCGTACATCGCACTATAGTTGGCAAATTCGCCTACATAAAATGAGAACAGCATGCTGACGAGAATCCAGCCAACAGATGCAAATATGGCGCCTGGCAGCACAAATTTCAATTTCAGCCTGATGTTAGGGGCAAAATAATATAGGGATGTAAAAACAATCAGTAAAATCAGTGGACTAATAATCCATCTCATGGCGGTCCAAATGGTGAGAAACGCATCTGACTGCCCTACTAATTTGGTAACGAATAAACCAAGCTCTTTTCCAAAGACAGGCAGCATCAAGGCAAAAATAATCGTAAGCACCATCGCAATGGTTAAGATGATCGATGTTAAACGTACGAGAATGAAGGAACGATTTTCCTCAACTTCGTAAGCGTGGTTAAATGCTCTGACCACCGCATTAATGCCGTTTGATGCAGACCAGAGTGCCGCAATAATCCCGAATGACAACAATCCGCCGTTACGGTTATTCAGCGTCTCTTCGGCAATGGATTCAATCATTGATAGCGCTCCCTCTGGCGCATAACCAGAAATGACGCTTAGAACATCCTTTGATGTCAGCGGCAAATAACCAACAAGCGTCAGCACGAAGATGAGAAACGGAAATAATGAAAGCAAAAAGAAATACGCAAGCTCAGCTGATTTTGCCGGTCCTTCATGCAGCAAAAAGCGTCCTATTAACGCTTTAACAAAACCCATACGCCTCATCTCCAATGATCAATCTTTCTGTTTCTTTTGAAAGTGATCCTTTGTTTCTTCAATAATCTCTAATACCTTTGGTGTTGTTTCCTTTAACTGATTCACTTGTTCATTCAGAAAAGACAAATCATCTGAGACTGTTCTCATCAATTGCTTCGTTTCTTCCATTTTTTCCTTCACGCAAGCAGACATCCTGCCCGGCTCCAGGCGGTATTCATCCAGCTTTTGCTGGCAGTCATTCCATTTTTCTTTCAGTGCAGTTCTTGTTGGACGATGAAATAATGTCAGCAATATGCCGCAGGCTGCGCCTATAACAGCTCCCCGAAGCACGATTTGTTTGTTCTCTTCCATCTCATCTGATCTCCTTTCCGTCAAAGGTGTTTCTCTTTTTTTACATACGTCAAAAAACGATCAATTCCTGTTTCAATTAAATCATGTACTTCCTCAAAGTTCCCAGTGTAATAAGGATCTGGCACATCGTCTCGATCGTCGTCTTCTACAAAATCAAGAAGACGGCCAATAAAGTGATGTTTTCCATAGCCGGCTAAACTGCGGAGGGCGCCAACATTTTCAGCATCCATCGCAATGATATAGTCGTATGTGGTGATATCCTTATCCATGATTTGTCTTGCAGTCATTCCTTCATAGCTGATGCCCTTTTCATCAAGCAGCTTTCGTGTTCCTTCATGCGGAGGACTGCCTTGATGCCAGCCGCCAATGCCTGCTGAATCAATCACAAAGTGTTCACTCAGCCCTTCGTCTTCGACTCGTTTTCTAAACATCGCCTCTGCCATCGGTGACCTGCAAATATTGCCGAGGCACACAAATAATACATGAATCATCCTTCATTCTCCTCCTATCTTTTCCCTAAGAGTCCCATTGGAAAACCTTTTCTCTATCATATCAAGCCCTTTTTCTTTTGGAAACTTTGCAAGAAAAACTCCCATCGGCATTGACAAATTACACAAAAACAGGAGAAACTTTAGGAGAATTACACAAACAAAGGGGGACATTAGATGGGAATCATTGAGCAATTTGTCACGACGATGAACAATTTTTTGTGGGGGCCTCCCCTGTTAATTTTAATTGTTGGTACTGGAATCTACCTCACCTTTCGCGTTCTCTTCATTCAAATTAGATTACTTCCTTATTCTTTAAAGCTCGCTTTTTCAAAACAAGACAAAACATCAGAGGGAGATATCTCCCATTTCCAAGCATTAATGACGGCGCTTGCTGCAACTGTCGGTACAGGGAATATCGTCGGTGTTGCCTCAGCTGTCATTGCAGGTGGTCCTGGTGCAGTATTTTGGATGTGGTTTGCTGCATTTTTCGGGATGGCCACCAAGTTTGCAGAAGCTGTTCTTGCTGTAAAATACAGGGTCAAAAACGAAAAAGGCGAAATGTCTGGCGGACCTATGTATTATTTAGAGCATGGCTTAAAACAGAAATGGCTAGGGGTGCTATTTGCTGTTTTCGGTGCCAGTGCTGCCTTTGGGATCGGCAACCTGGTACAGTCTAATTCCATTTCAGGCGTCATGAATTCTACTTTTCAAATTCCAACATGGGTAACAGGTATCATCATTACCGCCTTTACGGCACTCGTGATTTTAGGCGGAATTAAAAGTATCGGCCGAGTGACATCTATTTTTGTACCAGTCATGGCTTTATTTTACGTCATTTGTGGGCTCATCATTCTTGTCATGAATGCTGATCTTGTTCCTGGCGCAGTCAGTCTTATTTTCTCAGATGCCTTTACAGGTCAAGCCGTGGCAGGTGGTGCGATTGGAACCGTTATTCGTTGGGGTGTCGCGCGAGGCGTCTTTTCCAATGAAGCTGGTCTTGGATCAGCACCAATTGCTGCTGCAGCTGCGAAAACGGATATGCCTGCCCGTCAAGCGCTCGTCTCTATGACGCAAGTGTTTATTGACACCATCATTGTTTGTTCTATCACTGGCATTACGATTGTCATGGCAGATATGTATTTAACAGAAAAAAGTGATGCGCTGACTTCGTTATCCTTTGCTCACTTCCTCGGTCCAGCTGGCTCAACCATCGTGGCAATCGGGCTGCTCCTGTTTGCCTATTCAACCATCATTGGCTGGTCCTATTATGGAGAGAAATGCTTTACATATTTGGCGAAGGATTCGTACGTCATGTATTACCGTATCGTGTTTGTGATAGCTGTCTTTTTCGGTGCCGTGTTTAAGAATGACTTCGTCTGGGGCGTAGCAGATATGCTCAATGGACTGATGGCCATTCCAAACTTAATTGGACTCATCGGTTTATCAGGTGTTGTGGTGTTTGAATCCAAACGAATCATTGATAAGATCAAAGAGGAGAAAAAGGAAAAAAACATTTCAGTGTCGTCATAATAGCCCTTTTATTCTTTTGCTTTTCTGTTAAAATAGACATATTATTCGACACATGCAGGAAAGGACGTGCCGCCCTTGTCACAGCAAAAAGCGGCTGAAGTCAATCAGCTGATTGAAGACATTTCGCAAAAGCTCAATATGCTGAATATTGGAGTCATCAAAGCCGAAGACTTCAGTCCAGATAAGTATGAAGATATTGAATTTCTTCACCAAATGGTGATGAAAAAATCTTCATTCAGCCCAAGTGAAATGCAAGCCATTGCAAGCGAGCTGAAAAGCTTAAGAAAATAATCGTGCACCTGATACTGAATTGCGGTTGACGCCGCTTTCTTATATCCATGCACAGAAAAAGCCAGCACCTCGCAAGGTGCTGGCTTTGTTTATCCTGTCAAAACTACTTATTTGGCGAGCAGTTTTAATGATTCACGGTTAAATGCTGGAATGTCATCAGGTGTACGGCTTGTGACAAGCTGATCCTGACAAACGACGACTTCTTCATCTTTGAATTTGGCGCCTGCGTTTTCCATATCTACTTGAATGGATGTATAGCCGGTCGCGCCTCTTCCTTCCAGCGTCTTCGCTGTAATAAGCAATTGCGGTCCATGACAGATCGCAAATACTGGTTTTTTCTCGTCCATAAAGGCTTTTGTGAATTGCACGTAGCGATCATCCGCACGCAGAATGTCTGGTGAGAAGCCGCCAGGAATCAGAAGTGCATCGAAGTCTTCTGGTTTCACGTTATCGATAGACGCATCGACTCTTACTTCTGCCTCTCCTTGCTTTCCTTTCACTGTTTTTCCTTTTTCGTTTTCAATGACTGTGATCTCATGGCCTGCGTCTTTAAAGGCTTTTGCAGGCTCGGTGAATTCAACATCCTCAAAGTAATCTGTTAAGACAACTGCAATTTTCTTACCCATGTAGAAACCCTCCTGCTTGATTATCGTTTACACTACACACTATACCCCCGCCAATTGAAATCAAACATCCTATCCCTATGAGAAAACCCCCTTTCAGAAAAATAAGCATTTAGACTCATTCACATTCCCTTAACAAGGTAATTCGTATGATTTATGTTATCTTTACAATAATCTGCAAAAAATAACTACAAAAGTTAACGAAACATTTCTACAATAGGTATTGTGGTCAAAAAAATTAGAAAGGCGGAGATCAGGTGAAGAAACAAGCACATAGGTCTAAACGAAGGAAAAACCTGTCTATTCTGCTCACTTCCATGATGTTGATTAGTCTCATTCTCCCAGCAGTACCTACTCATGCAGAAACAGAAAGCGGCAGCACCGTAAAGGTCAGTATCTTAGCCACAACGGATGTTCATGCGAACATGATGAATTACGATTACTACAGTGACAAAGAAACAAATGAATTCGGTTTGGCAAAAACAGCCGAGCTGATTGACAAGCACCGTTCACAAAATCCCAATACACTCCTTGTTGATAACGGAGACCTGATTCAAGGAACCCCTCTTGGAGAATACGTTTATAAAAATGAAAAAGACAGCATCATCAATCAAACAAAGGTTCACCCCATTATTCATACACTCAACAAATTAAAATATGATGCAGGTACACTCGGCAATCATGAATTTAACTACGGTTTATCTTTTCTTGACGGTACCATTGCGGGCGCCAACTTCCCGATTGTCAATGCGAACGTCAAAAAGTTAAACGGAGAACACCGATTTACTCCTTATGTCATTCAGGATAAAACCTTTAAAGATGCAAACGGAGCCTCACAAACTGTGAAAGTTGGTTACATAGGATTCGTTCCACCCCAAATTATGACGTGGGATAAGAAGCATTTAGATGGACAAGTCCAAGTGCAGGACATCGTCGAATCTGCCAATGAAACCATTCCTGAAATGAAAGAGAAAGGCGCAGATGTCATTGTCGCTCTTGCTCATACAGGAATTGAAAAAACCGCTTCACCTAAAGGATCAGAAAATATGATCTTTGACCTTGCCACGAAAACAAAAGGTATCGATGCCATTGTATCAGGCCACCAGCATGGCACATTCCCAAGCGCTGAATATAACGGAGTCGACAAATTCAATGTCTCAAAAGGAACCATCAACGGCATCCCAGTCGTCATGTCAAAAAACTGGGGTAGCTACCTCGGGGTCATTGATTTAACACTAGAGCCAGACGGCAGCAACTGGAAAGTCACAGACGGAACAGGCAAAATCGAATCCGTTGCCGGGGTGACATCTCAAAACAGTACAGTGAAAAATGCCATTCAAACAACTCACCAAAACACCCTAGATTACGTCAGAAAGCCAGTTGGAAAAACAGAAGCAGACATTAACAGCTTTTTCGCTCAAGTGATGGATGACCCTTCTATTCAAATCGTGACAGATGCCCAGAAATGGTATGCACAAGAAAAAATGAAAGATACTTCGTACAAAAACTTGCCGATTCTCTCTGCGGGTGCGCCATTTAAAGCCGGCGGACGCAACGGTGTGAACTATTATACAAATATCGCAAAAGGTGATTTAGCGATTAAAAACATCGGCGATCTCTATCTTTACGATAACACCGTACAGATTGTAAAACTAAAAGGCAGTGAAGTAAAAGACTGGCTTGAAATGTCTGCTGGTCAGTTTAACCAAATCAAACCAAATACTTCAAATGAACAGCCTATTTTAAACGAAGAATACCGCTCATATAATTTTGATGTGATCGATGGTGTGACGTACCAAGTAGATGTCACACAGCCTGCTAAATACAGCACAACAGGCACACTTGTTAATGCTAATGCGAACCGCATCAAAAACTTGTCTTACAACGGAAAACCCGTTTCTGACAATCAAGAATTTTTAGTCGTGACAAACAATTACCGTGCATCTGGCGGCGGAGGCTTCCCGCACCTCACACAAGATAAAGTCGTGCTCGCCTCAGCAGATGAGAACCGCCAAGTGCTGATGGATTATATTATTGAACAAAAAACCATTAACCCAAGCGCTGATCAAAACTGGTCCATTACACCAGTAAAAGGCGCAACAGTCACCTTTGAATCTTCTCTACTTGCAAAACCGTTCGCAGAGAAATCAAGCAGCGTCGACTTTATTCGGAATGCCAACACAGACGGACTTGGCGTGTACAAGCTAGCGTTTAAAGATGATGGTACAACAGAACCACCTGCAACAGACAATTGGCATTTAACGGTGATGCATACAAACGATACACATGCCCATCTGGATAATGCAGCAAGACGCGCAACCAAGATCAAAGAAGTTCGCGCCCAAAGTGAAAACAATATTTTATTAGACGCTGGAGATGTCTTCTCTGGTGATCTCTATTTCACAAAATGGCAAGGACTTGCCGATCTGAAACTGATGAACTTAATGAAATACGATGCCATGACGTTTGGGAATCATGAATTTGACAAAGGTCCATCTGTCCTACGTCAATTCCTGACAGGTGACGCATCCAGTGTAGATGCTCAAAACCGTCACCAGTTTGAAAAACCGACCTTCCCGATCGTGTCATCAAACGTGAATGTCTCTAAGGAAAAACAGTTAAGCGACTTAGTGAAAAAACCAGCAACATTTAAAGCTGGTGAGAAAAAAGAAGCTGGCATTTACCCTTACATTCTACTTGACGTAAATGGTGAAAAGGTCGCTGTATTCGGTCTAACCACTGAAGACACAGCCATTACATCCAGCAGTGGTCCAAACATTCAATTTCAAGATGCATACAAAAAAGCAAAAGAAACAGTCAAAACCATTCAAACTGAAGAAAAAATCAATAAAATTATTGCGCTCACACATATTGGCTATAACCGTGATCTAGAACTGGCTCAAAAAGTAGATGGCATTGATCTCATCATTGGTGGTCACACCCACACCCTTATTGAAAAATTAAAGATCATCAATAAAAAAGAACCAACGATTGTTGCGCAAGTAAAAGACTACGGACAATTTTTAGGAAAAGTAGACGTGGCCTTTGACAAAAAAGGCGTCGTACAGCCAAAAGAATCTACTTTTGACCTCATCACGATCGACGACTCTGTGAAAGAAGATGCGGACGCAAAAGCGATTCTTGATCAGTACAAAGCAGATATCCAAGATTTAAAAACCGAAAAAGTCGGGACGTCAGATGTCTTCTTAGATGGACAACGTGAACACGTCCGTGCAAAGGAAACGAACCTTGGAAACTTTATTGCAGATGGCATGTTAAAGAAAGCACAAGAATCTGCTGGTGCTGACCTTGCCATTACAAACGGTGGCGGTATTCGAGGCAGCATTGAAAAAGGAGATATCACATTAGGGGATATTTTAACCGTGATGCCTTTTGGAAACACACTATATGTCGCAGATTTAAAAGGCATTCAAATTAAAAAAGCGCTTGAACAAGGGCTTTCAGGCATTGAAGAAGGCGGAGGCGCATTCCCTCATGTAGCCGGTATTGAATATACGTTTACACTGAGTAAACCGGCTGGCAGTAGACTGATTGATGTCAAATTGAAAGATCAAAAGGGCAATCTGACTGACATTGATGATCAGAAAACATACCGCGTGGCGACTAACGCATTTGTCGGCACAGGCGGTGATGGCTACAGCGTCTTTACAGAAGCGTCTCATGGTGAAGACTTAGGCTATGTTGACTATGAAATTTTCAAAGAGCAAATTGAACAGGCAGACGGTCATATTTCTCCAGTCATTGACCATCGAGTGAAAGAAGTATTCCTTCCTCGCTTGAAAGGAAAAGGCGCCTATGACATTCAAGATGATGAGAAATTCCAAACGTATGTGCAGCATACGAACAAAGCATTGCTCTATTTAGACAAAGCAACCGAAGCGAAAAAGGTTCAATTGTCTCTATCAAAAGGGCAAGTAGCTGAACTGAAGAAACGAGAGCAAGATCCAAACGTCACCATCTATCATGATAAAGTCGGTCTAGCATTACCGCTCTCCAATTTGTCAGAGCAACAAGCAGATATATCAATGGCAAAAACAAATAAGGTGAAAAACGCATTAACCGACACATACGATTTCCAAATCAAACAAGATCAGAAAAATGTGTCTACCTTTAAAGATCCCGTCACACTGTTCTTTACATTAGACGCACCTGAAAAAGCGAAGAAACCAGGTGTCTATTATGTCGATCGTGAGAAAAACCGCTATGCCAAAACAAGTAACGGTTCATTCGAAAACGGGATTGTCTCAGGTAAAACGGAGCACTTTAGTGAATACACCGTACTCAATCAAAGTGAAGCGGCTGGAACAGCTCCAGACCAAAATGGCGGAGACGGTGGAACTTCTGCTCCAGGCGGATCGGATCCAAATCAAGATGGAAGCGGCATGCCAGGCGGCACTCTGCCGAATACTGCAACGATGATGTATACAGCGGTATTGATTGGCTTACTCATGCTCGCCTCAGGCGGTATCCTTTATTACTACCAGCGCAAGCGCACACGAAACAAAGTATCATCTTAATCGAAAAGGACAGAGCATTGGCTCTGTCCTTTCAGATTGAGGACAAAGGGCTAAAATGTACTTTATTTTAGCCCTTTGTCTTTTTTCCATCTCACTATCAATCTTGGGATAAATACATCCAATGACGGTCATCAAATTTTTTCACATCATCTGACCCAATATGACGCAGCATTCTATTAAAGAACGTGATATCATCTTCATCATCAACGGCATATAAATCCTCTTGAACATATTCTCTCGTAATGAAATTCGTTAAGTTCGTATTATTCACAAATTCAGCAAAGTACGATTTCACAAGGGTTAAATCTTCTTCATTTAATGTTTCATCACTGATAATTGAAATATGAAACACATTCAAAATCGCTTGAATGTCTTCTTCATCCATATCACATAATGGCTCTAATTTTCTATCTTCTTCCGTAAACGGTTTTCGTGTGTCTTCAATGATGACATAACATAAAATCCTGTGATCTTTCATCACGCTAAAAATTTCTAAATCTCGTAATTTGAGTGGTCTATTCAGTCTGATCATTTTTCCTCCTGAGATGTTGCTCTCGCTATACCCTACAACCTGAAATAGACAGAGCCTCGGCCCTGTCTACTTCTCTCTTCTAGCAAAATCCACGAATCTGAAACGATCTAGCCGGTGGCGGCTTTCGGTGTATTGGAATAGACTCGTATCCTCCAAGAACACATAATTCTTCACCAACACCACATGATCAAACCCGTTCAAATCGAGATACCTTTCATCCTCTTCTGTACATGGCTCGACCACAAATTCCTTTTGTGCGTAGCTAATCGAAACCCCAAGTTCTCCTTCAATATACTCGTAGATCGATCCTTCACAAATGTCCTTAGACAAGACCGGCACATGTTTTTGCAAAAAGTAATCTTTGTCTAAAATGACTTCTTCTCCGCTAATATTGCGAGAGCGAATGACTTCCCAAACGTCCTCCTGCCCACTGATTTTCAGCTGAGACTGAATATACTGATCTGGCTTGATTAAACCGAACTCATGAACCGTTGTTACCGTCTTGCGTCCAAGCGTTTGGGAAAGCTCTTTAAAGCTGACAAGACCCGAAACTGGGAACTGCATTTTCTCTCGATTCAGCAATACTGAGCCTTTCCCACGAATTTTTTGGATATAGCCATTTTGCACAAGGATGTTTAATGCCTTTCTCACCGTCTCACGGGATGTGTCATACATGACAGACAGCTCATGTTCTGATGGGAGGATGCCTTTATCCTGCCATTCACCTTGTTCAATTCGTCTTGCGAGCTGATCATAAATCACTCGAAACTTATTCTCTTTCATTTTCCTTCCGCCCCATTTACTAGCGTTTGGTTAAATGATAAACGATTGACTCATATGGGCGCAACGTAAATCCCTTGAAATCTGCCGGCACATCCTCATAATTGGACAGCAGGACTTGCCCTACCATTTCATTGACATCCTTTGCAAGCTCATCTGGAAGTGTAAAGTCCGTCTCGCCTGCATAAAAATGGTTGATCACGAGAATCTTCTCATCTTTGCCTTCTCGGACATACGCAAACACCTTTGGATCATCTGCCAGCAATAAAGTAAAGCTCCCATAGGTGATTACATCAAGTTCCTTACGAAGCCTGCAAAGGGCTTGATAATGATAAAAAATCGACGTCTCATCTTTTAAGGCAGCTTCTACTGAAATGTCGTTTTGAGCTGGTTCAATCCAAGGCGTACCTTTTGAGAATCCCACATTTTTTTCCGACGTCCATTGCATAGGTGTCCTTGCGTTATCTCTTGATTTGACCTGTAAAATCGCCAAAGCTTCTTCCTTTGTTTTCCCTTTTTCAAGCATGACTTCGTACATATTGAGTGATTCGATATCGCGGTATGACGAAATGTCCTCAAAGCGAGGATTCTTCATCCCAATTTCTTCACCTTGATAAATATAAGGAGTGCCTTGCATCAAATGAATGGTGGTCGCCAGCATCTTCGCTGATTGCTGATGGTACGTGCCATCATCACCGTATCTAGACACGATGCGTGGCTGGTCATGGTTGCACCAAAAGAGTGCGTTCCAGCCGCCGCCCTCATGCATTTTCGTCTGCCATTCTGACAGAATTGATTTCAACTCTAGAAAATCAAATGGTGCAATGGCCCACTTTTCACCGTTAGGATAGTCAACTTTTAAATGATGAAAATTAAACGTCATATCCAGCTCCTGCCGATCAGGTCTTGTATACCGAATGCAGTCTGCAATATTCGTTGAAGACATTTCCCCCACGGTCATGCTATCGTATTTCGAAAACACTTCCTGGTTCATTTCATGCAAGAATTCATGAATTCTCGGCCCATCTGTATAGTACATACGTCCATCACCTTGCACTGATTGCCCGGCATCATCTAAAAAGCGTTGATCCTTTGAAATGTTATTGATGACATCCAGTCTGAATCCATCGATCCCTTTTTCAAACCAAAAGTGCATGATGTCATATACTTTCCTGCGCACTTCATCATGTTCCCAATTGAGGTCTGCCTGGGTAACATCATATAAATGAAGATAATAGTCACCTGTCGCTTCATCTAATTCCCACGCTGGGCCGCCAAACTTTGACTGCCAGTCATTCGGAGGAGAGCCGTCCGCTTTCGGCTCCTTCCAAATATAATAGTCTCGATACGGGTTCTCCTTCGACTCTCGGGAGGCTTGAAACCACTCATGGAAAATCGACGTATGGTTCACGGCTAGATCCATGATGACACGGATCCCTCGTTCATGTGCTTCTTTCAGCATGTGCTCAAAATCAGCCATTGTGCCGTACATGTCATGGATTTTTGTATAATCACTAATATCATAACCATTGTCATGCTGTGGTGACTCATACATAGGGGTCAGCCAAATACAATCCGCCCCTAGCTCTTTGATATAGTCGAGCTTTTTCGTCACGCCATTGATATCACCTGTACCAGAGCCTGTTGTGTCTAAAAAGCTCTTCGGATAGATTTGATAGACCACGGCTTTTTTCCACCACGGTTCGTTTGTTTGTTGATTCAATTTCCTTCACCACCACTAGTTAAGTTCTTGTGATACATCCTTCTTTTTAAGTTTTGCATATAAAAGGGTACCAATGAATGGGACGATCAGCACAATCACCATTCCGATGGCAAATGCCCCCCAATATTTCGGAATGATCGAGAAGATTCCTGGAATGCCTCCAACGCCGACTGAACTTGCCAGTACCCCTTGTGAGGCAATAAACATACCAGCTATCCCTGAACTGATCAGGGCAAAAATAAACGGGAATCTATAGCGCAAGTTCACCCCAAACATCGCCGGTTCAGTAATGCCCAAGTAAGCAGAAATACTTGATGTCAGCGAGAGCCCTTTTTGCTTTTCATCTTTTAAGACAAACATCATCGCAAGTGCCGCTGATCCTTGAGCAATATTAGACAAGGCGAGCATTGGCCATAGGAACGTGCCGTGCAGTTTTGAGTTAATCAGCTGAATATCGACTGCTAGGAACGTATGATGCATCCCTGTAATGACTAACGCTGCATACAATCCGCCATATAAAAGACCGCCAAGTGCTGCGAATTGCTGGAATACGGTGACGAGTCCAGATGTTAAAACGTTTCCGATCGCAAATGTAACGGGACCAATGACGATAAATGATAAAAATCCAATGAGTAATAATGTAATTGGTGCAACAACTAACAGCTGAATACTTTCAGGTGTCCGTTTTGTTATAAATAATTCGAGCTTTGCGAGTAAATAGGAGGCGACGAGTATCGGAAGAACCTGCCCTTGGTAACCTACCTTTTGTACTTCAAGTCCAAACAAATTCCAAACAGGAATGTCACCTGTCTTTTCCGCCGCTCCATACCCCCAAGCATTCAACAGATCTGGATGTACAAGCATCAGTCCAAGGACCATCCCTAAAAGCGGATTACCTCCAAACCGCTTGACAGCCGACCAGCCGATTAATGCTGGCAAAAAGGTAAAAGCAGTACCTGCAATCAAGTTGATCATATTCGCTAAATCCGCCCATGCCGGATACACATCCACAATGGATTTTTGATCAAAGAAAATATCAGGAGCTGTTAAAATATTATTAATCCCCATCAATAAACCGGCTGTCACGATAGCTGGAAGGATTGGAATGAAGATATCTGCAAGCGTTTTCACCGCACGCTGAAGTGGGTTTAATTTCTGATCAGAGGCACGCTTGACGTCCTCTTTTGTCGCTTCGCCGATTCCCGTCTGTTTGACCATTTCGGCATAAACCCGATTCACCACTCCTTGACCAATGACCACTTGGTATTGGCCATTCGCTGAGAAAGATCCCTTCACTTCATCAATTTGTTCTAGTGCTTTCTCATCCACCTTACCTTCATCTTTTAGCACAAAACGAAGTCTTGTCACACAATGTGTGGCTTGATCAATGTTTTCTTTGCCGCCAATGGCTTTCACAATCTGATCTGCCGCTGCCTGATAATCAGCCATGCTATCCCCTCCGAGATCGTTTTTTTATAAGAAAAAAGAATCAAAACTTGTATATACATGTTCACTTCATATTTTATATTTGTATATACATGTAGTCAACAATAAAATGTAGCGCTTTCATAAAAAAAGCTCCCTCAATGTGCTCAAAGAGGCAGCGTGTCATCATCTTTTTTTATGCTCCGTTAGTTTTTCGTAGACCCTATTCTTATAAAAGGAGGAGGCTGGTCGAGCAAACGTTTGGCGCTTGGATGTGAGTTCATCAAGGCGTTTTTGTTTTTCCTCACATACGAGAGAGAGTTTTTTTCTTTCTTCTCCATCTATACTCGTTTTCAGTAACTCTTTAACCGTCATTAGTTCTTTTTTCAAAGCTGTTTCTTCCCCGGCAAAGCCAGCATTTTTCATGATTCGATAGCCCATCCTCAGTTCTTCAGGTACATGAGCAGCATCATCCTTTGGCAGAGGTTTCCCAAAACCTGCTAGTCCTTCAAAAGCTCCATGGTCCATCGCCTTTTTGATCCGTTCTTCTGACAATCTCTGCGCAAAATCCATGACACGTCTCCTTTCAGATCGTCTGATATTTTGGTTAAGCATAGCAAAAAAGCTGACTCTCTCACAAGAGCCAGCTTTCTCGTTATTTTTTGTCGATTTTAAAAGTAGATACCATTTGTGCCAAGTCCTCTGACATGTCAGAGAGCTGTTCAATCGCACTTGAAATTTGCTGCATGCCAGCACTTTGCTGTTCTGTTGCTGCCGCTACTTCTTGAGAGCTTGCCGCATGTTCTTCTGACACGACCGAAATTTGTTCAATCGATGTAGAAATTGTTTGATAAGCGCGTTCTACCTGCTGAATAGATTGAAGCAAATTGTTCGTTCTGCTTGCAAATTGAGACACTCCATCATAAATACCAGCGAAGTTCTGCGAGGTGCCTTTCATTTGCTCACGGCCTTCTTCCACTGCTTTACTGCTTTCCTCCACGCTTTCAAGGACACGCTGACTATTTTCCTGTGTGCCAATGACTAAGTCTGAGACCGTTTTAGCTGCATCAGCTGACTGTTCAGCTAACTTACGGACTTCATCAGCCACAACAGCAAATCCTTTTCCTTCTTCTCCTACACGGGCGGCTTCAATAGAAGCATTCAGTGCAAGCAGATTCGTTTGCGCTGAAATGTCCGTAATAATGGAGATGACACTTTCAATTTCTGTTGAATGTGATTGCAATTCTTCTGCCGCCTGCTTTGAGCTTGTCATCATGTCGTGTAACATGTTGAGATGTTCAAGCACATGCTGCACCAATTTTTGACCAGATTCTGACTGCTCTTGTACTTCTGATGAAACAGATTTCATTTCATCCACTTCTTTTGTCACGCCTTCGATTTGAGTATCAATTTCCGCAACAGATGTTGTGCAGTCTGTAATGTTTGCGACTGAATCATTGATTCCTTCACTCATATTCGTCATCGCTTCTGACACTTGTTGTGCACTTTGACTAGATTCTGTTGTCACTGTGCGAAGCTGCGAAGACATTTTCGACACTTCACTTGATGAGTTTGAGATCTTTCCAATAAGCTCTTTGATCCGTCCCTGCATTTTCTGGAAGGAAGCTGCTAATTGACCGATCTCATCTTTACTTTGAACTTCTACCATGCCAGTTAAATCACCATCTGCAATTCGATCTGCTGATTCCATTAATGAACGTGCTGGTTTTGCAATTCTTCTTCCCATGAAGAATGAGAAGAGTAATCCACCGATGAGCACAATCGCAGATGCTACTGTAATATAAATTGTCAGCTTTTTCGTTGTTGCTGGAACAACAGACGCATCTAAGTCAATTCCTAAAATCCCCGTGAGTTCACCGCCTGAATCTTTAATTGGTAAAAAGACGGATTTATGAGTCCCATACGAATCAACGTAAATGTCGCTTTTGACCATTTTATCTTCAGAAAGAGCTTGTTTCATTTCATCTGAAAAGACATAATCTTGATCAAAATCATTGTCTTCCCCTGTTAGTACGATGATTCTTTCTTTGCCGCCCTTATTTGATAACACGTATAAGTTCTCAAGCGTATGATCTTTTTGTAGTTCTGTGAATTTCTTTTTGATCTCCACATAAATAGGATCATCCTTCCCGCTAATGCTAAGGACATTTCCATCAATATGATCGATTTCTTTTTTCGCTGTATCAATATCTGTTGTTAATCGATAATCAAATTGCTTTAATAATTGGGAAGATAAATCCTGGCTAACTAAATAAAATGTTAGAACGAATAATGCAACGGTTGCGAGTAATGTTACGACAACGACTGACATGATTTTGGAGGAAATCGTAAGTCCCCCAAACTTCCTTTGTTTCGCCATTTTTTTCTACATCTCCACTCTCAATTTTAATTTAAGCCTCTACACTTTCAAATTGTCCACAAACAGATGCAATGACATCTTTTAAATAAGATACGATATGAGGGATATGCTCCGGTAACGTATAAGGTGAAATCACAAAAAATTTACTCACACTTAGATAGAATTCTTGACCTTCTTTGGCATTGACTTGTAAAAACTTCGTTGTATCACCAAAGAACATTTCGTCTCTTTTCTCTCCAAGCTTTTCAAAGAGGATTTTGTTCAAATCATTGTTGCGCTCAATTTCCATAGCAGTTGCTTCTCCAGATATTTCTTCCTTAAAACGAGGAGAGCCGTCTAGGTAAATTCTAAACAATGTAGCCATTCCGACATTGTCATCATTGACGACTTCTGCTTGTGGAATTTCCTGACGGAGCGCTTCTCTAAATGCAAGGTTCACCTCTAAAAATTGACCGAGCAAGCGCTGGTATCCTTCAATTCCAAACGTTAGCAGCACACTTAGCATGCTGATGGAGCTTCCCATTCTTGAGCATTCAAGCGTATAACCGGTATGGTATTCCCCGTATCCTCTATGTCCAACATATGGTGTTTCTTGTTCTTCTAGGTCCAAGCGCTTTAAGTCAGCAGCGTTTTTCACTAAGAATAAACTAGATGTGTACGGTGTTTGTCCAAGTTTTTGAAAATCAAAACACATCGTGTCAGCAAGAGAAAGATGCTGAAACTTTGCTTTGATTTCTTTTAACATACGAAGAACACCGTCTGAGAATTGCAGCGGGTTTTCAGATACATCATACTCATTAAAGAAAGCAAAGAATCCACCAAGCGCCGAATCTGCATGAATATGCGGCACCTTGAGACCATACTTCTCAGCAATGGCTTCTGCCGTTTCACGCACCCCTTTTACATCATCAATTGCAATGGCATCTGTTGTTCCGGTTGTTGCCACAATATAAACGGGAATTCCGCCATTTTGGGCAACACGTTCCATTTGACAACGCAAATCTTCCATATCCATCGAATGATCTTTATTCGTCTTAATTCTGATTAAGTTGTCTGTGCCAATCCCTGTTGCTTCCATTGACTTAAATAAGCTGTAATGTGCTGCATCAGAACAAAACGCATAAAGATTTTGCGGGACACCTTTTCGTAATGACTCCGGTGCAACTTTCGCAATCGCTAAACGAAGCCCTGAGAAAATAGCCCCTTGACCTCCCCATGTTGTGTAGCCCCCGCTCACATTTGGATCATATCCGATGAGCTTAGACATCATTGAGACCACTCTGACCTCAGCTTCCGCCCCTGCTGGTCCATACACATCCCATAGGTTGTTTCCGTTAACCAGCATAGCCGTCAGCATGCCTAGAATTCCTGGTGTACTTGCCATTGGCAAAATGTTCGTGAAGAAATACTTCGTGTGGTATGGATGATTATGTAAAAGCTTCAGTAATTCTTCATTCACAAGTTCCGCTTGTTGTCCGTTCATCGGAATTTGACTTGTTTCAGTGAGCTTTTTGTAAAAGTCCTCCTCGCGATTCTTTTCACCTTTTAGGTGAGCACGGTTCGGATCCTTCAGGTCATCGACCCCTGAAATGATCTGTTCCATTAATTTAATGAGTTCTTTCCGCTCTTCTGCATTTCCGTCCTCACTCGGAAACCAGTTCTGAACGAGGTTCTGTGCTCGTACAGTCATATACTATCAATCCTTTCAATGGAAGATTTCCTGTCACTGTCTATATCGACCCCGTTTCAAAAGTTTATAGTGTCGAACTGTTCACTTAAGTATATTTAGATAATTTGTTCACCCATCAAAAAGAATAAAACCCTTACAATACACATCAAAACCATTATGTTTGTGAAACAACAATATATATCAATATACTTTCTTGAAGGAATTATTATCCAGACAATTCAGCGGTTTATTCATTCATTTTTTTTACTTAACCTGCATAAACATTAATAAACACTGGAAATCCGCCTAAATACACCATTGTAGAAATCAAATTAATTCTTTAGGCTTGTGTCTTTTTACCTGTTTTATTGATATAGCAACAGGAAAAATACAGAATTTTCTGTAATTATTAGGATGAATTTCACAAAAAGTTTTTCGGAGATCGAATATTTTCGATGTCTTCCCATTTCTAGCTCGGACAGGCTGCCTTAGGTGCTCACCGGTTATGACTTTTCTATTTGTGCATTTCATGGTATATTCTAATGGTTCGTTTTCTTTCGTTCCGCCTCTTCCGTTTAACGGAGAAAAGGAGTGTTTAAATGAAAACATTTATTCAAAAAAGGGGCCTCGGCTTCTTTGTAATTGCAGCCATCTTGTTATGGCTCAAGACGTATACAGCTTATTTAATCGAATTTAAACTTGGTATATCAAATGTGCTTCAGCATATTTTGCTTTTTGTGAATCCTATTAGCTCCAGCTTGTTCTTTCTTGGCTTTGCTTTATTGTTCAAGAAAAAATGGCAGCCTGCCGCTATCATTGTGATTCACTTTTTCATGTCTTTTTTACTTTACGCAAACATCGTGTACTATCGATTCTTCAATGACTTTATCACGCTGCCTACAGTGATGCAGGCAGGAACGAATGGCGGACAATTAGGTGATAGTGCATTTTCACTCATGCGTTGGACTGATATGTTTTACTTTCTCGATACCATCATCTTGATCGTACTCGCAGTCCGCATGAAAAGACAGCAGCAAACAAGTACAGCAACTGTACCTGTTCAAAAAACAAAATCGTTTAGACTCGTTCTTGTGTCCTCTGTTCTGATCTTTGTTGTCAACTTAATCGCAGCAGAAATTGATCGCCCAGAGCTTTTATCAAGATCGTTCGACCGCAATTATTTAGTCAAATACTTGGGTGCTTATAATTTTACGGTGTTTGATGCCATTCAAAATGTGAAATCAAACAGCCAGCGTGCCCTGGCAAATTCAAGTGACGTAACAGATGTAGAGAATTATCTAAAGGCGAACAGCGCTGATCCTAACCCGGCTTATTACGGGAAAGCGAAAGGCATGAACGTCATTACGATTTCTCTTGAATCACTGCAAAACTTTGTCATTGATTACAAAGTGAATGGAAAAGAGGTCACTCCTTTCCTCAATTCATTAGCCCATGACAACAAAACGTTTTATTTTGATAACTTCTTCCATCAAACAGGACAAGGAAAGACATCTGATGCGGAATTTATGATGGATACGGGGCTTTTCCCATTATCACAAGGCTCTGTGTTTATTAACAAAGCTCAAAACACATATCAGGCGCTTCCTGGCATTTTGAAAAAGGACCAATACACGTCCGCAGAATTCCACGGGAATACGAAAACGTTCTGGAACCGAAATGAAATGTTTAAGTCCTTTGGATATGACAGATTTTACGATTCTGAGTACTACGATATGAATGAACAAGATACGAAGAACTATGGATTGAAAGACAAACCGTTCTTCAAAGAATCCATGCCAATGCTTGAAAATCTAAAACAGCCGCTTTATTCGAAATTCATTACGCTGTCAAACCACTTCCCATTTGGTATGGATGAAGGTGATACCGATTTTGAACCTGGCGACTTCGGAGACTCTGTCGTTGATAACTACTTCCAATCTGCTCATTATTTAGATGAAGCCATTGAACAGTTCTTTAATGACTTGAAGAAATCCGGTCTCTATGACAATACCGTCGTCATTATGTACGGTGACCACTACGGCATTTCAGAAAACCATAATGAAGCGATGGAAAAAGTGACTGGCGAAAAAATTGGAGATTATGAAAATGCCCAGCTTATGCGTGTGCCGCTCTTTATCCATGTGCCAGGCGTAAAAGGCGGACAGATTCATAAATACTCTGGTGAAGTCGATGTTGCGCCTACTCTTCTCCACCTGCTCGGAGATGATACGAAGAACTATTTAATGTCTGGTTCTGATATCTTATCGAAGAACTTTAAAGAGCTTGTGCCATTTAGAAACGGAGACTTCGTGTCTAAGGACTACACGAAAGTAGGCAACAACTATTACAGCAACAAAACAGGTGAAAAAATCGAGCCGACTGAAAAGGCATCACAAGAAAACGAAACGGTGAAAAAGATGCTAGAGACATCTGATAAGATTGTCACGGAAGATTTACTCCGTTTCTACAAACCTAAAGGCTTTACACCAATTGAACGCAATGATTATGACTACACAAAGAAAGTACAGGATGAAAAAGATTCCTCTTCCGCCAAAGATGAATCCAGCTCGTCTTCCAAATAACTTTTTCATTTAAGGCCCCAGCCGATCCAAGATCAGCTGGGGCTTTTTACGTTTGATCCACATGGCACCGGGTATAGTTGAAGAAGGAGGGATTGATTAATCATGAAAAAAACAGCAGCTTTTGTCGTGACCGCTTCACTCGCTTCTTCCACCTTATTCGGTTTTAGCCCGGCGATTTCAGCGCACGCCCTGACCCAAACGCAGGCAGAACAGTCCATTCCTCAAGGGCCGAAAGCAGCGCTAAACAGCATTTATCAGCTAGCACATCAAGGACAAATGCCATACTATGCAGAAGGACTCAAAATAGGGGTTCAAACAAAAAAAGACGTTCGGCATAAACTAGGACAGCCTTATCCAGAAACCGGTCAAAGCGGCTTTGATTTGTATCATGCTGAGATGGGCAACCCTGGATTTGCTTTTCACTATGACAAAAAAGGCAAGATTAACGAAATCCGTTATTTTGGAACAAATGTAGAAAAAGAAACGAATATCGGAGGAATGACTCCTTCCCTATTAAAGAAACAGCTTGGACCTGCAGATTCAGTCAGCACCATCCCACAAACAAAAGAGAAAAAATACGTTTATCAGACCGGTAATTATGAGCTCGAATTTATCGTCGGACATGATCCAGATATCAGTCAGCACGAGCTGACTGTGGTGCATATTAACCTCATCAAAGCCGGTTCCTAAATAAAAAGCATCCTGAGTTTTCACTCAGGATGCTTTTCTTTATTATGATGCCACTTCTAAATGCGGCTTTCTTTTCAATTTTCGCTTAAGGACTGGACCTGCTACATAATCAAGGCCAAGTTTTCCGGCATTTCCTTTCGCTGCCATAATGAAGACGGCGATTAGAAGAAGAAGCGGGTTAACAGAAACGGTTCCAGCTAGTAAGAAAGAGACATTCATCACGCTTCCAAAAAAGGCTGCTGTTGTTGTGAACAATCCAACAATTAGTCCTAGACCAACTAAGATTTCTCCCCACATGACCATGGCACTGAAGAGTCCGGCATTTGGCAACGCGACATTTTCTAAAAACCAGACATAGAACGGATAAACAAGATGTCCATCTTTCACAACAGGTTCAGCTATGGCAAATTGCAAATATCCTGATGCATCGAATCCGCCTGTTAGTTTTCCAATACCAGATGTCAGCCAAGTCCATCCGATATAAAGTCTTGCTGCCAAAAGGATAACCGCTGCCCATACATTCGTTTGTAAGAATTTTGTAAACATGATGATGCCTCCTTTTAAATTATGTGAAATATTTCACATTTTCTTTATGATCTTATTATACTACTTAATATACATTTGTGATCCTTTTCACATATATATTCACAAATTGTTCATGAATATCTAGTCGAGGTAAACTTTCCCCTTGCTATTGCCGTCTAAGTTATTTCAGACAGTAAAAAGGGGTTACATTTTGTATGAAAACATTATTTCATTTTGCTTATTTACAGGCCATCTCTTGTCTATTTCCTGTCATGATCTTTACGGCGCTTGCCCTATCAAAGGTCGTGTCTATTCCTTTTCTTCATCGATATGATGTTATTCTTCTGCTTTGCCTCATGGCACAGCTTCTCATGCTGATGCTACGGCTTGAGACGCTGACAGAGTTGAAGGTTATTTGTCTCTTTCATGTGATTGGAATAGGCTTAGAAATCTACAAAGTACATATGGGTTCATGGTCCTATCCTGAAGAAGCTTATACGAAAATTTTGGGGGTTCCGCTCTATAGCGGTTTTATGTATGCGAGCGTGGCAAGCTATATTTATCAGGCACTGACTCGGCTTCACGTGAAGGTGAAAGCATGGCCTCAGCCGTACCTTTCGATTGGGATCAGTTTATGTATTTACCTCAATTTCTTTACTCATCACTGGATCTATGATTTACGCTGGTGGCTGACATTACTCCTAGTGGTTGTGTTTCGAAAAACAGCCGTTTCCTTTCAGGTCGGTTCATCGACCTTTCGTATGCCGCTTGTTATCTCGTTTTTGCTGATTGGCTTTTTTATTTGGGTGGCCGAAAATGTCACGACCTTTTTAGGAGCATGGCAATATCCAAATCAGCAGCATGCTTGGTCTCTCGTCCATCTTGGTAAAATCAGTTCATGGTTTTTACTTGTTGTCATCAGCATTGTACTGGTGATCGAACAGCGAAAACAAAAAAACGTTCAGCCCATTTGATCTGGCTGAACGCTTTTTTTAGTCCCGATCGACTTCCTTGCGAAGATCATCGGCGACAAATTCGACATTTGTTCCAATGATGATTTGTACGGAAGTTTTTCCTGACGTCAGTACCCCTTTGGCACCTGCTTTTTTCAATGTACCTTCATTTAATAAATTGGTATCTTCTACTGTTAAACGAAGACGGGTCGCACAATGGTCAATTGTGGTGATATTGCCTTTGCCGCCTAGTCCCTCTACGAGCATACTTGCTCCGGCAGTATGTGTATCATCCCCTGAAATATCTTCGATGTCATCATCTTCCCTGCCCGGTGTTTTTAGCTTTAACAATTTAATCAGGAAATAGAAAACAACAAAGTAAATCACGCCATAGATGACCCCAACCACAAGTAACAGAATGGGTTTTTGCGCAATTCCAAAACTTAAAACGTAATCAATCGCACCCGCTGAAAAAGCGAAACCGCTATGAATGCCTAAGGTGTTGACAATAAAGAGCGAAAGACCAGTTAATATCGCATGAACACCATATAAAAGTGGAGATAAAAACATAAATGAGAATTCAATTGGTTCTGTGATTCCTGTAATAAATGACGTCAGTGCCATTCCAATCATAAGACCGGCTGTTGCTTTTCGTTTTTCAGGCTTTGCGGTCACAACCATCGCGAGACATGCCGCCGGCAGCCCAAACATCATTACTGGGAAGAAACCAGTCATAAAGACACCTGCACTTGGATCTCCTTTGAAGAACCGCGCTAAATCACCTGTCGCTCCGCTGAATTCACCGAATTGAAACCAAAATAGATTATTCAACACATGATGAAGTCCTAATGGAATGAGCAGGCGGTTAAAGAAGCCAAACAGCCCGGCACCCGTTGCTCCAAGACTTAAAATCCACTCCCCTAAATCATTGATCACACTTTGAATTGGAGGCCATACATATCCAAAAACGGCTGCTAATAGAATGGTAAAAAGTGCTGTCATAATTGGCACAAGCCGTCTTCCACTAAAGAAACCTAAGTATTCCGGCAGTTTCGTGTCCTTAAATTTATTGTAAACGTAACCTGCCAAAAGTCCGCACAAAATACCACCCAATACCCCCATATTGTTGGTCGAATTGATCGACGTGGTACCAGCTGACAAAATAAAATAAGAGATCGCTCCAGATAACGCCGCTGCTCCGTTACCATCCTTTGAAATACCAATCGCTACACCCATAGCAAAAATTAAAGCCAAATTCGCAAAAATTGCATTTCCTGCCGCATGAATAAACGGGATGTTGAATACATCTTCTCGCCCAATAGCCAAAATGATACCCGCTGCAGGAAGCACAGCGATTGGAAGCATAAATGATTTTCCTAACTTTTGAAAAAACTGAAACACCATCTTATTTCTCCCCCCTTCGTCATCATCATGAACAAATCTCTCATGATGTTCATAAAAAATATATCATATGCACATCTAGTTATCTATACCAATTTGTCCACATCTCACCCAAATCTCAGCCTTTACTCTTTTGGCGTAAAATGTGGTAAGCTATTGAATAGAATGAAGTTATAGAAAGCGGGAATGAACAGTGATTGTCAAACATGATCATGAGTTAGAAGCCTTAAAAAAAGTCGGCCGAATTGTCGCTTTGGCAAGAGAAGAAATGAAAAGCCAAGCGAAACCAGGCATGTCTACAAAAGAATTAGATTTGATTGGGAAAAAAATATTAGAAGAGCATGGAGCCAATTCAGCTCCTGAAAAAGAATATGATTTCCCCGGTACGACTTGCATCAGTGTCAATGATGAAGTCGCACATGGCATTCCAAGTGAAAAAACCATTTTACAAGAGGGCGACCTCATTAATATTGATATCTCAGCAGAGCTTGATGGATATTATTCCGATACTGGGATTTCATTCGTTTTAGGTACAGGAGATGCTCGTCTTGAAGCATTATGCCAGTGTGCAGAGGATGCATTCCTTGAAGGATTAAAGCATGCGAAAGCCGGTAAAAGACAAAATCAAATTGGCCGTGCGGTCTACAATACAGCGAAAGAACAAGGATTTACCGTCATTAAGAACTTGACAGGGCACGGTATTGGGAAAAGCCTGCATGAAGCACCTAACCATATTTTGAACTATTATGATCCATTCGATAATGCTTTGTTTAAGAATGGGACAGTCATCGCCTTTGAACCTTTCATTTCAACAAATGCTGAATCGATTTATCAAGCAGATGACGGCTGGACATTTAAAACACCTGATAAGAGCCTGGTCGCACAGATTGAACATACGATTGTGATCACAAAAGACGAACCGATTATTTTAACAAAGCTGTAAGCAAGCGGGTCCCTTCCTTCACTGGAGGGGATTTTTTCATATCTCTTTCACGAATCTGTCACGACTAAACAAAAATGCCTGTGGTAAAATAGGCAAAGATATGCGAAAGGGGTCTTATTTGATATGTGGTTCATCATCATCGGTGTTATCTTCTTTATTGAAAGTATTATTTTAACGGTTGTAGGTATTAAGAAAAAACAATCCATGATGACCTACCTCGGTATTGTCATCATGATTATGACAGTCGGCATGATCATCGTTACCCTCAACCCGCCAAATTCATAAATGATTATTTCCAGCATATACATAGATCATAGGCAGATAGAATCAGTTTTCATTTCTAAACACCTGCACACTTTTCACGTCCTTTTTTGAGATGTTACAATGCAGGCAGTTTCCATTGAAAGGAGTTTTCTATCATGCATTATGGTAGCAAAGGCTGGTATGTCGAAGAATTAAAGAAGCTTGGTGTGACCAAGCATGAAGGAAGAAAGCTTCAAAGCTTTAAAACTTATTTCCTTGCAAATCTTCTTGAGCAAAAGAAAACGAGCTCTTAAATGTTGAAAAGCCGTACATCCATATCAGATGTACGGCTTTTTTATATGGGCTGAACACGTTTTTCTAAAGACTTCCTGACCACATCTGCTAAGGCATCTACTTCAAGAACTGCTTTCAGCCTGTTTTGATCTACTTGACGGTATTTAACTTCATTGACTTCGTGGACAGTGATGGGATGGGGCGCTTTTTCGACTAACACAAGAGCTTCATCAGGAGAGACCATTCCTTCTTTCAGCACACGCAAATAAAAACCGGTATATCCCGTTTGCTGCACTTCCTTCACAAGCTTCATGTTTCCATGCTTAAGAGAGAGCTTCACACATGGCTGTCTTGGCTGGCTGACCTCAACAATCGCTTCCCCAAACTGAAATACATCTCCAATACGGACTTCTGTCTCTACAAGCTGATGCACGGTCACATTCTCACCGAAGGCTGCCTCCTGTAACGGCACCCCTAAAAATTGCTCAAAATAAGTATAGTGATCATATGGAAAGACGCAAATGGCTTTATCATCACCTCCGTGATGGACCAAATCACCCTGGCCATCTCCATCAAAATTGAGCTTACTCAAATAAACAGGCTCGTGAATACGCTTTTTGTTGATGGCTGTTTTGATTTCTTTACCATTCACATAGGTGGTGATAGGTTGTCCTACTTGAATTCCTTCGATGTCGTACCTTGTCTGCCCCACTCTTGCCATCTCCTTAGATTGTCTGATTGCCTTTTATTTTACATGGTTTGACAGTCAAATCATAGTCGGTACGTGAAGGAACAAGGCAGGTTATGGTACGATGAGAAAAAAGGAGAGATGACATTGGTTCATTATCACGCTATTGTAAAAGGACGAGTGCAAGGAGTCGGTTTTCGATATTTTGTTCAAGGAGAAGCCGTCAATCGAGGGATAAAAGGCTGGGTACGCAACACAGATGAGGGTCACGTGGAGTTAAAAGTAGAAGGAGAGCAGCAGGAGGTTTTTGACTTTTTAGAGACCGTCCGTAAAGGTAGTCCTTTTTCAAAAGTCACACATTTGGACATGGAGCCGCTCACCAAGTTCGCCCATTATCAAGACTTTCGGATTAGAGGATAGTTGATGTGTATCCTTTATTTCACAACAGTAAATGGGTTTGCAACATAATAACCAATCAAGGTTGTACGTGAAGCATCTTTGTAGAGACTCACATGAACATCATAGTTGGCTGATCCACTGTTAGGAAATAATAAACGAGTAGGTGCTGCGAAAGCGTTTTGTCCAGAGATAGACCCTTCGTGTGTAAAGACTGGTGTCACTGGGAAAGTAAGTTTTCGAATAGCAGCTGTATAATAAAGTGTTTCATTTGTTGTTGCGGTCATGTTGACGTTGACCTGAGGATGGAGCGAAGTATAAGTTGAACGATCGGTTGTCACCTTTAAATCGATGACATTCTGAACCATTGTTCCAGTAGTTGCTTTAGCTCTCTCATCACCTAGTGGTAGAAATCCGTTGAAACTGAATACAGCCAAAAATATGAGCAACGTCATTTTTTTCATCTCTATTCCCCCTTTTTGATTTCACCGCCATTAAACCATCATTTTCCAAATCAAACAACATTCAAAAGACTCATTTCATACAAAAAAACCTAGCTTTTCGCTAGGCTCTTTCCGTCCCGTGGTAGGGTTTTTCCTGATAAAAATAATTCGGTTTCACGATTGTATTGTCATAGTGACGATGGAAGATATGCGTAGCAGCTGGTGATACTGGCGGAATCAGCCATGTCCAATCACCAGTCAGCTTACGGTCAGCCTTTTCTTCCTGTTTTTCAAATTGTTTGAACTGATGGGCAGCTGTATGATGATCCACAATGGTCACCCCTGCTTCCCGGTAAGAATGAAGAACCGCCACATTCAATTCGACAATGGCTTTGTCCTTCCAAAGTGACGCATTCTTTGTCGTGTCCAGTCCTAAAATAGAAGCAACTTTTTTCAGCATATTGTAGCGGTTTTCGTCAGCAAGATTTCGTGCGCCAATTTCTGTTCCCATATACCAGCCATTAAACGGTGCCGCATTGTAATGAATGCCACCAATTTCTAATTTCATATCAGCAATAATCGGAACAGCATACCATTTCAGTCCTAAATCACGGAATCCATCATATTCAGGATGAGTGATCTCTACCTCTTGAACGATCTCTTTCGGAAGATCATACAGAACCGGCGGCTGATCTTTTAGCTGAAACATAAGTGGCAGAAGGTCAAAATGCGTGCCTTCGCCTTTCCAGCCATGCGCTTCACACAACTTGGTTAATTCAAGTGATGCCTCGTCCCCAATGATGCCATATTCCGACTCATATCCCGCATAACGAACGAGCTGATGATTATAAATAACGACTTCCTTCCGCCCCTTATTCTCTGGTGGGAAGATGGTAATGGACGGTTTGATTTTACCCCCATTTGTCGCATACTCAATATGATGAAAGAGTGCCTCTTTCACCTCATCTTCTGTTGTCACGTGCCGGCAGTCATGCACATGCAGTGTTGACCAAAACAAGCGCCCAATGCACCGGTTGCTGTTGCGCCATGCCATTTTTGCCCCGTGAGCTAATTCTTCCTGCGTATGAGTATACATCCCGTCAGACTCAATTTCTTTTTTTATTTCATGCAGACGTGCTGCTTTTTCTTCATTTGACTTGCCTAATTCTTCATAGCATACAGAAATAAAAGCTTCTGCTTCATTCCACAACGCTTCTTGGTTACTCAAACATACTCGCCTCACTTTAATACGAATATATCCATTGTAGCGGTTTCTATTGATAAATTCACTTGTTTCAAACCATTTTTTATCATATCGTGCGACGATTGTCCTTAGACAATGGATGAATCAATGACTTCAAGGGTCTTTTGGAGCCAGCGAACATACCCTTTTTCCCTTTCAATTGCTCTTGTCAGCACTAAATAATGCCCGAATTGTGTTGAATGCAGTGATTGGGCAGATGGATCTTCTTCTGTTAAAACGTTCAGTTTCTGTTCAAGCATCTCTACTTTCTTTGTTCGCTCCAGCAGCTGATGTGAGAAGAGACCGGCCGCTTCTTTTTGATCCATAGATGAGATAAAGAACGTTTTTAACATAAATTCATCTTTTGTTGTGTCTGGAATCGGGCCTTTTTTCCTTAACCACTCATGCAGTTCTCTTTTTCCTGCATCAGTGATTTGATAGACCTTCTTCTCTAGCTTCTTTCCTTGTATGTGAATATCAAATTCAATAAAACCCTCTTCTGTTAGCCGCTTTAATTCAGGGTATATTTGACTATGCTTCGCACTCCAAAACTGTCCAAGGGAATCTTCAAAGTGTTTCTTCATATCGTATCCCGTCAGCTCACGCTGATCTAGTAAGCCAAGAATGGCATATTTCAGTACTCTCATGACATGCCTCCAACGCATATTCTTTGACAATAGTATACCATACACCCTAAAATAAACATGTAAATCATGACATGTTTGAAACAACATCATTTTAATTGAAAGAAGGAATAAACATGGATCAATTCGTTGGACTTCATATGATTTATACGTATGAAAATGGCTGGGAATATGAGATTTACATTAAAAATGATCACACCATTGATTACCGCATTCATAGCGGAATGGTTGGAGGCCGCTGGGTTCGTGATCAAGAAGTGAATATTGTGAAACTGACAAAAGGGGTATACAAAGTTTCCTGGACGGAACCGACTGGGACAGACGTGTCTTTAAACTTTATGCCTGAGGAAAAACGCATGCATGGCGTCATTTTCTTCCCAAAATGGGTGCATGAACGTCCAGATATCACCGTTTGCTATCAAAATGACTATATCGACCTCATGAAAGAATCCCGTGAAAAATATGAAACCTATCCGAAGTATGTCGTACCAGAATTCGCAGACATTACGTACATCCACCATGCTGGGGTAAACGATGAAACGATTATCGCAGAAGCACCGTATGAAGGCATGACCGATGAGATCAGAGCTGGACGAAAATAGAAAAAGCGGCACGCACTGTGCCGCTTCTAGGGTGGTTGACAAAGGGCTAAAATGAACTTGATTTTAGTCCTTTTTATTTATACCTAACGTCTTTTGAGATAACAAGAATCGGTAAACTGGTAGTTCATCGCCTACTTTTGATGCAATAAAACCTGATGACATATAGCTGTCTTTTGATTCTGGTTCAAGGGCAAGTGACAACAAATTGGTCTCTGGCTGTGCAGTCACATATACCTTTGTTCCTTTTGGCAGTTGACGTTTCTTTTCAACGAGCCTCGTTTCAAGCTGAATATCTGTTTTGCTTGTTTCCACTCGTTTTGTCACCTCATAGGCTTGAACTGGCACTTTCATGCCAACTGGCAAAGTCACACTTTTCAGTCCTAAAGTTCTAAGTTTTCGATCTACTCCTTCATGTCCTGGGAGAATAAGATAAGCTGTCGGCCGTTCTCTTGTCAATACAGGAACCGCATCACTTGCACTATGAAAACGCACTGGGACATTGGTGGTTTGTCCTTTCTCAATATCCACCATTTCAAGTGAATCGTTCACAGGCGCCTTGAAAGCATCTTGAATGACTACTTGATCATCATCGTTTGATTGAAGACCTTTTTTCACAAGTTTCAGCCGCTCCGTCACCATTTGCTGCTTCACCTGCTTAGCATGCTTCACTGTTGTCTCAATGATTTTTTCATGAGTGGTGACTTGTGCTGCCACACGCCGAGTAAAGTCCTCTCTGCCAATTCCAATCCCCCTACTTTCTACAAGAAATGATAAAGCTGGTGAAAGCGCCAGGGCATTTCGGCCAATTCGTGCATCGGTTCCGCCTTCATAAAGGTCGATCTTTCCGTCCTTCCCTCTTGTGTTTGTATAATATAAATCGTTGGAAAATCCCTTATTCGCCAATGCTTCACGCACTCCGTTGACGTACAATTCATTTGACGTTAATCGAATGCTTTCAGGAATGTTTAAATTCTTACCGGATAATATCAGCAAATCGTGATACTTGAGAGCACCTGATGCACCGATGTCTTCGAACTGCTTTTGACCGACATCATATTCATGGGCATCGATGACGACCTCGGGCGCATAGCGATTAAATTCTTGATGAAGAGCTGTCAGCTCTGGAGATTCTAATGTCATGTGGTCACGGTTGCCATCCATTCCGTTTGCAAGTCTGCGGTCAAATGCATAAGAACCATCTGGGTTGATTCTTGGGACAATGATGACGTTGACATGGCTCAGTATACGCTCTCCTTCATCACCTGCTAGTCGTTTGGCGATGACAAGGGCAGATTCACCGGAGGCTGGTTCATTTCCATGTATTTGTGCTTGAAGCCAGATCGTTGGCTTTTTTGACAGTGGAGAGATGTGGCGATCCTTTGTAAAATAGAGGGCTGGAATGGACCTGCCTTCAATGGATGTTCCAATCTGTTTCTGCGTGGCGTAAGGACTTTTACTGACAATGTCACGTAAAAAATCTTGAAGCTCTTCTTGTGTGGTAAATGCTTCTCCTTTTTTCTGAAAGGCAGGGGTATCAAACGTTTCGTCAGGCTCAGGATACAGTTTTTGAACCGTGGCTGGCTGCTCATAGCTTTTTCCATAATAAGGGGTCTCTGCATTCGCTGAAGCTGGTGTCACCATCGACAAACTTCCTGCCATGAGGCATATAGCAGCAAAAAGAATGGTACTTTTCTGTTTGGACATGCTATCCTCTCCCTTCGTTGATTTGCATTATAAAGAAAAAAACAGCAAAAGTGTCAGCATTTTTCAAAAATATATCTTTTGGAGGAATCATGCATGTCTTTATATAGGGCAAATGAATGGATGTTGCCCTGCAATAGGACCTAAAAAAGAGCGCCTGCATGAGCAGCAGACACTCTTCTCATTACCAGATCGAAATGGCCCCAATGAGAACTGCCATCACTGTCATGGCGACGACTGCAAGAACCGCCCATTTCATGCCAAATTTCTGATGCTGATCTAGTGATACCCCAACGAGTCCAACAAGTAAATGAGTCGATGGAACAAGTGGGCTTAACATATGAATCGGCTGACCAATGATAGATGCTCTCGCAATCTCAATTTTATCGACACCGTATGCTGCCGCTGTTTCTGATAGGATCGGCAGTACCCCATAAAAGTATGCATCATTCGGCATAAAGAAAGTGAAGATCCCGCTTGTTAGCGCGACAATGACTGGAATAAACCCGCCAAGCTGCTCTGGAATAGCCGAAACAATCGAAATCGCCATTTCATCAACCATTTTCGTCCCAGTTAAGATGCCTGTAAAAACACCTGCTGCAAAGATCATGGAAGCAATCGCTAAGACGTTGGTTGAGTGAGCCGCAATCCGCTCACGCTGCTGCTCTAAATTCGGATAGTTCACGATAATTGCCACACAGAAAGCCAGAACAAATAGAACCGTTAAGCTGACTTTTCCTGAGACAAGAAGGAGCACCAATAACAACGTAAGCGTTAGGTTAAACCACCAAAGTTTCGGTCGCTTAATATCATCTTGCAGTGCCGCTGCCATTTCATTTGCATGAATCGGCTGTTCGAGCTCAATAACACCAAGACGTTTTCTTTCAGACTTCCCAAGAAAGTATGCCACCACAATCATGCTCAAAACCCCTGCACCAATGACTGGAATCATCGGGCCAAATAAAAGTGATGGATCAACGCCAAGTGCACTTGCCGCTCTAGGTGTTGCCCCTCCCCATGGAATCGTATTCATAATCCCCATGCCGACTCCGGCAATACCCGCTAAAATAATCGGACGAATGCCAAGCAGTGTAAATAGTGGAAGCATGGCTGTTGTTGTAATCATGTACGTTGTGGTTCCATCACCGTCAAGTGCGACAAGCATCGTCAGAACGGCTGTTCCGACAACAATTTTTAATGGATCGCCTTTGACGATCTTTAAAATTTTCGCCACCATTGGATCGAATAAACCTGCATCAATCATAATCCCGAAGTACAAAATGGCAAACATGATCATGACCGCCGTTGGTGCAACTTGCTGTACACCTTTGACAATCATGTCTGAAATTTCTGTAAAATGAAAACCTGCAATAAGAGCAAATGCAATCGGTGTTAATACCAATGCCGTTAAAACAGACATACGTTTCGTCATAATTAAAACCATAAATACAATCATCATAAGAAATCCTAAGATCGCTAACATTTCGTTCACCCCTTATGTTGTATACGCTTTCATTAAATGTTGGTATCCCATTTCCAACCCTTTCTGTCATGATATCTGACGCCTTAATTGAAGTAAATATTATGAATTTTAATTCTTTTTTGGTCGATAAATGCTTTTTGTTCATTTTGTGCAATTGTTGTTGTTTGTTGGTTCCATGAAAAAAAGCGGTCTCATTTGACCGCTTTTTCTCCTTGTATAAATTGCTCATAACGCCTTAATTGATCTTCCATATAGACCTTTGCTTCTTTACTATTCATATAACGGCCTGTCCAGCCTTTTTGTTTTAACTGCTTTTTCCATGACTTCGTTTGCGTCATTTTTTGAAGAAGCTGATCCCATGCTCGAATGTCGTGCTGATTCATTTGCTTTGGTCCCATCACACCACGCCAATGAGAGAAGATGAGCGGAATCCCTTGTTCTTTCCAAGTGGGCACGTCTTTGAATCCTTCTAAACGCTGATTCGTTGTGGTTGCAACGAGCTTCAACCTTTTCTTTTCATAATCATGGCGAACTTCTGTAATGGTTGTAGTCGCCGCATCTACCTCATGGTCAATGAGTGCTTGAAATAAATCATCTGCACTGTCAAATTTTAAAAACTGAATGCGGTACGGATCTATCCCTGCCATTTCGGCAGCCCGTGCGAATGAGATTTGATCATCATTTCCAAAGTCCGGGGCAAACCCAATTTTTAAGGAATCCGGTTTCTTTTTTAGTGCGTGTAATAGCTCTTTTCCATTTGAGAAAGGAGAATCAACTGGCACTGCGACTACCTGCCACTCTTCCGCAAGAATAGCGAGCGGGGTAAAATCATTCATGGTCACGTTACTGCTGCCCAGCAAATTACGGCTTAATAATAAGCTTGAATTTAAACTGATATAATTGGCATCTCGCTCCATCATATAGGTCCAGCCTTTATCAACCGTTCCGCCTCTTTGATAAAGAATATGCACAGGCTCTTCCACTAGCTTTTCTTGTTCTAGTACGGTTTTCATCACTTGAGCCGTTTGGTCAAATCCGCCATCAGGTACACCTGATACCACAATATATAATGGGCTGTGCTCCAGGAAAGAATCTTTTGCTGTTTTTTCATTAAAGGTGAGCGTTGTACAAAGACAGACCAAAATGAGTAAGAGTATTCCTTTTTTCATTTTTATGACTCCGTTTGTTTTTTGGCGGGATAATATTTTCGTTCTGGTCTACCAATGATTCCATATGCCAGCTCTGCCCGGCATTCTCCCGTTGTCACAAGATACTCTACGTATCGTCTTGCTGTTGTGCGTGATGCGCCCATTTTTTCTCCGAGTTCTTCTGCTGTAATTCCGTTCATCTCTGCTGCCATGAATGTTTTCACTTTGTCCAAAGTCAGTGAATTAATGCCTGTTGGCAAGTCTCGCTCATCCTTTTGTTGCGATTCTTCCTGTATTTGACCAAAAAACAGATCAATCATCGTTTGATTGACTTCCTCTTTTGAATTGATTAACTCTCTCTTCTCTTTATATTCGGTTAACACCTGCGTGAATTTTTGGGCGGTCACTGGTTTGATTAAATAATGAACGACTCCATAATGCAGGGCGTCTCTTAACAGCATCGTTTCCGTTGCAGCCGTGATAATGATCACATCCACTTCAGGATGGCGCTCTCTTAACAGCGGCAAAAGGTTCGTGCCGAGCTCATCAGGCATGTAGACATCAAGTAAAATGAGATCCACTTGTTCTTTTTGAAGTGCCTCCCACAGATCCTTTGCACTCTTTGCCTTGCCGGCCACTTGAAAGCCTTGTACCTTTTGTATATAAGATTCATGAATCGCAGCGATTCGAAAATCATCTTCCGCAATGAGTACCTTTATCACAACCTATTCCCCCTTTGTGCCTTTCGGTATGTAAACAGTGAAGATGGCACCGCCTTCTTTTTGGTTCGCAACTTCAATCCAGCCCCCAAGTTCATCTAGCACTTCTTTGACATTGGCAAGTCCATAACCTCGCCCTTCTCCCTTTGATGAATGTCCTCTTGTGAAAAGTTGTGAAATGGCTCCTTCATCTACACCGTCCCCTGAATCAGATACCTCTATGATAATATCAAATCCAATATCTGTGATGAACAAGCTGACTTCTCTTTTCTCTTTATTCAATACAGCCTCAAACGCATTGTCTACGAGATTGCCAATGATGGTGATAAAGTGAGATAAACTCAAATGGGCTGGGAGCGGCTCCAATGAACTATTTTCATCAATGTGAAAATGAACCTTTTTCTCAGATGCCTTTCCTAACTTCCCAAGTAAAATGGCTTGTATCTTCGGAGAGCGAATTTGTTTCATGAGTAAATCATGCTGGCGATTTTGAAGTGTATACTCTTCTTTAATTAACTCAATGGCTTCATCCACTTGTTTCAACTCAAGCAAGCCTAAAATAGCGTACAGCTTATTCGAAAATTCATGTGTTTGTGCTCTCAAGTCTTCTGAATATTGACTGACCTCTGTCAATGTATCCAGCAGCTTTGTCAGCTCTGTTTTCTCCCTGAAGCTCACAATTCCTCCAAATACTCGATTGTCCTGCACCACTTTTTTGACATTTAGCACGAAGGTTTTCTCATTGACGACTGATTCTATGTTAGGTTCAATCGTCTCAACCTTTAGATAGGAAAGAAGGTTGGCATTTGGCAACACTTGATCAATATGAAGAGGCAGCGTTGAAGAGACGCGTAGCATCTGTTCAGCTGACGTATTCATCATCGTAATGGCACCTTTACGGTCAAATGCAATGATTCCCTCTTTAATCGCATGCAGCATCGCTTCTCTTTCTCGATATAATGAAGCAATTTCATGCGGTTCAAGCCCTAATATATCTTTTCGAATACTCCTTGTTAAAAAAATCGCTCCAAAAACCCCAGGCAAGAGCACAAGAAGGGCAATATAACTTAATTTGAAGAGTTGATGAGCTGTCGCTTGATCGATATCTCTTTTTAAAAATTCGACGCTGACGGTCCCAATAATTTCTTCATGACTGCCAGTTTCTTTCATAATCGGAGCACTTCCTCTGACAACGGTTTCACCATCAGAATCACCCATTGATATGGAAGTTCCTCCAAATAGCAGTGTACTTCTTCCTTCCGACACACTGATGGTTTTCCCTACATCCTCATGATTCGTATGAAAAAGAACCTTTCCTTTTTGATTGGTGATAAAAATGGCATGCGCTCTTACTTGCTCCTTCATTTGCTCAAGCACAGCCTGTTCTTCATTTTGCGAATCTCCCGTGGCCACCGATGTTTTAATAGGCGGCATATAAGATATCGTTCTAGCAGTTTGCACCGCCAGCTGTTCAGCTTGGCTCTGCCTTTCTGATGTCTGCAAAAAACCAAAACAAATGGTCAATAAGGCAATAACAACAAGTAACAGACCAATAATTAACCCCAAAATTTTTGTTTGTAAAGTGACTTTCCTTTTGCCCATCCTCACCGCCACAACCCCTAATTCAGTAGATTCACCCGAATAGACTCTAAGAAAATCATATCATTTTTTCTCATGAAGTTAAGAGAAAATTCACATAGATAAAAAAAGGATGACTCAGTATTGAGTCATCCCTGTGTGCCTATTACGTGATGGATAAACCAGCACTCGCATAGCCTTCTACAGTATTCACTAAGGAAAGACCAGTAGCTGTTGCCGAGAATACGACAAGCAATCTTGTTTCTGGTGTGACTGGTACACTTAAACCAGTAGCGATACCGTTTGTAATAGCCCCTATCGTTAAAATACCGGTTAATGCCGGTGCCAATGTAACGCTCGCTACTTGCGTGAAGCTGTTATCTGGTGTTGGTGAAGCAAACAGACTAGCCGTCACAGTAATATTTGTGCCAACTAGAGAAAGGGCTGCTGTCGTACTAAAATAGCCCGCAAATGACGTAATGGTTCCTGCTCTCGGAACGGAGAATGCCATGTTTAACAATGTTCCTGCTGCTCCGGTTAAATCAATGATTCCGCCTACAATACTGACACCAGTGGCTGAGTTACCGAATCCTACCAAGCTAGATGTCCCGACCAAACCGCCAGCGATGGTTGTTAAAGCGACAGGTAAACCTGATGCAAATGGGATAATCGCACTCGATCCTGTTGCTCCTGTGGCTCCCGTTGCACCGGTTGCTCCCGTGGCGCCTGTTCCTGTAGCCCCTGTTGCACCCGTATCTCCTGTGACTCCTGTGGCGCCTGTGACTCCGGTTGCTCCTGTTGGACCTGTATCTCCGGTGGCACCGGTTGCTCCCGTGGCGCCTGTCACACCTGCGGCTGCCAATAACGTATAATCTGGAGACGTATCTGGTGTGCCGGTTGGTGGTGCTGTATTTACGACATAAGTTCCACCTTCATATGTCACCACTTGACCTACTGTATAGGTTGGAGCTGTTGCTGGGTCAAATGCCAAAATACCTGCTAACCCTACTCCGGTTGCTCCGGTATCTCCCGTTGCACCTGTGGCTCCGGTTACTCCAGTCGCTCCCGTATCTCCTGTTGCTCCTGTTGCTCCGGTTACTCCGGTCGCTCCCGTGTCTCCGGTTGCACCTGTGGCTCCGGTTACTCCAGTCGCTCCCGTATCTCCTGTTGCTCCTGTTGCTCCGGTTACTCCAGTCGCTCCCGTATCTCCCGTGGCGCCTGTTGCTCCGGTTACTCCGGTCGCTCCCGTATCTCCCGTGGCGCCTGTGGCTCCTGTTACTCCAGTCGCTCCCGTATCTCCTGTTGCTCCTGTTGCTCCGGTTACTCCGGTCGCTCCCGTATCTCCCGTGGCGCCTGTCACACCTGCGGCTGCCAATAACGTATAATCTGGAGACGTATCTGGTGTGCCGGTTGGTGGTGCTGTATTTACGACATAAGTTCCACCTTCATATGTCACCACTTGACCTACTGTATAGGTTGGAGCTGTTGCTGGGTCAAATGCCAAAATACCTGCTAACCCTACTCCGGTTGCTCCGGTATCTCCCGTTGCACCTGTGGCTCCGGTTACTCCGGTCGCTCCCGTATCTCCCGTGGCGCCTGTGGCTCCGGTTACTCCAGTCGCTCCCGTATCTCCTGTTGCACCTGTAGCTCCGGTTACTCCGGTCGCTCCCGTATCTCCCGTGGCGCCTGTTGCTCCGGTTACTCCAGTCGCTCCCGTATCTCCTGTTGCACCTGTAGCTCCGGTTACTCCAGTCGCTCCCGTATCTCCTGTTGCTCCTGTGGCTCCGGTTACTCCAGTCGCTCCCGTATCTCCTGTTGCTCCTGTGGCTCCGGTTACTCCAGTCGCTCCCGTATCTCCTGTTGCACCTGTAGCTCCGGTTACTCCGGTCGCTCCTGTATCTCCCGTTGCACCCGTGGCTCCGGTTACTCCGGTCGCTCCCGTATCTCCCGTTGCACCCGTGGCTCCGGTTACTCCAGTCGCTCCCGTATCTCCCGTTGCACCTGTGGCTCCGGTTACTCCAGTCGCTCCCGTATCTCCTGTTGCACCCGTGGCTCCGGTTACTCCGGTCGCTCCTGTATCTCCCGTTGCACCCGTGGCTCCGGTTACTCCGGTCGCTCCCGTATCTCCTGTGGCTCCCGTATCTCCTGTGGCTCCTGTTATTCCAGTCGCTCCCGTATCTCCCGTTGCACCCGTGGCTCCGATTGCTCCTGTAGCACCGGTGGCTCCTGTATCTCCTGTAGCACCGGTCGCTCCGGTTCCTGTTGCTCCTGTGGCACCCGTATCTCCTGTGGCTCCTGTAGCACCGGTGGCTCCTGTATCTCCTGTAGCACCGGTCGCTCCGGTTCCTGTTGCTCCCGTGGCACCCGTATCTCCTGTGGCTCCTGTCGCTCCGGTTGCGCCGGTATCTCCAGTAGCGCCGGTCGCTCCGGTTCCTGTTGCTCCCGTGGCGCCCGTATCTCCGGTGGCTCCTGTCGCTCCAGTTGCGCCGGTATCTCCAGTAGCGCCGGTCGCTCCGGTTCCTGTTGCTCCCGTGGCGCCCGTATCTCCGGTGGCTCCTGTCGCTCCAGTTGCGCCGATATCTCCAGTAGCGCCGGTCGCTCCGGTTCCTGTGGCTCCCGTGGCGCCCGTATCTCCGGTGGCTCCTGTAGCACCGGTGGCTCCTGTATCTCCTGTAGCACCGGTCGCTCCGGTTCCTGTTGCTCCCGTGGCGCCCGTATCTCCGGTGGCTCCTGTCGCTCCGGTTGCGCCGGTATCTCCAGTAGCGCCGGTCGCTCCGGTTCCTGTGGCTCCCGTGGCACCCGTACCTCCTGTGGCTCCTGTCGCTCCAGTTGCGCCGGTATCTCCGGTGGCTCCTGTCGCTCCCGTTCCTGTTGCTCCTGTGGCACCCGTGGCGCCCGTATCTCCCGCAGCTGCTAACAATGTATAATCTGGAGACGTACCTGGCGTACCTGTTGGTGAAGCTGTATTCGCCACATACGTACTTCCATCAAATGTCACCACTTGACCTTCTGGATAGGTTGGGGCATCCGCTGGATCAAATGCCACGATACCGGTTAAACCTACACCGGTGGCGCCTGTTGCGCCCGTTGCTCCTGCTGGACCCGCTGGGCCAACTGGACCCACTGGACCTGCCGGACCTGCTGGGCCTCTCCTTCCTCTTCCCCCTGGCGGTCCTTGAATGACACACACACAAGGATCTTTTCCGCAGCATGGATTTTTTACTGGTTTCCTTTGTTTGTCTGATTTACCTTTCTTACAACTATCACATTCCCAGCCATCATCCTTATACGCATCATACCAGCTTCCTTTTTGGTAGTGGTCTGTCGAATGAGTTGGGTATATCTTTCCGCATTGTCTACATTTTCTCATAGAATCACCCCAATCCATCGTATTCATCATGATCGATAAAGGTGTATGTACAATTTTATTTTTATCAAAAAATTTGAAAGGCCTTGCACTCTACGTGCAAGGACCTCTCTCCATCGTTAAAATGTCATCGTCATTTTTAAATCTTTTCCTACCATACTATATTCAATATCCGCTGGACGGATCGCCTTTTTTAGTTTTTTCACACCTTCTCCTTCAAAAAAAGTAGGTGCATCTTTCCCTCCAATCAACAAAGGTGCCATATAGATAACAGCTTCGTTCACAAGTGATGCTTCTAAAAATGATGCACTCACACTGCCCCCTGCCTCTACAAGCACTGACATCACAGAGCGCTTCTTCAACATGTGTAACACATCCTGAAGATCTGTCCGGTGTTCTCCGCTTGTAACAAATACTTGATGACCTTTTTGTATCAACTGTTGATACTTTTGATGATCATAATCTTGTGATGTACAAATTATGGTTTCTGCCCTATGATCTGTTAAGCATTTGGCATGAATCGGTATCCTTAATGTTGAATCTAAAATGACACGAATGGGCTGATGGTTGAATGAATCCTTTACAAGTAAGCCGGCATCATCTTGAATAATCGTTTCCACTCCTGTCAGCACCGCATCTGCTTCTTGACGTAAGCGCTGCACTTCTGTTCTCGCTTCTATTCCAGTGATCCATTTGCTTTCTTGATCAGCCGTGGCAATCTTCCCATCTATCGAAATAGCTGATTTTAAGACGACATAAGGAAGGTTTGTTTGCATTAAATGAAAAAAAGGAGCATTTAAACGATCTGCTTCCTGTTTACATATCCCTTGCTCCACCTCAATTCCAGCCTTTTTCAAAAAGGCAATTCCTTTACCCTCAACAACCGGGTTCGGATCTTGGGTAGCAATCAACACTTTCTTCACACCACTGCTAATGATCGCTTCGGTGCAAGGGCCTGTTTTTCCGTGATGTGTACAAGGTTCGAGCGTTACATACATGTCTGCTCCCTTCGCCTTTTCTCCTGCCATTTGCAGCGCATGAATTTCAGCATGAGGCTCGCCAGCCTTCATGTGCGCACCAATCCCAACAATCTCACCGCTCTGAACAATCACTGCACCAACAAGCGGATTGGGTGAGGTTTGTCCTTTCATCGCCTTCGCGTTGGCAATCGCCAGCTTCATATAAAAAATATCGTCTTTCATCTCGGACTCCTTTCTTCTCTCAAGGGAAAGAACTCCTTCAGAAAATGAAGGAGTTCTTTTCTCATGGGCTATATTTTCTCCATCCGTTTCTTTTCAGTTCGATCATAGTAAGGCAAGGAATAAAACAGTTTATATGATGCTCGTTGTTTACAAAAACAGCATTTGCGACATTCATATTTATTAATGAGGAGCACATGCGGACAATTGAGTACAGTCAGACCTTTTTTCATATGTTCCTTGCAAACACTTATCATGAGAATCCCCCGCTTACATTCTTTTTCTTAATGAGAGATTACTTCTTTCGGAAATTGTTCAAATAAGCGCAGTACTTCCGTATGTGTGCCATCTTCTCGAATATGATAAATACCACCGTCATATGAACTTGCATACACATCATTTCCTAGTTGTCTAATGGCACTAATACCATTCTTAGCAATTCGAATCGGACCTGTATTGACATCTAGCTCTGGATTCCACACCACAATATATCCCCAATAGTCTCCACTCACAATATAGCCAGAGTCTGTCACAGTGATGGATTTAATGGAATATTGATGCTCGTTGTGCTGATTTAAAATTCTGCCTGTATGCAAATCAAACAATCGGACGTTTTTATCCCGGCTGACAATGGCAATGCGATCTCTTTTGCTATCAATAAATACATCATTTAACAGCTCTGTCGCCCCGATATATTCTGCTGTTAAGGACAAACTCTTTTTATCGAGAAGACAGATGGTTCCTTCAACTGCCGCTGTGATGATATGATCTCCTTCTACCTTTAATGCTTTGACCGCGCAATCATGTGCTTTAGAACGGCCGATTTCCTTTAAGTGTTCAGTCGAAATGACATGCACATAACCGCCATAAGTGCCGATATAAAATTGACGATCCTCCTCATGGAAATACACACTATTGACAGGACCTGTGTTGAGATCAAAAGAGACCATTTGCTGCAATGACTCGTGTACAATATGCACCTGACTCGCATGATCGCCCCATGCATAATAGCTTCCATCCCGAGCAACAGCCACTCCATTTGTGAGAACACCTGTTGATTTTGCGATTTCGATTCCATTTTTTCTGAATTTTCCGTCATCTGATGCAGTGATAATATCACCCGCTTCAGTCAACGCAATATCATTAATAGAAGGTGTCGCCAATTCCTGCTCATCAGAGATCACTTTTCCTTCTTGAATGGACCATTCACAATACGTTTTCCCAAAGCTGGCTCCTAAAATGGCTTGCTCGTCTTCTGTCCAAACAAGCGAGCGCTCCCATTGATATTTATGAGGCAGCAACGTATCAATTAAATCACCGGTTTCATAATTCCACAGCTTAATTAGATGGTCATAACCCGCTGTAAGCAAGTAGTTACCGCTCGGTGAAAAATTCACACGTTTCACACCTTGTAAATGAGCTTTAATGATTTTTTTCTCCTGTAATGTAGCGGCATCATAAATGATAACTGTGCCATCATCTCTGCCAAGGGCGAATACTTCTTTTTGATTGCTGCCGCTGATGGTATCCAGCTCATAATCAAACGGGCCAATTTCACCTACAATTTCTCCTGTTTCATAGAGCCATACAAGGACATAGCCATCGTCACCAGTTGTATAAGCTTTATCCTCATGAATCCATACAGCTAATACATCCTTGCTATGTCCATGAAATTCTCTTAAAATGGCTCCCGTTTCAATATCCCAAACTAAGCATCTTCTGTCTCTGGACACTGATACAAGAAGCGTATCCTGCTTTGCAAATGCGACAGCTTCCACATCATCCGCATGACCATATAGCGTACGAATTCTTGTATGTGTGCCAGTATCATATAATTGAATGGTATAGTCTGACGATGCACTCGCTAAATACGTTCCATTTTCCGAAAGGGATAAAGAGTTGATGATATGCTCGTGACTGCCAATGAATGTTCCTTCTCCCGTGGCACGGTCCCATTTATAAATACAGCGATCATAGCCACCTGTGTAGACAATTTGGTCATGCTGAGTTGATAAAACGGATGTAATCGGTCCTCTATGCATGGTTTTACACTCCCACCTTTATATGTTGTTTTTGACGAGTAACTACACGAAAACCAGTAAATCGAAAAACAGGGTCTGGGTGTTTACCGTGTCTTCTTGCGACTCTGCATAAATCTCCGCCTCTTGCGAAGGAGCCACCTTTTAAAATGTAGTAATCACTGCCGAGTGTCTCGGTTAAATCATCTACAACCTCAATTCCGCCTTCATATATGTGATACTTGGTGTTGACCCATTCTTCGACATTGCCACCCATATCATATAGTCCAAATAGAGATCTTCCTTTTTCGTAATGACAGACAGGTGTCGTTTTTTCAATATTTGATTCGTGTGTATTACAGTAAGAGGGGTTAAACTCATCTCCCCAAGGATATTGATGTCTCGTATTGCCCCGGGCAGCATATTCCCATTCTTCCTCAGTAGGGATCGATACCTCATATCCAAGCTTCCCGCTCAGCCACTGACAAAATGAGAAAGCTTCCTCGATGTCCATGCCCCAAGCTGGATGGTCTTTTCCCCCGCCAAGCTCTAGGTTCGTCAAGCTCTCTGGATAAAGCTTTCCTGTCTCGTCACAATAGCTTTGATACCATTCATTGGTGACGACCGTATCTGAGATGAAAAATTCACTCATATACGGCTGATAAGATGGAAATTCTTTGTACAGCCATTTTTGAAATTTTTTCTCACGGCCATAGGCTGGATTCAGAAGTTTGTCCTTCCAAAATTCTGATGCCTTTTTCATATCTTCTTCATTACTTCCAATCGTCGCATAGCCGCTTGGGATTTGAATCCAATTGATATCAGGTTTCACGCTTTTCTCCCGCCTTCTTTAAATAAACTCATCTACTGATTAATTAATTTCTTCTCATCGACCATATGCCCTGATGCTGCTTTTGCCTTTAAATACGCCTCATTATAGAGAGAGGCTTCTACCGTATGATCAAACCGTAAAACCGGAAGACCGTAAGCAGCAATGGAATCGACTTTATCTGGATTATTGGTTAAGAGATGCAATGGTTTCCCTTTGTTTAAATAGTGCAAGACAGCCGCTGCTTCCTCGTAATGCCGATCATCATCTCCGCAGCCGATCAACCTGTTCGCCTCAAATGTATCCAGTTTCATTTCCTGTAATTTATACGTGAAGGCTTTGGCCATTAGCCCAATAGAGCGCCCTTCTTGATTGGCCATATACACAAGCATGCCTTTTCCGTAATCGGTGATTTTTTTTAGCGATGATGCAAGCTGTGGACCGCAATCACATTTCAGTGACCCAAACACATCCCCTGTTTGGCAGACACTATGAATTCGCACAAGCGGCGGCACTTCATTTTCAAAGTCGCCAAAAAGGAGACAAGAGGAAAATGTTTGCTGCTCGGTACTCATTTGTACAATAGACTCAACCGTTGGCGTTGTATCAGCTTCTACAGACGCAAAGGCATACCATGTAAACTGCACTTCTTCATGTTCAATAGAGATCGGCAGGTTCACTGGCCCCACGAGCAAATAGTGTTTTTCTTGAAATGTAAAATGATGAATCATTGATTGTAGTTCAGCTACAAACTTGTTCATTTGTCTCCCCCTATTCATCACTGCACCCCATTGAACTCTCTCAGCGCAGTGATGGCGTGATGAATATGTGTATGCACTCCCTTTGCACCCTGAGCACCGGTTCCAGCTAGAATCATGGCTCAGGAGAAATTTCCTGACATACTGGCTGAATAGATGTGCGATGCCAATCATCCATCAGTACCTTTCATAAAGACTCTTTTTAGACTGTCACTTGTCCAGTACAAAGGAGCAGAAATCGAGCTTCATACGCTGTATTCTCTGTAAGAGAGCAACACCATTTGATGATTCTTGAATGGAAACTGACATGCTCTTTCTCTAAAAGAATATCTCTGCTAGCTTCGAGCTGCTTTCTCCTTTACTAGAAGCTCTGGTCCTTCAAATGCACGTCATCCGGTTGTACCCTTTGATTGGATGAATAGTCCGTACTTCAATTCAGCTACATTGATTGAAGCATGACACCCGCCTAGGTATGCACCAAGAACCATCACATCAAACATCGCGTTTATCCTCCTTTGCACTAGATTTTGACAGCAATGACATGATGCTGGCTGATCCCAGCCTTCGCTTGTAATGGTGTAATCGAAACGAGCTCAAGTCCTGATGTACAAATCTTTTCTCCAAGCTGAGTATCTGAGAATGAAAAATGGAAGCGTCCATCTTCTCCGATTAAGCCTGTTTTCCACTCTTCTCCCCATACAACAAGGGAAAACACACCACCTTCATGAAGCAGCGAGGAAATCTGCTTTAAGTATCGTTCGTGGTCATCAGGGTGCTGATGGTGAAAGCAGCCATGATCTAAAATCAGATCAAACGTCAGCTCGCGCCCTTGATTCATCGACCAGGACATAAAATCTTGATGATAAAAATGGACAGGAACCTCTTTTCTCTTCTTTAATCCTTGCCATTCCTCATGCTCATAAAGATCAATGCCGGTATATGCCGACAGTCCTTGTAAATGTTCAAGAGCCCTGCCGTTCCCGCAGCCGATATCCAGCACAGAAGCAAGTGCATCCTTTTCCCTGGAACGCCATGCCTTCAGAGACATCACAGCAGCATCTGTTAATGATGGATCAGTGGACCACATATCTGTTCTTTGCTCATAGTGTTCTTGAAAAGCCATACGCATTTTTTCTAAATACAACCCGCTGTCTTCATGATACAAAGCCTTTTTCATCACGTGACCTCCTTCAATTCACAATCACCTTTCCTAACAAAGGTGGTTTTCAAGCAAAAAGCCTTATGATAAAATGAAAGATGGATTTTTTAGGAAATCTGTTTTCTGAAAAAGGAGAGAAGCATCCCACATGTCACTCTTCTTTTTCAGCACTCATCTTCACATACAACCACAGCCATTCAACTATTACAGCGCCTCAGTTTGTTATACATTTTCTTCATATGGGTTCACCTCCTTAACAGCGTTTAGAAAGCGTTTTCTTTATAATGATCCTCTGAATATTACCATTGAGAAGTAGGCATCGTAGAAAGACGAATCTACCATTCTAAGCTATCTATCATCCATTTCTTTTTGTCTAATAGATATTTCTTCAGTATCGCTTTGCCCCAGAAGTGCTCTTCCTTAGGTCTTAATGCATCATCATTTACAGAATTGATCCTGAAATCCACCTATCAAAAATTTAACAACTAATTCCATAATGACTTGATTAAGCCAAATATATTGTTTTTAGATTATTTTGTCAACAAATTATTTCCTAAACATTAGAATGATTTTCTAATTGAAAATACAGGTATATTTCGTGGTTTTTTGACCTTAAAACACTTATTTCTACACAAAAATACAACTTAAACCAATAGAACTAAGAAATTTATCTACTAAATTACACAAGATTTTTATTTCATTTTGAGATAAAAATAAAGATATCATAATTATTTCCCGAATGGTTTTTTGTGATATTTTCACTACTTTTTTCTTTTTTTTGATGGTATCCTTTGATATTTCTATATTTTCAATTAGACATTTTACTGTTTATCCCAATTTTTTAACCTGTCTTATTATAGTGAAAAAGACAGATGGTAGATTTTAATTATCGCAGTATGAAAAAAAGCCCCTTACAAAAGTAAGAGGCTTTCAGCGTGTAGACAAACCCTCGCATTCTTTGTCAGTCCTGCGTGCTGGTGCTCACGAATATCAAATTCGCTCCGCGCCAGTACTCGTCCTTCCTAGACTGCAAAGGTTTTCTATCACGCTGAAAAGAAGACAAAGGACTAAAATCAAGTTCATTTTAGCCCTTTGTCAAAAATCTGAAAAAAGCCCCTTACAAAAGTAAGAGGCTTTTTACGATGGCGTTTATGCCCAATTTTTCACTTTTTCATGGTCAGTCACAAAGAGAAGAACTTTTCCTTCGTCTAAATGTTCTTCAAATGTCTCAGCTTCTTCTTTTGAGAAACCAATTTCGTGAATCTTATTGCGGAGTTCATCTCCCTTTTTGCTAAAGATGTTTCCAACCGCATGCTTGAGTCCAACTTCTTTTGGACCTATCGTATTGGCATCTGCATTGCTTGCAATACGCTCAGTTCGATCATCGTCATGGGACAGAACATAAATGTCCTCTCTTGCAACACCGAGTTGTTTTAATTGCTCCACATCTCTTTGAAGTGTTTCATCATTTGAATACTCTCTTACAACAGGTTTCATTTATTATTCCTCCTTTAACGTCTTACGAATCTTTTACCCGTCACTTTTGTCATTAAACCTTCCTCCAGCACATCCATTTTTACTCTGTGAACTTAATGCGTCTATGGACTTATTTTTGACAAAAAGACTGTAAAAATGACTAAATTTTCTGAAAAATTATATGCTTTCCTTGTCATTTGTTGTACAATTCTTATACTGGAGGCTAGAAATGGGGTGGAGCTGATGTATTATTTTTCAGCTGAGCAGCAGTTTAATGCATGGGTTGTCAGTGATTTGGTGAAACAGCTTTTTCAAAAATGGAATCCTGAAGAATCAAAAGCAAAGCCGCTTACTTTGTTTGCTGAACAGCACTTTCACATCTGCATCGATTATCTCTTTTCTATTATTATTAACATTGGAGATATCGAGTCAATCGAACAAGATCCACAAGACCTGTTGTCCTCATATTTAAATATCCTTTTTCCTTTTGTGACGCACGATATGATGAAAGCCTCCATGCAAAATGCAAATGAATATTTATTAAAAGAACGTGATGCGGATGAGTATCAACTGTTTGGTTGTCTCCCGCCGCTCCTTTCTGTCTCTCTTCAAAAAAAGTAGTCCCCTTCTTTTAGATGGTGGCTGCTTTTTTGTATGTGCTTGGAAAAGACCGTATGTTTTGAACGAAAAGAAGCATCATGTTAATGTAAATCTAGGTTGCAAGTGAAAGGGAGGATTTGACATGAGTCAACAAAAACAAATTCAATTAGCAAAACGTCCAAAAGGGTTACCTACTAAAGATGTTTTTCATTTTGAAACAGTTGATATACCAACGCCGCAAGATGGCGAAGTCTTGATTCAAACGAAATATGTGTCTGTAGATCCTTACATGAGAGGACGAATGCAAGATACAAAATCCTATACACCTCCGTTCAAGCTGAATGAAGTCATTCAAGGTGGTGTGGTCGGAGAAGTCGTCGAGTCCAAATCTCCTCAATTTGAGAAAGGTGATTTTGTACTTGGATTCCTTGGCTGGCAGGAATATTCTACTGCCAAAGCAGAGTCTCTGACAAAAATTGATCCATCCATTGCGCCGTTATCTTATTACTTAGGGATTTTGGGCATGCCAGGACAAACCGCCTATTTTGGACTTCTTGCGATTGGTCAGCCAAAAGAAGGCGAAACGGTTGTCATTTCTGGAGCCGCAGGTGCCGTTGGTTCTGTTGTCGGACAGATTGCTAAAATCAAAGGTGCCCACGTTGTTGGAATTGCCGGATCTGATGATAAGCTGGCTTATTTAAAAGAACTGGGCTTTGATGAAACCATTAATTATAAAACAACCAATGATTTAGATGACGCCATTGCAAAAGCCTGCCCAAACGGTGTCGATGTGTATTTTGACAATGTGGGCGGCGACATCTCTGATGCTGTAATGAATCATTTGAACCGTTTTGCACGTATTCCAGTCTGCGGCGCCATTTCTTCTTATAACATTAGTGCAAGCGAAGACATTGGCCCTCGTGTGCAAACAAAACTCATTAAAACAAGCGCATTGATGCAGGGCTTCATTGTTGCCAACTACTCTGATCGTTTTGAAGAGGCGGCAAAAGATCTCGCACAATGGGTAAAAGAAGAAAAACTCACATATAAAGAAACAATCATTGAAGGCTTTGACAACATTCCAGATGCATTCCTTGGACTATTCAAAGGGGAAAATGTCGGAAAACAACTTGTCAAAATTTCATAACAAAAAAGGACCCTGCCAATTATGGAGGGTCCTTTTCTTATGCCTGCTTGGGTGCAAGGTGCAGCTGGCCTTGCTTATACACAATTTCTTCAAGCGAAAGATTCAGTTTTTTCGCCATTTTTTTCAGCATTGATTGCTCTTGAGGTGTGACAAGACTGATGACTGCGCCTTCTTTTCCTGCGCGTCCGGTTCTACCTGAACGGTGAATGTAGCCTTCTTCATTTGGCAGATCCGCATGAATCACATATGGCAGATCATCAATATCGATTCCTCTTGCTGCAATATCTGTTGCAAGGAGGAGCGGGAATTCACGCTGTTCAAAAGCCTTTAAGATGACAGCACGCTCTGCTTTTTTCGCTTCACTGTGAAGCACACCAAGGTCGACATGGTGATACGCTAATTTTTCTGCATAAATGCTCAAATTCGTAATATCTCGCACAAAGACAAGTGCCTGCATGTCCTCAAGCCGTGATAGCTTTTGCAGCAGTTTCACCTTGTCGCGCTGATCACATAACAGGTAATAATGCCCTACCTTCTGCGCTTCTTCTTGGCTTCTGCTAATTCTCAATACCTCTGGTTCAGATGCAATGTCTTTGATCAGTTGAACGGTTTCTTCTTTCAACGTTGCAGAAAAACAAAGGATTTGTCTTTCTTTTAATGTGGACTTAATGATCCCTTGGATCGTTTTCATATGCTCTGGCACAAGAAGCTGATCTGCCTCGTCTAACACGATCGTTTTCACTTCATGCATTTTCAGTTTCTTGATTTTGATTAACTCTTGTACGCGACCCGGTGTCGCCACCACGATATTCGGGTGTTTTTTTAGCTTTTCCTGCTGCTTCTTGATATTTGCCCCGCCTATTAAGGAAATAGCTTTGATGTCTGAACCTTGTTTGAACTCTTGCACGACATCAAAAATTTGCATCACAAGCTCTCTTGAAGGTGCCAAGATTAAGACTTGCGGGTGTTTGATACTCACATCAATTTTATTTAAAAGCGGCAGAACATACGCAAGGGTCTTCCCTGTTCCAGTCGGTGATTCTGCGATTACATCGCGTTTTTCCGTAATCCACTCTGCTGTTTGTTCTTGTATCGCTGTTGGCTTCTCAAAGCCAGCCGCTTCAAAGTTCTTTTGAATAAATGGCTTTGCTTCTTTCAAAAATGCCCAATTTTCCGTCATGTTGATCTCCTTTATCCTCATTCAATCTATCCTTAAGTATCTCAAAATCAGCTTTGAAACGCAATTTTTCTTTTGATGCTTTTATCGAGCCGGACAGTTCGATATAATCATGAGAGGCACTAGCCGTTTTGAATCTATTTGAGGTGTAAAAAATGATATTATCTGTTAAAGATTTAAGTCATGGCTTTGGCGACAGAGCCATTTTCCACGAAGTCTCCTTCCGGTTATTAAAAGGCGAGCATGTCGGCTTGATCGGCGCCAACGGTGAAGGAAAGTCAACGTTTATGAATATTATTACTGGCAAGCTTGAGCCAGATGCAGGAAAAGTCGAATGGGCAAAAAATGTCCGTGTCGGCTACCTCGATCAGCATACCGTGCTTGAAAAAGGAAGAACCATTCGTGAAGTCCTTCAAGATGCATTCCATTATTTATTCTCAATGGAAGCCGCAATGAATGACATTTACGAAAAAATGGGTGAAGCAGATCCTGATGAGCTAGAAAAGCTTTTAGAAGAAGTAGGCGTCATTCAGGATGCCCTGACGAACAATGATTTTTATATCATTGATTCCAAGGTAGAGGAAATTGCAAGAGGTCTTGGGTTAACAGATCTCGGGCTCGATCGTGATGTGACAGAGCTGAGCGGCGGACAGCGGACAAAAGTACTGCTTGCGAAATTGCTGTTAGAGAAGCCTGAAATTCTTCTTCTTGACGAGCCGACCAACTATTTAGATGAACAGCATATTGAGTGGCTGAAGCGCTATTTGCAGGAATATGAAAATGCGTTTATCCTCATTTCACATGATATTCCGTTCCTAAACAGTGTCATTAACTTGATTTATCATGTCGAAAATCAAGAACTCACGCGCTACGTTGGTGATTATGATCAATTTAAACAAGTGTACGAAGTGAAAAAGCAGCAACTAGAGGCAGCGTATAAAAGGCAGCAGCAAGAAGTGGCTGAATTAAAGGATTTTGTCGCGAGAAATAAAGCACGTGTCAGCACTCGAAATATGGCGATGTCTCGTCAAAAGAAACTGGATAAGATGGATATGATTGAACTGGCGGCCGAAAAGCCAAAACCAGAATTCCACTTTAAACCGGCACGTACGTCTGGGAAACTGATTTTTGAAACGAAAGATTTAGTCATTGGGTATGACGAACCACTTTCTCGTCCATTGAATTTAAAAATGGAACGCGGTCAAAAAATTGCGTTATACGGTGCCAACGGTATCGGAAAAACGACACTGCTCCGAAGCCTGCTTGGAGAAATTTCCCCCATTTCTGGTGAGGTGGAACGAGGAGAATTCCTGCATATTGGCTACTTTGAACAAGAAGTAAAAGAGCAAAACAGCAACACTTGTATCGAAGAGGTGTGGAGCACCTTCCCATCGTACACACAATATGAAGTCAGAGCTGCCCTTGCCAAATGCGGTTTAACGACAAAACATATTGAAAGCCGTGTGTCTGTTTTAAGTGGTGGTGAAAAAGCGAAGGTCCGCCTTTGTAAGCTGATCAATGAAGAAACCAACCTACTTGTTCTCGACGAGCCGACAAACCACTTGGATGTCGATGCCAAAGAAGAATTAAAGCGCGCATTAAAAGAATATAAAGGCAGCGTCCTATTGATTTCCCACGAACCTGAATTTTATCAAGATGTGGCCACTGAAACTTGGAATTGCGAATCTTGGACAACAAAAGTATTATAAAGACAAAAAAGCCTTATATCGTTTGCAGATATAAGGCTTTTTTCTATTAATGACCTGCCTGGATATTCACCAAATGCTTACGGCCAAGAAGCAGGATGACCATTCCTAAGAGAACAACACCCGCCCCTACATAATAAGGGGTACTTGCTGTGTAAGTTTCAGCGAGAACTCCCGCAATCCAAGGCGCAATCGCACCACCAATAAATCGTACAGCACTGTATGAAGATGATGCAATTGAACGCTCAACAGGAGCTGATCCCATCACAGCCGTCGTCAGCACCGTATTGATCATGCCGAGGATGCCCCCAGCAATCACAATACCGCAAATGACCACGACCACATGTGATGTCCATATTCCAATGCCGAATAAAATCACAGCAAACGAAGCAAAGAGAACAACAAGAGCTGTTAATGTCCCCAATTTGCGATGAATGACCGGCGCTGAGAAGACAGATGTCACAGCCAAAAATAATCCCCATCCAAAAAAGACATAACCAAGACCATGCTCATCAAGATGAAGCACAAATGGCGAATAAGCTAGAAGAACAAAGAATCCAAAATTATATAAGAAAGCAGCAGATGCCATCGTTAAAAGCCCCTTATATTTCAAGGCTCCAACAGCTTCAAATAACTTCACCTTTTTCTGCGGCTTTTGTATAGGTGGAAGCATAAACGTAATGGCTAAAAGAGCAGCAAGCATCAACACTGCCACACCAAAGAATGGCCCGCGCCAAGAGATCGTTCCAAGCTCACCACCAAGGAGCGGCCCGACAGAAATCCCAAGACCTAGTGCCGCCTCATATAAAATGATGGCTTTCGCACTTCCTCCAACAGACACACCGACAATGACTGATAATGCCGTTGAAATAAATAAGGCATTCCCAATGCCCCATCCGCCTCTAAAACCAATTAATTCATTAATGGTTGAAGAAGTACCGCCTAAAGCAGAAAAGACAATAATAAAGATGAGTCCTAATAATAACGTCCATTTGGCACCAATACGACTAGAAATAAAACCGGTAAAAAACATCACAAAGCCGGTGACAAGCAAATAGCTCGTAAATAAAAGAGACACCTGACTTGGAGATGCATGTAATTGTGATGCAATGGCTGGCAAAATCGGGTCTACAAGCCCTATTCCCATAAATGAAATCACACAAGCAAAGGCCACCGCCCAGACGGCTTTTGGCTGTCTAAGCAAACTCGTACGCTGTTTCAATACTTCTTCTTCCTTCATTCCATCAGAACCTTTCCTACAGTTGTTTAACAAAATAAAATAAACACGCTGAGGTGTTTATTTTATTTTGTTGACAAAGGGCTAAAATGAACTTTATTTTAGCTCTTTGTCTTCTTTTTCAGCGTGATAGAAAACCTTTGCAGTCTAGGAAGGACGAGCACTGGAGCGGAGCGAATTTGGCATTCGTGAGCACCAGAGCGCAGGACTGACAAAGAATGCGAGGGTTTGTCTACACGCTGAAATAAACACGCTGAGGTGTTTATTTTTGTAATTGCTCAATGGCATGAGCCGCTCTTTCTTTCATCATTTCAAGATCCTTTTTAAAGGATTGAATCGTTTCTAGCTTTTTTGTAATCAATTGATGCTGCACAGTCAGCTGCGCATCAATATCTAACAGCTTCTCTAATCGTTCCTTCGGGTCAAGAGATAACAGGTAGCCTTCTTTATTCAGCTCAAGCTGTTTTCCTATTTCCATAAACGACTGAAGCTCTTGTAAAGAAAAGCCAAGTACTTCTTTGGCCTGCATCACTTTCTCCAGTTCTTCCATGTCGTCCTCTGAGTAAAGTCTGACACCGCCCTCTGTCCGCTTTGGTGCTGATAATAAACCAATCTCTTCATAGAAACGAATGGTCCGTTTCGTCAAACCGCTTCTTTTCGCCACTTGATCAATTTTCATCCATTCCATCACCAGTGCCTCCTGCTCATCAATTCATGTTTTATTATACACCTTTATGACCTTAACGTAAACGTTAATGTTTGATCACTTGATTTCTATTGTGGTTTGATGCAGAATAAATAGGAATAATTACGTTTTAAAGGAGGTACCCTATGCGTTCATTTCCATCCAAAAAAGAACGACACGCACAATTCGGTTCTGTCCCGCCAAGCGCTAGAACAAAACCTTGTCAAAAAGAGGACATGATAGACATCCAACAAACCGAACAGGACTTTTATTTTAATCTGGAACAGGTCGGAATTTGCCGTGTGTCGTACCCTGTACATATTTTGTCTAAAACGGCTCCACAGCACCAAACCGCTTCCGCTGATTTTACGCTGAGTACATATTTGCCAGCTCATCAAAAAGGCATTCATATGAGCCGTCTCACCGAGCAGCTTCACTCATTTTATGAGAGCGGAAAGCCGGTTGATGTGGATTCCTTAAAAGAATTGACAGCACAGCTTGCCAAGCATATGAATCAGCCATCTGCCTCGATTCAAGTTTCCTTTCCGTGGTACATGGAAAAAAAGAGTCCCATCAGCGGAAAGTCCGGTTTGATGCATGCAGACGTGCAATATGACATCCACTTTCATGAAGAAAACGGATGGATTTGTCATATTGGCTGCACTGCTCAGGTGACAACGTTATGTCCTTGTTCAAAAGAAATCAGTGAATACGGCGCACATAATCAGCGCGGCACTGTATCGATTCAGGTAGAGCTGTTTGAACAAGGTCAACTCCCTGATGACATGAAAGCAGATCTACTGCAGATCATCGAGTCTAATGCGAGTGCGCCTCTTTACCCTGTACTCAAAAGACCAGATGAAAAACAAGTGACAGAAGAGGCCTATGAAAATCCACGTTTTGTAGAGGATGTTGCGAGATTAATTGCAGCAGAGCTATATGAACAAAACTGGATCAAAGGGTTTCAAATTGAGTGCCGAAATGAAGAATCCATTCATCAGCACAATGCTTATGCCAAATGTTCTTATCAAAAAAAACTGTAGAATGTCTCTACAGTCAGGCTGTCGAGAAAATCTCGACAGCTTTATTTTTTTCCTTAAATTTTCCACTATCCCATTTTATAATAGAGAAAAGCATACTAAAGGAAGGTGTTTTTCTCATGTTCCACACTAGAAATTCTTCTCAGCACGAAGCCGAATTTGTTTTGCTAGATCAATTGGT
>NZ_RPSG01000009.1:0-139896 GCF_003946835.1 Bacillus sp. 2B09
ACCAATTGATCTAGCAAAACAAATTCGGCTTCGTGCTGAGAAGAATTTCTAGTGTGGAACATGAGAAAAACACCTTCCTTTAGTATGCTTTTCTCTATTATAAAATGGGATAGTGGAAAATTTAAGGAAAAAAATAAAGCTGTCGAGATTTTCTCGACAGCCTGACCGCTCAATAAATGAGCGGTTTTTTCATATCTCATAAAAATGCGTGTCCGGAACATGCTTCTTTGCAATAAACCCCTGCTGAAAGTCTGGAAAGACCTTTTGCACCTGTTTAATTTTCAGATGAATCAAATCCGCATACGGAATATACAAATGATCCACAAGAGTGTGTTCTGTCATATAGTAATACCAGTTCAGATTAAAGGTATTTTCATCAATGATCGTAAAGGCAGAAAAATGATAGAACAGCAGTGGACATTCGTCGAGATACATATCTCCTTTCACAACGGAGAGCTTATAGTTTTCAATATTCCAAATCGCTGCATTGGCACCTTTAGATGCCACCACATGGACACCCTCAAAATCATCGACCCATCTTTCAACATACCGCTGATCACCATATGTCTTTTTTTCCGTATCCATTTCTACTGTACAGTGCGCAATGCAGTTCTCTTTCCACTGCGTCACAGCCCGTTTGGCCACATCTGTGTTTCGACAGCCTACAAACCCAGTATTAAAACGGCCGGATAATTCATAAAAGTGATAGAATCGCTTGGAATTCATATGATCTGTCAAAAATACATGAGCGAGTGGATTTTCTGCAAATATCGCCTCTGGATCATGATAAAAATACAAATCCGTATCCAAATGAGCGAGATAATCTGCATCAGAGGACTCAAGAATTCTGAGTAGAAACGCAGGCTTAAGCGTCCAGCAATACTCGTGGAACGTACGATCCGCCTTTGCTTTTCGCAGCGAATCATCTTCCACATCTTCAAGCTTTTCATATTGGACATGTGGATGAGGAAACTGACTTAACACCTTGTAAGCCAAAGGATCAGCACATAAGACAGAAAGTTTGTATGATTGAGCCGTCTGCTCAAGTGAATGAATCAGCGCCAGCAGTTTAAATACATGGGTATTCGACACAATGGTTGTGAAATGATAGGATGCCATCTACAACACATCCACTTGGAACAAGTCAACATGCAGCAGCTCTTTTGTGAGCCCTTGAATGGCTTCTACCAGCACCTTGCATCCATGTTCCTGCTTGGCAAGCTGGGCCGCCTCTGACAGCTTTTTCAAAGGGAAATGCTTTGCCGTCAGCACGTCCTTTTGATCACGTTTAATGCCCACATTCCGCTCTGTGATCATATGAAGCAGCTCCAAAAAATAAGCAAGCATATCATCATATGCTGCATTCTTACGCAGCTGGCGAATGTCTTTCACGATATCATTTGTCACGGTATGAGAAAACGGACCAGAGAAAGCCAAATGAACATCAATCGAATCAATATTGTTGTACTTCTCGCACATATACAAAATGTTATATTTGATGTCATCGAATGACGTTAAATTACTTGGATGTTCCTGATGCACACTTAAAATATCCTCACGCAGCTCAAATGAGAGGCCAAGCTGATGCAGACGAATGCCTAAATCATAATCCTCAAACCCGTATCGAACGATTTTTTCATCAAACATCCCTAGTTCCATGACATGCTTTCGCTTGACGGAAGAGTTATTTGTGATAAAAAATCGCCACGGCAATTGATAAGAACTTAAATCATAGTCGTACGTGTTTAAAATGTCTTTCAGGATATCAATAAATTCGGACTGCAAGTCGAAGCTTCTCTCTAGAAATGCGCCGCTTTTCACTTCCTCCATCGACACAAGAGACGTTTTGTCTTTCATTTTCCGCTGATACAGCCCTTGTTTTTTTAATCGTTTCACATGATCTTTATCAAAACCGGTGTAAAAATAACGGTAGATTCGCTTCCAGCATACACCGCAAATGACACGGTCCTCATGATCAGCATGTGCCTCTGCGTGCTTTTGAATAAATTGGGGCTCTGCCAACATATCGCTGTCATGGAATATTAAGAGGTCTCCCTCTGCCTCACGAATGGCATGATTGCGCCCCTTGGCAATTCCTTGATTGACAGGAATACGCACCTTTTTGAATGGAAAGTTCACCTCAATGTTTTCGAGCATTTCCATCGTGCCGTCCGTTGACCCATTATCAGCAACAATGACCTCAAATGGAATATCGGTTTCCTGAAGCGTTAAGGAAAAGAGGCTCCCTTCTAAACGCTCTTTCGCATTATAACTCGGAATAATGACGCTGACCTTCGGCTTTTCATTCATGCGCCATCCTCCTCCAGTTTGGCATAGCCGTTAAACATCGGATTGACTTGTTCTACCGATTCAATCACATGACGCAGCACTTCCCGATAGGCCTCTTGGAAAAATGGCAAATCATCTCTTCCTTTTTCATGGATTTGCTGCATATCATCTTTGCTTAAGATCCGAAAACCACTGAAATGATAGCAAATGAGTGGGCTTCCATCCTCAAGCAAAATACGTCCATTCTCTTCCTGATAAGAATGCTGGCCATAATTCCAGTGACCAATATTCACACCCTTTGTTTGAATATCTTCTACTTTTTCAAACAGCATCGGCATATGATCCAAATACCCTTGATCGCCAAATTTCCCCTCTCCAGGCGCATTTTTGCATTCCTTTAGACATTCTTCTTTCCACCAGCTCAGGCACTTCCGGCCGGCTTCATCTCCTTTAAAATGCAGGAATCCTGAATTATAGCGCCCTAAAAGTTTCTGAAGCATTTTCACTTCCTCTCGATCAAAGCTTGGAATGACAATATCCCCTCTTGATAGAAGCACAGAGGCATCAGGCTGATTTTGAAAAATCACTTGTGGACGCTCATAAAAGAACAAATCCGCATCAAGATACGTCACTTCCTCCGCCTGGCCCTGCTTAAATAGCCACTCAATCCAAATCGGTTTTAATGTCCAGCAATATTCCGAATCATTTCGTTCCTTTTTGATCTCTAGAAGTTCCGGCGTTTCAAGCTCACGCACATGAACAAGATCGACATGCGGGAAATTCATTTGATGAAGCAAATCAAATGCAGCATCATCCATACATAACGTCTTGATGACAGCATCATCTTCTACTTGCTTCAACGATAAGAAAAACGCAATAGCTTGATAAAGTCTTCCACTTGATAGAACCGTACAATATATGCTGTTCATCTGTATACACCTCTATTTTTGAAAGAATTCACGATACCATTCAATTGTCTTTTCTAACCCTTCATCAATGGAGTAATCAGGCTTCCAATCAAGCAGCTTTCTCGCCTTTTCTGCTGATAAATATTGATGCTTAATCTCATGCGTTCCTTGATTCAAAATACGAGGTTTTAGTTCACTGCCCATCGCCTTTAAGATTTTATCAACGAGCTCAAGCACGGTCAGCTGAATTTCATTACTAAAGTTAAATGCTTCTCCTGCAAGCCCTTTTTCCTCCATTTTTTCAGCTAGCAGTAAATAAGCCTTGACCGCATCTTCAATATAGAAATAATCACGGATAAAGGTACCGTCACTTCTAATTTCTGGCGCCTTTCCCTCTAATACCAGCTGGATGGTTTGCGGAATGATTCGGTTAAAATTCAAATCCCCGCCTCCATATAAATTACCGCAGCGCGTAATACAAACCGGAAGACCATATGTGTTGTAGTACGTGTGAGAAATTAAATCTGCACAGCTTTTTGACACATCATATGGGTGCTTGCCGTTAAGCGGCATGTCTTCATCATAAGGAAGCTGCTCTTGATCCCCGTATGCTTTATCACTCGATGCCACAATCACTCGTTTGATAAGCGGCTGTCTTCTGCATGCCTCCAGCACATTCCATGTTCCTAAAATATTGGCTTCAAATGTAGAGACCGGGTGACGATTTGCGACTCCAACAATCGCTTGGGCGGCCAAATGAAAGACTGTATCAATCTCATATTCTCCTAACGCACGTTCTATCGTTTGCATGTCCTCAAGTGCGCCTTGGACGACATTCATCTTTTCAAATTGACTGCCTTGATATAAGTTCGATCTTGGCACCTGATCACGTACAAGCCCTGTTACGTTTGCTCCTTGATCTATCAATTCCTTGACGAGGTAACTCCCTAACAATCCCGTACACCCAGTCACAAATACGTTTTTCCCATTCCAAAATCCGCTCATGCTGTCACCAAACCTTCCATGGTTGTTTTCCATCTGCCCACATGCCGTTGATTTCTTTCAAGTTTTTATACGTATCAATTGCTGTCCAAAATCCGTGGTGCTCATAGACTGCTAGCTCTCCATCATTCGCCAAGTTCTGAAGAGGCTCTGCTTCGAACACACATTGATCATCATCTGTTAAATAATCAAAAACCTTTGGAGACAACACAAAAAATCCTCCATTGATCATCCCGATACTGTCTGTCTTCTCAGAGAAGGATTGTGCCATCCCGTTATACACCTTCAGCGTGCCGTACTGTGATTTCTTTTCAATTCCTGTGACAGTGGCAGCTGCTCCAAGCTCTTGATGGCGCTTGAGCAAATGAAACATATTGATATTGGCAAGTCCGTCCCCGTACGTCATCATAAATGTCTCATCACCAATATAATCCTGTACCTGCTTTAACCGCCCGCCTGTCATTGTATCCTCACCCGTATCTAAAAAGGTGATTTTCCAATTCTCCGACTTCCCTAAAAGCTTCATTTCCCCTGTCGACATATCCAGCTGCATGCTGTGATGCCGCCAGTCGTAGTTGAGAAAATACTCTTTGATTTTCTCTCCTTTATATCCAAGCAATAAGATAAACTCGTCTACACCGTAATACTGATAGATTTTCATAATATGCCATAGAATAGGCCGATCTCCGATCATAGCAAGTGGTTTAGGAAGCGCTTGTGTGACCTCACTCATTCTCGTTCCCTTTCCTCCGCAGAGAATGACTGCTTTCATCTTCTCCCCTCATCTCTCTATGAAAATTTTTGATTGAAAACCCTATCTTCATGCGGAAAATCAGTACATGTACCCTTATACTTTGTCCGACATCAGGTTTTGAATCTACTCTATTCATATGTCGGAATAAGAGAGGATGCCACCTAGCATTTAACTATTTTTACAAACAAAAAAGAGCGAGATTTGCATTCTCGCTCTTTCAAAGTTTAAATTGTATATTTTCAGGGTAGATGGTATGATAAACATGTGCATATACAGCACAAACAGCCTCTTTCGATAAAGAGACTACTAGATTGAATGAACTCAAGTGGCAGCTTGCTTCATTCTTAATATGAATCACGGAGGTGAATTCCCATGGCACAAAATGTACTTTGTGAAGTGAACTCTTGCCGTTTTTGGGCTGACAACAGCTGTACAGCTTCTACCATTAAAATTGGTAAAAGCACAATGACTGACGTGACTCGCAATGCTGAAACGGATTGCGAAACATTTGAAACAAAATAATACATGATTTTCTGAGATGAAGGAACTGGCAGGTTCCTTCTTTTCTTTTATCATTCTATCAAGAATGATAATTATTATCAAGCGTTTTTCACGAAACATTTCTCGGGAAATAATGACACGATATTTCTCCATTCGTTGACGATTTTCACTCCTTTTTCTATACTCAACATATCCAAAGAAGAAAAAGTGGTGACCAATCAGTGGATTTTACGATACGTTTTCTATCATTCTATGTGGTTGAAATAGAAGGCAAAGAGGAACAAGCAAATAAACGGTTTAAACATTACCAAACATTAGACCAAGAGGAATTTGAACAAAGTGAGCTGAAAGACTTTCTAGACGGTGAGCTTAAAAAAATCGTCAAACGAAAAGTGGACAGACACCCTAAGTCTGAGCAAGTACCGACTAAAATTGGCCGATTTATTGTCGAACCCGGGCATGAACTCGATTCAAATCCAAACTACAATTTATTTCATCAGACGAGATTTGCAGATACAAAAGAAGTATTTAACGAATGCAGTGAACAATTTGTTCGCACCTATTTAGATACAAGTGCTGTCAGAGGCGGCGTGTTTTTGGTTGCATCTGCGGTTCCTAAAAAATATTTCGATGACTCTTTTGTCTTTATCATGAAATGCGATTTTGAACAGAAAGTCGCTTCTATTGCTGATACATCTACCTTGATCAAAAAAGTAGAAATGGCGATTACAACAAAAAACATGAAATCGATTCAATACCCGTTTATGCCAGAAGAGGGCATGACAGAGGAAGCCGAAGTGAAAATTCACCAATCCTCACACGCTCGTTATTTTGAAGACTTTCTGAAATTCGTCGAATACGGAGAATCGATGCCTGAAATCATGAAATCACAGGTCATGAATATGGTGCAGGAACATGTATTTGAAACATTTCAGGATGAAAGTGAAGAATTAAAACAATTTGAAGAGGACCTTGAAATATGGGAAGCAAGTGAAAAACGGGAGATTCGGGAAACACTCGATACAGAACAGGTCACACTAGCGGCTTCGCATATTGTTGAACAAACCCCTGATATCACAATGAAGATGCGTCTAGGCGAAACAGAAATTAAAGGACTTTTAGCCGACTTCGGCCACTCGATTCATATCGCAAAGGTCAACAATCGATATGTCGTGCTCGTTGAAGCAGATCAAATTGTATTTGAAAAAGGAAGCACACCTGTTGAATTCCATAAACCCAATGGATTGAAAGAGGTCGTCAGCCAACTCACGCAAAAAGCCTATGATTCAGACTTAGAATAAGAGAATATGACTGCCTCCTGCGATCAGCTGCATGAGGCAGTTTTTTATATAAAGCTTTATTTTTTACACTGCACTAGAAGAAACATGCTGCCCGCTTCTTATCCACATGCTGACGAGCATTAAGCTTATGATAAGCATCAGCCAAAAGACGCTGTTTGTTCCGAAAAACTGGATCAACGTATACCCACACAAAGGTCCTAAAGCAGCCCCCATATCTTGAACAAAAGAATAGCTGGCGAGAAAGCGGTTCTTATCTGTTTGAGCAGAAGCTTTTTGAAAGGCAAGTGTATCGGTGAACGTTGTGACAATTGTTGCCATTAGTTGAATCAAAAGCAGCATCAATAGGAACCAGCCGCTTACCTTCAACATGATCACAAGAAAACTGAGCCCTCCAAATGAAAGAAACATCCAGCATAACATTCGTTCCTTCATCACAAGACGATCAAACCATTTGCCCGTTCTCGGTGCGAGAAATGGTTCCCATCCCCACCTGAGTGCTTGAATAACACCGCTTAAAGCCGAAGCTCCGATGACAAAGCCAAACAGAGTCAATTCATCTTGGGCAATCTTTGCTTCAATGACATGACTCAGGGTGGATGCGAATAAACCTTGGATGATCAGTGCGATCAGCATGCCTGTTATCAGTACTTTTACCACATCTCGTGTAAACCACTTCTGTTTGATGCCATGATACACCTGCGTGCCTTCTCTCTTTTCAATTTCATCCAACGATACATAAAAAATGCAGCCCATTAATGTGAGTAAGCCAAAGACAAGCGTCATGGACTGAAAACCGATCAAGCTGGCAAGGATTCCCCCAAATAACATGCCAAATAAACTGCCAAGCCGGTAAAGCCCATTATAAAGACCCGTCAAATGTCCTTGTGAGCCTTCGTCCATTTCAGCTAGGACCCTCATCCCACTCATACGGAGTAACGTCCAAGCGAGACCCCATGCACAGCGGCAAATCAATAGCAGCCAAAATCCACTCATACCATATAATATCGTGGTCACTGACGCGATCAATATTGCGATCAGTACACCGGTCTTCATTGGAATATATCGATAAAGCCACCATACGACAGGTGCTAGCGGGATACGAATGAATCGGTTGATAGACAGCAGTAACCCCACCTCCCAAATGGATGATAAACCAATCTCTTTCCAATAGACCGGGAGAACAATATAGAGCATTGAATCCCCAATAAGGGCAAATGCTGTGATGAGTGCAATTGACACCACTTGCTTTTGACGACGATCCATTTTTTCTTCCCCCTTCGCTACCTTTACGATAAGGGATACCTTATAATAAATCTAATGAATGTTTTTGATTGAATCATCAAAATAATTGATAGGCGGTGCAAAGATGAATTTACATGCCCTCCGTATTTTTGCAAAGGTAGCCGAAACAAAAAGTGTCACACAAACGGCAGACGTGCTGTCTTTGACGCAGCCGGCTGTGACAGCACAATTACGAAGCATTGAACGAGAGATCGGCTTTCGTCTTTTCAAACGAAACGGCCGGGGGATTACCCTGACGGAGATGGGGAAGATCCTGTATCCATATGCCCGGCAAGTATTCGAGGCGGAAAAAGAAGTAGAATATCAGATTACTCTTCTGCAAAACGGAAAAAAAGGAAGACTCAGAATTGCTTCTACCTACGTACCACTTAACTTTTTACTGCCTGATTGGCTTGCCTCTTTTAAAACAGCATCGCCACAGACAGATATTGAATTAAAAAGCGGAAACTCCGCTCAAGTGATCGAAAGCCTGCTTCAATATCAATCAGATGTGGCGATCGCCGTAATAGAGGATCTGCACCACGAAGATCTTCACACCTCTCACTTAACTGATTTAAGTTATGACTTTATCGTGCCTGTGGATCATCCGTTAAATGGACAAACCGTCCCCCTAGAACGACTGAGCCATGAACCTTTTTTAATGCGAGAAGAAGGCAGTTCAACGAGAGACAAGCTTTCTTCCCTTTTTACCGCTAAAGGAATTAAAAAACCGACCGTTGATTTACAATTCAGTGGTGTCCACGAAGCCATTCAAATGATCAAAGCTGGCTATGGCATCACCCTTGTTCCTCGTGACGCTGTTCAACGAAGCTTAGAACGCGGAGAGATTGGGCGCGTGTATATCGAAGGAATAGACATTATCAGACCTGTTGTGGTCTGCAAACGGGCGAATGACCTTGAGGAAAATAGGACGGTGAATGCTTTTCTGCAAATGAAAGACATCGGACCCTTTATAGCACCTGACTCCAATTAAAAAAGTGCCTGCTTCAGCAACAGGCACTTTTTCTATTCGGATGGCTGAACAAGATCAAATGGGACCGCTTTTGAGGCTATCACTAATTGTTCTGGTGTGATGAGTATTTCATTTCCCCATTCTCCCGCTCCAACGCCTAATATCTCTTCTTTTAATAGCGATGTTTCGATAATCGTGCGGAACCCTTCCGGCTGCCAGCAAAATGGCGGAATCGAGCCAATCCGATAGCCCGTCACTTCAAGCACTGTGTCTGGTGAAGCCATTTTGATATTACGAGAGCCAGCGGCTTTCTTTAGTTTCCCTGATTTGATGTGCTGGTCAGCACCCACCATTACAAGCAGCTGCTCGCCTTCCCCTGTTTCAAAGATCAATGTTTTGATCATTTGTCTTTCTCTAAAACCAAGAGCAGCCGCTACATTCGCTGCGCCCTTCTCTGTGTCGGCAGAAAATGTTTTGATGTCATACGGGATGCCATGCTTGTCCAAAAAGTCATGCGCTGGTAATTTTTTCAATGGATTGAACCCCTTTCCTTACGATGTTCTTTCATTTAGCTTATCACAATCCTCTCATCCTTAAGATGTATTTTTCAATGGAAAACCTCTGAACACTTCGCCAACATGCTATACTGAACTTGTTTTTGAAAAGGAGTCGGTTGGATATGGGAAATAAGTTTTGGTTTTATACAGGCAGTAAAAGCCTGCTGATGCTGAGTGATATTCTATTTTTGATGACAGTCACATTGGTTATTTATCAAGATACACAATCTGTCGCCTATGCGGCTGTATTTCCGCTCATAAGAACACTATGTCAGCTATTGGCTGGGCTCCTCTCTCCTGTTTTGACAGAACTCTTTCAAACCAAGCGTCTATTGAAATGGATCCCTCTTTTACGTATTGGAATGCTCGTCGTATTCACGACCCAATTTGATTTCTTTCAGCAGCACCTGATCTGGCTGTTTAGTGCGTTCATTTTAATTTCCATCACAGGCGGGTTCATTAGTCCTTTATTACAGGCCATCATGCCGATGATTGTGCCAGAAAATCAGCTTGTGAAAGCGAACAGTACAGCCTCCGTTTTTTATCAATCTGTTCAAATCGCCGGCTATTCGTTTACTGGAATGCTCGTCCTGTTGATTGGTCCATCTTATTTAATGTGGGCCTCTTGTTTCATGATTGTGTTGTCCTATCTATTGATCATCCCTGTTTTTTCTCTACTCAAGCAAGAAGACACGGTTCAAAAAGAAAATAAGATGAACGGGTTCAAAGATGGCTGGAAGATCATTTGGACAAACAAAACGGTTCGCATCCTGACTTTCATGGATGTTAGTGAAAATATTGCAGGTGCTTTGTGGGTCGGACCGGTTACGCTTGCCTTTGTCACACTTGTTTTAAAGGAAGGTGCGGAATGGTGGGGATATATCAATGCCGCATATTATATAGGTGCCATTATAGGCGGACTCATGGCTGCATGGCTAAGTCAGTTTATTCAAAAACAACTTCTCCTCTTTATGGCAGCGGGCTCTTTTATTTATGCAGTGCTGACGATCCTATTTTCACTAAACAGCCTGCCATGGCTTGCATTGCTGCTTTGTATTTTAATGGGGCCTGCCTATCAAATTCGGGATGTTTCGCAGCAAACCATTCTCCAAACGGAAACGCCAGTCCATGAGTTATCAAAGGTGTATTCGGCTCAATACGTGCTCTCTTCTATGTCTGTCAGTTTATCTATTTTCTTTGTTGGATTAATTGCGGATACATTCGGAGCGAGATTTGTGTATTTGTTAGGCGGACTGTTTGTACTCATCTGTTCCGGGATTGCCATCACCGCTTTCATGATGCAGAAAAAAAGAGCCACTGTTTAAGGCAGCGGCTCTTTTACTTTTCTTTTAACATCGCAAACATGTCACGCGCCATTGCTTCTAGGATATACACAACGGGTGTCTGTGTGGTGATGTTGGCTCTATGGACTCGTTCGTCTGTGACGTAATAAGCAATATTCAAGTCGGAAATACGAGAAATTGTACAGTGCTGATTGTTTGTAATACTAATGATCGTGCTGCCTTCTCTTTTTAGTTTCGAAATATGATCAATCGTAATACTGTTCTCTCCTGATACCGACAGCACAATGGTGACACTATTGTCTAAATACTGCATATTCATCGGGAAAAACGGATCGTTGATGTAAAATGAAAATTTCTCAAGACTTGAAAAGTACCTTGCCCCATACTGCGCCAAAATACCAGAACTGCCTGTCCCGATAAATAGCACATTCTTTGCATCCGCAATGAGCTTCGCTGCCTCTTTAATCTTCTCTTCAAAATCTCCTTTAAGTGTCCGTTCGATAAATTCATACAGGAAATGCTGCGTGCTTTTCAAAGAAGGTGTTTGTTCTGCTTCTAAATACATTTTGAGCTTCACCTTAAATTCTGAAAAGCCTTCACAATTCACTTTTCGACAAAAGCGAAGGACAGATGAGGTCGATATATGTGCGGCATCTGCCAAATCACGAATTCTCATATAGACGACTTTTTCACTGTTTTCCATAATGTATCGGTATAAAGCGCTTTCTAGTTCATTAAAGCTGGAAATGACCTCACTTGAAAACATCTGACTTCCCCTTTCTCCAACAACATGACACAAGACGTTTCTTTTATGTAACAAATCTCTAAATAGGGCACCCTTGCCTAAAGACGCTTAAACCGTTTACGCACAAGGTACTCTCACGATAAGCTATAAATGTACAAACAAATGATAAAAGATTGATTCACTCTATTATAACATTGTGCGTTACATTATTCGGAGGTGCAGAACATGACAAAAGGATTAAAGGTTGTCACAATCGGCGGAGGATCAAGCTATACACCAGAACTTGTCGAAGGATTCATTAAACGGTACGATGAATTTCCAATTAGCGAACTTTGGCTCGTCGATATCGAAGCAGGTAAAGAAAAGCTTGAGATCGTCGGAAATCTTGCAAAACGCATGGTAAAAAAAGCGGGACTTCCAATCGAGGTTCATTTAACTTTAGATCGCCGGAAAGCACTGGTAGACGCTGATTTCGTCACAACACAATTCCGCGTCGGATTACTGGAAGCACGTATGAAGGATGAACGCATTCCTTTAAAATATGATGTCATTGGTCAAGAAACAAACGGTCCAGGCGGTCTATTCAAGGGTCTGCGCACCATCCCTGTCATTCTTGAGATTGTGAAAGACATTGAAGAATTATGCCCGGATGCTTGGCTTGTGAATTTCACAAATCCAGCTGGTATGGTCACAGAAGCCGTACTTCGCTATTCAAACCACCGCAAAGTCGTTGGCTTATGTAACGTACCAATCGGCATTCGCATGGGCATCGCCAAAGGACTTGATGTCGACGCAAGCAGAGTCGAAGTCAGCTTTGCTGGATTAAACCATATGGTCTTTGGACTGAACGTGTTCTTAGATGGCAAAAGCATCATGGATCAAGTGATCGAAGACATGGCAGATCCAAACTCCACCATGTCCATGAACAACATTCAAGCGATTCCGTGGGATGCAGATTTCTTAAAAGGGCTTGGTGTGATTCCTTGTCCGTACCACCGCTACTATTACAAAACAAGTGATATGCTGGCTGAAGAGAAAAAAGCAGCAGCGAATGAGGGAACTCGTGCAGAAGTCGTCCGTGCACTAGAAAATGACCTGTTCGAGCTTTACAAAGATCCTGATCTTGATATTAAGCCGCCACAGCTTGAAAAACGAGGCGGTGCTTATTACAGTGATGCAGCATGTAACTTGATCGCATCCATTTATAACGACAAGCATGACATTCAGCCTGTAAACACAATCAACAATGGCGCCATCAGTGACATTCCAAATGATTCTGCCGTTGAACTGAACTGTGTCATCACAAAAGACGGCCCAAAACCAATCGCTGTTGGTGAAATGCCGGTCGCTGTCAAAGGACTTATTTCTCAAATTAAATCCTTTGAACGTGTAGCCGCTGAAGCAGCCGTGACAGGCGACTACAACACAGCACTTGTCGCCATGACCATCAATCCGCTCGTCCCATCAGATGCCATTGCAAAAAGCATCCTAGATGAAATGCTAGAAGCACATAAAGAATATCTACCACAATTTTTTAATAAAGTCGAAGCATAAAAAGAAGCCGCACTTGTCAAAGTGCGGTTTTCTTATTTCCCGGCAAACAACTGATCCATCTGAGCACGGTCATAGTCTAAGAGCCAGTGCTGTAAACCTTCATAAACTGGATGCAGATGTTCTGGATCTGCCGCAATAAGATCACAGCCTCGATCATCATATAAGTGGAAAATCATCTGTTTTGAAAGATTGATGAGATAAATGTCATAACCTAGCTTTCCTTTCAAGATTTGATTCGGTTTGCAGAAATCCTCTTGGCATATGGCTTGTACTAGCGGGCGCAATCGAATATCTTGCAACTGACACTTGAGTGTAAATCTCTCTATTTTCATTGTTTCTTCTTGTTTTGGTTGTACATAGGTCAAACGCTCGTGACGCAATCGGTGACGCACTTGTCGGTCGGCATATTTTTGATAAACAAGGAGCTTTTGCTTCATTAATTCATGTTCATGCTGCGTATAGACATCTGTGACAAATAGAATATCGTCTTCTGAATCAAAAGCATATCTGACGATTTTCAAAGCCCGATCGCCTGCTTTTTCTAATACAACCGATTCTTCTCCTAATGACCAATCTGCCACTTCAAAGCGAAGACCAAAAGGCCACCCATAAAAAAGAGACGGCGTGAGGACAAGATCAGGAAAATGACTTTTTAAAAAACGATTGGTTTGATCGCTCATCTCATGTCCTTCCATTGGTTTTATTTCTTATTTTACCGTTGAAACTGATGGAAATTCAATTGGAAATAAACTGTCATTTCTTATATAATAGAAAGAGATGGAGGTGTGACCAATTGAAAAAATGGTTTTTACAGGTGTTCCTCACCGCATTGATCACGATGTGGATACAGACTGGACTTGATCAGGCGAACATCATTCATATCACCAATGTATGGGTCGATGTCAGCAGCTGGATCCTAATCTTCTTTGTCATCTACGCACTTTTTGAATGGGCTGCTCACGTCTTAGCAAAACGGAAAATCGCTCATCGCTGAACATCTCTTTTTACAGAGATGTTTTTTGTTGAAACTCTTCCTGCACAAGTTCATGAATCACACCCATTCCTGCCTGACTTCCGGCTGCTGCTGCAAGAACAAGCTGAGCAGGCCCGCCTAAATTATCACCACATGCAAAAATACCGCTGACGGTTGTACGCCCAAGAATATCTGTTTCAATGCCCCCATTTTTCGTCATTTGACAGCCTAGTTTTTCAGCAAAAGGGGTTGACTGCTTAAAATCACTTGCGACAAATCCGCCTTCTCGTTTCACTGTTTCCCCATTCGCAAGGTGAATTGAGTGCAGCTGACCATTGTCATGATGGATCGCTACAATTGGCACATCAATAACTTGAATAGAATGTGCTGATAACAGTGCTTTCTCCTCTTCAACTAACACTTGCTGTCCATTTGTAAACACAATCAAATCCTTTGTCCAATTCGAAAGAAGTTTCGCCATATGCGAAGCGCGCTGGTTCTCTGCAATCAGGGCAAGTGGCTTATCCTTCAGCTCCCAGCCATCGCAGAAAGGACAGCTAAACAACGTCTTTCCATACACTTCATGAATCCCGTTGATCTTTGGTAATATATCCTGAAGTCCTGTGGCCAAAATAATTTTTTTCGCTTCGAATCTTTCTCCTTCTTGTGTCAGTAACGCGAAGTTGTCCTCATGATTTTGTATCTCCACAATTCTGCTTCGTTTGATTTGAATATCAGGGTAGTTTTGAAGATCCGCTTCTCCCGCTTGTCTGATCTCAAACGGTGTCATTCCATCGTTTGTAATAAATCCATGTGATTCCTGAGTCACTCGATTTCTTGGCATCTCATCATCGAATACCATGACCTGTTTTCTGCCCCGCCCCACAACAAGAGCTGCATTTAATCCGGCTGGCCCGCCTCCAATAATGGCACAATCTAATAACATGTCAATCTCTCCTTTTTATCCAAGACTTTAAAGACTCTTAATATCTATAATTCACTCAAAAAAAATCACATCTTAAAAAATGGATTTTTTTCTGTCTGCTCTATTTGACTTGCAATATCAACTAACCGTTTTTGACTTAACGTCTCCTGCATGTTCATTTCAACATCCTGCATGACTTGTTCAATCAAACAGCCATCGTGAGGCATGAAAGAATCATGTTCTAAAGAACAACGAAATAAATGGGTTTGTCCTTCTACCGCCTGAATGACGTCTAAAAACGAAATGTCCTCCTTCTTTTTCAGAATGGTGTAACCACCTTTTGCGCCAGGTGTTGATTCAATCAACCCCGCCTTCACAAGCTTTGTTAAAATTTTAGATAAATAAGTAGGTGAAAGATCTTGCATCTTGGCGAGAGGCTCAACGCCTATTGCTTTCCCCTTTGGTGCAAGGGTTAAAAAAACCATCGTATGCAGGGCATAGTTGGTCGCTTTAGAATATTTCATCAAAACATTCCTTTCTATCTATTGTAGACCTTTTATATCTGTAATTGATCATAAAAGATTCAAGAAGAAAAAGCAAGTATTGTGGATCTGCTTCTTTTTTCATTCCACATTTCGCATTTCCTTCCGATAATAGAAGTAAGCACGAATAAAAGCTTGATGAAGACTAGAAGGAGTGAAAAAAATGTCAGATCAACAGCACAATGCAGCACACGAAGAAGAAGAGGAATTTAACGTATACGACATGCTTCCACCCGCAGGAACAATCATTGGCGAAGCAACAGAAGAAGAAATGGAAGCTGCGGCAGCATTAGAAGTGAGACATTACGCCTTTATGCGTCTGCAAGACTCGTACATTCAATTTGATGGATCTTCTTATAAAGAATTGCTTAAAGACTTTCAAGAACTAGAATTTGATTCTGCAAAATTTTGGAGAGCCATCGCACGACGCCTGCAAGTCCCATACGAATGGCCAATCCGAATCGACCATGCAAACGGTCCTATTTATATTGGTGAAACAGAAGATAGCCGTGATGTTGAGGAGAGTTCGGAGTAAAGGAATTGGTGACCCCCTTTTGGTGAGGGGGTCTTTTTAATAATTTAAAAGATTTCTATTTCTGATATTTTTCACATGAAATAGATATTCTTATTGCTCTTCTAAATCAAATTCCAACCATAATGATATATTAAAAGCGATTTCATGCATTTCTTCTATTTTTGATTGATTCAATTGCTCCGCAAAACGACGTGCCCTTTGAAAAATATCGTCATTCTGCTTAACCACCACATCATTCAGTGTAAGGATTGTGCTGAGCGCCCAGCCAGCAGTTACTAACATATTTTCGTCTTGAATGGAGTTCATAAAAGTTTCTACTTCTGAAAAAAACCACTTGATATCATCAATTTGGTCTAAATGAAAAAACACAATTTTATGAAGTGCCTCAGGGTCTCGAGTCTTCAATATGTCTTTCACTTCTTCTTTTGATAATGGCGGATTCTGCTTTTCATATTCAGCCTGCCACTCTTCATCTGACATCCCATCTTCTTCGCTATCCTCTGCGGTATAATGCCCCGCAATCAATTCATCAAACGAATCCGCTAATTTAAAATCCGTTTCATATTCTAGATCAAAGTAATGAACCGGCGGATGTTCCTTTGTTTCTCTATAATCCAATGCGATCCACGTATGACCATCCCCACAAATCAGCACAAGCCTCTCAGGCAATTCCCATTCTTCTATTAAATAATCACTGTCCATGATACCTTCGCCTTTGGCAATTCCTCTTAAATGATCAAATGACACATGATCCTCTGCCCATCCATTCGGCTGGTCTGTTGGAAAAGCATTATGCAAGGTATAACCGCCATTTTGTTCGAGGATAAGCTTCTTATATGTATCAGGCAAGATGACGCCTAGTTTCTTTTCTGCTTTTGCAATGCCTTTTTCATTGATTTTCTTAAATGTCTCTTCACTTTCTCTGTCTGTATCCCAAAATGGTTTCAAATAAAATACCTCCAATTGTTATTTCCATCTCATTTTACCATTTGAGAAAACTAGTTTAATAGTCCTATTCATAAAAAAAGAGAAGGGTTCTCCCTCCTCTTGTTGATTATGATTGTTCCTGATTTCTCGCCTCAAATTCATCTAGCATTGCACGCACTTCATCTGTTGATGATGTGTTCATTAATTGATTTCTTAGGAAGCTGGCTCCTCTGAATCCTTTTACATAAATCTTAAAGAAACGATGCAGTGCCTTAAATGGACGCAAACCTAATGAAGAATATTGATCATGAAGATCAAGATGCAATCTTAAAAGACCTAGCAGTTCGTCACTCGTATGCTCTTTCGGCTCTTTTTCAAAAGCAAATGGGTTATGGAAAATCCCACGTCCAATCATCACTCCGTCCACTCCATACTGTTCAGCAAGCTTTAAGCCAGTTTGACGGTCAGGAATATCACCATTGATCGTCAAAAGCGTATCAGGTGCTACTTCATCACGCAATTTCTTAATCTCAGGAATGAGCTCCCAATGCGCATCCACCTGGCTCATTTCCTTTCTTGTGCGAAGGTGAATCGATAAATTCACAATGTCTTGCTCCAAAATGTGTCTGAGCCAACCACGCCATTCATCGACCTCTGTAAACCCTAGTCTTGTTTTCACACTAACAGGTAATCCCCCTGCTTTTGCCGCTTGAATCAGCTCTGCCGCAACGTCTGGGCGAAGAATCAATCCACTACCCTTCCCGTTTTGCGTGACATTTGGGACAGGACAACCCATATTAATATCAAGCCCCTGAAATCCTAACTCCGCCATTCCAATACTCATTTGTCTAAAGTTCTCAGGTTTGTCTCCCCAAATATGAGCAACAATCGGCTGCTCATCCTCTGTAAATGTTAAACGGCCTTTCACACTTTGAATGCCATCAGGGTGGCAGTAGCTCTCACTGTTCGTAAACTCTGTAAAAAACACATCCGGTCTCGCCGCCTCACTCACAACATGACGAAACACAACATCTGTCACTTCTTCCATTGGTGCTAATATAAAGAATGGCCGTGGTAAATCACGCCAGAAATTTTTACTCATCTTTCATCCAATTCCTCTCATGACATAGCACCTAAAGGGCATGTCCTTCTATAAAATATCATTATATACTTTAGTAAGAAGCCAACGCAAACGTTCATTCTTGGTGTTAAAAACCTTATTATAACAGGCCTTGATCATAATCAACTATGACCAATAATTGCAAATCATTTTGCAGTTAAAAGTATTCTTTTGGGTAATATTATGTTTTTTTATAAGCGACAATGCAAAAGAAGCGTAAAACAAACGTTAACAAAATACGATCAGCACTATATAAAATATCAAAAATTTCAGAAGGCGTAAACGTTGTTCAAAAAGGAAACTTTCGGGAATCGTGTTATACAACGTGCTGTCAATAAAGCACATGGCAAGCTTGTGAGAACGTACACCTTTTCAAACTGTTCCACTTGTTTTTTGAACAACTAGTCTTTATCACCTAAGCAAATCGGTTCAACTTCATGAAATTAAGTATTTATTCCCCAATCATTCTCCGTATAATGGTAAAATCTCTATTGATTGCGACCAAGCATTAAAGGAGAATACCATGAAAACGTTAGATGTTAAAACTTTGCACCATGCAATTGATCAAACACTGACACAGTTAAAACAACAATCAATACATATCAAATCCCTTGAAAGCCAAATCAATCGAATCATTTCATTGGATGGCGAACTAAAGGGGGAAGCTGGAGAAGCGATTCGAGCGTTTTACTCAGAGTGCCATATCCCTTTCTTGCAATTCTTTCAAGTCACGATTGGAGAATACACCTCCGTACTCCAAAAGGTACAGAATGCACTTCATGCATTTGAGTCAAATGAAAATGGCTTTATCTCACAATCATTTCTCGAGCATGAGCTTGATCAAGGTTTAAAAAATGCCGAAACAGCTGTATCTGATATCATGTCAGATGTGAGCAGTGCCATCGGCAAAGTCAGCCATATTATTCATTTACCAAGTGTGGACGAGTCTGCTTTTCAAGTCAGTTACCAAAAAGCCTGGATGAACATCTCAAAAACCATCGGTACGCTCCATGCCTTTGACAGGGAACAAGCCAGTGCTTTGAATGAAACCAAGAACTCCATACAAACAATGAAGGAATACATAGATACTCTAGGCACAATGTTCACTGGTGCGAAAATCGGGATCACCACCTATCAAAAAGGATCCATTCTCAAAGATAAGGAAGACAAAAAGATCAGCAGTAACCTAAACGAATTGAATAAAAAAATAGACAATCCCGATGGAAATCCAATGGCGATCATGCTGAATAAGCTGAATGATAAAGAGCGATCGAATGTGGATACGGTTGTAAATAGGAAACCCTCTAATAAAATTAATCAAGACGCCGTGTTCGTAAATGGAAAAGTATATAATACAGATGAAAAGATTGACTTCGCAAATGCCAAAATAGTTGACGTTATTCGAGATGGAATGCTCTATCGGTTACGAATAACGGACCAAAACAAAGTGAATATTGAGAGCATCACAAAGATTTCCGACTTAAAACAAACCCCAAAAATCTTAAATACAGCGGTTGAATTTACAGGAATAAATGATGCAATTCGAATCATAACAGGGAGAGACCCTGTATCAGGTGACAAAGTCGCTGACATGGACCGTCTAGTATCAAGCTTGTACATGATACCCGTAGCTAAAATCGCTAAAGTTGGAAAATACGTATTTAAAATCATGAAAGGAGAGAAAGTAGCCAAGAAGATTGTCAAAACACCTTCCTTCGGCAAACACTCCGTACCAAAAGGTCCGTATCGTGAAGTAAATGGGTTCCCGGCAAAAGTAAAACCAGGCGCTCAAGAGAAACATATTCCTGATGCACCTAACTATAAGCAAGAAGTTGCGAATGGTAAAACCAAGAGTATATTCTATGGAGACAATAAAAAGGCACAAGAATTACTAGATAAATTTGCAGGAAAAGGTGATATGTTCACTAAAAATAGAGAAAGAATAAATTTTGGTCAAGTAATAGGAAAATACTATGATCACAAATCCAAAACGTATCTAGAAACTACTAACGGATTGATACATTACGGAAAAGATGGAGCTCACATAGTACCAGCGAGACCATAAAAATCATTATCAGAAGGGGATATACATGGGATACGATTCATTAATTAGAACATTAATAGATTTTGAAAAAAGTGATATGATACTAGAATGGGAAAGTGGTTTTAGAATTATCGGTAAACTAGATACTGTTTATGAAACAGACAATGGATTAGAAGATGACGATGTAAATTACACGGAATACCATGCTGCTGGATTTAAAGCGAATAAAATATTAGCTAATCCTACCAATAATTGTGGTATTGTTTATGAATGGCTGAAAGAAGGTAATGCTTTTACTGAAATTTCCCTTTATAACGATCCACCAACAGCAGTATATTTACCGGACGGTCAAAAAATATGGGAATTGGACAGTGATAAATAACAGATGAATAACAAAAGAAAGCTCCTCTAATAAAGAAGAGCTTTCTTTTGTTTTAACTGAACATATTTCGTAAGCTTTGTTTTATTTGAAGATACCTTTTTAAATCCGAAGGCTATTTATCGTAATTCCTTTCGCTTGCCCCTCGGCCAACAAATCAAGGAAATATTCTTATTTGATCAGCGCATCATCTCTTTTCGATCAATAAAAAGGTTTTCTGTCAAAATTTCTTACATTTCCCGCGGTCTGCTGTTTTTTCTTTGATTTTGTTATAAATCGTAACTTGTACGCTCTTAAACCCTTATTTATATAAAGACGCCACGCACTCCACATGACTCGTATGCGGAAACATATCCACAGGCTGCACTTCCTCTGTCACATACCCACCATCTTCAAGAATACGCAAATCACGAGCAAGCGTCCCAGGATTACAGGACACATACACAACACGGTTCGGTTTCATCTTTAAAATCGTATCAAGCAGTGCTTCATCACAGCCTTTTCTTGGCGGATCAACAACTAGCGTATCTGCTATGATGCCTTCTTTGTACCAGTTTGGGATGACGGTTTCTGCTTCGCCGACTGCGAATTCGACGTTGTTTATTCCGTTTAAGGCAGCATTGCGTTTTGCATCTTCAATTGCTTCTGGAACAATTTCAACCCCATATACTCTGCCTGCTTTTTGTGCGAGAAATAAGGAAATTGTACCGATTCCGCAATACGCATCGATCACGGTTTCTTCTCCTTGCAGCTCGGCATATTCAAGGGCTTTATCATAAAGAACCTTTGTTTGAGCTGGATTCACTTGATAAAACGAGCGGGCTGAAATGGCAAATTTGATGTCGCCAATCGTGTCATAAATGTATTCTTCTCCCCATAAAACGGTCGTTTCGTCTCCGAAAATGACATTTGTCTTCTTTGAATTCACATTTTGCACAATTGACCGAACATGTGGGAAGCGTGCTATAATCTGCTCAATCACCTGTTGCTTTTGCGGAAAATCAGCCGTTCTTGTGACAAACACAACCATCATTTCACCTGTTGCCATGCCGTATCGAACCATGACATGACGCAGCCAGCCTTTATGACGTTCTTCGTTATACGCTTTGATACCGAACGCTTGGCATATTTCTTTGACAGCTTGAACGACTTCGTCGTTTTCCGACTGCTGGATCAAGCATTTTTCCATATCAATGATTTCATGGGTACGCTGCTGATAAAATCCTGCAACAAGTCCGCCTTCACGTTCGCCAACTGGTACTTGTGCTTTGTTTCGGTAATTCCAAGGGTCTTCCATGCCGAGTACAGGATGAACTTTTACACGGCTCATATCAAGCTTACCGATCCGCTCTAAAACGTCCTTTACTTGTTTCTGTTTAAAAAGCAGCTGACCTTCATAGCTCATGTGCTGAATTTGACAGCCTCCGCACTGCTTATAGATAGGACATGGCGCATCTTGCCTGTGCTGACTTTCCTTTGTCAGCTCCATGAGTCGTCCAAAAGCAAATCCTTTTTTGACACGTGTGACTTTGATTTTCCCTTGTTCGTCAGGAAGGGCATTCGGTACAAACACAGGGAAACCCTCAATTTTCGCTACACCTGCACCTTCGTGCGTTAAATCTTCGAAGGTTACATTGTAGTATTCATTCTTTTCAACAGGCGGTTTCATTTTCACCAATTTTATCACCTCATTTGCAAAGAAAAACTTGGTCGCCATAAGGAACCAAGTTTAGTCTTCACCCTATTTTTTCAGCTGTTGCTTTTGGCACAATAAATTCAATATGGCGATACAGATTTTCAAATTCACCTGGCAGCATGCCGCCGTATTCACCATCTAAATTCAATTGCATTTTATCTTTTACATCTACCTTCACGCGATTCGCTTTTGCGTAGATGACATTGTTATCATGAATATGCTCGCCTCTGAGTGCAAGGCTGACCACTCGAATGGCTTCTGCTAGATTGACCTTCTTTAGAATGATCAGGTCAAACATCCCATCATCTAGAATGGAATCTGGTGCCAGCTTTTCAAAGCCGCCTACTGAGTTTGTTAGTGAAACAAGAAACAGCATGATTTCTCCATGAAACAATTTGCCGTCATATTCAATTTCGACTTCTGTCGGGCGAATGGAAGGAAGCATCTCCATGCCTTTCAAATAATACGCAAGTTGTCCTAGCATGGTTTTCAGCTTACTAGGCACTTCATAGGTCAGCTCTGTTAATCGGCCGCCTCCCGCAATATTAATGAAATACTGTCCATTCACTTTACCAATATCAAGCGGCTTTGCTACACCATCAATGATGGCATCTGTCGCTTTTAAAATATCTTCTCTTGGAATGCCAAGTGCTCTTGCGAAGTCATTGGTCGTTCCAACTGGAATGATTCCTAATTTTGGTCTTTTTTCAAGCGGCGCTAATCCGTTGACGACTTCATTAATCGTGCCGTCTCCACCAGCTGCTACAATTAAATCAAAGTCTCTCTGTGCGGCTTTTTCGGCTGCTTGTGTTGCATCTCCTGCACATGTCGTCGCATGACAAGATGTTTCATAGCCAGCCTGTTCAAATTTTTGCAAAACCTGCGGTAAATTCTTCTTAAAGAGTTCACGTCCAGATGTCGGATTGTATATAATTCGAGCACGTTTCATTCATCATCATCCTATTATCATTATGCAATCTATTTTCACCACTAACAACCTTTAATTATACTATGAGATTTGAAAATGGCAACAGAACAACCCCCTAATATTTGAAATCTCATGGCACGTTTCCCTGAGCAGATCAACATTCTGATAAGATAAAAGAAAACGATGAAAAGGATGGTATGCCATGAAAAAGCCTGTCTATTTCAACCATGACGGCGGTGTTGATGATCTTGTGTCCTTATTTCTACTTCTTCAAATGGAACACCTGAAAGTGATCGGAATGTCTGTGATTCCTGCTGATTGTTATTTAGAGCCTGCGCTGAGCGCTTCTCAGAAAATTATTGATCGTTTTAGCCCATATGAGATTGAAGTCGCCGCTTCCAATTCTAGAGGTGTGAATCCTTTTCCAAAGGAATGGCGCATGCATGCTTTTTATGTAGATGCCCTGCCGATTTTAAATGAAAAAGGCGCTGTTGATACAAAAGTATCTAAGCTTCCTGCACATCTTCACCTGATTGAAACGGTGAAAAAGTCAACAGAACCTGTTACGCTGCTCTTTACAGGACCGCTCACAGACCTTGCACGCGCCTTAGAAGAAGATCCTTCCATCTCAAATAAAATTGAGAAACTGGTGTGGATGGGCGGCACATTCCTTGAAAAAGGCAATGTCGAAGAACCCGAGCATGATGGAACAGCAGAATGGAATGCTTTTTGGGACCCTTATGCTGTGAGCACCGTATTTCAAGAGCGTTTTCCAATTGAAATGGTCGCACTGGAAAGCACGAATCAAGTCCCGCTCACACTCGATGTCCGTCAACGCTGGGCTTCCCTTCGCTCTCACATCGGGATTGACTTTATTGGACAATGTTATGCCTTTTGTCCGCCTCTCATTCATCACGAAACGAACTCGACTTACTACTTATGGGATGTGCTGACAACGATCACTCTTGCATCCACCTCATTTACCCGTTCAAAAGAAATGAATGCAATTGTTTATACCGAAACACCAAGACAAGGACGTACCGAAGAACATCCAGATGGAAAATTGATTCAAGTCATTGACCACGTCGATCGGGATGCCTTTTTCGAGGCCTTTGAAGAGCTGATGAGAAAAGCGGTTTGTCAGATTTCATCATAAAAAAGCCCCGCTTATTAGCGGGGCTCAGATTGTTGACACAGGACTAAAATGTACTTTTTTAGCCCTGTGTCTTCTTTTCAGCGTGATAGAAAACCTTTGCATTCTAGGAAGAACGAGTACCGGCGCGGAGCGAATTTGACATTCGTGAGCACCAGCACGCAGGATTGACAAAGAATGCGAGGGTTTGTCTACACGCTGAAGCCCCGCTCATTAGCGGGGCTTCCTCTTACTCTTCTTCAGCGTACTTTTTCTTACGTCTAAACTTGCTTAAGATTTCATACACGATTGGCACGATGACCAATGTGAGAAGTGTAGAACTTGTTAAACCGCCAATAACGGTGACGCCAAGTCCTTTTGATACGATCTGACTTCCGCCTTCAAAACCTAATGCGAGTGGCAGCAATGCACCAATTGTCGCAAGTGCCGTCATTAAGATTGGGCGTAATCTTGTTGTACCTGCTTCAAGTAAGGCTTCTCTTGTTGAAAGACCTTCTTTTTCTTTATGAATCACTCGGTCAATCAAGACAATGGCATTTGTTACAACGATTCCGATTAGCATCAGCAATCCAATCATGGCATTTAAGCTGATGGTTTCTTTCGCTACAAACAATCCAACGAGTGCCCCAATAACCGTAAATGGAAGTGAGAACAGAATCGCAAATGGTGCAAGACCTCCGCCAAATGTAATGACGAGAACGAGGTATACAATCGCAATCGCTGCAAGCATTGCGAGTCCTAGCTGTGTAAAGGATTCCTCAATATCCGCACTTACACCGCCTGTATCAATCGTAACGCCAGATTTTAAATCAAGCTTGTCAACTTTCTTCTGGACATCTTGTGTCACACTTGATACGTCGTCTGTTGTCATGTCACCAGATACTTCAGCGTAAATCTTCCCATCACGCTTTGTCACAGTGTTTGCTGTTGTGCCATCTTTCACTTTCACCACATCGCCAATTCGGACTTGTTGTCCTGTTGGTGTTGTGATCTTTTTATTCTCTAGATCTTTTTTACTCTTGTATTCATCTTTTTCCGTTTGAAGCTTCACATCTAGTTCTTTGCCGTCCTCTGTTACTTTCGTCAACGTTGTTTCATTACTTTGAGGAGCGATCGCCTGTGCGATTTGTGAAGCGGTCAAGCCTAGTTTCGCCAGTTTTTCTTGATCTGCATTAAACGTATATTCGTCATACTTCTCAGATAAGCTTGTGCTGACGTTTTTCAAGTTCTTCTCATCTTTTAAAATGTTCTCGACATCTTTGACTGTGCCTTCAATATCACTTGCTTTGTCACCGTACACATAGTACGTCACTGTATTGCTTGCGCCAGCAGAGGAGAAGTCTTGTGATTTCCATTCCCCTTTAGACGTTTTGTCTTGAAGGGCTTTAACCATACGATCTTTTTCTTTATCAAAGTTCGGTGTGTCCTCGTCGTATTGTACGAAGAATAATGCACCGTTAGAATTTCCGCCAACACTTGCTGTCATTGCATTTGAAGAGCCTAATGAATATTGAACCGTATTGACATGATCACGTTTCATTAAGTAATCTTCTGCCTTTTTCGTTTCAGCAATGGCTTGTTCTCTCGTTTGTCCAGGCTCTGGCGTGTATGTCACCATTGCCGTTTTTTCTGCTTCCTGCGGTAAGAAGCTGACACCGACAAGTGGTGCGAGGAATAAGCTTCCGACCAGCATCAGAATCGCAATTCCTGACGTGATCCATTTATGGTTCAATGTCCAATTGAGTACACGTCTATAACCACCAGCAAGTTTGCTTGGTTTGTGTTCTTTTACCTTTTTCGCTTTGCCATACAGGTTCTTTTTAAATAGGCTGTGAGCCATCATTGGAACGATTGTAATGGCGACAAGTAGTGAAGCCATTAGAGCAAACACAATGGTTAATGCAAACGGGATGAATAGTTCACCAATCATTCCACCCACTAGAGCTAATGGCAAGAATACCGCAATTGTGACAATCGTCGAAGACATAATCGGAATAAACATTTCTTTTGTGGCTTCTCTAACGAGTGCTTTGCCTTTTAACGGTTCATCTTTTAACGCCATTCGTCGATAGATGTTTTCTATGACAACAATCGAGTCATCGACAACACGCCCAATGGCGACTGTCATGGCACCAAGTGTCATGATATTTAATGTGATATCTAGCTGATTTAATAATAAAACAGCAATCAACAGGGATAACGGAATGGAGATGACCGAAATTAATGTTGATTTCATATCTCGAAGGAACAACATGATGATAATGATCGCAAAGATTGCTCCGATGATCGCCTTGTTCAGCATTGTGCTGACAGATTCTTTAATCGGCTCTGCTTGATCATATGTCGTGCTGACTTTGATTCCTTTATTGTCTTTTTTGAATGTATCAAGTTCTTTTGTGACTGCTTCTGCTACACTCACTGTGTTGGCATCAGAGCCTTTGACAATTTGCAAACCGATACTGTCTTTTCCGTTCGTTCTAGAAATTGATTCTGCATCTTTCACGACTTTAATATCTGCTATCTCAGAAAGTTTGATCGTCGGCAGCTCTACAGATTGACCGCTTGCTGCACCAGTTTGTTGCTGAGCTGCTGCTTGCTGCTGACTTGCACTTCCAGCCTGTTGATCAGCACCTTGAGCTCCTGCATTTCCTGAGCCGCTAGAAGACGCTCCAGCTCCTGCGCTTCCCGCACCGCCGCTTGCACTTGGTGTGACAGGAATTCGCATGTTTTTCAAATCTTTAACACTTAAAATATTGCCATCCACTACGACTGATTTTTGCTTGTTGCCAAATGTGTATAACCCTAAAGGTACATTGACATCAGAGCCTTTGATCATGTTTTGGACAGTTTCTTCATCTAAACCATATTCCTTCAATTTCTTTTGTTTAAAAGAAAATTCTACTTCTTTGATTTGTTGTCCAGAAGCTTCGACAGACGAGACACCCTCTAAGCTTTGAAGAGAAGGAATAAGGTCATTTTCCACTTTTTGTGTCAGGTCTTGTAATGATTCTTTATCACCGGAGACACTTAGAGCTAAGATTGGAATCGCATTGATGCTAAAACGTGTGATTTTTGGTTTTTCTGCATTTTCTGGAAAATTGATATTGCTAATGGCATCTTCAATTTCCTTCTTTGCTTCATCCATATCTTTATTGTAATCGTACTCGATTTGAATCGATGAGGCATTTTCAAAAGAATTAGAAGTGACCACATTCACCCCATTGAGATTTTGTATCGACTTCTCAATTGGGTCTGTCACCTTATCTGATACTTCGTCCGGCGTTGCGCCAGGATACGTTGTAGAAACCGTAATGACTGGAGTGTTGATATTCGGGATTGATTCTTGTTTCATATTCAATCCGGCATATAGACCAGCAACTGTTACGATAATCGTCATGAGCCATACAGCGAACTTGTTCTTTAATACAAAATTGATGATCGAATTCATTATGTCCTCCATTTTCCTTTATGTATTGACTGACTGGTCATTCTATATCATAATAAACGGTGATATACAATGCCGTCAACCATTTCACTTGCGTTTGACGTAACATTCTAAAGCTGAAGGGGCCTTATTTCATGAACGAAAAAAAAGAAAAAATCATTAAAGCAAGCATTCAGTTGTTTGCGAAAAAAGGTTTTTCTTCTACGACCATTCAGGAAATTGCAGATGAATGTGGAATTTCTAAAGGTGCATTTTATTTGCATTTCAAATCAAAAGAACAGCTTTTCAACAGAGCGTTTGAATATTATATCGACACGTCTATGCAAAGTATTGAAAAGATTCGAAAAGAAAATCAACATCTTGCGCCTAGAGATATCTTTCAGAAACAAATCGCTGAACAGTTCCAGCACTTTGCTGAGAACAAGGATTTTATCATTTTGATCCTCAGCGAGAACATTATTCCGGAAAACCAGCAAATTAAAAAGTATTCCAAAACGGTTAAAAAGCAGATGAATGATGAAATCCAAATTTCTATTTTGACCACGTATGGACAGGAGATCGAACCATACATAACTGACCTGTCAGTCATGATTCAAGGAATCATCCAATCTTATGTGCAGGTACTGCTTTTACAAGATCAGATGCAATTATCATGTGATGAGCTCTCATCCTTTATTCTCGACCGATTTGATGATTTGGTGCATGGGCTTCTCCATTCTCATGCGAAGCCGATTCTAAAGCAAAACATTTGGGATGATGAAGCGCCAAATGCCGCTACTCTTCAAGAAGAGCTTCGATTGTTAAAATCTGAGCATCTGCTTTCGGATGATACCCTTGTATCCATTGAAGTTATTGAAGAAGAATTGGCCAAAAATGAGCCTCGCAAGCCGGTCATTCAAGGGATGCTGACAAATTTAGAAACGTGTGAGGACTCCGCTGTCCAAAGAGCTGTGGAACAATTGAAGCTATTCCTCCAATGACAATACGTGGCGATGTTCACTTTAGTTCACCTTTATCCCCTTCGAATATGTGCTAAAGCTTATGCTTCATTATAAAAAAAGAACCATTGAATTGATATACGGCGGTGGTCTGAATCTGTGATAAGACCCTGTCATATCCATCAACAAAAAAACCGCCTCAATGAAGAGGCGGTTTTTGCGATTTATCGTTTTTTAATTTCTTCAAGAAGAATCTTGTTGACCATCGGTGGGTTTGCTTGTCCCTTCGATGCTTTCATGATTTGTCCGACTAAGAAACCAATTGCGCGGTCTTTTCCATTTTTGAAGTCTTCAATGGATTGCGGGTTGTTATCAAGAGCTTCTGTGACAAGTTTGAGCAGTGCACCTTCGTCAGAAATTTGGACAAGTCCTTTTTCTTTGACGATTGTTTCTGCGTCGCCCCCATTTTCGATAAGCTCTTTGAATACCTTTTTGGCAATTTTAGAAGAAATCGTTCCTTTTTCGATAAGCTTGATCATACCAGCCAGTCCTTGCGGCGTTAGCTTCGTATCTTCCAGCTCTTTTTGGGCCGAGTTTAAGTACGCAGATACTTCACCCATGAGCCAGTTTGATGCTTGCTTCGCTTCTGCACCTTCTGAAATGGTCGCTTCAAAGAAATCAGACATTTCTTTTGTCAGCGTCAGTACCATTGCGTCATATGCAGGAAGTCCTAGTTCATCAATGTAGCGTTTGCGGCGCTCGTCTGGAAGCTCTGGAATGGATGCTCTTACACGTTCTTTCCACTCGTCATCAATATACAGCTCCACCAAATCTGGTTCTGGGAAGTAACGGTAATCATCAGAACCTTCTTTGACACGCATGAGGATCGTCTTTTTAGACGCCTCGTCATAGCGGCGAGTTTCTTGTTCGATCAAGCCGCCAGAAAGCAATACTTGCTCTTGACGTTTTTCTTCAAACTCAAGACCTTTTTGGACGAAAGCAAATGAGTTTAAGTTCTTCAGCTCTGTTTTTGTTCCAAACTCTTCACGACCGATTGGACGAAGAGAAATGTTGGCATCACAACGTAGTGAGCCTTCTTCCATCTTACAGTCAGAAACGCCTGTATATTGAATAATGGATTTTAATTTTTCTAAGTAAGCATACGCTTCTTCTGGCGTACGAATGTCAGGCTCAGATACGATTTCAACAAGTGGTGTACCTTGACGGTTGAAATCGACGAGTGAATAACCGTCGCCTGTGTGCGTCAGTTTTCCTGCATCCTCTTCCAAATGAAGACGTGTAATACCAATTCGTTTTGTCTTGCCGTCTACTTCAATTTCAATCCAGCCGTTTTCACCGATCGGTTTATCAAATTGAGAAATTTGATACGCTTTTGGGTTATCAGGATAGAAATAGTTTTTACGGTCAAATTTTGTATCAGTTGCAATCTCACAGTTCAGTGCCATTGCTGCTTTCATCGCAAAGTTCACCGCTTCTTTGTTCAGCACAGGCAGTACGCCTGGATAACCAAGATCGATGACACTTGTTTGCGTATTGGCAGCCGCACCAAAAGGCGTCGGTGAGCTTGAGAAAATTTTTGATTGTGTTTTGAGCTCTACGTGGACTTCAAGTCCAATTACCGTTTCAAAGTTCATTCTGATTCACCCCTTACAGTTCAGGTTTTGCTTTATGATGATCTGTTGCTTGTTCGAAAGCGTGAGCCACGCGGTAAACGGTTCCTTCATCAAAGTGTTTACCGATGATTTGCAGTCCTAACGGAAGACCATTTGCAAATCCACAAGGCACACTGATTCCTGGGACGCCTGCAAGGTTAACAGGGATCGTTAAAATGTCGTTTGCATACATCGTCAGTGGATCGCTTGTCTTTTCACCAATGTTAAATGCCGGAGTTGGTGTTGTTGGTCCTACAATGACATCATACTTTTCGAAAACATCTTCAAAGTCTTTTTTGATCAGCGTACGGACTTTTTGCGCCTTTTTATAGTATGCATCGTAATATCCTGAGCTTAGAGCGAATGTGCCAAGCATGATGCGGCGTTTGACTTCGTCTCCAAAGCCTTCAGAACGGGTATTTTTATATAAATCAATCAGGTTGTCTGCATTGTCTGTACGGTAGCCATAGCGAATACCGTCAAAACGCGCAAGGTTTGCAGATGCTTCTGAAGATGAAAGCAAGTAGTAAGTCGCAAGCGCATATTTAGAATGCGGAAGAGACACTTCTTCCCATGTCGCACCAAGTCCTTCTAATACTTTCAACGCTTGAAGAACAGACTCTTTTGCTTCTTCGCCAACACCTTCGCCAAGATATTCTTTTGGCACAGCGATTTTCAAACCTTTGATGTCGCCAGTTAATGAAGAAAGAAAATCTGGGACATCGACATTTGCACTCGTTGCGTCCATTTGATCAACACCAGAAATCGCTTGAAGAACATATGCGTTGTCCTCAACATTACGCGTAATCGGCCCAATTTGATCTAATGATGAAGCAAATGCGATTAAACCGTATCTAGATACACGGCCATACGTTGGTTTAAGACCAACAACACCACAGAATGATGCCGGCTGGCGAATGGAGCCGCCTGTATCCGATCCAAGAGAGAATGGTACTTCTCCAGCTGCAACAGATGCTGCTGATCCACCACTTGACCCACCTGGAACTGTGTTTAAATTCCACGGGTTCTTCGTTGCTTTGAAGCCCGAGTTCTCCGTAGAAGATCCCATCGCAAATTCGTCCATGTTTAATTTACCGATTGTGACAGCTTCCGCTTCTCTTAAGCGGTTCACAACGGTTGCATCGTAAATAGGATCGAAGTTTTGCAAGATTTTACTTGATGCCGTTGTACGTAAATCTTTCGTCACGATGTTATCTTTGACACCGATCGGCATACCGAACAATAGACCAAGCTCGTCCTTTTCACCAACGGCCTCGTCCAATTCTTTTGCGTACGCACGTGCTTTCTCTTCGTCCAGCGCTAGGAATGCTTGTACTTTCCCGTCTACTTCATGGATTCGTTTGTAAGACTCGTCCACTAGATCAGAAACAGACAGTTCCTTTTTATGTAAAAGCTCTTTTAATTCAGAAATTTTGTGGTCAAACAGTGACATGCCTCAGGCCTCCTTTAGTCCAAAATTGATGGCACACGAATATAGCCGTCTTTATGATCAGGCGCGTTTTTAATGACTGCCTCAATGGAAAGACCTTTATTCGGAACATCTTCTCTCATGACGTTTTTCATTTTTAATACGTGTGTTGTTGGTTCAACGTTTTCCGTATCTACCTCGTTTAACTGCTCTGCAAATGAAATGATGCTATCAAGCTGTTCTGTAAACATCTCAGCTTCTTCTTCTGTAATCGCAAGCCGTGCCAAATGCGCAACATGCTTTACTTCTTCTATTGAAATTCTTGACATGCAGGTTCACCTCCAAAAATGATACGTGTTCGTGGTCATGATCATAAGTCATATACACTTTATCATATCAAATTTTACTGTTCTAAAGCAACTTTACGAGGACGCCTAGAAAGGCTTTGTCCACCAATATGTCATTGTGGTGCAGCCAGTGTCTAAAATATTCATCAAGTTGACTTTTTATTTTTCAGAAAATTTTTTCTTTTATTTAATTTAGTAAGCGCTTACATATAGACGCTTATCACGCATACACGTATTTTTTTTGTCTGATGAGGATGTTTAAGAAGGTTGATCACTTGGGAATACTCTGATAGGTTAAGTAACCATAGCAGTGAGCAGACAGTTCAATAGGCTGTTCTTTGTATATTTTGATTGAGGTGATGTCAAATTAATACGAAAAAGGTGATATGGAAACATGAGTATTGAGATTGTAATTTCTCTATCTATTTATTTTATTGGAATGCTTGCCATTGGCTGGTATGCATTCAGAAAAACAAACGACTTGAATGATTATATGTTAGGCGGACGCGGGTTAGGTCCTTATGTAACGGCTCTATCTGCTGGTGCAGCTGATATGAGTGGGTGGATGCTGATGGGGCTTCCAGGCGCTATGTATACAACTGGTCTTTCATCTGGATGGCTTGCTGTTGGTTTAATTAGTGGGGCTTACTTAAACTATCTATTCCTAGCGCCACGATTGAGATCGTATACAGAAGTTGCTGATGATGCGATTACCATTCCAGACTTTTTTGACAAACGGTTTAAAGACTCATCTACTTTATTGAAAGCCGTCTCAGCTGTCATCATTATGATTTTCTTTACGCTTTACACCTCATCAGGTATGGTATCAGGCGGACGCTTATTTGAATCAGCGTTTGGTGCTCATTATATGTTTGGTTTAATCTTAACTTCTAGTATCGTGATTTTGTACACACTATTCGGCGGCTTTTTGGCAGTTAGTTTAACTGATTTTGTTCAAGGAGCTATTATGTTTTTAGCATTAGTGCTCGTGCCGATCGTTGCCTTTACTCAATTAGGTGGACCTGTTGCCACATTCAATGATATTCAACAGATTGACCCTAAATTGCTTGATATTTTTAGAGGAACGAGCGTCATTGGCATTATTTCCTTCCTCGCTTGGGGACTCGGTTACTTTGGACAGCCGCACATTATTGTTCGCTTTATGGCGATTACGACTGTAAAAGATTTAAAGCCAGCACGTCGTATCGGTATGAGCTGGATGATTGTGTCTGTCATTGGTTCACTATCTGTCGGTTTAGTCGGCGTAGCGTATGTTCATGAAACAAGCACCACTTTGGCAGACCCAGAAACCATCTTTATTGTGTTTTCTAAAGTGTTATTCCATCCATATATTACTGGATTTTTACTTTCTGCCATTTTAGCTGCGATTATGAGTTCAATTTCTTCTCAGCTGCTTGTCACTGCAAGTGCGATGACAGAGGATTTATACCGTACGTTCTTTAGAAGAAAAGCCTCTGACAAAGAACTTGTGATGATTGGACGTATCTCTGTACTAGTCGTAGCGATTGTTGCCATTGGTCTCTCTCTAAACCCAAGTGATACGATTCTTGACCTTGTCGGTTATGCTTGGGCTGGATTTGGATCTTCATTCGGTCCCGTCATCTTGTTATGTCTATACTGGAAACGAATGAATCATCATGGCGCTTTAGCCGGAATGATTGTTGGGGCTGTTGTCGTTCTCGTTTGGATTTCAACAGGCTTAAACAACACGACTGGATTGTACGAAATGGTTCCTGGATTTATTTTAAGTGGTTTGACTGCTATTATTGTCAGCCTCTTAACAAATAAACCGTCTAAAGCTTCTAAAAAGCTGTTTAGCAAAATGGAAGACCATCTCGAAGAAGAAACAAAATAACTAGACATGAGGAGTCATCTGCATTATGCGGATGACTCTCTTTATTTTTAAATAAAATGCTTTTCTTTCTCCCGTTTCTGAATAAAATAGAAGTTGTGCAGCCATATGGGCTGTGAGAAGATCATATACATGATGTGAAACGTACATGAAGTGAAAGGAGCGATACGCATGTTTTGGACAATTGAATGGGATACGGTCTTAAAATTAGCCGTTGCCACCTTAATCGGTTTGATCATCGGTCTTGAACGCGAACTTAAGAAAAAGCCGCTTGGGCTGAAAACGTGTATTGTCATTGCTGTCAGCTCCTGCGTATTAACCATCATCAGCATTGATGCAGCCTACAATTTCCCTCGAGTCTCTAAGCTTCAAATGGACCCACTCAGGTTACCGGCGCAAATTATATCTGGTGTTGGTTTTATTGGAGCAGGTGTGATTCTTCGCAAAAGCAATGACGTCATCTCAGGTCTTACGACATCTGCGATGATTTGGGGAGCAGCAGGACTTGGGGTTGCAACAGGTGCAGGTTTTTATAAAGAAGCCTTCCTCAGTCTTTTCTTTATTCTTGTCAGTGTGGAATTTTTACCTTGGCTCTTCCAGCGGATTGGACCCATTCGCTTACAGGAAAAAGAAATCCGCATCAGAATGTCACTTTCTGACCGAAACCGCATGACAGAAATTTTAAAAGAAATGAAAGCACTCAATATTCGTATTCATTCTGTACGTATTGATGATTTAAAGGAAAAAGACTATCCGATCATGGAAGTACGTGTTCGCGTACATAAAGACCGCTATACAACCGATGTGTACTTTGATATTAAAGATTTAGAAGGCGTTGTTGGTGTGAAGTGTGATACGGTTTAGGATCAAAAGCCCCTTGCTATGTGAAACAGCAAGGGGCTTTTGATTTATGTTGTTAGCTGATGAAAGTCAAAAGGCGTAATTGGGGTTTTGTCCTCAATCTCCTTTCGAAAACGCGCCAGCATGGCACTTTCGTCAGCACTTAGTGTTCGGAGATCAAATGCTTGATGTAAAAGCCCATAAATAAGCATATGACGCAGCATAAGGAAATCTGGTATTGTCGCCAGCCATGCGTCATCAAGCTCATTCTCCTGTCGATAGCCTTTGAGAAAATGGCTCATAAATTCACCCGTAAATTCAGCTTTATCCTCATACGGAATCACCGGATACCAAAGAACGTTGTATAGCAAAATGCTCATATCGTTGATAAACCAGTGATACCCACAATCATCAAAATCAAATGCAATGATTTCTCCATGATGATAATGGAAGTTCCCGTGATGTAAATCCGCATGCACCAGTCCATAGACATCCTTGGATATTCGGAGCTGGTGAAGCTTTTGCATCAGTTCATCTTTTCTCTGCAACACAACCGTTTGATCAGAAGGAATATACGTTTCAAGCTTTAATTGCTCCTCCTCATACCACTCTTGACGCTTATAGCGAGGATCTTTCACTTGATATTGTTTAGTCGTTTGATGCATACGCCCTGTATAGGCTCCTAACGCTTGAAACAACTGTCCATTCCAATCTGCTTCGGTCACTTTTCTGCCAGGCGCCTTTTCGTACACTCTCAGCAAAAAAGCGCCTCCTGCTTGATCGGGAATCGCTTCAACATCTTTTCCTCTTGCGGATAAAATCGGTTTAGCTACTGAGATTCCATGTTGAGATAAGTACCGAATCCAGTCCATTTCTCCGAAAATATATGTGCGGGAGCGGCGAATGGTATGGGTAATTTTCAATATATAACTCGCCCCTTTTTCATCCGTATATTCATACACATAATTTTCTGCATCGGCTAGAAATATGACCTGTTCTGGCTGAAAATGATAGAGTAGAGCCGCTTTCTTTAAGACCATTTGTTCATCGTATCGTGCTTTTACTTCTTTATGCATGCTGATTCTCCTTTTATCGTCTTTTTACTTATACATGACGGTAATCAGCATTTTTATGAGCATCAACATACCTGCCTTTCCTTTTGATTTCCTCACATTCTTTGACAAAAGTTGAAAGATTCCTCTAATTAGAAATAAAAAACCGCCAAAAGGCGGTTTTTATTTAGTCATATATATGGACCGTTGGTTCTTTGTCTTCTGCATTTTTTGTGATGAGGGCTTCTTGCTGATCAGAAGAGGTGATGTTGATTTCTATATTGGTGCTCTTATAGTAATCCATGACTTCACCTGTTAAGTATTGCGTGAATGCCACGACTTCTGTTTTTCCGTAGAATTGCATTGGAATTTCTACTTTCATTTTTTGCAAGTTCCCGTTTTTATAGAAACCTTTGCCTACCACACCTGTGTAATTCGGGAAGTAGTCTTCTACCTTTGTCTTGAAGCGGTCAAATCGCTCTGAATCATCTTTGTAGCTGCTCTTGGCATTATCTGAAGGGAAGAAGACATTCTCTTCTTTAATCGTATCCCAACTGCCAATATCAGCTGATCCTGCTTTTACATCAGTTTTAGCGATGAAGTTTCCTGGAACAATAGATGATTTTGGTGCTTGTTTATAAAGGGCAATCATGACTGGGACTTTTTGCAGTCCGTCCATTTGACGAAGTCGTTTAATGACTTGTTCCGCAATTTTTTCGCCCTCTGCTAAAAGTTTCTTTGAATTTTTCGATGAATCGATGGTCACCTCTTGCTGAGGATCCCCGATATTTTCGCGATAATAATAGACAGAGTTAAGCGCAAGACCGATGACAACCCCGCCAAGCTGTAAGCTATTTTTATCTTTTCTGATTAAGTAATTATGTTCTAGCATGGAAGCTAAGTAGATTGGACTATTTTCATTTTTTGACTTTGTTGAACCTGAGTTTGGAAGAGCAGGGTTTAAGCCTAAGTTCTTAAAGTCTTTGTCTTCTTTTTCAGCTTTTTTCAGATCACTGCCTGTTTTTTTACGGGCAAGCCAGCTGAGAACAGTATCTTCATCTAAATGCTGTCCTTCTTGGAACAGATAGTCGTTTGTATTGAATGATTCTGTTGCCAGGCGCATGAGTCCTGTTTCAAATTCATCAATGTCTAAGCGTGTATTGAGACGCTCTGCTGTTAGTCCTCTTGCCGCTCCTTGTTTAAACGGCAGCACCATTTTGTAATAGGAATCAGAGATGTTGTACATTGGGATGATCGCTGTTTCTTTCGTTTCATCCGTTTTTTGTGTGACCTCTTCCTCATCCTTTCCCCCAAAAGGTGCACACGCTGACAATACCAGTGTGAGCATTGTCAGCAGCAATAGCAACTTTTTCAATAGAAAACACTCCTCTTATTTCTTTAGCTCCTCGAGCATTTTGGCTTCGTCCCAAATTTCAATATTGAGTTCTTCTGCCTTTGTCAGCTTACTTCCAGCTGCTTCGCCGGCAATGACTAAGTCTGTTTTTTTACTTACGCTACCTGCTAACTTGCCGCCTAATGCTTCGATCGCTGCCTTTGCATCATTACGAGACATTTCTTCTAATTTCCCCGTCAGCACAATGGTTTTTCCTGCAAAGTAGGAATCACTTTCTTCTACTTTCACCGGTTTTGGCCCTGTGTAGGTCATATTGACCCCAAGTTCTTTTAGTTCATTTAGCAGATCTAGTATTTCTTCTTTCTCAAAGTACGTGACGACTGCATCGGCCATTTTTTCACCAATTTCATCTACTTCAAGTAATTGTTCTTTCGTTGCTTGTTTTAACTGATCGATATCCTCAAAGTGCATGGCCAACGTCTTCGCTGCTTTAGAACCAATAAATCGAATACCAAGTCCAAATAATAACCGTTCAAGAGAGTTTTCTTTCGATTGCTCGATCGAACGCAGTAAATTATCGACTGACTTTTCGCCCATTCGTTCTAGCTGAATCAACTCTTCTTTTGTTAAACGGTAAAGGTCTGATACACGAGAGACAAGCTGTTCTTTGAAAAGTTGTGTAATGACTCGCTCGCCTAGCCCATCAATATTCATCGCATTACGAGACACAAAGTGAATGAGTCCTTCACGTATTTGAGCGGGGCATTGTGGATTGATGCACCGCAGCGCAACTTCTCCTTCAATTCTGACCAGCTCACTATGACACTCTGGACATTCAGTCGGCATGTGAAACGGCTTTTCTTCTCCTGTTCGCTGATCAACAAGAACCCCTGCAACCTCTGGGATAATATCGCCCGCTTTTTTGACAATCACTTGATCAAAAAGGCGGATATCCTTCTCTTTGATCAAATCTTCATTATGAAGAGAAGCACGTTGCACTGTCGTTCCTGCCACTTTTACAGGCTCAAGAATCGCTGTTGGGGTGATGACGCCAGTACGCCCCACACTTAGTTCAATATCAATCAGCTTCGTCACGACTTCTTCGGCCGGAAATTTGTACGCAACAGCCCAGCGTGGACTTTTTGCTGTGAAGCCTAGTTCTTCTTGCTGAGCCAATGAATTGACTTTAATGACAATGCCATCGATTTCGTATGAGAAATCAGCACGCTTTGTTTTCAGTGTTTCAATGAGGTCGATCACTTCTTCAATGGTTTGGCACATCCGTCTTTCTTTGTTCGTTTTAAAGCCAAGCTCATCGAGAAGATCAAGTCCTGCGCTTTGCGTTTCAACACCAATTTCATCAAGCTCCGCTATACTGTAGACGAAGATATCAAGGTTTCGTTTCGCTGCAATTTTCGTATCGAGCTGACGAAGTGAGCCAGCAGCCGCATTACGCGGGTTCGCAAACGGCTCTTCTTCGTTTTGTAATCTTTTTTCGTTAAGGGCTTCAAAAGAAGGTTTTGGCATAAATGCCTCGCCTCTCACTTCAATCGACAGAGGCCGATTGATTTTGAGCGGGATGGAACGAATGGTTTTGAGGTTCTCGGTAATATCCTCACCTGTTGTCCCATCACCCCGCGTGGCACCCCGGACAAACACGCCATTTTCATAACGGAGAGAAACAGCGAGTCCGTCAATTTTCAGCTCGACATTGTAAGCGACGTCGTCACCGACTGCTTGACGAACCCGGCGGTCAAAATCAAGAAGGTCCTGTTCATGAAACGCATTGCCGAGACTAAGCATCGGTGTACCGTGACGTACTTTTTGGAAGGCGTCTAAAACAGCACCTCCTACTCTTTGCGAGGGTGAATCCGCTGCTTTTAAATCAGGGTATTCTTCCTCCAGAGAGATCAGCTCACGCATCCGCGCATCATATTCAGCGTCAGGAACACTTGGACGATCCAGTGTGTGATATTCGTAGTTGTATTGATTCAAAATCTGGTGTAGTTCCTCGATCCGGCGTTTCGCTGCTTCTTTATCCATCTGCTTCTTCCTTTCACTTCATCCGTTTTGTCAGTCCTATCAGTTTATTGCTTTTCGATTGGCGCAAATGCGGCAAGGAGACGCTTAATGCCTGTAGGGCTTGGGAAGGCAATATCAAGCTCTGTACTATCTCCACTACCTTTTACACTCACAACCGTGCCAACGCCCCATTTTTTATGAGCGGCTTTATCACCGACAGCCCAGCCAATGCTGCCGCCGCCTGTGTTTTGAATGGTTTGCGTTTGTGGACGTGAGACAGGCCCTCGTCTTTGCGGTCTTTCTCTCGTTTGGCCAAACGGTGTTTTCGTTTCTTTTTTCTCATTTAGGTTGTCCAATAAATCAGCTGGTATTTCTCTGATAAATCGTGATTCCAGATTCATGTTCGTCCGGCCGAATAACGTTCTCATTTTTGCACTTGATAAATAAAGCTCTTCTTCGGCCCGTGTGATCCCTACATAAGCAAGACGGCGCTCTTCTTCCATCTCTGCATCTTCCATTAATGAACGGCTGTGCGGGAAGACGCCTTCCTCCATTCCCATTAAGAACACAACAGGGAATTCAAGTCCTTTTGCTGCGTGGAGGGTCATTAAAATGACCGCATCCTGATCTTCTTCCTCTGCCTCATCCAGCTTATCAATGTCTGCGACGAGGGCGAGGTCTGTCAGGAAGGTGACAAGTGATTTATCTTCATTTTGTTCTTCAAAGTTTTTAGTGACCGATAGAAACTCGTCAATATTTTCTAAACGGCTTTGTGCTTCAATCGTTTTTTCGATCTTCAGCGCTTCACGGTAACCTGTTTTCTCTAGGATCTCTTCCGTTAATTCAGTGACAGATAAATAATCCTGCATATTTGTCATTTGATCAATGAGCTGTTTGAACTCATCAAGTGCATTGGCTGCTCTTGCACTGAGTCCAATGAAATCCACCTGACCAAGTGCTTCAAACATAGAGAGATCATTCATTTCTGCGTATGCGGCAATTTTATCAACAGAAGTCGCCCCAATTCCACGCTTTGGTACGTTGACAATGCGTGCAAAACTAATATCGTCATCTGGATTTGCCACAAGGCGTAAGTATGCCAAAATGTCCTTGATCTCTTTTCTGTCATAGAACTTCGTGCCACCGACGATGTTGTATTGAATGTTCGCCTTCATTAACGTTTCCTCTATGACACGTGACTGAGCGTTCGTTCGATAGAGGATCGCAAAATCAGATAATTTACGCTTGCCGCTCTGATGAAGCTGACGAATCTTTCCAGCGACAAATTGACCTTCACCGAATTCATTATCCGCACGGTAATAGGCAATCTTCGCTCCTTCGTCATTTTCTGTCCAAAGGTTTTTTGGCTTGCGGTTTGAATTGTTTTGAATGACCGTGTTTGCGGCATTCAGAATACGTTTAGTCGATCTGTAATTTTGCTCAAGCAAAATCACTTCACTGGACGGATAATCTTTTTCAAAGGAAAGAATGTTTGTAATATCCGCTCCACGCCAGCGGTAGATGGACTGATCCGAGTCACCGACCACACATATATTTTGAAAACGCTGCGCGAGCAATTTCACAAGCATGTACTGCGCTCTGTTCGTATCCTGATACTCATCGACATGAATGTATTGGAATTTTCGCTGATAGTGTTCTAATACTTCAGGAATTCGCTCAAACAGACGAATCGTCATCATAATAAGATCATCAAAATCGAGTGATTGGTTTTTGAGTAATCGTTTTTGATAATCTGTGTAGACATCGCTCACGACTTGATCGTAAAAGTCACCGGCTGTTTTTGCGTATTCCTCTGCGTCAATGAGTTCGTTTTTTGCACTACTGATTGAACCTAAAATGCTACGTGGATCAAACTTTTTAGGATCGATATTTCGTTCTTTTAAAATGTTCTTAATGACTGAAAGCTGGTCAGATGTGTCTAATATAGAAAAGTTGCGATTCACACCAATACGGTCAATATCGCGTCGTAAAATGCGTACACACATGCTGTGGAACGTAGAGATCCAAATGTCATCCGCACCAGGCCCTAAAATGGCTTGTACACGCTCACGCATTTCTCTTGCTGCTTTATTTGTAAAGGTAATCGCTAAAATATTCCACGGTGCCACATGCTTTTCTGCCATTAAATACGCAATTCGATGCGTGAGCACTCGTGTTTTTCCACTACCTGCTCCTGCCATCAGTAGCAGCGGCCCGTCTGTTGCTTTGACCGCTTCTTTCTGCGCGTCATTCAGCCCTTCTAATAGATGATTCGATATTTCATTCATTTCATTCACCGCCAATTCGAACTTATGTTCTATTTTAACCCGTTTCGTCTTGTTTGACTATGATGACTTTTTCACTGCGTCGACTGTCTTTAACGCTTCTTTAAAATTGTCATAAATGACGTTCCCCACGACGACAACGTCTGCATGCTGTGCAAAGTCTTTCGCCTGCTCTTCGCTTTCAATACCGCCGCCATAAAATAGAACCGTTTCATGTAGCACTGCTTTGGTTTCTTTCACAAGCTCTATGTCTCCAAGCGTCCCGCTGTATTCTAAGTAAAAGATGGGTAGTTTCATCAAGTGCTCTGCCACTCTCGCATATGCCCTTACGTCATCTATATCCAGTGCCGTATTTGCCTCTGTCAGCTTAGCCGCTTTACACTCTTCGTTTAAGATGACATATCCTTCCGGCACAATCTCTTCCATTGACATCAAATCACCGTATTCCTTCATCGCATCCTTATGCAGACCAACAATCCAATCAGGATGAGCGCTGTTTAACACAGTGGGGATAAAATACAGGTCAAAGCCAGGCACAATCATCTCATGTGTCGAGATTTCAAGGACACATGGCACAAGAAAGCGGCGCACCTTTGACATCAGTTGCAGCACGTTGTCTTCTGTCACGTTGTCACTGCCGCCAATTAAAATGGCATCCGTACCGGATTCACAAATCGCTTCAAGTTGTTCATCGGAAATCTCTTTATTTGGATCGAGTTTAAAGACATGCTTCCACTCGGTAACATCATACATGAAAAACGTTCCTCCATTCGTTTCATTCCATTTAAATATTATAACAAAATCAGACACCGCAAAAAATGGGTAACCTCCTTCAGCTAAAAGTTTCATTCTTTTGAAAATAGTCGATTTTCACTTTAGGCGAGGTGAATGGAGACTATATGAAAAGCTCCACTTCAATAGGAGCTGAGTGAGATCAATAGATGGATACTGAACTGAAATGAGAGCTACTTCATCTCATCACATGATATTATACATGAAAGGAACATTTGACTATCGACCAAGCAGGTGAATGATTTGAAAAGAACCATCACATATGATCAAACGATCGACATCGGATACATCTATCTCATCCCGCCTCGAATCGGGACAATCAAAGAAACCATTGAATTAGACGTGAATGAATGTGTGAACGTAGACATCGACAAAGAGGACCGAGTGGCTGGGCTGGAGTTATTTGCAGAAGAAGCAGAGGTGTTGAAACACACACCCGTTTATGAAGACGAGCTTTCCTTACGTTTTACGGATCAGGAAGTTCTCTCAACCTATCATTTATCGGGCATTGAATTTCTTTTCTCGACGCCTGATCACGAAGGGTTGATCGGTTTTACGATTGTCGATCCTCTTCGATATCACATCAAAAAAAAGACAAGAAAAAACCGTTTTGAATGGTCAAAACGGTTTTTTAAAGCTATTGTCTCACTTCATTAAAATAATGAACAGATGTCATGGCCCCTTCATCGACCATCTTGTTGTCTTGAATATCTAATGGATCAGGGTGTCCAGCTTTTTCAGGAACCTTTTCATCTGATCGGAACATGCTTGCCCATTTTTTGAGATGCTGTTTATTTTTCACTGCTAATAACACTGCACCACCAACCCCTAATCCTGCAAGTACATACGCATTCGGACGCTTATTCATGTATGTTCCCTCCCCTTATGATCTTATTTGTAAGTTACCCCGCCTTTTCATTTCTAAACGTCACAATCTGTTGAAGTGGTTTCTCTTTCAATGAAAAGTGGAATAACAACAGTAATGATAGAGAAAAGAGGGGATTTTCGTGACAACAACTTTCATTGTCATTGGCGCATTATTAGTGATTTTTTTCATCATACCAATCATTTTATTCATCTGGATTTGGATGCGAGATGAAAAACAGGAAGAGCATTCTGTCCTACGAAATTATCCGGTCATTGGAAAATTGCGGTTCATTTTTGAAAAAATAGGACCTGAGCTTCGTCAATATCTGTTTCTAAATGATCGAGAGGAGCTTCCTTTCTCAAGAAGAGAATACGAGCAAGCTGTCATGTCTGGGAAGTACAAAAGCCGGACAATGGGCTTTGGATCAAAACGTGATTTTGACAAGCCTGGTTACTATATTCGCAACGTCCTATTTCCAAAGCAGCGAGATGAGTTACGCATCGATCAATCTGAAAAAATCCAAACAAAAGTGTATCAGATCGATCAAGACAATTTACTGAGAAGAAGTGAACACACGAAAGAAGTCGAAGCAAAACCTTATTATCTCCATGAAGAAGATGTACAAATCATTGGTGAACATACGTGCCAAAAACCCTTCCACGTCAAAGGATTAATCGGTCAATCAGCCATGAGCTACGGCTCATTAGGCGACCGGGCGATTACGGCTCTATCCTCCGGCTTAAAAATGGCTGGCGGCACATGGATGAACACAGGTGAAGGCGGGCTTTCGCCTTACCATCTCAAAGGGGGCGCCGATATCATTTGCCAGATTGGACCTGGTTTATTTGGGGTTCGAACGGAGGATGGCGCATTTTCGTTTGAAGAGTTTAAGAAAAAAAGTGAGCATGATGAAGTAAAAGCCTTTGAACTCAAGCTAGCACAAGGAGCGAAAACACGCGGGGGACACATTGACGGTGAAAAAGTCACAGAAGAAATTGCCCAAATCCGTAAACTGCCGCCACACCAATCCATTGACAGTCCGAACCGGTTCGAGATGTTTCACTCCATTCCTGACATGCTTGATTTTATTGAACAACTGCGAAACATCGGCGGAAAACCAGTTGGAATCAAGCTAGTTGTTGGACATAAAGAAGATATCGAGGAGCTTGCTCTCTATATGAAAAAAAGCGGAAAACATCCTGATTTCATTACAGTGGATGGCGGAGAAGGTGGCACAGGTGCTTCCTTTCATGAACTGGCTGATTCCGCCGGCCTGCCCATTTTCACCGCACTGCCGATGGTCCATCAAATTTTGAAGAAATACGGGGTTCGAGATCAACTCAAGCTGTTTGCGTCTGGTAAACTTCTCTCCCCTGATAAAATCGCCATTGCCCTTTCCATGGGAGCGGATTTTGTGAATATCGCACGGGGATTGATGTTCTCGGTTGGCTGTATTCGGGCGCAAGTATGCCACACGAATAAATGCCCTGTTGGGGTTGCCACCACAGATCCAAAGCTGCAAAAAGGTTTATCCATTGAAGAAAAGAAATACCGCGTCTGCAATTATATCCTGTCCCTTAGAGAAGGTTTGTTTAATTTATGCGCAGCAGCTGGAATTGAATCACCTATTCATTTTAACGAAAAACATATTATTTTTAGACAAGAAAACGGTCAGACAAGTGAAGTCCCTATGTTCTCAGGCACAGAGCAGTCTGTCTAGTTTAAAAAGGTGCGTTTCCGCACCTTTTTTCGTTGACATTCTTGCTCAATCACGTATAAAGAACTTAATAGATCTATGATAAGGAGAAAGAGTATGCGTGAAAAAAAGGTCCGCGGTATGAAACGAAAGACTCAACAGATCATAAAAGAAATGAACGCACATACGCAGTCGTTTCCGGCGAATGTTTCTGACTACTGGCACCTGCCTCTACCAGCGGCTTATGATTTTATGACGTCCAACAGAACACCGAAAAAGATCAAACGTCTATGCATTCAAACTCTATTGAATAGAGCGGAGCATCTCATTGATTTGAAACCAAACGACGGGGACATATATCGTGTCGTGGTCGCAGTCGATCTGCCTGGATTATGGCATTCACAAATCATTGTGTTTAAAGGGGATTCTTATGTGAAAGATTTCTTCAACAGACAAGATAAGTATCAGACATGGCTTCCCCTTTCTGATCAGAGAAATATTCAAAAAGAATGGGATTTATCTGTTGCACAAAATATGCGAACCATCGGTTTTAAGGAAGTAATCACTGATGACGATGAAGTGTCCTATGAAGGTGAACGATGGTTTATGGGGGAACTTGATGATATCAAAAAGAGCCATTTCAAATGAAATGGCTTTTTTTGTTCAACTTCAAAACGACAAATAATATTTGCAGTGAAAGCTGCTTTATTTTGTTTCGTCCGTTGCTTGTTGCTCTGCTACGCGGTCAAGTGCCATCGTATAGGCATCATTTCCGTAGTTCAAGCAGCGTTTGACACGTGAGATAGTGGCTGTACTTGCACCTGTTTCCGTTTCAATTTTGTGATACGTATTTCCCTCGCGAAGCATACGCGCTACTTCAAGACGCTGTGATAAAGATTGGATTTCATTGATGGTGCACAAATCATCAAAAAATCGATAACATTCTTCCAGGTCTTTAAGGGATAAGATGGAGTTGAATAGCTGATCTAAGCTTTTGCCCCTTAATTTATCAATTTGCATCTTTATACATCTTCTCCTTTACTATTGGCACACCGCTTCGCACTGACTTTTCCGAGAAAGCGGTATCTTTCCTGACTCATTTTTTTCAACCTCAGCAATGAGCTTTGAACGAATCATGACAGGTTTGGTTCTACGCTGAAAATGCTATCAGGTTCTTTCGTAAGCCGAAGCTTCTTTATCGTAAACAAATTCGACAAGTTTTGTCATATTCCTTGTGCGACAATCTGACAAACTTGTTTGCCTCCGATATCTAGAACACTTCTGCTCTGTTAAGTCTTTCCCTAAAAAAACAGTATGTGTAGAAAGCTTGGCGAGACGACAAACCTGCGCCCCGCCTTGCTTAATTATTCAAAATATGTTGGTCGGCCAGCGTAACCGACAGATTCATTTTACAATTGGGCACTTCATTCGTCATGTCAAAGCCCTATGCTTTGTCACCATATCTAGCAGCGAAGAGATCTCTTGCTCACTTCTGCCCTATAACAGCGGTCAGAAATCTAGCAAATATGATACAGCTCCACTCTGTTATATTTTAACGCATTATAGACGGAAAGAGTACAGTTTTTTTCATGACATCAAATATTCCTCTTGGTGTCACTCGAATATACGGCAAGTGTGTGCTTTGGAAAAAGACAAGTGTATCAATCGGGCAGTCAAATGGATACCCTCGCTCAATGAGTAGCTCGCGTAACGTTTGCTCCTGCTGAAGAACCGTTTCAAACGGTTCAGCTGATGCACAGCCTGATAATTGCAGCGGGATTTCATGCAAAATCTTTCCGTTTTCTGTGAGCACAATTCCCCCGCCAATTTCTTTCATTCGCTTATGAGCAAGCATCATATCATCTTTATTTTTCCCAATCACTAAAATGTCACCAGTGGTTGAAAATGAGCTGACAAACCCTTGCACCTTGTTTGCAAATCCTTTTAACATTGTGTTCACGCGCCACTCGCCTTTTCGATCAATCAGACTGAAGAAGCTTTGATCATGGTCACAGGACAGCTGATTGACAGAGTTATCAATCTCCACTGTATAAGGCTCCATAATGACAGCATTTCGCATTTTGACACCGAGCGGCATTGAGAATTGCAAGTCACTCATCGTCAGGTCATAGCTTAAATCTAATGGTTCGAGCCCGCCATTTTCCCATTTTGTCTCTTGGAATTGATGCTGGTTCTCCCCCTCTAATTTAAGGATCACCCCTTTAGAAATAACCGTTTCTGGATTTGGATTCATCGGATCATCTAAGATATTCAAAGAAGCCAATCGACCAGGACCGACCACGCCTAATAAGTCATCAATTTGATAGTATTTCGCAATGTTAAAGGTCGCCATATTGTACGCATCAATAGTAGGCACGCCTTCTTCAAGGGCAATGGAAATGAGACGATTGATCATGCCTTCTTCATAAAAATGAGGTGCTGATCCATCTGTTGTATAGAAAAAGTGATCGTAGTGCCTAAAGTCACGCTCATGCAACTCTCTTAAAATGTTCACTAAATCTGGGCGGATGGAAGAATGACGCAAGGACACATGATAGCCAAGAGACAAGCGTTTGAGCACATCGTCTGCATTCATTGCTTCATGATCACTGTCCGCTCCAAACAGCTTCATTTTTGTTAGCGTTTTCTCAGAAGCCCCAGGGAAATGTCCTTCAATTCGTTTTCTCTGCTTCTTCGTTTCTTGCATGCAATATAAAATGAGATCATCACCGTCCATTAATCTTGGCCAGCTCGTTAATTCGCCGCCTTGAAGGACGTCGGGATGATCAATCCATTCTTTCCGATAGTTAATAGGAAGCATCTCATCTTCATACCTGACCTCGGTTTGAAGATCGTATCTGGACCACCAGAAATACTGAAATGGCTGCTTTTTTAATTCACATAGAGTGGAAAGCGCTTTCTTTTCATTGCTTTGCAAAAGAAGAAATAAGTTATCGCTGACCATCGTTGTTGTGCCAAATTGAGACACATATTCTGCAAGTGATTGGGGATTATAAATATGGAACGGATGCGCGTGAGGTTCAATATACCCCGGCACAATGTATTTACCTTCACAATCAATCACACGTTTAGCTGATTTATTTTGAGGAAGCTCTGCTCCGACATAAACAATTCGATCATCATGTATCCAAATATTTGCCTTCACCCATTGCTTCAAAAACGGGTTTAGCACGAGTCCATTCGTTAAAAGGAGTGTTGGAACTATTTTTGAGTCGACTACATCGATTTGTGTGCGGATGTCATTGTTTCTCCAATTAAAAGTACGTTCGGACATTCACATACTCTCCTTCATTTGTATTAGCCCTATCGTAACATAACGAACCACGTTACGCATTAATGAAACGTTACAATTTCTTGAAATCACACTTAAAATAATTTAAAAAAGGAGAATCACTTGCAATGAAACCTAATCTTGGCTTAATGGAAGCGCTCATGAGAATTGCCTGCGGAATGACGATATGTACTGTAGCTGGATCCTTATATGCTCGAAAACCATGGAGTAAAATGCTGCTTTTCGGCATCATGCTCGGCGGATTAAAATTGGGATCTGGTATTCTTCGTTTTTGTCCAGTGACCTATATGTGTGAGCAGCAGAATACACATAAAGAGAAGGCTGAGTAGACAGCCTTCTTTTTTTGTGTGTGAATCACTCCGCTGCTTCGCACCATTTGACCAACGTACCAGCAATGATTTCTGCTGCTTCAATGACATGTTTGATCTCAATAGATTCATTCGGGAAATGGGCAAGCTCTGTCGTTCCAGGTCCAAACACAATGATTGGGATATCCGCTGCTTGTGACAGTAATCCGCCGTCTGTCCCCCAAGGGGCGGCTTCTACCTTTGGCGGGTGCTGCATGACCTCTTCATATTGTTCCTTCAATAGACCTAAAAGCGGGTGATCAGAGTCGATTGACCCTGGAAGCCATCTAGCACCAAACCATTCCACCTCCACAGGATGTTCTTGAAACCAATCATCCTTTTCCGCGAGTCCAGTCATCCAATTTTCTAATTCCTTCTCTGCCTGCTCAACTGTCTCACCTGGCATCACACCTAGCCTGCCTTCCATTGTGACAAGATCTGCAACAGAGGACGGCCAATCACCGCCTTGAATTTTCCCAATGTTGATTGGAATTGGAATCGGGATATGCTGAAACAGCGGCTCCGTCACTCGCTGATTTCTTTCTTTTTCTAGTGCCGCTATATGAGAAAGGACCACCGTGCTCTTTTCAATAGCAGAAACACCGTGATACCTTGTTCCGCCATGAGCTGCCCTTCCTTTAATATGCAGCCTGAACCACTTTGATCCTTGCTGAATCGGAAAAATGTTCATATGACTTGGCTCTGGAATGATGGCAGCATCCGCTGTGTACCCTTTCAATATTGCTGCAAGTGTGCCTGCTCCGCCGCTTTCCTCTTCAACGACACTATGAAACACCACATCTCCTTTCAGGGGAATCTGAAGCGCATGCAGTGCCTCAAGCGCAAAGAGTAAAGAAACGTTTCCACCTTTCATATCTGTTGCCCCGCGTCCATAAAGTCTCCCGTTTATGATATGCCCGCTGTAAGGCGGATATGTCCATTGATTCTTATCTCCTGCCGGAACCACATCTACGTGCCCGTTTAATAAAATCGATTTGCCGCCACCTTTTCCTTTCAATCGCCCAGCAACGTTTGGACTCCCTTGAAAAGATCGGCGCGGGGAATAAAAATAAGGATGCTCTAGTAATTCATCGCCGCCAATTTCCCAAACGTCTACATCAAAGCCAATGGCGGACAGTTTATTGGCCACGATCTGCTGCACGTCTTCTTCATTTCCTTGGGTGCTGTCACATTGCACCATTTGCTGAAGAAGCGTAATGGCTTCATCCTGATGCTCTTTCATCCAGTTTCTGATACGTATCATTGGCTGCAAGTCATTCATCCTTTCTACACAACAGATTTGACATCAGGCGCTAAAATTAATGGCGCTTCAGTCGCCCTTATGACATCTTCCGGCTGAAATGGCGGCATGACTTCACGTAAAATGAGCAGCTGAGACTTGACCTCAATGACCGCCATATCCGTAATAATCAAATCGACACACGCTTTAGCGGTTAAGGGCAATGTACAAGTCGATTTCACTTTAGATCGACCGTGTTTATCCAGATGGCTCATCACCACTACCACTTTTTTCGCTTTTTGCGCCAGCTCAATCGCTCCGCCCATACCCGGTACTCTTTTCCCCGGTACAATCCAATTGGCAAGATCCCCTTGGCTGCTTACTTCAAGTGCACCCAAAATCGTCATATCCAGCATGCCTTTTCGGATGATGCCAAAAGCAGTCGTACTGTCCATGTACGAGCCGCCCTTTGTTAACGTAATGGGAAAACCGCCGGCATTGCATAAATTCGGATCTTCTTCCCCTTGCAGAGGCGAGGCTCCTGCACCCATAATGCCGTTTTCTGCATGCAGCCACACCTCGTAATGTGATGGAATGTAATCTGCTGCTAGGGTCGGAATGCCGATCCCAAGATTCACAATCATGCCATCTTCAATTTCTTGTGCTGCTCTTTTGGCAATGCGGTGTCTTAAATCGATGTCTCCCATGCCCATGTCCAGTTCACTCCTTTTGATTGCACGATTTGATTCACAAATACGCCTGGCGTCACGATTTCTTCTGGATCGAGCTGCCCCGCTGCCACAATTTCTTCTGCCTCCGCAATGGTCCAGTCTCCTGCCATCGCCACAATCGGGTTTGTATTCCGTGCGCTTTTATCAAAAATGAGGTTTCCCACTTCATCTGCTTTGTAGGCATTGACGATGGCAATATCCGCTGTGAGCGCAGGCTCCAACATACAATTCTTCCCATTCAGCTCAACCAATTGTTTCTCATCAAGATTCAAGCTATCCATCCCAACATCTGTCACAATGCCCGCCAGCCCCATTCCGCCTGCTCTGATTTTTTCTGCAAGAATGCCCTGCGGATAAAAATGAACGTCTAATGTACCAGCCTGCATTTTCTGTCCGGCAATGGGATTTGAGCCGATATGAGAGGCGATGATTTTTTTCACTCTTCCTTCTGTGATGAGCCGGCCCACACCAATTTGCGGGAAACCTGCATCATTTCCGATCAATGTCAGATCTTGAATATTTGCTTCCAAAATGGCATCAATCAACGATGGTGGTGAACCCACGCCGCCAAATCCGCCAAACATGATGGTCATGCCATCTTTTAATCGCGTCATCACTTCATCCAAACCCACAGTTTTGTTCATGTTCGTTCCTCCTTACATAGCAGATGGGAAAAATCCTCGATTGATCACTTCTTGTTCGACTTGTGTGATGGTCTGCCCGAATAAATCAATCAGTTCATCCATTTCCTGCTGTGTGATGGAAAGCGGCGGTGCGATCATAACCGCTGCGCCTCCGACTCCATCCTCTCCAGCGCTTGCTGGATACACCAGCAGTCCATTTTGTTTTGCCGTTTCAACGACGAGATTGGTTATCTGAGCATGTGCAGGAAATGGCGTTTTGGATAAACGATCTGCGACAAACTCAATGCCAATCAGCAATCCCTTCCCTCTCACATCTCCTATGATGGAATGATTTACTTGCAGATCTTTTAAAGCATTCATCAGATATCGCCCAGAAAGGTCAGCCCGGTCGGGAAGCTGATGTTTTTTCATATATCGAATGACCGCTAATGAAACGGCTGCTGAAAGCGGATTGGCACTATATGTGTGCCCTGCCATGACAGAGCCGGAGCCGCTGATAATCGGTGCCATCACACGATCCGTTGAGACAACTGCTGCGATTGGAGAATAACCTGCGCTCATGCCCTTTCCAAGAACCATGATATCTGGTACCGTGCCCCAGTGTTCCATCGCAAACATTTTCCCAGTTCGTCCAAAGCCCGTCATGACTTCATCTGCGATCATTAAAATGTCGTTTTCTTCACAGACACGCTTCATCGCTTCGAAATATCCGTCTGGCGGCAGGAGCGCCGCTCCCGCTGCGCCAACAATCGGTTCGGCGATCAATGCGGCAATCCTCTCTTTTCCTATACGCTGGATGACGGTTTTAAATTCCTGGACATACCACTCGACCTGCTTGCTGTCTTCCTTTGGCAGCCATGACCTGTAGCTATAGGGCGGAGACAGCACTGGGTACTTTTCAAGCAGTGGTTCAAAACGCTCTCTCCTTGCAATATGACCTGACATCGACAGCGCCCCTAATGTAATGCCGTGGTAACTCATCCATCTTGAGATGATATGATTTTTTTCCGTCTTCCCCTGCTCCTGCCAATGCTGTATCGCCATTTTCATAGCAGTCTCCGTTGCCTCTGAACCGCTCCCTACAAAAAAAGACCAGTTCAGATCACCTGGGCAAAGTGTACTCAATTCATACGCTAGTTCTTCCGCTGGTTCATTCGTAAATTGTGACCTGTACGTAAAGCTCACCTTTTTCGCTTGCTCCGTCATCGCATCAATAATGTCTTGTATGCCATGTCCAATACTTGCCGTGACTGCCCCTGATGAGCCATCTATATATTTCTTTCCGTCCCGATCATATAAATAAATCCCCTCTCCTCTCACAGCCACAGGATATTGCTGATTTAACATCGGTTTGATTAAGTAATCCCGGGTCTCCACTTTGTCATTCCTCCCTCTCTTGTCAGCAGCTGCACTTTTCTTTTTACATGAATCGCAAGAAAATTTTGTATACTTGGTATAAGATTAGCTTAATCAAGAGGGCAGTCATCCTCCATTCGCCATATGCCCGAATTTCACACGTGTTTTTTATACATGGTGTATAAGAGTGTTCAAAAGGAGGTCATGAGTCTATGGCGATTCTCGTCAAAGATGCACTCTCGCTCGATATGATGAAAGAAACCAAACTGCTTGCTGGAGAAAATGGACTGGATCGTCTTATCCAGTGGGTGACCATTGTGGAAATTATTGAGGACACGTCTAGACTTTCAGAAGGAGAATTACTTGTTACAACTGGGTTTGGACTGACAGAAAATAAAGAAAGACGCATCCGGCTTGAAAAATTGATTCAATCTCATCGTCTTTCAGCCATTGCCATCTATAAAGGCGTGTACTTAACGGAAATTCCCGCATCACTCATTGAAGCCGCCGAAAATAGCGGTATTCCGCTCATCGAGATTCCGCCCCATGTCAATTTTTCAGACATCACAAAAGCCGTTTTAGAACAAATCGTCAGCAGTCAGCTCCATCAGCTCAAATATTCTTCCGCGATTCATCAAAGACTGACCCATTTAAATGTGAGCAATAAAAATGTCACGCAAATTACGGATGAACTGGCACATCTCACAGCAGCAAATATCGTGGTGCTGGATGTGTTTTTGCACCAAACAGCAGCTCATCTCGAAACAGACGAAGTGACCTATTCTCCTGCTTTTGGCTTTCTAACAGATGACGAACCGATTGAAACCTCTTCTCTGCTCAAGCAGGCAGAGGAAAAAGGTCGGCTCGTCTATGACACATATGGTGCGTTTGTTCTAGCGGCATGCCCCGTGATTGCAATGGGGGATATTTTCGGGTTCATTGTGGCGTTAAAGAAAAAAGAGACATGGCACCATCTCGATGCCATCGCCATTGAGCATGCCGGTGCGGTGTATGCGATTGAATGGTTGAAACAAAAAGCCATTCAAGATACAGAAAACCAAATGCAGGGGCATTTATTGGATGATATGCTGCAGCAGCAATACACAGAAGAAAGCTATGTCATCGAACAAGCAAGAAAGCTGCAATATGATATGAGCGAGGAACAAGTCGTCATCTACTTTCAATTTCAGCATCAGCACACACAGCTCGATCATCAAATGGTGCAGCGCCTATCCCAATTGCTCACATCCATTTTTGAACGCAGACAAATTCCTTTTTTATTAAAGGCAAGGCTTGATTCCATTTTCGTCCTGACACCAGCGGGGAAAAGCACTTTCCAAGAAACAAATTGGTATCGCGCATCAGAAGAATGCCGCAGTACTTGGTCTTATTTTTTCCCCGTCCATCCCATTGTGATTGGCATTGGAAGAGCCTACGACCAGATCAGTCTCTTTGCCAAAAGTGCAAAAGAAGCCCAGTATGCAGCAAGGCTTCTTCCTCTTTTGAAAACAGATGACAGCATCATTCATTATCAGAAGCTCGGTCTATATGGTATGCTACTTGAAATGAACGAAGCCGGAATGAATTTGCATGACTTTTACGTGGAGCTGTTAAGCCCGCTGCTTTATACAAAAAAACAAGGAGCTGACCTGATTCATACACTCGAAGTGTATTTGGCACACAATGAAAATATTCAAAAGTCAGCGGGGGAATTGTTTATTCACCGGCATACGTTAAGCTACCGGTTGAAACAAATTGAAACGAGAACAGGCTGCAGCCTCAAATCCACTGATGATCGGATGAAGCTGCAGCTCAGTATCATGGCGTACCGCCTATCTGGTCTGCTTGATCAGATGAGAACCATTTCATGATTCATTTGGCGTTTTGACCCATAGATTCATATCTTCAATTTTGTCAAAAATATAGCAGTTGTTTTGAAAGCGTCCGGTGTATGTATACCCGAGCTGATAAAATACTTGATTCATTCCATAGGACAGTGCACGGGCAAGAGAATAAAAGACATAAATGTGCATGGATTGAAGCTCTTGTTCGAGGGCTAGAATCAAATGATGCATGAATCCTAGTTTTCTGTATGTGGGAAGGGTTGCACAATCTGTTAGTTCTGCATGACCATACGGTACATTGATTTCAGCAGAAGCGGCACTTACAAGTTGACCGTCATGTTCAACGGCATAAAAAACCGTCCCTTCCTCCATTACCTTTCGGATGTAATCTGGCTCATTCATTGGCGTGGGGTACGTTTCAAAGACCGTATCATAGAGCGCTGCCAGCTTGTGCACATCCTCTGGACCGGCTTTCCTCATCACATACTCATCCTGCCACACGCCTTGGTCTTTTTTAATCGGCTTTTCTTGAATAGACGCAACGATTTCATCTTCCTTCAACCAAAATGGGCTGTTCATTCGATCTTCGGTCAGAAAGAGCGACATGCCCCATGCATCACTTCCGAGAAAATAATGAGAAAACACGCCTTCAAGCCGAAAGCCTTTTTCTAAAAAAAGAGGCATATGCTCACGCCTTACTTTTACAATGACCTTAGACGCCTTGCAGTCCGCCGCTTCCTGAAGCACGGACTGAATCACATCACGCACCCTGCCGCTATAATCATCCAAACGAATTCTCTCGTTAAATGAATCCATACAGATCAAAGCAGAAAAACGATCGTTTGCAAGCTTCTTCAATTGCACCATATACTCATTCCCCTCTTAGCTAATAAAAAAACTTCCAAATTAAAAATGAAGAAATAGCAATACCAGAAAAAATGGATAGGATCATATAACTAATGGCAAAGCCTTTTTTCAATTTATTCTGCTTAATGGCAGTCACCATGATGTTATTTATAGTTATGAGATATAAAACAAGCATGACGTTTGCAAAGATGATAAATGCTTTGATTTCCATGTTTCCTCCCTAAATCTATTCGTAATCCCATACTACTTCTTCATCATCTGCCCGCATCCCTCCTATGAACAGAAGAAGAAAAAACACCTTTCCATCTCGTCAGATAGAAAGGTGTTTTGATTAAACGTTTTTCCCCGCAGCCTTCAGCGCACGGGCGCCAATGTCACGGCGATAAAATAAACCTGACTGAATGATTTCTTCAACCGCTTCATACACTCTTGATCTTGCCGCTTCGAATGTGTCGTCAAATGCGGTCACATTCGCTACACGACCGCCATTTGTGACGAATTGATCGTTTTCCTTTTTCGTTCCTGCATGGAAGGTCACGACATCAGAGACCGTTGTTTGCAAAGCACCGATTGGCGTGCCTTTTGCGTAGTCTTCCGGGTATCCTTCTGATGCAAGAACGACACTGACAGCGGCTGTGTCTTTCCACTGCAAGTCCACATCTTTTCCATCTAGAATGTCGAGGAATACTTGGACTAGATCTGATTCAAGACGAGGGAGCACTACTTGCGTTTCAGGGTCGCCAAAGCGTGCATTGAACTCAATGACTTTTGAGCCTTCTGGTGTTAGCATTAAGCCTGCATATAAAATGCCTGTAAACGAACGCTCTTCCTGCACCATCGCGCGAGCTGCTGGTTTGACGACGTCTTCCACCGCTTTTTGTACGACTTCATCTGAAATTTGTGGAACCGGTGAATAAGCACCCATCCCGCCGGTGTTTGGTCCTTTGTCATCTTCAAATGCCCGTTTATGATCCTGTGCGATCACCATCGGATACACCTTTTCTCCATTGACAAAGGCCATCAGAGAAAACTCTTCACCTGTTAAAAATTCTTCAATGACAACCGATGCACTCGCATCACCAAACTTTTCATCCTCTAAAAAGTCATGCAGGCAGTTGATCGCCTCTTCAAGCGTCATTGCCACAGTCACGCCTTTTCCTGCGGCAAGCCCATCTGCTTTAATGACAATTGGGGCACCCTTTTCTTCCACATATGCCTTCGCTTCTTCAAACGATGTAAAGGTGGCATAAGCGGCTGTCGGGATATCATAATTTTTCATTAAATCTTTTGCAAATTCTTTTGAGCCTTCAATGACTGCGGCTTTTGCATTCGGTCCAAATACCTTTAGACCTGCTTCTTCAAATGCATCGACGACACCTGCAATTAAAGGAACCTCTGGACCGACAATTGTTAAGCCGATGTTATTGTCTTTTGCAAAACGAATTAACGCCTCATGATCACCTTCGTCGATCGGTACAAGCTTTGCTGCGTCTGTCATTCCATCATTGCCGGGTGCGACAAATACTTGGCTGACAAGTTCGCTTTGATTCACTTTCCATGCGATGGTATGCTCTCTTCCGCCTCTGCCGATAATTAATACGTTCACACTGTCATCCCCTTAATGTTTGAAATGTCTAACGCCAGTGAAGACCATGGCGATGCCGTATTCATCTGCCTTTTGAATCGATTCTTCATCACGAATAGATCCGCCTGGCTGAATGATCGCTGTGACGCCTGCCTTTGTAGCAGCTTCTACTGTATCGCCCATTGGGAAAAATGCATCAGAACCTAGTGCACTCCCTTTTGCCTTTTCACCTGCTTGCTCAATCGCAATGTTAGCCGAGCCAACACGGTTCATTTGACCAGCACCAATACCTGCTGTCATTTGATTCTTCGCTAGAACGATGGCATTTGATTTCACATGTTTGACGACTTTCCAAGCGAGCTTTAAGTCTTTCCATTCGTCTTCAGTTGGCTCTCTCTTCGTTGGGATAGAGATCGTTGCTTCCTCTAAGCCGTATGTGTCGATATCCTGAACGAGCAATCCACCATGAACACTTGTGAGCTGCTTTTCTTTTTTCCCAAGATCTGCTTCTACATCTAATGTTAGTAGACGAAGATTCTTTTTCGCTGTTAACACGTCAAGTGCTTCTTGGCTAAACGATGGTGCGATGACGATTTCTAAGAAAATCGTATGGAGCACCTCAGCCGTTTGCTTGTCTACTTCACGATTAAGCGCCACAATGCCGCCGAAAATAGATGTTTCATCTGCTTTAAATGCACGATCAAATGCTTCTGCAATCGTTTCTCCTGTCCCAACACCACATGGGTTCATATGCTTTACAGCCACAGCCGCTGGCTCCGTAAATTCACGTACAATTTGAAGAGCTGCATCTGCATCTTTGATATTGTTGTAGGAAAGTTCTTTTCCATGTAATTGCGTTGCAGTAGCTAAAGAGCCTTTGCTTGGAAGCGCATTTTCATAGAACGTCGCCGCTTGGTGTGGGTTTTCTCCATAACGAAGAGATTGCTTTTTCTCAAATGTGACTGTGAACTGTTCTGGCTCTGTTTCGCCAACAAAGTTCGTTAAGTAATCCGCAATCAGGGCATCGTAAGCAGCTGTATGACGGAATACTTTTGCTGCAAGCTCACGTTTTTTCTCTAGTGAGACGCCGCCTTCTTTAATTTGTTGAACGACAGAATCATAATCACGCGGGTCTACAATCACAGTGACGTCCTGATGGTTTTTAGAAGCAGCACGAAGCATACCCGGTCCGCCAATATCAATGTTTTCAATCGCTTCTTCATACGTGACATCGTCTTTAGAAATGGTCTCTTTGAATGGATATAGATTCACAACGACAAGATCAATCGGCTGAATGCCGTGCTTTTCAATCTGTGCCATATGCTCATCGTTTTCTCTCACTGCTAACAGTCCACCGTGAATGTTCGGATGAAGCGTTTTGAGACGTCCGTCCATGATTTCTGGGAAGCCAGTCACTTCAGAAATACCAATGACATCAATGCCGTTCTCTTGAAGAAGTTTGTGTGTACCACCAGTTGAAATCACTTCAACGCCAAGTTCTTTTAGTTCTTTCACAAAAGGTACAAGATTTGTTTTATCGGAAACACTGATTAATGCGCGTTTGATCGTCATGCCTTTGTCACCTCATTAAGATAATTCTAAAAGTGATTTGATCACTTTTGGATATAGTGTATGTTCTAATTCATGCATTCTTTTTTCAATGGATTCAAGGTCTTCCCCTTGTTCAATATGAATGGCTGCTTGGTCAATAATCGGACCGGTATCCATGCCTTCGTCGACATAATGAACCGTGATGCCAGCCACTTTGACTCCTGCTTGATAGGCTTGTCCAATCGCATCGAGTCCAGGAAATGCTGGCAATAAAGAAGGGTGGATATTCACGATTTTCCCTCTGAATGCGTCAAGTAATGTCGGACCGATCAGTCGCATATACCCAGCGAGGAAAATCCATTCCACTTCATGCAGCTTCAGCTGTTCAATGATGGTTTGCTCAAAAGCGGCTTTACTCGGGAAAGCCTTCGGCGTAAAAGAAAAGGACGGAATGCCCTCTTTCTCTACCCGCTCCAGCACCTTCGCACCCGGTTTATCACAGATCACAATGGCGGCTTTTGCCTGCCACTGTTCTTCTTTTAACGTATCAATAATGGCTTGAAAATTTGTCCCGCTTCCAGAGGCGAAGATCGCAAACTTTTTCATGAGAGGCTTCCACCACCGAAAGTGACGCCTTCTCCTTTTTGAACTCGTCCGATAAGGAAGGCTTTCTCTCCGTCTTGTTCAAGTCCGCTAATCACATCGACGAGATCATCCTCTTTGACGGCTAGGACAAAGCCGATGCCCATATTAAATACATTGAACATCTCTTCTGCTTTTAATTGCCCTTTTTCTTGGATAAAGGAGAAAATAGGCGGAACTGGCCATGAGCCGTTATCAATCTCAACACCAAGTCCTTCAGGTAGCATACGTGGTAAATTCTCAATAAAGCCGCCGCCTGTCACATGTGCCATACCGTCAACTTTGCCAGCTTTCACTTGTTTAAGAACAGGCTTGACATAAATCTTCGTCGGTTCAAGCAGCTCTTCTCCAAGTGGTCTTGTAAAAGGTTCATACGTTTGGTGAAGATCTAGACCCGCATCTTCAAGCAATACTTTTCGTACAAGAGAATAGCCATTGCTATGAATTCCGCTAGAGCTGAGTCCAATCAGCAAATGCCCTTCCTTGATGTTCTCTCCTGTGACGATTTCATCTTTTTCAACGACACCTACAGAAAATCCAGCAATATCATATTCTTCTTCTGTGTAAAGACCCGGCATTTCTGCTGTCTCTCCGCCGACAAGCGCTGAGCCAGACTGCTCGCATCCGTCAGCTACACCTTTGACGATGGATTCAATTTTCAAAGGATCTGCTTTTCCAACTGCTAAGTAATCTAAGAAAAAGAGCGGCTCTGCCCCTTGTGCAAGTACATCGTTCACACACATAGCAACAGCATCTACACCGATCGTATCGTGTTTATCCATTAAAAATGCTAGCTTTAATTTCGTACCAACACCATCTGTTCCTGAGACAAGAACGGGCTTTTTGTATGGCAGTTCAGATAAATCAAACATCCCACCAAATCCGCCTAGAGCACCCATGACACCTGCTCTTTTTGTACGTTCTACATGTGTTTTCATTCGTTTAACGGCTTCGTATCCTGCTTCGATGTCGACACCGGCGTTTTTATATGCTTCTGACATCCCATTCACTCCTTTTATCTGCTTGTCTTTCATATATTTTCGGCAGAATGAAAGAGCAGCATATCAAATCACGTTGACTGCTGCTCCATTATTCGATTATTTCGTCAGGACTGTTTCCTTCACATGAGGAAGGACAGTATCTTCATAAATTTCGGTCGGGTATTTTCCAGTAAAGCATGCTAAACACTGACCGCGCTGCGGATCATCATACTTTCTGCCAATCCCGTCCATTAAACCGTCTACAGATAAAAATGCAATGGTGTCTGCACCGATTTCCTGTCTAATTTCTTCCACTGAATGAGATGACGCAATCAGCTCTTCGTGTGTAGACGTATCAATTCCATAAAAACACGGATGAGCGATTGGCGGTGAACTAATGCGTACATGCACTTCCGTCGCACCTGCTTCTCTTAGCATCGTCACAATCCGGCGACTTGTTGTTCCTCGTACGATGGAATCATCCACCATGACGACACGTTTGCCTTCGACCACCCCACGCACAGCAGACAGCTTCATTCGCACGCCCTGCTCACGCAATGCTTGAGACGGCTGAATAAATGTCCGGCCGACATAACGGTTTTTAATTAAACCTAGCTCATATGGAATACCTGTTGCTTCGGCATAGCCAATCGCTGCAGAAATACTGGAGTCTGGCACACCTGTCACGACATCTGCTTCGACATGTGCTTCTTCTGCAAGCTTCTTGCCAAGATTCTTTCTCGCACTATGCACGTTGATGCCATTGATATTGCTGTCCGGTCTTGAGAAATAAATGTATTCCATACTGCACATGCTGCGGTTAATGTTCATCGAGAAGCGCTCAGATTTTAAGCCTTCATCATTAATGATCAGCATTTCGCCAGGCTCTACATCTCGTAAATAGGTAGCACCAACGACATCAAAGGCACATGTTTCAGAAGCGACAACATAAGCATCTCCAAGCATACCAAGTGAAAGTGGGCGTAATCCGTTCGGATCAAGCGCTACGATCATTTCTGTTTCCGTCATGATTAAGAAAGCATAAGCTCCTTTTAACATAGACAGAGCATTTTTGATTTGATCCTTCAAATCCATATATCCGCTGCGCTTAATTAAGTGAGCAAGCACTTCGGTATCAGAAGACGTTTGAAAAATACTTCCTTGGTTCTCTAGCTGCTGTTTTAATTGCGTTGCATTGACCAAGTTTCCATTATGAGCAAGGGCAAGACTGCCATTGTTTTGCGAGCGGAAGAAGAGGGGCTGCACATTCTCAAAGCCGCCTCCGCCTGCTGTCGCATACCGAACGTGTCCGATCGCACCTTTTCCCTTTAAATCCTTAAGCTCACCATTTTGGAACACTTCCGTAATCAGTCCAAGGCCTTTGTGTGACGTCAGGTTTTCACCGTCTGTTGCAATAATTCCCGCACCTTCTTGTCCTCGGTGCTGAAGGCTATGCAATCCGTAATAGGTGATTTGCGGGGCTTCTTCGTGTCCCCAAACCCCAAAGACGCCACATTCTTCGTTTAAGCCTCTGATTTCAGCAAGCATGGGATCGCTCCTTTCCATGCGCGTTCAAGCTCGTTGACTGCCGCATGAATCCATTGTTGTCCTTCTTGATTTTTGACAGTGAATACACCATCATTTGTGACCGTTCCGACTTCTTTTGCATCTTGCACAGCCGCAGCAAACGCTTCGCGATTTTCTGGTTTCACTGTGACGACAAAACGTGACTGTGATTCACTGAATAGTGATGCTGCACTGTTTAGATCGATCTGGATATCAGCGCCAAGACCATCTGTTCCAAATGTACTTTCAGCTAGTGCTACACCAAGACCGCCTTCAGACACATCATGTGCTGACTGAACAAGTCCGTTTTGAATTGCTGCTAATAGGGCTTCTTGACGCGCCAGCTCTACATCCAAATCAATTTCTGGTGCTTTTCCGTAGATACGACCTTCTGTCATTTTTTGAAGCTCACTGCCTGCAAATTCTTCCTTCGTTTCACCAATGACGAAAATCACATCGCCTGCCTGCTGGAACGATTGAGTCGTAATATGAGCTGTATCTTCAATCAAACCAACCATGCCAATAACTGGCGTTGGGTAAATGGCTGTTCCATTTGACTCGTTATATAAAGAGACGTTACCGCCGATGACTGGTGTACTTAATGTACGGCAAGCTTCGCTAATGCCGTCAGCAGATTTTTCAATCTGCCAGAAGATTTCTGGTTTCTCCGGGTTACCGAAGTTCAAGTTATCTGTTACTGCAAGCGGACGAGCGCCTGAGCAGACAATGTTACGTGCGGCTTCTGCAACGGCGATCTTACCGCCAACCTCTGGATCAAGGTAGAGATAACGTGCGTTACAATCTGTTGTCATCGCAAGAGCTTTTTTCGTCCCACGGATTCTGAGCACGCCCGCATCAGAGCCAGGTGCAACGACAGTGTTTGTACGAACCATATAGTCGTATTGATCGTAAACCCATTCTTTACTCGCAATCGTTGGCTGCTTTAACAGCTGTTTCAATGTATCTGCTGCATCTGTGATCGCTGGAGCTTCCACTTTTGTTTCTAAAAACTCACGATAGTATGCAGGCTCACTTGACGGCTTGTGATAAACCGGTGCTTCTTCTGCAAGTGCATCAACTGGAAGCTCACACACTACTTCTCCTTGATGGAGTAAACGAAGCATTTTATCGTCTGTCACATGACCGACTGAGACTGCTTCAAGATCATATTTTTCAAAAATATCAATGATTTCTTGCTCACGGCCTTTTTCAATGACCAACAGCATTCTCTCTTGGGATTCAGACAGCATCATTTCATACGCTGACATGCCTGTTTCACGCTGAGGGATCAGGTCTAGGTTCATTTCGATACCTGAACCGGCTTTACTTGCCATCTCTGCACTTGAGCTAGTTAAGCCAGCCGCTCCCATATCTTGAATGCCCACAAGCGCATCATTTTTGATGACTTCAAGACATGCTTCAAGCAAAAGCTTTTCCATGAACGGATCGCCGACTTGAACCGCTGAACGTTTTTCTTCTGATTCATCAGAAAATTCTTCAGACGCAAATGTTGCACCGTGAATCCCGTCACGTCCCGTTTTAGCACCAACGTACATGACCGTATTGCCAACACCTTTTGCCTGCCCTTTCTTGATGTCTTCATGGTTGATTAACCCTACACACATCGCGTTAACGAGCGGATTGCCTTCATAACTTTGATCAAAATGAACTTCTCCGCCGACTGTTGGAATACCGATACAGTTTCCATAGCCTGCAATCCCTGCCACTACTTCTTCAAACAAGTACTTCACGCGCGGTGAAGTCAGTTCACCAAAACGAAGAGAGTTTAATACCGCAATTGGACGAGCACCCATGGAGAATACATCACGGATGATTCCGCCGACACCTGTTGCCGCTCCTTGATACGGTTCAATTGCAGATGGATGGTTATGTGATTCGATTTTAAATACAACCGCTTGGTTGTCTCCAATATCAACGATTCCAGCGCCTTCCCCAGGACCTTGCAGAACATGCTCTCCTTTTGTCGGGAATTTGCTTAAAACAGGCTTTGAGTTTTTATAACTACAATGCTCTGACCACATGACAGAAAAGATACCCGTTTCTGTGTAGTTTGGCAGCCTGCCAATAATGGATTCGATTAAAGCGAATTCTTCATCACTCAATCCCATTTGCTGATACAATTTCTCTTCTTTAATTTGCTTGTGACTTGGTTCAAGCAGTAGTGACATGAGTGTCCCTCCAATTTTTCACGATAGATTGAAACAATTTAAGTCCGTCTGCGCTGCCTAGTAATGAGTCAACCGCGCGCTCAGGGTGCGGCATCATGCCGAGTACATTGCCCTGTTCATTCGTTACACCTGCAATTCGATTGACACTGCCGTTAATATCGTCACCGTAAGTGAAAGCGATTTGGCCTCGTTCAATCAGCTTCGCTAACGTGTCTTCGTCACAGTAGAAGTTGCCTTCACCGTGTGCTACAGGAATCGTAATCGATTCACCTTTTTGATAACCGCTTGTAAATTGCGTTTCGTTGTTCTCTACAATGAGTTCAACTGGACGACAGATAAATTTTAGATCTTTATTCCGTCTCATTGCACCTGGCAAAATGCCAAGCTCTTGAAGAATTTGGAACCCGTTACAAACACCAAGAACAGGTTTTCCTTCCGCAGCTGCTTTTTTCACAGCCGGCATGATGTTAGAAAAACGAGCAATCGCACCGCATCTTAAGTAATCCCCATAAGAGAAACCGCCTGGTACGAGTACACCGTCAAAACCATCAAGACTCGTTTCGTCGTGCCATACATATTCAACTTGTTCACCTAACTCATCTTGAATCGCATGGTACATATCGATATCACAGTTAGAGCCAGGCAAGACGATCACTGCAAACTTCACTGTGCGACAACCTCCTCCACCTCATAGCGGTAATCTTCAATCACCGTGTTGGCAAGCAATTTTTCACACATTTCTTTGACCACTGTGTCTAAGTCACGATCTGATTTCTCAATGACTAACTCCATATATTTCCCGATACGGACATCCTTTACTTCCTGATAAGACATGCTGTGCAAAGCGTGCTGCACGGCACTTCCTTGTGGATCAAGAACGCTCTCTTTTAAGCTGACAAAAATTTTCACTTTATACATGTTTATGGCCTCCAAGTCTTTTGAAAATTTCTTCGTATGCATTTGTTAAGCCGCCCAGGTTTCGTCTGAACACGTCTTTATCAAGCTTTTCGTTTGTGTCTTTATCCCAAAGCCTGCACGTATCAGGTGAAATCTCATCAGCTAGCAAAATACGATTCTCGTGATCTATTCCGAATTCAAGCTTGAAATCAATTAAATTCACATGGCAATCTGAGAAGATTTGCTTCAATTCTTCATTCACTTGTCTTGTGATTTGTTTCATTTCCTCGACCTGCTCAGGTGTCGCTGCATGTAAAATGCGAATATGATCTTCAGTAATGAGCGGATCGCCAAGTGCATCATCTTTGTAGTAAAACTCGATCAAAGGTGTGTCCAGTTTCGTTCCCTCTGGAATCCCAAGACGTTTTGACATACTGCCTGCCACCACGTTTCGCACAACGACTTCAAGCGGTACGATGTCTACCTTTTGAATGAGCTGTTCTGTTTCAGATAGGCGTTTAACAAAGTGATTGTTGATCCCTTTCTCATGTAGCATTTGAAAAATCAAGCTGGAAATTTCGTTATTCAGTCTGCCTTTGCCTTCAATTTCCGCTTTCTTTTCACCGTTAAATGCTGTAGCTGAGTCTTTATATTCAACATATAAAATATGCTCGTCATCGGTCTGATAGATTCTTTTCGCTTTGCCTTCGTAGAGAAGTTCTTGTTTCACAGTCATTCAGATTGGCCTCCTAATTTGAATGTTGGCAATTTTCAGGATTAGGCGCCTGACTAGCAGGCGGCCCATTTCTTACGCAAGACCTAGACGTTCGAAAATCATATCGACATTTTTCAAGTGATAGTTGTAATCGAAGCAGTCAGCGATTTGTTCAGGTGTTAAGCGTGAAGTGATTTTCTCTTCTGCTTCTACTAATGAACGGAATGGTACTTGTTTCTCCCAAGCCTCCATCGCCTTTGGCTGAACCGTGTCATATGCTTCTTCACGTGCCATACCTGTATCAATTAATGCAAGAAGAACACGCTGTGAGTAAATTAAGCCGAGTGTGCGGTCCATGTTGCGCTTCATGTTTTCAGGGAAAACCGTTAAGTTTTTCACGATGTTTGAGAAACGGTTCAGCATATAGTTCAGTGCAATCGTTGCATCTGGTAAAATGATGCGTTCAGCAGATGAATGAGAAATATCACGTTCATGCCAAAGCGGTACATTTTCATAAGCAGTCAGCATATAACCACGGATGACGCGGGCAATTCCCGTCATATTTTCAGAACCGATCGGGTTTCGTTTATGAGGCATCGCGGATGATCCTTTTTGTCCTTTTGCAAAGAACTCTTCTACTTCACGTGTTTCACTCTTTTGAAGACCACGAATTTCAACAGCAAATTTCTCAATGCTTGTTGCAACTAAAGCAAGGGTTGCCATGTAATCTGCATGACGGTCACGCTGCAAGGTTTGGGTTGAAATTGGTGCAGCTTTGATGCCAAGTTTCTCACATACATATTGCTCAACAAACGGGTCGATGTTCGCATATGTGCCAACAGCACCAGAGATTTTGCCGTATTCGATGCCGGCTTTTGCTTGTTTAAAACGTTCTAAGTTACGCTTCATTTCCTCGTACCAAAGACCAAGCTTTAGGCCAAATGTTGTCGGTTCAGCGTGTACACCGTGTGTACGGCCCATCATGACGGTATATTTGTGCTCTTTTGCTTTTTCTTTTAGTATGTCAACAAATCTCTCAATGTCCTTGAGCAAAATATCGTTCGCCTGTTTTAATAGATATGAAAGCGCCGTATCCACTACGTCTGTAGATGTTAACCCGTAATGAACCCACTTTCTTTCTTCTCCTAGAGATTCAGATACAGCACGCGTAAAGGCAACCACGTCGTGGCGCGTGTCTTGTTCAATCTCTAGAATACGATCAATATCAAAGCTTGCATTCTTACGCATAGTCACAACGTCTTCTTTCGGAATGACACCAAGTTCTGCCCAAGCTTCACAAGCGAGAATTTCTACTTCAAGCCATGCATTAAATTTGTTTTCCTCTGTCCAGATTGCTGACATTTCTGGTCGTGCGTAACGTTCGATCATTTCCCGTTTCCTCCATCTCTTTCAGTCCATATCTTTGTGATGTTTGCCATCCATTCATCATCAAGCTGTTTCATAAATGTCATATGCCCCATTTTGCGGCCGGCTTTTACTTCATGTTTACCATATAGATAAAGCTTCGCTTCCTTTAAAAGCTCAGGATGTTCTTTTGGGATGTCCACTTCATCGCCCAGCAAATTCACCATCATGCCCTCTGATAAAAGAGCTGTTCCGCCAAGCGGCAAACCGCATATGGCGCGAATGTGCTGTTCAAACTGACTCGTCTCACATAAATCCAATGTGTAATGTCCAGAGTTATGCGGGCGGGGTGCCAGTTCATTGACGAGCAGCTTCCCTTCATTTGTCAAGAACAGTTCAACAGCAAGCGTACCGACTAGCCCTAGCTTTTCAGCAAGCGTTGTTGCCAGTTCTTTTGCTTTCTCCTGAATGCTGCCATCTACCCGTGCAGGCACGATGCTTTGGAATAAAATATTGTGCTTATGAATGTTCTCAGCGACTGGGAATGTCGCAATTTCTCCATGAACAGACCGCGTCACAATCACGGACAGTTCCATTTGGAAAGGAACCCAGCTTTCTAAAATACATGTCCCATGAGTGAGAAGTGCAGCCGCTTCATGAAGCTGATCCTTCTCTTTGATCACGTACTGTCCTTTACCGTCGTAACCGCCTCTGCATGTTTTCAGCACAGCTGGCAAACCAAGCGCATTTACTGCGTCTTCCAGCTCCTTCTCATCATGAACGATGCGATAAGGGGCGACTTCACAGCCTGCATCTACAATCCCTTTTTTCTCCGTTTCACGGTTTTGGGTTAAAAGAAGAAGTTCGCTTCCTTGCGGTAAATACGCCTCTTCCTTCAGCTGATTGAGTGCATCATAGTCAATGTTTTCAAATTCATATGTGACCACATCACTGATGTCCGCCAGCTGCCTGATCGCTTCAAGGTCACTGTATGCGGCTGTGATTTCTGTATCAGCAACCTGTCCACAAGGAGAAAGTTTGACTGGGTCAAGAACTGCTGCACGGTAGCCCATTTGCTTTGCACTGACAGCCATGTATCTGCCAAGCTGTCCGCCGCCGATGATACCAATGGTTGCGTTTGGAAAAATGGTCTGCTTAGCCAAGCTGATCACTGCTTTCTAATACAGTTTGTTTTGTTTGTTCTCTTCTTTCTTCAAGGCGTGCTGCAACGGCTTCATCGAATGCTGAAATCATTTGTGCGGCTAGAAGCCCTGCATTTGTTGCACCGGCTTTGCCGATTGCCACTGTAGCAACAGGTACACCGCCTGGCATTTGAACGATGGATAATAAGGAATCCAGCCCGTTTAATGCTTTTGATTGTACGGGCACACCAATGACCGGCAGTGTCGTTTTTGCTGCGACCATCCCCGGTAAATGTGCTGCGCCTCCAGCACCGGCAATAATGACCTTGAGTCCTTTACCTCTTGCTTCAGTCGCATATTCAAACATCAAATCAGGTGTCCGATGTGCGGATACAACCTGTTTTTCATACGGAATGTTTAATTCCTCTAAGATATCGCACGCATGTTTCATTGTTTCCCAATCAGATGTACTTCCCATGATGACACCTACAAGCGGCTTCATTTTGTCCCCACCTTTAAGCTATTATTCGATTTTGTATCGTTTGACACGCTTCCCAAACCTAAGTAGCTTGTCAAACGCCGAACAAAAAGACCCGGTTTGTATTGCATTGTTAGGAAGCAACACAAACCGGGCCATGGTAAGCGCTGTTCGCTTTTAAAACGCCATGTCAGTTTTGTTCACTATCCTGCATAGTCCAGTCATTTACGGTAACTGGGTAGAAACTTATGGGCCATATTCCCAAGATTATATGAGGCTCGTGTTTTGATTTCATGTTTATCTTAACAACGGATGTTCATGATGTCAACGGATTTATCGAACAATCTATGAAGTCGTCGTTTTAATGTTCGGATTTAGAGTATTTTTCCCTCAAATACGATTTTTTTCCCAATCGGAATGATCTGAATCGACCCATTTTCCTTCTTTTCCTGAAAGATCGGTTCCTCCATTCGTCGGACAGGTGAGTAGCCTTCGTCCGCCATCTGGGACAACACTTGATCAATCGTCATGTTGTCTTCCACGTAGAATTTCTTTTTCTTTGGTTTTGCGGTCATTCTTTAATTCTCCTTTTCTTCACAGCCTTCACCCAGAAGCCGCCATGAATCGTTTTGGGCTCATACGAAATGATAAACGCCTTTGAATCAAGCGTTTTAATCGTTTCATATAATTGCAGTTCATATTTTCTCGGTGTTAAAATTTGCATCGCTGACCGGTCTCCTTCAAGACCTCCTACTACCCAGTTGGTGACGCCATATCCTTTTTCTCTCAATTGTTTTGGGAGATCTAGATCGATTTCTTTTGTAATCACGTTCACAGTAATGTAGCCTAGTGCCAGCTTCTCTTCAATTTTCATCCCGACAATGATTCCAATCCCATAACCTAGCGCATACGCAATGACATTTTGTACTTGATCTAAGTTATCTAATACGATACTCAAACCAATGACATAAATCAGCATCTCGACAGTACCAGCAAAAGCGGCTGCATACCTTCTGCCTTTCATTGTTAAAATTAAACGCATAGTGGAAAAAGAGACATAAACAATGTTAATCACTAAAATAATCAAAACCATGGTGAACGCATTGGATAAAAGTTGTTGAAGCACGATTCGAACCCCCTGCACTAAAAATCAAATAAAGCACCCCATATTCTACTAGAGAACAAACCTTGATACAATCAAATTTGCGCGAGAAAAACACATATATCTTTCGACAACAAGGGGTGGTCTTTGTTACCAAGAGTTTACCCGTTTTTTCCTCTTCTCAACATGAAAAACCTCCTTTTTCAAAAGGAGGCTTTAGATGGTTGATAAAGGGCTAAAATATACTTTATTTTAACCCTTTGTCTTCTTTTCAGCGTGATAGAAAACCTTTGAATTTTAAAAAGACCGAGTACACGCTGAAACGTGTTTTATCCAAACCGAACTGGAACAAGTGATGGGATCAAATACTCTCCGACAATGCCCCATAAAAGGGCAATGATAACGAGCTCAATCAACAAAAAGACCCAGCCGGCATACATCAAGTCTCCCCGTACAACATCTTGCTCTGATTGAATGGAGCGGAAGAGCACAATGGCAATCAGCTGAAGACCAAAAAACATCATGACGGATAAAATCACCGTTACATATGGAATATTCAGCATGGCAAATACAAGCCAAAGGATAGATAAAACCAAAACCGGCACAAGCACGGCACCGAACTTCATGATCACTTCTTTCAGCGATATGTTTCCTTTCAGCATGTACTTACCGAGCACCCAAACCGTCAGCATCATCAGTGTCAACAAAATGAGTGTAAAGACCGCTACCTTCAAAAAGGCGTCACCAAAAGAATAATGAATACCAAAACCTAATAAACGGGTCTTTGACGCCTTTAATTGAACGTAGTTGCCTAAAGCAAAAAACACACTGAATAACACAATTGAAATCCAGGCGTACTTCATGCGTAAAGTGTCCGCTTGATGGATCGCACGACTCGGTGATTTTAACATTGCGAGCCCATACGAGCCGTAGCGCTTAAACGCACCTCCAACACCTCTTGCGATGCGCTGAATGGCTGAACCCTCTTCATCAGCTGGCTTAGCCGTTCTTCCTCGTTTTGCAGCACTGCGGCTGAGGCGGGACTGCCTTGTTTCTTGATCTATTGATGGCTCTTCGTTTTCGTTTTTCGTTTCAGATGTGACCTGCTCTTGATCTTTCTCTAACATCCCATATCAACTCCTATCTCAGACAATCCGCACAGGCTCAGGTGACCTGTCCGAATGACTCCTATTAAAGTAGCGGAGTCTCTCTATTCAGTCAAGATTCCTTGACGTTCATACGAATAGACGGATAAAAGAATGAAGAGGTTTTAAATGGAGAGAAAATAAGACAAAACAAAAAAGCTGATGAGTGGATCAGCTTTTCATCATCTTTCATTACTTTTCATGAACGATAGCGCCCCTGCTTTGCTTTCTGAATCCGAAGATTCTCTTGGTGTGCGGGGAAACGAGTCTTTTCTGTCGTATCGACTTGTGTAATTTGTCCATTATGAATGGTGATCACCACCGACCCGTATTCAATCCCTTTTAAGGCAGATAAAATAAAATTCAGCTTTTGTTCATCCATCGCTCATCCCCCATCCCACTAATTTTGCTTGCGCTCTTTTAAATAGAGAACCTCATTTTCCAGCTCATGAATCGTATAGTGCATGAGCGCTTCATGTTTTTCTTCATGCCCCCATAAAAGGAGTTGCTCAATCAATACCTGCTTTTTCCGCTCAATCACCTGCCTAAGCCAGCGTGACAAGTCATCCCCTCCCGTTATGATGAATGCAAGAAAAAAGGCACTCTGAACCCTTCTATAGAAAAAAGGAAATCAAAGCGCCTTTGGTGATCCAATCAGCGAATTATGTCTTTTTATCATAAACATATAATTCCTATAAGTCAACTATGTTTTTAAAATTTTCCTACAAAAAACAGCAGCCTCCATGAGCTGCTGTTTCAGACAAACGATTAATGATTTAAGAAAGCAAAATATAGAATAAAGATGACAAACAGGCCGTACATAATTGGATGCACTTCTTTTGCTTTTCCTTTAAAGATCATGGTGATCGGGTAGAAAATGAAACCAATCGCAATCCCTGTCGCAATACTATATGTCAGTGGCATCATAATCATGGTTAAGAAGGCCGGTACCGCAATTTCAAAACGATCCCATGCGATCTTCGCAAGAGGTGCTACCATCAGTGCACCGACAATGATTAAAGCAGGTGCCGTTACATTCGATGTCACGACAGATAATAGTGGCGAGAAGAACATCGCAAGTAAGAAGAAAATACCTGTCACGACGGCTGCAAAACCAGAGCGAGCACCCGCAGCAACACCTGAACTAGATTCAACATAAGACGTCGTCGTTGATGTTCCAAGAACAGAACCGACGACGATAGAAGAAGAATCCGCCAGAAGCGCTCTTCCTGCACGAGGCAGCTCATTATTTTTCATTAAACCAGCCTGCGTTGCCACAGCCACAAGTGTACCAGCTGTATCAAAGAACCCAACGAATAGGAACGTTAAAATGACCACAAGCATTTGAATGGAGAAGATGTCTGGCAAGTGAATCAAAGCTTGACCAAAGGTTGGAGACAAACTTGGAATGCTTCCGATAATTTGAGATGGAACTGGCACAAGACCAAAGATCATTCCAGCAATGGCTGTCACAAGCATCCCAATGAAGACACCTGCATTCACTCGAAGAACCATTAAAATGACAGTCACAACGATTCCAAATACCGTCAACAGGACAGGACCACTATGAATGTTTCCAATCGAAACGAGCGTATTATCGTTATTTGCAATAATACCGGAGCCTTGAAGACCCACAAATGTAATGAACAAACCAATCCCTGCACCAACAGCCAGCTTCAGCTCACTCGGAATAGCATTGATGATTTTTTCACGGAAACCTGTTAAAGAAAGGGCAACGAAAATCAATCCTGACACAAACACACCGGAAAGTGCTGCCTGCCATGAGATTCCCATACCAAGAACCACCGAGAAAGCAAAGAACGCATTCAGACCCATACCTGGTGCAATCGCAATCGGGTACCTGGCGATCAATCCCATCAGGAAACAACCTGCCGCAGAAGCTAACGCCGTAGCTGTAAAGACAGCCCCCTGATCAATTCGTAATTTATCTGGAAAATCCGGTACTGCTACTAAAGCAAGTGTGATCGGATTAACAAACAAGATGTAAGCCATCGACAAAAATGTCGTTAAACCGCCGATGATCTCTCTGCGATAATTCGTACCTAACTCATCAAACTGAAAAAACTGTTTCAAAGCCAACTGACTCCCTTCATGTCCTTTTGCTTTAGTCTGTCCCATTCACAAGTCAAATAAAAAACGCCCCAACAGTTTTTGGGACGCTTGACTACAATGTGAATTCAGACCGTGACATCAAACAAGAACAATGCATGATTTATATCAAACGAGTGTGAATTGACGTAGTCAAGCCATTTACGGTAGCTTGGTAGAAACTTGCGGGCCATATCCCCGCCATTATACGACTTCTATCTATTTGATTTCTGTGTCTATTGTACCAACTTCATTTTTAAAACACAATACAAAAAGCGAACATTTTTCAAAGAAATGTCCGCTTCATTCGTCTTATTACACGAATTTGGAAAATCACATCTAGTTCTTTATACACCCATCACTGAATTCTGGCAAAAACCGTTTCTGCTACATCGAAAAATGCCTTCACAGCAGGAGAAGCTTGCGTGAGCGATGGACAGGCAAGCGCCACCTCACGATGATGCGATACATTCAGGTGACTGATCTGCACAAGTTGCTGCGTTTTCAGGAATAACTCAGGACCTATCGTCACACCAAGTCCTTCCCCAACCATGCGGGCAATGGTCGTACAATCATGCACTTCAAATAAAATAGACGGCTTGATTTGCGCCTCTGCAAAAATATCCTCTACATGGGACTGATACATGCCAGTTGGCATAATAAACGGTTCATCTGCTAATTCTTTCATGTCTACAATTGGCTGCTGCTTAAAACGATGATTTTCGTGATAGGCAACCACCATTTTATCTTTCATAAGTGGCAATAGATCAAACGCTTCATCCGCTTTACCTTTTACGACAAACCCAACATCAATAATGCCAGAATCGAGCCACTCCAATATTTCTTCATATGTCCCCTCATAGAATTTAAATTCAATCTTTGGGTGCTTTTTCTGATAGCTCACAAGTAGCTTTGGCAATAAACAAGCGGATGCACTGGCAAATGTTCCAATCCGAATCAAGCCAGATTCAATATTTTTGGTGAGCGCAATTTCCTGTTGAATTTTCTCTACTCGATTTAGCACTTCTCTTATATGCGGAAGAAGGGTTTCGCCGGTGTCTGTCAGCGTAATGCCCTTTTTTCGGTCACGCACGAATAAAGACACACCCCACTCCGTCTCTAAACTTGCCACCGCATGACTCACGGCAGACTGTGTCATATTTAATGCTTCAGCTGCAGCGGTAAAACTGCCTAGCTCGACCACCTTAGCCATCGTCTCGAATCGAACAAAGCTCATGAGTATTCACTCATCCCTTTCATGAAAAACATCAATTTTACTTATGTTAGCACGGAATTTAAAATGAATACAACGTTTCAACATAAAGGAAGGGTTCAAAATGAAAAGTACATCTTATCCATTGCTCATATTTCTTTTAGCCGTCGGTTCTTTCGTCACAGGTACTTCAGAATTCGTCGTATCAGGCATACTGGACATCATTTCTGACGATATGCGCATCTCCATCCCGGTTGCAGGACAGCTCATCACCATCTATTCTCTTTTTTATGCCGTGGGTGCCCTCTTTTTAGTCATGGCCACATCGAAATTGAATCGAAAAAAGGTTCTTTTATCGGCGATTTCCATGTTTATAGCAGGTAATGTGCTTGCCTTTTTTAGCCATCACTTTATGCTGCTCATGCTCTCGCGAGTCATCATGGCCATGAGTGGCGGCTTATATATTGTGCTCGCAACAAATTACGCAGCGCAGCTCGCCCCGCCAGAAAAAAAGGGGAGTGCGATGGCAACAGTAATCACTGGATTTACTGTTTCACTAGTACTCGGTGTACCGATTGGAACATTTTTAGCAGGATATGTAGATTGGCATGCCATTTTTCTCATCATTGCAATAGGGACCACATGTCTCTTGTTTCTTCTTTATCAATTATTACCGCCTATGGAGGGCCATTCCCATGTGCCATTCAAACAGCAAATGCAAATTCTTCAAGACCGTAGGGTGTTAAGCGGCTTAGCCACGACAGCCTTTTGGATTTTAGGTTACACGATGGTATTTGCTTACATTTCGCCATTATTGCGGCAAACATCCGGATTTACGCTTGAACTGACAAGCATTGCCTTGCTTGTCTTAGGCATCTCCGCTTTTATTGGCTCGCGCTTTGGTGGATACGCTGTCGATCAATGGGGACCAAACCGAACCATTTCAATCAGCATCACGGTTCAGATGCTCATGCTCTTTGCATTATCCTTTACACAATTTTCGGTAGTTGGCGTCTTCATCACGCTCGCCATTTGGGGCACCGCCACATGGACAACAACACCAGCGAAGCAATTTTATCTCATCTCCCTAAAACCCGAAACATCTGAAACCGTGCTGAGCTTTAATACAGCGATTATGAATATCGGCATGATGCTCGGATCATCAATGGGTGGTCTGATTATTCAATATACAAATGTAACGAATTTAAGTTGGATCGGCGGGCTAGCCAGTTTTGTTGCGTTGATGTTGATTCGGTACTCGTTCAATCAGCTGGTTCAAAAGCAGACAAAAAGCGAACATGTGTAATCATGTTCGCTTTCTTATTTATTGACTAGCTTTTGATGTTTCTTTTTTGACTGGAATGGTTACCGTTATCGCCTTCTGTGGTGCCAACATATTCAGTTCTGACAAATCAAGGTAAAGCCCATATTCTTTAAAAGAAAAATGTTTTAATGATAAAGTTTCTAAATTCTTATCATCAAATTCAAAGGTGGATTGCATGGAAGCTGTCTTTAAATTCGTCATCTTCGCATGGTTCCCCTTCAAGTAATATCCGCTTTCATAGTCTGCTTGTGGATTGGGCCATGATTTCATCTTTTCAACATCGCCTAATCCAATGAATTCACCGATATTCTTCATCACATCCTCATCTAATTCTTTCTGGTCTACTCCAGTAAATTGATAATCAACAATCACAGAACGGTCTTTTTGCTCTATCTTATTGATTTTGATTCCGATGCCATGGTGTTTTGTTTTGAACTGAACAGGCAGCTTTGTCTGAAGAGGAATGATTTTGCTTTCTTCCCGTTCGATATTCACATATGTGTCAAATGTCAATTCAGTCGCCTTTGGATTGATCGGCTGATTCAAAATCGTTAAATGATCTTTTCTAGTTTTGTCAGAAGACATTTGTTTTTTTCTTAAAACGGTCCCAATCTCAAGCTGATACTCATTCCCTAAATTATCCTTCATTCCATCTATACTGACTTTATCATCTTTGGCAAAACCATTGTAATCAATGGCATATTGAATTGCAGAGCCATTCACTCCATTTTCTACCTTTACATTTCTTATTTGATAACGTCCATTTAAAATAGACACGTCTTTTTGTCCCGCTAATAAAGTGGTTTTTTGCTTGACCACAGGTAACTTGAAGCGCCAATTCCCTACAATATCCCCAATCTTCGAAATAACAAGCGGTACTTGCTGACCTTGTTTGATCGTTTGTCCATTTGTATAGACTTCCGTCTGCCCAACATAGCGGCCATCTTTCATTTTTTTCAATCCCTGATTGTCGTAACTCGGTTGGAAAGTGTCATTTATACGATCGAAGTTGTTGACTATGAATGGTACAGAATCTTCCTTTGTATTCAAATTCTCCACAGTAAACGTATAAACAAGCCGCCCTGCATCATAATACACACTGTTTACTTTCACAGTAACCCCTCTTGATTCAGCCCCCTCATTGACATGCTTCACCAACTCACTCTGAAAAAGAGACATTCCTACTTTATCGTGAAACATCATATATAACTGTCCAACAAACGGCACTCGAGCCATCGCTGTATTAAGAGAAGGAAAAATGAAGCCTGATGAAAAGTAAAGGACAACAAGGGCGATAACTGAATAGATTGGCGTTCTCCAATTCCATGTGAACCAACGTCTTTTCTTTTCCGCTTTCACATCTCCCATTGCTTGACGAATTGCAGAGGTCAATTCAACTTTTGGTACATCAATCTCTTCATAAAGCTTTTTCATTTCTTTTCGTTCCATCGACACTCTCCTCCTTCTCCAATGTTTGCTTTAATAGCTTTCTTGCTCGATACAAATGAGTTTTAACCGTTCCTTCAGGCACACCCATCTGTTCAGAAATCATTGAAATCGAATAATCTTGAAAATAAAATAGCTGAATCACGAGCTGATATTGCTCATCTAACACTTCAAGTGCATTTTTTAAATCGAGCTTGTCTTCTAAAAAATCATGTCGCTCCACGCTCTCATGATGCTGTTCAAACGGAACAACATCTTGCTGCTTTTTCTTCATCGCAAAAATCGTATGAATCAAAATCCGCGTCAGCCAGGTAGAAAAATAAGCCGGCTCTTTTAAGCCAGATAAATGCTTAAACGCTTTAATGACCGTCTCTTGAACAGCATCTAACGAATCCTCTTTATTTCTTGTGTAGAGAAAAGCCGTTTTATATAAACGCTCTTGATACATCAGCATTAATGTCTCAAATGCCGGGACATTCCCTTTTTGTGCTTTTTTAATTAGACGCACTTGTTTCATCTCATCCACACCTCCTACACCTGTTAGAGCAAGGTTTCTCTCAAACGGTTTCAACAAACGAAAATTTCTTTTCCTTACCATATGTCGGACAAAAATAGAAAAAGTGAAGAACAGGCCGCAAAGATTATGTTGAATATTTGATATAATGGAATAAATATCTACAAAAAGGAGGATATTGATTGTTTCTATTTGAAGAACCCACGTGTGCTAGCTGTCAGAAAAAGATAGAAGGAAACGAAGAAGTGTACGTCAAGCTGATCTATCCAAAAAGACGAGGGATGACAGAGGTGAAGGCTTGGCTAAGGAATGAAGGGGTTTTTTATTGTAAGGCATGTTATGGAAAAGCAACATAAAAACAAGCATTTCAACTAAAATGCTTGTTTTTACTTTCTACTTTTTTATTTCCGCTTACTACGAAGTTCAATGAGTGCTAGTTTATTGTCATTGAAAAAGAACTCTAGAATGATACCGTTTGATTGATCTTGGTATTGTATACCTTTGCTATACCCTTCGACAAACCAGAGCTTCTTGAATTGCTCTCCATATGTTTGTATCACAGATGAATAATCTTCTCCTATTTTAACTCCCTTAGATGTTTGAAGATTTTTCTGTTTTGACTGATTGTAAATAGATGTTACTCGATGATTTTGATCAACTGATACGACAAAATCTTCATTTTCTTTTTCCATGTAGACCGTCTGTTTTTGATGAGAGAATTGAGAATTCTCAACAAACTGATGATCTCCCTTAAATGTTTGACCGATCTTAAAATGACCTATCGATTCATCTGTTAAAGTGATAGAGTGAAAATTAAAAAACATTGCTATCCAGACAACTAGTATGGCTCCACCTAAAACAGAACCTATTATCACTAACACCTTAGAACGAAAGGCTCCCTTTTTAAATAAATAAATCATTAAAGATACGGTGATCATCATGATACAAATCATGATCAGAAAAATGCCCATTTCTTTTATCCTCTTTTTTTAAAGTAAAATTCGAATGTACATGATTACCCCAATGATAAATTCATATTATATCAGAGCATTCCACAAATTGTACCAATACAGGTATAATTTAAATAAAATAAACTATAGGAGATACATATGACTAGACATAAACTGATATTTCCACAATCATTTCCAACAATACAGACCGAAAGACTGATCTTAAAACAAGCAACGATCGCAGATGCTGAGGATATGCACATCTATTTATCCAATGAAACTGTCTGCCGCTACATGGGCATTGATGCACATGAATCCATCGAAGACACAAAAGGTGAAATCAAGTGGTATGACAATATCTTCAAAGAACAAACAGGCATCCGCTGGGGCATTTCTTTAAAAGACAACCCAACCATCATCGGCAGCTGCGGCTTTCTCAATCTAGAAAAACAGCACCGCCGTACGGAAATTGGCTATGAATTACACCACGATCATTGGAGAAAAGGCATCATGAAGGAAGCGATTACTGCGGTATTGCGATATGGATTTCAGGAGATGAACTTGAATCGGATTGAAGCGATCATTGATCCAGCTAATACGTCCTCTGTTCAATTATTGGAGAAGATACATTTTGTACAAGAGGGTTTATTAAGAGAGTATGAATTGGGTCAGAAGGGATTCGATGATGTGTATATGTATTCAATTTTGAAGAGAGATTATGAAAAATCCTATTAAACAGAGGAGAAACAAATGAAAACGGATATTCATTTCATCCAAAAGCCGCAATCAGAGTATGTTTCTTTTCACATTTATGAACTCAATCCAGCGATTGAAAAACTTGTCCAGCAAGTGGAGCAGTCAGCTCCCTATTTCTTAGCACAAGAACCCACGAAAGAAAGAGTGAAAAAGGTCTATTATCACGACATTTTATATATAGAAAGCGTTGATAAAAGATCGTTCTTGTATACGTCAGATGGAGTGTTTCTCTTAAAGGAAAAGTTATTTGAACTTGAAGAACGGCTTGAAGCGCACGATTATGTCAGGATTTCAAAATCGATGATTCTGAATATAGATTCTATTGCCGCTATTTCTCCTAAAACGAGTGGTCGTTTTGAAGCAAAGCTTACAAATGAGGAAAAGGTGATGATTTCACGTTTTTATATCCAATCATTAAAAGAGAAACTTGGGTTACGAAGGAAGTGAACAGGATGAAACGTTATATCACAAATCTTTTGATCACATTTTGTATAATCTTTACTGCACTCGTATTGATTTACTGTTTTACGTTTGGAACGATGCCCATCTATATTTTACAAGCCATCATGTTCAGTTCCTTTTTTTCAAGCGCCCTGACCTTCTTGCTATACCCAAAACAAACGTACAGCCATAAACGGATTCTTTTTCAACAAATTCTATATATCGTCCTTGTGATGTGCATGATTATGACCACCATCATCATCGTCAGCGGTGAAATCAGCCCCCTTTCGTTTATCGTGAATTTCCTTGTGGTCATGGCTTTATTCTTTGTGATCAAGTACCTATTGTATAAAAAAGATCAAGCAACCGCTGAGGAAATCAACGATCTTTTACAGCAGCGAGAGAAACGAACAACAGTTTAAAGCGCATCTTAGGGCTAAAAATTGACATGTTAGGAAGATTTCATTGTGACTTCTGCTTGATTCCATTACTCTGACATTAGAGGGGGAATCAACAATGAAACCAATGACAAGCATTCGAAAATCAGTACTTCTACTGCTCTTTTCTTTAATCATTCCAACAAGCGCAGGTGTCTATCTATCCATCAAAGAAGTAACCGACCCAATGACCATCTATTTCATCAATGGCAGCGCCATGATGGCTGGGTCTCTCTTTCTTCTATTCATTATTCAAAAAAGCCGTTTTCAATTGAAAGAAATAGGTTTTCAAAAAGGATCTCTTGGTATGTGGGTCATTCCCATTCTTTTCATTGAGGCCATCCCGTTTATTGCTGGATTAAACACAGATTTATCCCTCTCTTCCTTTACGGCGCTTTGCTTCTTCATGGTCTGTGTCGGTATTTTTGAAGAAGGTATTTTTCGCGGCATCCTGTTTCAATATTTAAAACGAATCAATCTTAGCACTGCCATCTGGGGATCTGCGGTACTATTCGCCCTTGGACATGCTGCTAATCTATTAAGTGGAAAAAGCCTCACTTTAACAGTGGCACAAATCATATTCGCCTTTTTATTTGGACTAGTTGCAGCCGAAATCGTGGCACTCACTAACAGCCTGCAATGGGTCATCATATGGCACGCGGTGCATAATATCTTGGATCAAACCACAAATGGGCAAACGCCTATGGAATTGCAAATGCTTTTACTATCGATTCAATGTGTCATTTTGCTTGTTCTTGCGGTGGTGTTGTGGAGATATTTAAGAAGGAAGAAAGTGAATCATCGTCATTGAATGATCATCTTGTCAATCTATGAATCGCTTTTTTATTCTTTCATATGAATGAGACTTACAACCGAAAGACGGTTCTCCATGTCAAGGCAATTAGACAACGTACACGAAAAATGTTACATTTCCTTATACTTAAACCAGCAAACAAGTAACCGATCTTCAATTTATTGAAGAAATCCTATGTGCATATGAAAGAAATGATCAAGGTAAATTTCATCAAAATGAAGATTATGAGTGGAATGCGTAATTTGATAAAAAGTAGTTTGGCTTAATGCCAAGCTACTTTATTATGATTTACAAAAACCCAAATAAAATTATTTTCCCAAAACCTTTATTAAAGATTGTTCATATTTAAATGATAGTTTTTTCAAATTAGATTTTGCTCTATTTTCAACTCTATGATGTTTATACATCAATAAAATATCTGTAATCTGCTTACCAAATTCTAGTTGAGTTATATTATTTTCGTGTAATGGATAAGCTCTCTTATTTACTATTGCTAACCTTTTTATTGGATTTAAATTTAATATATTATTAATTCCAAAATCACGTGAACAAAAAAAATGCAAAAAAACATCTCTTGAACCAGAGTTTCTAAATGCAACTTGTAACTCTAAATTTCTTAAATGTAATAAATCCCAAGCCATGGCACTAATCTTAGAAATTACATTTGTTGAATTTTTTTTAATAGGATCAAAAAAAGAACTAACTCGTTTATCTTTATCGAAAAATAAATATGCTAAATATAACTCTTTTTCTACATACGCAAATATTTCATGGTTTATGTATTCTAGTAATTCTAACATTTTATTCTTTGAGCTTTTCTTTGACTTAAAGTCTATTTCAAACATCTTAAGTAACAAACAATATATTAAATAATAATTTGTTAGATCTAAGAATGATTTTTTCATTTTAACTTCTTTCATTACTCTCGAGGCATGCTTGGCGATTTCACTTTCGTTTTTAATAATATTAAAATTATAACTTTCAAATTCCTCTATACTTTTAGCATTATCAAAAGCAAAGAATGAAATTAAACTTTCATAAATATATTTGCAGTCAATATCGTGCCTGTTAGCACTTGCTTCTAATATATATGGACCACAACTGATTTGTGCCCCCGATCTTTTTAAGTATGACAACAATTTTCTGAATGATTCATCAGTATGCTTATGTACTAGATAATCTCTTAAATAACTAATTATATTAGAATCAAAGTCAAAACAACGATGTACTTTAATTGTTCTAAAATAAGAATCAAAGTTATATTTATCAATAACTAGAGTTTGCTCCAACCTCGAAAAGCTTTGAACAATATATTTATCTATTTTTCTTGAAGTAAAATCAATACCAAAATTATTAATTTTAGTGTCAAAACAAAATAGCCTAATATCTTGAACAGCATAATAGTTTTCCTCAAAAAAATCCAAAGGCGTATCTGTTTTTAACAATTCTTCAATTAAATTTTCCATAAGACCTCTCCTAACCCATCTCAGTTAAAGTTCTATTAATTCAATTTAAAAAATGCAATTAAAAACTTTACACTTTGTAAAACAAAGCTCCTGTACTTTCTATTATCGGAAACTTACAAATAAAATTCAACAGAGTAGGGATAAGATATATTAATAAAAAGCTGATAATAAAAAATAGAAACCTTTGATATACATAGGTTTCTATCAAGCATAAAATCACTCCCACTCGATAATATACAATAAGCTTTTAATTACTAAGCACCTATATTTTTCGAGTAACTTTATTGTTTTCGTGGTTTGTTTGGTGGGAAATGCAATTATCAAAACCAAAATTTTTTCTTATTTCTAATATAACTATATCATTTTCTATAATATGATAAGATTGCTTTTCCGATACTATCGTGTCGGATTATACACAAAATTATATTCTCCAACCAATTCCCCTAAGAGCCTCTTCAATTATTTTAGCCTCTCTTTGCTTTCTCAGCTTCTGAAGTTCTTTAACAAATAATGGCCAAGGTGGATGTATTGCCATATAAGGATTTTGGTCAGGACCCGTATACATTCCACCGCTTGGACCTGTATATAGCCCACCGCCTGGACCTGTATATAGTCCACCACCTGGACCTGTATATAGTCCACCACCTGGACCTGTATATAGTCCACCACCTGGACCTGTATATAGTCCACCACCTGGACCTGTATATAGTCCACCACCTGGACCTGTATATAGTCCACCGCCTGGACCTGTATATAGTCCACCACCTGGACCTGTATATAGTCCACCGCCTGGACCTGTATACGCGCCACCGCCTGGACCTGTATACATATTTCTCACCCACAGTTTTGTATCTGCCATAATTTGATCTCCTTTACTATTTCCTAAATCATAAAATCTCACATCAAGATCATAATTCGACATAAACATTTACATTTCCTTTTTATAGTGATCTAATGTTCATTTATTTTTTGAAAAAATACACTATTTTAGTATAAAAAAACAGGAACAATTAATTGTCTTTTTCGCCATACTGTTAATATATTTATTGTATCATCATCAAGAGCAATAATTCTCTTTCCATCTTCAGTTTTTGTATACTCCCCATGACAAACCTAAGCTGCGGATGTTTGGAGAAACCGTGAAGTATTTTCCAGATGTCACACTCAAGGCCTAAGAGAGCAATTCCTTAATATAGAATCACATCCAATTCACGGACGATTTCTATTTCCCCCCATAAATTTCAATCAGTATAAGAATACCTAGTCTTGAACCTGGGAACGACTGTCTCCGTTCTAATATTTCAACACAGCACAAAAAGTCAAGTTTCCTAAAGATCATTTCCGCTATACTAAACTCGTAAGGCAAGGAGGTGCTCGGTTGTCCTATCAAGAACATGAGAAAACGATTCAAGAAACATTGAATTATATTGAACAGTATCTGAAAGATGATTTACCGCTTCAAACTCTAGCGAAACACGCTGGTTATTCTAGGTTTCACTTTCACCGTATGTTCAAAAAAGTGAAGTGATGAAGAAGTCAGTTGTTGATTATATACGGGCACGTCGAATGACCCAAGCGGCGAAGGATTTAATTCATACGGACCAAAGGGCGATCGATATCGCATTGCAGTATCGTTTTGGTTCACAGGAATCCTTTCCTAGAGCCTTTAAGAAGATATATGACATGTCACCCGCACATTATCGGAAGTTATTAAGGAATGTCATTGATGAGGAGGAAACAAATATGGCTGATCATCAGAACACACCTGCTAGATGGATTATGACAAGGATACCCCATCTGACTATGAAACAGGTTTGGATAACAGAATTGTACACAGTGGGACTAACTCCGCTTATTTAAAATCAAAAGATGAAAAAGCTCGAGGTTTCGCAACATTGATGCAGCAAATTAAGTCTGATCGTTACCGAGGAGAACGCCTTCAATTTTCTGCTTTTGTCAAAAGCGAAGATGTGAAAGGTTCAGCTGGTTTATGGATGAGAATTGATCATTCTTCAGGTGAAGTTCTTGCGTTTGACAATATGATGAACCGTCCCATTACAGGAACAAACGGCTGGAATCATTTTAGTGTAGTTCTAGATGTTCCAGTAAAAAGTGAAGTGATTGCGTTTGGCATATTACTGCATGGTCAAGGTCAAATTTGGATGGACGAACTTAGTTTTAAAACGGTAGATGAAAGTGTGCCAGTGACAGAACAAAACGCTGTGGATGATTTAGAGGATAAACCAGTGAATTTAAATTTTGAAGGTTATCAGACTGAATTTAAGAGGAGGTTAATTGCCATGAAAAAAATTGGTGCGATTTTATTGTTCGCTATGAATTCACTCACCTTTATTTGTGGCCTTGGATTTTTATTTGGTGAAGAGGATTAAAAATGAAGATAGGCACCCACAGGACAAAAAAAATCAATTAAAAAAGACATCCCTACCACTATCACTTTTTTGTCATCTTGGTATAATAGAAAAAATCAGAAAAATGAGAATGCGATGATAAGGAATAATACTTGCCGAAATGTTTTCAGAAAGTTGCTGGTTGATGAGAAGCAATAACATAAAGGTAGGGAACTCACCTTAGAGTAGCCTTAGTGAAATGAAAATGATTGATGTAGTTAAGGTCGGCACCCCGCCGTTATACGGGAAGGATATCAGATCAAACAATCTGTATCCGAATAAGCGCATGATAATGTAAAGTTATCATGAAACAGGGGTGGTACCGCGTAAGAAGAAGTCTTTCGTCTCCAATGAAAATATTGGAGATGAAGGACTTTTTTTATTCTATTTACTAGGAGGAATCGATGATGTTTAACCACAAAAAATACGAAAAGAAATACTTTTTGCCACCGAACCTTACTTATGATTGGGTGAAAAAAGAAACATTAGAACGTGCTCCGATATGGTGCAGTGTGGACTTACGGGATGGAAATCAAGCATTACCTATTCCTATGAACTTAGAAGAGAAATTGGACATGTTTCAGCTACTAGTAGAGATAGGTTTTAAAGAAATTGAAATCGCATTTCCAGCTGCTAATGATACGGAGTTTAAGCTATTACGGACACTGATTGATCGTCATATGATTCCAGACGATGTCACGATTATGGTGATCACGCAAGCGAGAGAGCATATTATCCGCCGAACCTTCGAAGCCATTGAGGGGGTACCGAAAGCGATTGTTCATTTATATAATTCGACGTCAGAAGCGCAGCGCAGACAAGTATTTAAGAAAACAAAAGATGAAATTAAACAAATTGCCATTGATGGCGCTATTTTAGTAAAAGAACTGGCCGAAAAAACAAAAAGTAACATTTATTTTCAATATAGTCCTGAAAGCTTTCCAGGAACAGAAGTGGATTATGCATTAGATATTTGTAATAGTGTTTTAGATATTTGGAAACCAACACCACATCATAAAGCGATCATCAATATTCCGACAACAGTTGAATATTCAATGCCTCATATCTTTGCAAGTCAGATTGAGTATATACACAAAAATCTATCTTACCGAGACAGTGTGACATTGTCTGTTCACCCTCATAATGACCGTGGCTCTGGAGTGAGTGATGCAGAATTTGGTGTGCTAGCTGGCGCAGAAAGAGTCGAAGGGACATTATTTGGTATCGGTGAACGTACAGGGAACGTAGACTTGATTACTTTGGCGATGAATATGTATTCACAAGGCTATGATCCACAATTAAATTTCAATAACTTAGAAGCGATTCGTAAAAAATATGAAAAACTAACAAGAATCACTGTTCATGAGAGGCAGCCATATTCTGGTGAGATGGTTTTCACCGCATTCTCTGGGTCACATCAAGATGCGATATCTAAAGGGATGAAATATAGAAAGGAACATCATGTTGATACATGGGACGTTCCGTATATCCCAGTAGATCCAGTTGACTTGGGGAGGAATTATCAAACGGATGTAATTCGAATCAATAGCCAGTCTGGAAAAGGCGGCATAGGCTATATATTAGAAACAAATTATGGTATTCAACTTCCTTATCAAATGAATGAAGCCATGGGATATACAGCGAAGAAAGTATCTGATCAGACAAATAGGGAATTGTCTGTCGAAGAAATATATCATGTTTTTAAAGAGCAGTATGTTGTTTTTCACCCTCATTTCCAGCTGATCGATTATCAATTTCATAAAGGAGAGAAGCAAGAAGTCACCTTAACTTTGCTGAGAGATCATCAACAAATTGACATACAAGGAACTGGCACTGGAAGTTTAGATGCAATCAGTAATGCGTTAAAAGCACATTTTCATCTCGAGTATGATTTGGAAGTCTATGAACAGAATTCTTTGGGCAACGATTCTCAAGCAAAAGCCTGTGCACAGATTGGTATTTCATATCAAGGAAAAATGCATTGGGGTGCTGGAATCGATAAAGATATTATAGAAGCAACAGTGAAGGCCCTGGTGGTTGCAGTAAATAAACTAGAGGTTTGGATGTAGATGGAAACAGATAAACTTGAAAAACATGAAGCGATGCAATATTTAAGAGAATATAACGAACAAGAAATCTTTTATCAACAATACCAACAGAAAAAGCATGACAAACAATCATTGCAATTATTTTTGAAGGATTATGATCAAAACAATTTCATGCAAAAGCAAATATATATAGAAGAATTTTTGCTAAAAGGGCAAAACGAATTTGAAAAAGAGGATAGCATGTGGTTAGGTCAGGAGAAAGATATCGAAGTGAGAAAGTATAGCCGTTTTATGCCTCAATTGTCGGCTATCCATGATTTCTTTGAGATGATCTATGTTCTGGAAAATGAGATGTATGTAGAAGTGGAAGATAAAAAAATCGTTTTAAAATCAGGAGATATTGCCTTTATTCCACCTGACACAATACACAAGCCACATGTAATGGAGAATACAATCGCAATCCAAATCATGATCCGTAAAAGTACTTTTCAAAAAGTGTTTTTTAAAATGTTAAAAGGAAATCATGTCATTTCAGAGTTCTTTTTGAATGCATTGTATATAAAAGAAAATAAACATATTCTTATTTTCCATAGTCACTTGGATAAAAATTTGCTAGACTGCTCTCTTCAACTATTTATAGAAAATCACAATCGGTTTCCTAGTTACCAGTTGATTATGAATAATTTGTTTGAGATATTATTATGTCTCTTATTAAGATTCAAACCAAGTCATATGAACGTCATTGAGGTCAAACAATATAGTGATATACGTATGATTCAAATGCTTCAATATATCCAGCAATGTTGTGAGCATATAACAATTCAGGAGATGGCAGAGGAATTTAACCTTTCACAATCTTATCTGTCAAAATATATAGCTCGTAAACTCGGCAAATCATTTCGTGAGATTCGACAAGAAATAAGATTGGACAAAGCCTGCGAAATGCTAACCGGGAGTAATTTACAAGTGGATCATATTTCGGGAGCCGTTGGTTATCAAAATGTAGAGCATTTCATTCGTTTATTTAAGAAAAAGTATCACCTAACACCACATCAATATCGTTTAAATAATAAAGTCGAGCAAACTTCAAATCAATACGAATAAAAAGGAGAAATCATCATGTCAATCAAGCAAGTAAAAGATTATTTTAAACAATATGAGATGGATACTCGAATTCAGGAATTTTCAGTATCTAGTGCAACCGTAGACTTGGCTGCTTCTGCATTGGGCTGCGAACCTGAAAGAATCGCAAAAACACTCTCCTTTCTAGTAAATGGACAAGCTATTTTAGTTGTGACCTCTGGCGATGCAAAAGTTGATAACAAAAAATTCAAAGAATATTTTAAAACAAAAGCGAAAATGCTGCCTCCTCATGAGGTCGTTGACTTGGTCGGTCATGAAATTGGCGGAGTATGTCCTTTTGCTATAAAGAATGGCGTTTCTGTTTATTTAGATATGTCACTCAAACGTTTTGAGACAGTCTATCCAGCCTGCGGGAGCAGTAACAGTGCTATTGAACTCACAATCAAACAATTAGAAAAACACTCTGGTTATACACAATGGATTGATGTGTGTAAGGGATGGAATGATGAATTCACACATTAAAACGAAAGGAAAGAATTAAAAATAAAAAAGAGCTAGAAACCCTTGATACACAAGGTTTCTAGCTCTATTATAACTATTCCCACTCAATAATTGATAGTACTCTGTATTTCCTTAAATGACGGTACTTCTTGGAGAATCCTATTGTTTTGGTGGTGTTTTAGGTGGGAAAAACAATCCCTCATCATTCACTATTAGCCATTTAAACATATCTCATTATATTTTAAAAAATTATCCCTTTATTACTTAAAATGAATTAAGTATTCTAATTCATTATAATCAATATCCTCCTTAGAAACTTTTGTTTCTAAAGTTAAAGTTGGCCTACTATCATTAATATCCAATGATTTAACGTATCCCGATAAAACATATCCTTTTTTCAACAAATTAAAAAATACTTTATTGAAGGGCTTTGGAATAAATCCCACACGTCCATTTTTATTATTTGGATTAACAATTTCAACTGCCTGAATATCCTTTTCATTTTTTTCGTCGATACGTAAAATTAATTGATCATTCACTTTCAAGTCAATATTATTTTTTTGGGTGAAGGACCAAGCCGCAATTTCTCCATTATAGGTTAGTTTATCATCTTCAAAATACACAGGCTCTAAGAAAGATAAATTATCAGTAGCAGTTCTTCCTTTCGTAATTTTTAAATATTCCCACGTTACAGAATCACTTTTTTGAAGCTGATAATCATCAATGGTTTTTTTAAAAATATTGCGACTTTGGTTGGGCAACCTTCTCTCGAAAACAGAAAATAATTTATCACTAATGTATTCTTTATTAATATCCTTCAATCCAACAAATGGAATAAAACCTTCTTCCTTTGCTTGTAGAACAACTTCATGATTATAAATGAATTTATAATTTAAACCATCAGGACTATGATTTTTTGAGATTAGTCCAACAAAATAATTTTCTTTGGATTTAGGACCTTTCCATGATACTAATAATTTTTCATTTCCTTTGGGCATATCACATTCCCCTACTCTACTAAATAATCTCTTCTCGTTCTTAAAATTTTGTTTACCAATTCTTTTTTAGGTTCAGACATTACTATCGACGGAACCTTAGAAATTATACTTTCTATAACTTCGTCCGTAAGTGTTTCAACATTGGATAAATGTTTATTAATTTCTTGCGGATGTACTTTTTTCACATTCTCATAGAACTTTATAATATTTAACTTTTTTTTCGTCCATGACTTTTCCCATCGTATAAGTGTAGAAGACTTGTTCCCAAATATATAAGAATCAAACATTTTTTGATCGCGTAACATAAGTTTTATTCGTTCTTCATTCATTTCTCTCCCCAGTGACGAGGAGTTATCATATAATGGAGCAAATTTTTGCTGTCCGGTTTCTTCGTCCCTGATTACACCAAAATTATCCTGATGTCGATCAGTATTGCCAATCAATGTGTCGAATATTATCATTTGAAATAAATGATCTAAAATATTATTTTCACCGAAAAGCCTATATAACAAGTCAAAATTATATATTTCACGTTTACCTTGTAATATTTCTCGATCATAAGTTTCGTCAAAATCCATAATCATATCTGCACCCTCAACTAAACTATCTTTATCCTCGTTTAGAAAAGACCAGCATAAAGCACCAAACACCTTATCTCCAGATTGGACACCTTTCCCATTCAAGCCGTAGAACTCTATAGCCTCATCATCAATTACAAGAGCACCTATGTCTACATTATGTGTAGGAAAACCAATATAATTACCGATTTCACTACATATCTTTTCAGACCACACTTCCCCAGTAGACTCCCCTAAACCAATTGAGCTATCGCTCGTCATAGAAATAGGCAATTTAAATAGCGCTAACTGGTTTGTATCTAGTGATCGATACCAACGCTTTTCTTTTGAACCTGAAACGTTAATATTTTCATATTTCCAACTAGAGATGTCAACCTCAAAATAATCCATAGTACTTCTCTCCAATAGCTTAGAATAAACCCTATTTAAGTATAACATCAGCTTTCAACTTTGTAACAAATCTAATCAAAGTATTGTCGAATATAGCCTACCAAATTTATATATCTTGTAAATATTTATTTAAGGTACGGACACCAAAATTAAAAATAAATTCTTTATTAAGTCAAAAGGAAATCCCTATTTTGTGTTTGTCCCCTAAATAATAGTTACCTTCTTATATTACTTTTATTTAATACTTGATTTCCTTTGAATTTAATTTTAGATCGTTCAGAGGTTTTAATTTCAATATTTCCAGTCATTGCATCAGCAATTGCAGTATCTGCCCCACTCCACATATGAGCATAGTGTTTTAAAGTAATCTCTGGATTTGAATGCCCCATACGTTGTGATAACACAAGAACAGAAACGTTAAACTCGTTGATTAGATATGAAGCATGGGAGTGACGCAATCCTTTTGCTTGAATCCCTGTTACTCCTGCGAATTGAGAATAGCGTTTAATGATTCTGCCTATTGTCGATTTAATCATTGGCAATCCATCATAACTAAAAATAAAGTCATTTGAATTACCTAACCCTATCTCCAATTGTCGATTTCGCCATACTGTTAATATATTTATTGTATCATCATCAAGTGCAATTATTCTCTTTCCATCTTCCGTTTTTGTATACGAATTTCTTTTCCATTCACTTCTCGTTTTCATAATTAACATATGATGGACACGTAAACGTTTATTTTTCAAATCAACATCATTCCACCATAAAGCAGTGCCTTCATTCACTCGTATTCCAGTCATATAATAGACCCACAGCATGACAAAATTCAAATGTTCATAAAAATCTTCTATATAAATTTGGTTTATCACTTTTTCAAAATCTTCTTTTGTCCAATACGACACATTTGCCTTACCTTTTGGTATTGCTCTAACCTTCTTAGTAATATTCATTTCTAGGTATTGCATTTCCACAGCTTTATCTAAACTTTTACGGAACGTTCCAAAGACTAGACTTGCATACGATTGTGAATACCCAGCACCACCATTTTCTTTACTTGTTAATAACCATGTGCGAAAATGCTGTACGTCTTCAACTGAAATTGAACGAAGAGGGATAGAAGCAAATCTATCCCTGATCTTCTCCAATATTCTTTTTCGAACGGAGAATGTACTTTCCTCAACATTTGTTTGATAATAAGGTATGTACACACTATTCATAAATTGTTCGTATGTCATTTTATAGTTAGAATAACTGTTAACCTTATGATATTCTCTTTTTAATCTAGTTAACTCTTTGTTTGCTTCAAATGCGGAAGCAAAAGGCTTACCATTAACATCTTTTCTTCCCTTTTTACGTATTCGTCTTCCCGTAATTCGATCAATACCAAATTCCGATTGATAAAAGAAATTTCCTTTATCATCAACATATACACCAGGGTATTTCGTTGTTTGTTGCGTTTTATTTTTCATTAGGAGTTACTCATTTCTGCCAAAAGGGAAACTCCTAAAATTGATTCAACCACATCCCTCGGTACTCTCCCCAGCCTTTTGTTGTTATAATACGGACAACCTTTTTGTACCATGATTGCTTTTGCCTGCCTAATTAGCGAAATAGCTTGATATTTCTTATAGCCTAGTTTTATTAAATCATCTTTACAAATTGTTGTACCCATCACACATATCCCTTTCCACACTAATATTCATCTTCGCTTACAAGTTCTAAAACACGTTGCTCGATTAATGATTGATCAGACTCAGTGATTTTTTCTTTCCCTATGTGTACTAACTCTTTCAAATATTCCTCAGCATATTTTTCACCGTATACTCGCCTAAATGATTCATAGACCATACTTATTGACTTTACAGTTGAATGCTCAACCCATTTTTTCTTTTTCTTTAAAGTCAACTTTTCACGCTGTACTTTCAAAGGTATTTCTTCAATACCTTCTATAAACTTTCCCCACCATTTCATTGTAGGAAGCCTATTTTTGTTATGTAACTCACTAACATTCTTAGGTTGTCTCTTGAAACAATAATGTGCTGATAGAACACCTTTAACTATAGCGTTCAATGGTTTCCCATTTGAGATTTGAAGAGCAACTAACATTGCTTTGTTTCCTGTCAACTCAAGTTCCCATCTAACCCATTTTCCAATGTTCACAACTTCATCTGCATTATCTCGTCTTTCTTGTTTCTTATCATAAATTCGTAAAATTTGAGGAGATGATCCTACGTACAACGTAAACCCTGTTAGTTTTCCATCAAGAATCCTTCCACTATTTATTTCAACATATTTATGGCTTTTTGTACTCAACTGCCCTCGTTTCACATAATCCTGTAGCGTTTTTACAGATGGAGAAGCATTATCGAATATATCTAATGCCAAATCTATCCTTGATACCTTCCCTTGTATTCCTAAAATAAATGATACAAATTTGTACCAATGCCATCCATCAATTCTTGACATGTATTCCTCATACTGTCGACAAGCTTGTCCTGACATATCTACAAGAATGCTTCCATGATTTCCTGAAGAGTGGAGTTTTATATTCGCAAAGCTAATGCACCTATCGTATGTTGGATAAGGCGACCCCTTAATCTCTGAAGAAAATTCAGAGATAGGGATTCCTAAAATTTCATTAGCAACGATTGAAAATTCACTATTTGGAATTGAACAACGAAAGTAATCAATAAGACACTGATTACTTCGATTTAGGCTCATGTGCTTCACCAATGATATAACTATCAGCTTCAACTTTAAGCTCTGAATACTGCCATGTATCAATCATTGGTTTACCTTGCCCAACAAATGCTTTCTTTTGAACCTTTTTAGGCTTTACTTTTAGTCCCAAAAAGGAAATTGGAATGAACTCACCATCTTCATAATCATCTAAAATAGGTAGGCTATCCTGTTTTTCAACTATTACAGTAATAGGGGAGCCAATTTCAGTACCGCCATTTTGTAAGACGAGTTCGATAAATGGACGATCATATACTTTAAATGTGACAGAATACTTTCCAGTTTCAACTAACTCTCCATTTAGATTTTTTTCTTTCTCAATTCGAGTAGTAAAGCCATCTTTCTGAATCAGCATGGCTGTAGGAATCTTAAATTGTTTAATATCAAAGTGGAAATCAGCTAAATCCACATTTTCCGAGTCATTTAACGAATGTAATTTAGACGATTTTAATATTAGTTTTCCCATTTTTACAGACACCTCTTTATCATTTTTTAAATCCCCAACTCTCGGGATTTCACACAGCCCTCTAACCTATGAGCACCAAGGGTTTCGAGCATTTTCGTTGAGGGAGATTCACCAGTGTTACCCAACTGGTGCGACCCTTTTTTCGATTCATGTTGAGCAAAAATCGCTCAACTGGCCATCACTTTTTCTGAACGTTTTCGACCACTCCGTTCGGTTGGCTCTGCCACCGCCTCAAACCTTCACAAAAATTGACGGTCAATGTTGGCTGTAGCTGTTTGACAAGAAAAGCATTAAACACTTAATTTGCTCTATGAATCATTAGTTTTTCTATTTCTGCTATAAAATCAAAATCTTTGTCTATATACGGCGTTTCAAAATAAACTGGAGAAGTGTGTTTGCCATCTAGTTGTATGTAACCTCCACCTTTTTCTGTGACAGTCTTATATTCAACGTTTTTCGTATCAAATATCATATTATAGCCAATGGAATCCATAGCACCTAACCCAGCTTTAAACCCCATTTGTGCCCTTATATTTGTAGGTAGATCATCTGCCGATGGACGTTGCATAAGGATCTCGATCATTACTCCTGCTTGTCTACCTTTCATTACTAGAGTAAATACATAATCTAATGCTTCTTTAGCAATTTTCTTATCCACTGAATGCATAAAAGCTGAAAATTCATCAAATATCACAATAACGACAGGCAAATTGAAGTCTCGATACGTTTTTCCGAAAGCTGATATATCATTAAAATAATCCGTATATCTTCGATCCATCAATTCGACAGTTTCCCTAAGAATTCGACATATTTGGTTAGCATCTGTTGCAACTTTATTTTCAAATCCAGTAACAAATCTAAACAGACTCAAATCGGCTTTTTTAGGGTCTATAATTCGTAAATCAGCTTGCGGAGTTAACTTCAAATAATTAACAATCTTACCTAATATAAAGAATGACTTGCCCGATCCAGTACCTCCTACAATGAGAGAATGGGGAACCTTATGAAGCTCATAAGATATGTTGCCAGTTATTTTGATTACATCTGAATCATTTACGTTAGTTACAGTAGAATTTAAATCTATACGTTCATCTTTATGCTTTAAAAATACATATTCAGCATAATCCACTGTCTTATTGGTAGAGTCTAGCTCCAAGCCTAAAGCAGCTTCTAAATTCTCTCCAAGTTTAGTGGCTTCTTTGGTAAACCTATCACCGTCACGTAAAATCCTTACGACTACATGCTTACTTGTTTCCCTATATTGAATGCGAATTACTCTGACAATACGCTTTTCCCTAACAACTTTATCGTTTTTAATAGATTCAAAGTGGTCTTCGTCATATAATTTCAAAGTATCAATCATATAAGCTAAATTGTTTGCAATCCATGATTTAGGATTCTTAACAAATTTAAAATAGAACCTTATACTTTTATAAATGGATACCGCCCAAAAAATGATGATGATTAGATTAACGAAACCATTAAAACTGATTGAGCGATACACAACAGGAATATTAATTATTAGTGGAGGAATAGCATTAGACACCATTCCACAAAAAGCTGTCAGCACAAATATGAATACTCCAAGGAGATATTTTAATAAATTCATTTTCCTGCGCGGAAAAACAACATGATGCCATTCACTCTGCCTTCTACTAAGGATATTCTTTAGTGCCTCTAGCTTCACGGATCACTAACGCCCTTTCAAGTTCTATTTTTTATATTTACTCGATTCACTAATAATTTTACAAGGCCCACATGAATTAGCTTGCCAATTAAAACTAGAAGAATTGCAGATATTAATCCGCCCCAAAATACATGGGAAACATCAAAACTATAATTTCCAAAACCTTGACCAAAGGTATCAAACTCTATCCAGCCATACTTTACTCCTGTCCCATAAACTTCACGAAGATTAGCTACATCAGATGAAAACACATAAGTTCTACCAAAATCCGTAACACCTGACAGCCAATTCCCCAATACCAAATAAACAATCGCAAAAGGTAGAAGAATTATAGCTACTTCAAAGATGAATTTATTTATCACTTTAATTTTATTTTTCATTAAAATCTCCTTATTTCCCTAGTTAATAGAGAGTAACTAGTTAGCTACCCCCTTTTTTGATTACCTATACTCGATGAGATAGTTGTTAAAAACAATTCTCTTATGATCAACAATATCGTCTATCAATAAGGAATCTGTTAAATAATGATGATGATTTGAACAGTACTGTAAAGCACATAAGGTCTCTCTTGCATACTTACCGAAGACTTTACCTGCGTTGAATATCTCCTCTAACTTTTTTCTTGCAGTCTCTTCAAGGTCATAATGAGGAATGTTTTTTATTCCTCTAATCTTCCTTTCTTGACCATGGATCTTGCGAATCGTTCTTGCTGAATACTCTCCCTTTAGAAGCTTCTCCAATACATCTTCAAACTCCGAATTCACCCTCTCACCCCATTTTCATTAATTAAATAACAAAACACATGTGTACAAAACATATATAGTGTTAGTTGATACTATAACATTTTAATGTTATTAAATCAATTCAAAAAATTAAATATATCTTATACACACGTGTACACAATAATTATTTGTATAACAACCTTAGTGAATGTTAGAATATATAGGATAGGGGGGCTAGAAGTGGAAAGTAGACATGATAAATTTAGAAGAATAGCAGAAAATCGTCTTTCAAGAGTATTTTCAACAATGTCATTAATAGAGAATTTAGCCAATAAGCGATATTATGATTACACCATTGAAGAAGTAAATGAAATGTTTGAAGCTTATGAAGAAAAAGGAATTGAGATAAGGTCATTTTTTGAAGCTTCTGCAGAGAAAAAAGTGTTAACAAAAACTTTTACTTTTAGAACAGATAAAATTAATAATGAAAAAAACGATAAGTTTAGAGAAATAGCACAGACTCGTCTTTCCAAGGTATTTGCAGATATGAATTTAATTGCCAATCTCTCTAATAAAAGTAACTATACTTACCATGAACAAGAAATAGAGGAACTGTTTAAAGCTTATGAAGAAAAAGGTATAGCGACTAAAGGTCGTTTTGTAGTTAAAAATGAATTTAAGTTTAGTTCATAGTGTGATTTACAATTCACGAATATTATTTCCTTAACAATAAAAAAACCTCCCAAGAATTTCTTGGGGGGTTTTTTGGTGGGGAACTATTTATTTTAAGGTTGTTTTCAACCTTTATCAGTATATAAAAAGTCAATAAATAGGCTTTTACAAACCAACTTATTTATATGTCTTATTCCCACTCAATCGTAGCAGGCGGCTTACTCGTAATATCATACACCACACGGTTAATATGCTTCACTTCATTCACGATACGAGTCGAGATCTTTTCAAGTACATCCCAAGGGATTCTTGCCCAGTCACTCGTCATACCATCAATAGATGTAACAGCACGGATACCGATTGTGTAATCGTATGTTCTTGCGTCACCCATGACACCTACGCTGCGGATGTCTGGGAGGACTGTGAAGTATTGCCAGATGTCGCGCTCAAGGCCGAAGTTGGCAATTTCTTCTCGTAGAATCGCATCAGATTCACGGACGATTTCTAGTTTTTCTTCAGAAATTTCACCTAATACACGGATACCTAGTCCCGGACCTGGGAATGGCTGTCTCCAGACGATGTCATCAGGAATGCCGAGCTCTGAACCTAAGGCACGGACTTCATCCTTGAATAGCGTATTGAGTGGCTCAATCAATTCGAACTGCATGTCTTCTGGAAGACCGCCTACGTTGTGGTGAGATTTGATTGTTTGTGCCGTTGCTGTTCCGCTCTCAATAATGTCTGTGTAAAGTGTTCCTTGTGCTAAGTAGTCGATTCCTTTTAGCTTGTCCGCTTCGTCATCGAATACATAAATAAATTCGTTACCGATGATTTTACGTTTTTGCTCAGGATCAGACACACCTTTTAGCTTGTTTAAGAAACGATCTTTTGCATCTACTTTAATCACGTTCATGTTGAAACCTTCGCTAAATGTTTTCATAACCCCTTCTGCTTCGCCTTTGCGAAGAAGGCCGTGGTCAACGAAAATACATGTCAGCTGATCGCCAATTGCTTTGTGAATCAATACCGCTACAACAGATGAATCCACACCGCCGCTTAGTGCGCACAATACTTGCTTGTCGCCTACTTGTTCACGGATTTTCTGCATTTCGATTTCAATAAAGTTCTCCATTGACCATTTGCCATCGCAATCACACACGCCGAAGACAAAGTTTTTCAATAGGTCATTTCCATACTCAGAGTGACGAACCTCTGGGTGGAACTGAACGCCATAGAAATTCTTCTCAGCTAAGCTCATGGCTGAGTTTGGACAATGTGCACTTGTTGCATCGACTGTAAAGCCATCTGGTACTTCAACAACGAGGTCACCATGGCTCATCCAAACGACTTGATCCGTTGGAAGGTCTTTGAATAAAGCTGGTGTTCCGTTAATATGGATGTCTGCTTTTCCATATTCACGCTGGCTAGCCGCTTCTACTTTCCCACCTAAATAGTGAGTCATCAGCTGCATGCCGTAGCAAATGCCTAGAACCGGAATGCCTAGATCAAAAATCTTTTCATCACAGCGGAAAGATCCTTCATCATAAACACTGTTTGGTCCACCAGAAAGGATGATTCCTTTAGGGGCCATTTCTTTAATTTCTTCAGCAGTTAAAGTGTGCGGATGAAGCTCACTGTACACACCAAATTCACGAATACGGCGAGTGATCAGCTGATTGTACTGACTACCGAAATCGAGAACCAAAATCATTTCATTTACTAAATTTGTCATGGTGTCACCTCTATGTCCAATATAGTTTTTATAAACGCACAGAAAAAATGAGAGGAGAAAACCTCTCTCAGTGTAAATCACGCTTTTGAAGCGCCCAGACTCACATCCGAACGCTTCAATTTCATGTATTTTAGAAGGTTTTAATATTCACCTATTCTAACAACAGGAAGGTATGTGGTCAAGACTATCTCCTGTTTATTAAATTTTCCCATAACTTCACCGACTGCCGCCAAAGCGCCGACGCATCTTCTCGCCTGTAGAGCGCCCGCTCATAGAACTGCGTTAGTTCAGACATGTGATGATTCCCTTCCTTGTCATCGATCAAAGAAGCAAATTCTCTTAGCGTCATGCCTGGCTTTTTCTCGATCCCTCTGCGCCTTAGCTGTTTTAATAGAGCAGCATACGCGTAGAAAAAAGCTTCCTCATCTGGCAGACGTTTTACCTTTCTCACAATAAAGATTGGCAGCCACCTTGCTCTGAACCGGTAAAGCATCCAGCCTATGAAGCCAAGAAGGACAAGCACACCTGCTGCGTAACCCAAGATTGAACCAACATGAACCATACTTGGCTTTGCTTTAGCAGCTTGTTCCTCTTGTTTTGCCGCCTGTTCTGGTTCTTGTTGCTGCGGCTGCTGTGTCTGCTCGTTTTCTTGTTGATCAGATGCGGGCTGATCTTTTTCATCCTCTTGATCATCTGCTTGGTCGTTGTTAGCCGTGGTTTCATTCGTAAATGTCTCTGGGTTCGTGAACCCTTTTGTCGGTTCAAAAGTCACCCAACCACGGTTTGGAAAATACACCTCTACCCATGAATGGGCATTGTTATTGGTCACTTCATACACATTGTTTCCATCCATCTGTGTTTCATATAATTGACCTGACGTGTACCCTTTCACCCATCTCGCCGGAATTCCAATCGAGCGAAGCATGACAATCATCGAGGTTGAAAAGTTATCACAATAGCCAATCATTGTGTCAAATAAGAACTGATCCACATAGTCTTCGTTACGCCCAGGCACAGCGACATTTTGGGTTTCATATGAAAACTTCGCAGATCCTAAATAATCCTCGATCGCTTTTGCTTTATCATACATATTATCCTTCGTTTCCGTTAAGCTGTTCGCCAATGTTTTCACACGCTCTGGCAGCGAGGATGGGAGCTGCAAGTATTCACGTCCGACCTGCTGATTCACTTGCTTCTTGGTTGGCACTTTGATTCGCTGTAAGTCCTCTAGGATAAATGTAGGTGATAAGAAGCTGACTCGATAGTTCCCTAAATTTTTGGGCGGGTTTTGAGTAGACGGGACAATTTTCTCCGTTTTGCCCATCATTTGCAGTGGAATGTTTTCCATTGGCGTCAGCATAACCGTACCAATCGGATAAACAGCATGATTAAATCGATAATTTGATTCCATATCGACTCTCGTTTCATGCTCCTCTGTTTTCACGCGATTGGTAAACCACCGATTCGGCACTTCATTCCCTTTTAACCGAGTAGGTTTCGTATCATTTGAAGCATCCTCCCAGCCTTTCCCCGTGTAAATACTTTTTGTTTCTACACGAAAATAAGACGGCTCTTTTCCGCTCCATTTAAATACCGGTGTACGATCCTCACTAAACGGTCCCCCAAGCGACGAATCATCCGCACTATATCCCACCTTATTCTGCCCGGCGGAACCATCTTGATTCGTGACCGCTTTAAAAAACGGAACAGGGTCAGGCCATTTTGGATCAGATTTTGGCAAAGAAGCACCGAGTGATGCTGATACAAGGACAAGCGCCAGCATGGGTAAGAACCAATTGAGACGCGCTTTCTGTGACACCCGCACACCTTCAGCCGAACGAAGCCTGTCGAAATAGAGCAGGCCAAGCAAACAAAAGCCAAATACCATAATTCGAACGATCGCAAAAGTCGCATCATAAGGCGTAAACGTATCAAGAATCGTGACATATACAATCGTCATCAGTAAAAAGAAAAAGATACGCTGCTGATACACAACCCAATAATGAAGTAAATAAACAAGTAGCCAAAGCAAAATATAAAACAACAATGTGCGGAAAGACGGATACATGTCACTCCACATGCCCATGCTCATCAAAGAAATATTATCTTGAATATCAGCAAACAGCGCAGGCAGATAACTTGGCTCTGATTGATAAAAAATCAAATATAATGCGAGCAAGATCAATCCAGCACAAATAGGAAACGTCACATACCACTTCAATCGAAAGAACGTAAACAAACACGTAAGCCCTATAAAAATGATGAAATAAGACGTATGACTCGTCTCTGTAAAATCTTGAAGCGGACGAAGCCACTCCCAAAGCAGCAGAAATGCGACAGCATAATAGATGAACAACTCAAAACGACTTTGCCGCTGATGCATATGCAGCATAAATGTTTGTCACCTCACAGTTCTTTCGTGCAGCCGGTCCTCAAATAAAAGGGTCGTGTGTATCCCAGAAGCTTTAAGCCGGTCCACAAGCTGTTTTTCTTTTGCCGTCAATCGATCAACGGCTCTCTTCACTAAAAGAACGGTGATGTTCTTTCTGTTTCGATTCCCAAGTAAAATGGCAGCAAGCTCTTCTTGCAGATGACCTGTCACCACATACTTTCCTGTCTGCTGGTGCTCACTCGCTGTTAATGATTGATAATCAGGTGCACGAGAAGGCTGATACTGCACCTTCGTTAAATAGTAGAGCATGTCCTGTAAATGCCACTCTCCTTGATCCACTCGAAATAAGTGCTGATCCCCAAGCGGGACAAGGCCTACCGGCACCCCTTTTTTCACAGCCGTTTGCAAAACCGATGCGGCCATAGACACAATCGTTTCAAAAGCGGCTTCATCTGTAAAATCAGCAAACACCACCAGATCCTTTGTCTGATTCTGTTCAAACTCCTTCGTCATAAGCTGACCTCTTCTAGCTGTTGTCTTCCAGTCCACCCAAGCGAAACGGTCTCCTTGCTGGTATTCACGCACACCTGTCGTCACATTTGTCGGTTCATTTAACCAAGAGTGCACCGCTTTGCCTCCATTTTCATTCACCGATGCAGCAGATTCAACCGGAATATCCAACATTTTCGGATACACAAGCAATTTTTTCTCTAGTGGAAGAATCACTTCTTTTTCAACAAACCCAAACATATCACCCGTTTTGATTCTAATCGCCGTCAATTGATGCTCTCCCCGCATGATGTCATTGAATTGATACGAAAATCGCCACGTTTTCCGAAACCATGGAAAGATCATTCGCTTCATTTCAATCTGTTCCTGTAAATGGAAGGTATCCGGCGGTTCATCCTCAAGTATGACGTACACGTACGGAAATAGATTCGTCCGCTTGATTTCAAGGTCCACAGACAGCACTTCCCCTGCCTTTAACCGGGTATGCTGTAATGTCCTTTTGGCTGTTGCACGAAGTGGAACAAGGGCAAACAGCAAAGCATACAAAGCATATGGTGAAAATGCATAAAAAAGGAACCAGCTCACAAAGCCGCCCTGAAACATGGCATAGCAAAAGGCTGCTGCCGTGAGGAGAAAGAGCATAAACACCCGTAACCATAGTGAAAAAGCGAAACGGTCACGTGACTTCATTGAGTCATCGACTTTTGAACTGGTACGCCAATATGCTCAATCATCTGTCGCAACAGTGTCTCCGCCTTCTTCCCTTCATATGTTGCTTCTGATGTCAAAATCATGCGATGCGGCAATGTGTAAGGCGCCAAATACTGTACATCATCAGGAATCACATAATCCCGCCTGTTCAACAGCGCATACGCCTGAGCCGCTTTCATCAATGAAATTGAACCCCTTGGGCTCACGCCTAAATAGACAGACGAATGATTTCGCGTCGCTTGGGCGATTTCGACAATATATTCTTTAATCGACGCATCCACATGTACGGTCTGAACCGCTTGCTGCAAAGCATGGATATGATCTTTTGTCATGACTGCCTGAAGCGTGTCAATTGGCGATTGTTTCTCCTGCAAATTCAGCACCTCAAGCTCCTCCAACATGGTTGGATACCCCATCTGCAGCTTAAATAAGAAGCGGTCCATTTGCGCTTCTGGAAGTGGATAGGTTCCCTCATACTCCACTGGATTTTGCGTTGCCATCACAAAGAAAGGATCTGCCAGCGGCATCGTTTCTCCGTCCACTGTCACACTGCCTTCTTCCATCGCTTCAAGAAGGGCTGATTGTGTTTTAGGAGAGGTTCGGTTGATTTCATCAGCCAAAATAATCTGCCCCATAATCGGTCCTTGTCTAAATTCAAACTCGTTTGTCTTTTTATTATAAATCGACACACCTGTTACATCTGAAGGCAAAAGGTCAGGCGTAAATTGGATTCGCTTAAACTCACACCCAATGGATTTTGCCAGAGCACGAACCATCATGGTCTTCCCAACGCCAGGCACATCCTCTAATAGCACATGCCCCTTCGCCAAAATCGCAACAAGGCTTAATATCGCAATATCTTTTTTCCCCACCATCACTTTATTGATGTTATCTACGATTTTTTGTAAATCTGAATGCATCGGTTCATCAAATGCCATCCTGATCCTCCTATCACGTTTCCGTCAATTTTCATATAGTCTAACTTTACCATACAACGCGCATTTGCATGAAACATCAACACGTAGAAAAAAGAAGCCTTCTCACGATGGAAAAGACTTCTGCTCCTCTTTAGGTTCACTTGCTGGTTCCATATGAACATGAGAGTGTAGAATATCATGTTCCTGCTTCATTCTGCGTTCAATTTCATCTGCAATATCATGGCTTTCTGCGATGTTTAAATGCGGTTCTACTTCAACGACCACATCCACATGGACGGTGCTTCCAAGATAACGAGCTTTAATGTCTTTCAAATCGCCCACTCCTGGTGTCGCTTCAATCGTCTCTTTATATTTAGACATATCTTTTATATGAAAACCGTCCGTTAACGAATGAGACGCATCTCTGAAAATCTCCCACGCCGTTTTACAGATAATTAAGCCAATCACAAACGCAGCAAGCGTATCAACCCACGCCAGCTGAAATTGAGAGGCGATAATTCCGACAAACGTCCCGATACTCACATAAGCATCTGATTTATTATCAGCCGCTGCCGCATATAGCGCCTGGCTATTAATTCGTTTAGACAGTTTACGGTTATACATATACACGCCATACATCACAACCGCACTTCCTGCTGCCGTCCAAGCTGCAATCATATCAGGCGTTTGATGCTCTGATGAGAAAAGCGACTGGCCTGCACTCAGCAAAACCTGAAGCCCGACAAGCATCATAATAAAGGAAGCCACAAGTGACGCAATATTTTCAGCTCTAAAATGACCGTATGGATGATCCTCATCAGGTGGCTTCTGAGAAATACGCAACCCAATTAATACGGCAAGCGAAGCAATGATATCTGTCGTATTATTCAAGCCATCTGCGGAAAGGGCTTCTGAATGAAACACATACCCAATGATCAGTTTGACAGCAGATAAGATCACATAGGCTATAATGCTGACCCAAGCACCTGTTTCACCTTGTCTTAATTCGTTGTAGCGCTCCATACCGAACAGCGCCTCCTCACACATTACTTTTCTATATTTATCTTACAAAGCCAAGCCCGTGTGGGTCTACAGCAACATGATTCGCTTGAATCAGCAAAATAGGATACATAGAAATGTGTTGACCTAAGCAAACTTATTTTTATAAGGTCAATTGACCTCAAGACCTACTCCCATCAACGTTTTTCAAAACCACCCCGAAAAATGAAAAAGAACAAAATCACTCTACTATAAAATTGTCAGAATAGTTTTATTTCAAAACACAACTTTTCTTTCTTACTTCTTATGCTATTTTTAAGAATGGGCAGAGGAAAATGAGGGAACATAATCTCTCAAATCCTTTATACTTTTTAACATCATGTTAAGAGGTTTGAAATGTCAGTTTGATAACCTGTCCAATGCTGAATGACAATTCAGTATGATAAAATTTAAAATATTCTAAAAACAAACTCTCGAATAAAAGAGAAATGTTTGGAGGTAAAGAAATGTCCAACATGACAAACGGTCTTCAAAAAAACCTTAAGACAAGACATATTTCAATGATCTCCATTGCCGGGGTCATTGGGGCAGGGCTATTTGTTGGTAGTGGTGCTGTCATTCATTCTGCAGGGCCTGGATCGATTCTTTCCTATTCATTTGCCGGACTTCTGGTCATCTTTATTATGAGAATGCTTGGAGAAATGGCATGTGCCTATCCGACAAGCGGCTCTTTCTCACAATATGCGAGCGACGCCATCGGCCCGTGGGCCGGGTTTACAATCGGCTGGCTTTACTGGTTCTTCTGGGTCATCGTCATCGCCATTGAAGCCATTGCCGGTGCTGCCATTATTCAATATTGGTATGGAGATGCACCTGTTTGGCTCACAAGTCTTATCCTCACAATCCTCTTAACTTTGACAAATATCTTTTCTGTTAAATCTTTTGGCGAATTTGAATATTGGTTTTCATTGATTAAAGTCGTCAGCATTATTCTCTTCCTACTCATTGGTTTTGCATTTATCTTTGGTTTTGGCGGTCATCATACTGCAGGTCTTGCTAATTTAACGGGGAATGGCGGTTTCCTTCCAAACGGATTCGGCTCTGTGCTCCTCGGGATTGTCGTTGTCATCTTTTCCTTCATGGGAACCGAGATTGTGGCAATTGCCGCAGGTGAATCAGCAGACCCTGTCAAATCTGTGACAACAGCTACTCGTTCAGTTGTATGGCGTATTATTGTGTTCTACGTCGGGTCGATCGCCGTCGTTGTCACGTTACTCCCATGGAATTCAGCGAATATTTTAACAAGCCCGTTCGTTGCAGTATTAGAATACATCGGTGTCCCATCAGCCGCTCAAGTCATGAACGTCATTGTTTTAACAGCCGTTCTTTCTTGTTTAAACTCCGGCCTATACACAACGTCCAGAATGCTTTATTCATTAGCTGAAAGAGGCGAAGCACCAAAACGTTTTATGAAAATCAGCAAACGCGGTGTCCCTGTAGCAGCGACAGTCGCAGGTACCTTCTTTTCCTATATTGCCGTCATGATGAACTATTTTTACCCTGAAACCATCTTTCTATTTCTAGTCAATGCCTCTGGTGCCATTGCACTTCTTGTCTACTTGGTCATTGCCGTTTCACAATTAAGAATGCGTCGTAAAATCGAAAAAGAAAATCCAGAACAACTCAAAATCAAAATGTGGCTGTTCCCATACCTTACGTACTTTACCATTTTGGTCATCTGCGCCATCTTGGCCTCTATGCTGTTTATCGAATCAATGAGACCTCAGCTCATACTGACAAGCATCATTACCATCAGTGTACTAGCCGCCTACTTCATCTTTAAACCGAACAAAAAAGTGCCTGCAAGTGCAGCGCTTGAAAATAAACACCCTTAATTCTCCCGCTGAAAAGCGGTTTTTTTTATTTTATTCACCTATTTGGATGTCCACACTTATAATGTATCAAATTGATTTTAAGTGAGGATTAGTCAACATGAACCTAGAAAAGTTTGTTGACGAGCTGCCAATTCCAGAAGTCGCAGAGCCCGTCAAAAAAAATCCAAGACAAACGTATTATGAAATCGCTATGGAGGAGGTGTTCCTCAAAGTTCATAGAGATCTGCCCCCAACCAAGCTATGGACCTATAATGGCAGTTTGCCGGGTCCAACCATTAAAGCGAATCGAAATGAAAAGGTCAAAGTGAAATGGATGAACAAATTGCCGCTGAAACACTTCCTGCCTGTCGATCATACCATTCACGCTGGACATCATGATGAACCCGAAGTCAAAACAGTCGTTCACTTGCATGGGGGCGTGACACCTGCAAGCAGTGACGGTTATCCGGAGGCTTGGTTTTCGCGAGACTTTGAAGCGACCGGCCCCTTCTTTGAACGAGAGGTTTACGAATACCCTAATCACCAGCAAGCATGCACATTGTGGTATCACGATCATGCCATGGCATTAACACGATTAAATGTATACGCCGGATTAGCTGGCTTTTATTTGATCTCAGATGCGTTTGAAAAATCACTCGAATTACCGAAAGATGAATATGATATCCCTTTAATGATCATGGATCGGACATTCCAGGAGGATGGCGCACTGTTTTACCCAAGTAGACCAAATAACACACCAGAAGATAGTGACCTTCCAGATCCCTCTATCGTGCCATTTTTTTGCGGGGAAACGATTTTAGTCAATGGAAAAGTATGGCCATATTTAGAAGTAGAGCCGCGAAAATATCGTTTTCGTATCTTAAACGCCTCCAATACAAGAACTTACGAGCTTCATCTAGATAACGACGCCACAATCTTACAAATTGGATCTGATGGCGGCTTTTTGCCAAGACCTGTTCATCACCAATCTTTTAGCATTGCACCTGCTGAACGTTTTGATGTCATCATCGACTTCTCAGCTTATGAAAACAAAACGATTGTTTTAAAAAATACGGCAGGCTGCGGTCAGGATGTCAATCCAGAAACAGATGCGAACATTATGCAATTTAAAGTCACTCGTCCGCTCAAAGGAAGAGCAGCTAAAACATTACGTCCGATCTTCAAACCACTGCCACCGCTCCGGCCGAGCCGAGCTGATAACGAGCGAACGCTGACCCTTACTGGCACACAAGATAAATATGGGCGCCCGATTTTATTACTAGATAACCAGTTTTGGAATGATCCTGTCACAGAAAATCCTCGACTTGGCAGTGTAGAGGTGTGGAACATCGTCAATCCAACAAGAGGTACACACCCTATTCATTTACATCTTGTTCAATTTCGAGTGATTGATAGAAGACCATTCGATACAGACATCTATCAATCAACAGGTGAAATCGTGTACACAGGACCAAATGAGGCGCCTCCTTTGCATGAACAAGGCTACAAGGATACAATTCAGGCGCATGCCGGTGAAGTCATTCGCATCATCGCTCGGTTTGTCCCATATAGCGGACGATATGTGTGGCATTGTCACATTTTAGAACACGAGGATTATGACATGATGCGGCCGATGGATATCATTTAGTAAATATGAAACCTCCTCTCTGTTAATTGCGTAATATGAAAAGGGCTAACAGCTTCTATATATTAGCCCTCTATTTTCTTTTCAATCTCCATGAGAAAAAACGAACAATGTATCGCATGAATGGCATTTTTTTGAACATTCCACACTTAAAAAGTTGACGAAGTAAACCGATAATACTACTATATACCCATTACCTCTATCAAAAGGCACTTAAGAAACCAAGCACGAACAAATAGAAAATCGTCATAAAAAACGGAGGAGTTCAATTTGAATGAAGAAAAAGAGACTTGCCAGTTCAAGCAAGAAACAGTGGCAGGTAACAGGGAGAAGCTTTCAATTCATGAAAACGAGAGCATTCGATCAAACATTGAACAACTAACAATTGAACTCGGTGAACAAAAAGAATTCAATCACTTCATATTAGATGAAAAACAGAAGGCCATCAGCACATTATCGGCTCTCATTGCAAAAGGTGATTGTGATGAAGAGTTAAAAGCTCATTTTGTACAAGCATTACATATCGGGCTCTCTGTTATAGAGATTATGGAGATCATTAAACACTGTACAAAGGTTGCAGGATTCCCTCATTCCATTAATGCCTTGTTTATTTTTCAAAACTTACTAGATGAAAACAATAAATAAGAGAAAACGAGAAGTCTTCTGTCCTCTCGTTTTTTTATTTCCACTTACTTTACTCTCTTACGCTGATTCTGTCACAGTAGCAAAATATCAAAATACCACTCATTTCCTTGCTTAAAAAGTGATGTTGATTTCACAAATCCGCATTTTTCACCAACACATCCCATGACAAAATAAAAAAACGTCCAGTTATATGAAATAACTGAACGCGCACCTTTTACCGATTGACAGTGAAATTGTTAACAATCCCGCCTTCTTTCTCCCAAGCGGTTTCTACTGTTTTCTTCTTAATATCATATTCAAAAATGGTTCTGACCTTCGCCTTTCGTCCTGTGTCATCCTTTAATTCCTTTGCGTTCTTTGCAACACCTAAGAAATAAACAGATGTACCATCCGCAGAAAATTGCGGCTGGGCAGCACTTAAAATACGTACATCCTGACTGTTTTTAACAAGTGTCTTCGTTTTTCCTGTATCTACATCCATCACCTTAATAGATGATACTTCTTTTTCATTTCGAACCTTCACTTCTGTATAAATGAGTTTTTTATGATCTGGTGAAAAAGAAATATCATTGATGGTTTGAGAAATACGTGCAATTCGCTTTCCCTTCTCACCTGTTTGTAGGGTAATCTTCATGGTCGTTGGTTCAGGATCCATTCCTTTTTCATTTGCCTCATCCGTCTTTTTATAATCCTCTTTTAACGAATAATGCTGAATGACCAACAGATTTGATGCTGGATCATAAGCAAAAGAACTCACCGTATCATCATCACTTTTTTCTGGATATAACACTTTCACTTTCTGTGTTTTCAAATCAAAAGACGCTACATAAAATTGCTCACCTGAATCCTTGTTATACCTTAAATATAACTGTTTTCCGTCACCAGAAAGTCTCATACTGTCGATTGAATCGTCACTCGTAAAGAGCGTTTTTTCTTTATCCGTTTTCACATTCAATTCCCGTATACTTACTTTTTGTGTGTCTTCATCTGTATACGTGTAGTATAAAAGCTGTTTTGCCTGATCATAAGCAATTGAAGGATATGCTGTCAGTTTCTCTGTATGAAGCGCCTTGTCATGCAAGTAATAAGTATTGTTTAACTTTTGATCCGTAAATGAAACAAGCAATTCGTCTTTTGCATCTTGATTTGTTTTCACTTTTCCTGCATGTTTTGCCTCTTGCCCCGGCTTCATCATGAAGAAGATGACGGCCGCAATTGCTGCGACTCCAATCACTGTGACGATCCACCATGTTGATTTTTTCATTGATTTTCAGACCCTCTCCACAAGAAAAGAAGCCAGAAAATGAACTTTTCCCGCTTCTTTGCATGCCTATGTATTAATAAGTGTAATGCCCTTTGACGACACCTTTACTTGTTTTATACCCAAGTGCTTTGAATGCTTTCGGACTTACGTCTAATACTGCGTTTGGCATTCTACCTACATCATATTTATATACTGTAATCACTTTATGTGGTTTCGCTTTTGTTGTCACTCTTAGTTTTGTACCTTTTTTCGGTACGTCAAATCCCATTTTCGTTGCTGCATCCCAATGACCGAGTTTTTTTCCATCTGCGCCTTTTTTACCGACACCATTATACCATGTAATATTGCCGCTTACTTTTTTTGCACTTGCTCCATGTGAGAAACTAAACGCTAAAAATAAACTAGCTACTGTTACGATTGTCGCGATAAGCTTTTTATTCATTAAAAAATCCTCCGTATTTGGTTTCTGACCCTATTATACATGAAGATGCACCCAGTTATTTTACAGTCACATTACAATTCGAATACAAGTTGACCACTTAATGACCGATTTTGTTCATAAATTTCACCAAAAACAGCCAGAACATCGTAAGTAGACCTCCCCTTTCGTTTTATATAATAGAAATGAATCAAAGATAAGGAGGAATTTCCATGAAAAAGTGGTTCATCGTTTTGAGTGTAAGTTTGACCTTCGTTTTGATGCTTTCAAGTATTCCCGCCTCTGCGGCTGGTCCTCGTCACGGCGCCATCGTGACACAAACGGATGAAGCCAAATGGTCAGGTATCTCGGCTGATATTGTGCTGCCAAAAACAGCCACTATTAAAAATGGCTATGCTGACTGGTATCTTGGTCTCGGTTCTGCCGTTGTTGAAAGCGGGATTTCAAAAACATCTTCTGGCTATAAGGTATTCCTGGGCACCGGCTCCCAAGGCGGCAGTCAATATTGGAACAGCGAATACGATTCAAGTATTAAAGATGGTGCACGTGTCAACTTAAAGCTCATCAACAATGGTGATGGCACAGTGTCACTATACGTCAACGGAAAACTGCGTTATAAGCAGCCTGTTTTCAATCCTAGTCGTCTGAAAGACTTCGATGTCGTCAAAATGGTACATGGCGTACAAGATAATGGAACAAACAGCTACTCGCAAGCAAGTTTCTCTAATGTACAGCTTCGCGCAAATACATCTGGAAGTGTCTATAAAAAATGGGACGGCACCGTCAAATCATCTCTTTTACGCAAAAATCTAGAATCTGGTGCTCCGGCTCCAAAATTCACGGTCATTTCGTCTATCCCACTTAGTACAACCCTTTCAGCACAATAAAACACGAGCACCCAACTTTGGGTGCTTTTGATTGTTCACAGCTTATCAACACTTCTCTTTTAATCAAAACATCAATTCGTGGTAACATAAGCATACATACTTTGAAGAACAAAGGAGAAAGAACGTGAGAAAAAGTCTACTTGTTTTCATGAGTCTTGTTGCAATCTTCTCTATCCTAGCAGCTTGCTCAAATACGGCAAAAGAAGAAAAAACAGAATCTACGGCACTTCCAACGATTAATGAACGCATTCAAAATGAAACGAAAGAGGTCATGGAGCAGTCTAAGCTCGTAAAAGACACAGCGATCACCGTTGATCAAAAGAAAAAAGTCATTTCCTTAAACGTGACGGCTTCATCTGAGACCAATAGTGATTACGCTGAAGTCATTGGTTTGAACTTTGCCAAAACACTAGCTATTGGTGCATCCACTGAAAAGGAAAACAACCTGCATAAACCGGAAAATGACAGCCTCGGCGCCCTCTACTCCTTTTATGACCTAAACATTACCGTGAAACAGGAAAACGGAAAAGTACTGGCAAAAGGAAAGAAAACAACAACTGAAACAAAGATTACCTGGGAGAGAGCCCAGTAATTGGACAAGAAAATCCTTTATGGATTTTCTTGTTTTTTTTAACAAAACTATTAACATTGTGAAAAGAATGCCGATGAGTAAGATTGTGTTGGTTCTTAAGTACCAATAATTCTTATTTACATATCGGAGGAAAGTATTATGAAAAGAACAACGGAATTTGTTTTAGGCTTAATTGGAGGTATTTTTGGGTTTTTTGGTGCAATGTTTGCCATTGCCTTTGGAGGACTCGATGCCGCATTTAGTGAATCAGGTACGAGTCAAATCACAGGATTAGGCTGGGCAGCAATGCTTTTCTCTATTCTTGCGATTGTGGCATCTGTTATCGTGAAGAAAAAAGCAAAGCTTGGCGGGATTTTATTATTAGTATCTGCTGTTGGTGGTATTATTTCTATTTCTATGTTCTTTATCCTTCCAGCTGTATTAATCCTCATCGCAGGATGCATGGGTGTGTTTAGAAAAGAGCCTGTCAAAACAGTTCCAGCTGAATAAAGTTGATATAAAAAAGCTTGTAGAGGGTCGCTCTACAAGCTTTTTTCATTGTATATTTTCATTTAAATCTTCTCTTATGATATCAATCAGTGTGTCAATATCCGAGTGAGTTCTAGATGCTAATCGTACCAGCAAATGATCGATATACTCATACAAATGACGATCTTTCAACATATACTTCCCATAATACGGAATGACAAAGAAATAGAGCAAATCAGCTACTTCTAGTGCAACGTCATCACCAACTTCATTCTTTAGCGCCTCCCCAACACATTGGATCAGCCAATTCAAATCTTCTTTCTTTTCAATCGAAACGTACATCAGCTGATGAATACGGTCCGTATCTCCCGTTTGTAAAATCTGCTCCGCTGCTCCCTTTGATAGAGCACCAATCTCTTTAGAAGATATATTAAGAACCGCGAATTCATTCTCTGATCTGTCTTGATCCATTTGCAGCACGTTTTGGTCCATCTCGACTCACTCCCCGTTCTCAGATACTTTTATTATAAGGAATTCATCTGATTTTTTATGGAAATAGTGGATTTTTTTATGTAATTTTAAACAAAAAAAGAACCAAATGATATGATTCAATCTCAATTGACATAAAAAAACCATTGCACTTTATTTCAATCTATCTCAATATATGTATGTTAGTAGATTGAAAGGGATGAGAGAAATGAAGATGAAACACCCGTGGATCAAAGGAATTATTGTCAGTGTGGTTCTCGTACTTGGGCTTGGAATCTTTCCTGTCCAGCTGCCCTTTTTACACATGACTCATGCGACACCAGTCGCAAAAGCAGCCGCACCGAAATACGTGACAACAGCGAATGTTCATCTTCGCAAGGGACCTGGAACAAAATATTCAGTGATATTGACCATTCCAAAAGGGAAAAGGATTCCTTATCTTAAAAAGAATGGTTCATGGATTCAAACAAAGTATAAAGGAAAGACGGGTTACGTCAGCTCTCAATATATCAAAAAAGCAGGCAAAAGCTCACCAGCTTCATATGCTGCTCCTTCCACTAAAACGCCAGGTACGTATGTAAAAGGGATATTGGTTGTGAATAAGAAACATAGACTCCCATCTTCATACAATCCCGGAGAAAACAAACAAGCGAGAAAAGCAGTAAACGCTATGATCGCGAAAGCAAAAAAAGCAAACATCCGACTCACCGCTTTTAGCACCTTCCGTTCATACGACCGTCAGCGTGTCTTGTACAACAATTACGTCGCCTCTCATGGCAAAAAACAAGCAGATCGATTTAGCGCAAGACCAGGCTATTCCGAACATCAAACCGGCCTTGCTTTTGATATCGGCGGTGCCAATTCAAAACATTGGGCTGAAGATTCTTTTGCCAATACAAAAGAAGCGAAATGGCTGGCCAAACATGCCCATGAATTTGGTTTTATCATCCGTTATCCGAAAGGTAAAGAAAAAGTGACAGGCTATCAATATGAACCATGGCACCTCAGATACCTCGGATCAAAAAATGCGAAAAAAGTGAAAAAGAGCGGCAAAACCCTTGAAGAATATTTAAACATAAAAGGATAACAACAAAAGCACTCTTTTTCTTCAGAGTGCTCTTTTCATATATTCTCTTCTCTCTTTTTCATCGCAGCCGCCATTTCCACTTCACCCTCTGCTTCCAGCTGTTCAATAATGCGAGCATAATCTCTTTCATGGCGATTTTGGCTTAACTTAAAAGCAGCTTGAACTTCATCAATGATGATTTTGAAGCCCACAATCCCTTTCATTTGTTTCTCTAACAGTTCCTCAGACAACGTATCCCATAACACTGGCTGATCTCTATGACTTTCATATGTCTCCAGCATCGCTGTTAATTCCTTGACCAGTTCTGATTTTTCGAGCAGTGCAGCCTTTCCATATACATGTACAGCTTGATAATTCCACGTCGGTACGGCTTCTTTCTCATACCATGAAGAGGATATGTAGGCATGCGGCCCTTGAAAAATGACGAGCACCTTCTCATTTTCTTCAAACGTTTTCCACTGAGGATTTCCAATTGCCATATGCCCTGAGATCACATACGAATCGCCAATTTGATGAAAACTCACTGGAATATGTGTCGCAATGGGCTTTTCATTCGTTGTCGTCACAACTGTAGCAAATGAATGAGATTGAATAAATGATTTGATTTTCTCCATATCTTTCACTTGAAAAAATGATGGTATATGCATGTTCCCTTCCCCCCTTATTTAATTAGTAGCTTCTCTTTTTGCCTTTTTTCACATCTTCCCAATCTTTTTCGATATTCTTTCGCACCCTTAGAAGATACTCATAAATCTGTTCCGCTTCCTCTTCAGAAAACCCATCCAGCGCTACCCGATTTGAATGATCATGTTCTCGTTTGATAATTGGATAGACGGCTTTCCCTTTCTCAGTTGGAAACAATTTCTTGATTTTTTTATTCGCTGAGTCATGTTTCTTCTCAATAAATTCATGCAGCTCTAATTTTTGAATAGCCCGAGCAGCCGTAGTTCGATCCACCTTAATCATTTCCGCTAGTTTTTCCTGAATGATGCCAGGCTCCTCACAAATACGCACAAGATACAAATACTGCCCCTTCGTTAAATCATACTCTTTAAATTCAATATTACTAATGGAATCAAGCGCGCGAGCAATCACGCCGATCTCCCGCAAAATTTCTCTCATTTATCACGCCTCTTTTTTATTGTATTTACATAAATTTTAAAAATTAGTATAGCTCATGAATATTGTATATGCAATAAAAAGCCCACTTCCTCTCTGGAAGTGGGTTTAACCTCTTATTTATCACGCCTCTTCGATCCAAACAATCCAAACACGACAGCCAGTGCAACAATAATCGCCACCCAAGTCGTAAAGCCCATATGATCACCGCTTTTCTTTTAAAATCATCTCATCTCTTTATGTTAGATAAAACCAAAAAAATCACTGTCTCTTTAGTTAACGGATGTAAAGCGGTGAAAGTTTCAATTCATTTAACGCTCTTAACCAAAAAATAGACAAAACAAAAACCCCTATATTTCAAGGGGTTTTCGAAGGGTGTTACATCATGCCACCCATATGTCCGTAGATTTGTAACATGTTTCACTTGATTCCACGATAGTTGAAAAAGTGCGTCATACTAGCATTTTGACAAGGGATGTACTGTAACATCTTTATCAAGAGATAACGACTTTTCACATGATTATGTTACCCGTTTGTTACCCTATTTAAAGCCTGCACATGTTGGAATGTATTTAAGTAAATTAAGTGAAATTCCCATCATCTGAATCTGGTAGCCCACCCCTACTTTTGGACGAAATAAAAATAGCCACATAACCCGCAAACCCCTTAATATCAAGGTTTACAAGGCTATGTGGCTTAATTTTGGCGGTTTAGGGGTACCCCCCCTATCGAATTATGCGATTTTTCGCGTGTGGCTGGGGCGCGGTCGCCATATTGACAGTTGTAGAGATTTGACTCCCCCTAGAGCGATAGATTAATTGCTTCCCTAATTGCTTGTATTACTTAACTAACTGTTGGCAGTAAGGTAACATTTCTTTAACCTTTAATACTATTCGTTTTTGTTCTTCAAGTGGTGGTAAGGGTACAATTACTTTAGCTAGTTCTGCCGCTGGCAATTGTCTTACAGCAGTACCGGTTATTTTGCTTTCTAATACTGTTTTAAACATCGGAGACTTAATTGCATAGCTTATATAATCAATTACTTCTTTGTTTAAGAAACGTAAAATAAGCATCTGTGCACAAATAAAACCTGTATTATATCTTTCATTTGATTGAAATCTAGCCATTTTACCTACTGAACCTCTTAATAAGCAAACTACATCTCCATCTTGTAATTTACCGTTTCCTAATTCTTTAAATTTATCCTTAGATATGAAGCGTACATCATCAAACTTCATATATTCTTCTCCCATATCTTTTGCTCCAAAAAAAGGAATTCCATTAGTTACATAATCCGATTCCTTGGGATACTTGCTACTTCTATCTCCATTCTCAAAAATAGTAATATCTTGTAACCTCACCCATTTCCAACTCTCTGGTATATCAAATGGTATCTCATCTTCAGTGATTTCTGGAAGTGCCTTTGTCTTTTTAATCTTACCTTCCTCAATCAGCTTTTTCTTTTCTTCTTGAATCTGCTGATACAGTTCTTCAGCAGTACCCTCTTTTTCTCGCTGCTCTACCAGCTTACCTTGGATGGCATATTGCAAAATAGATTTTTGCATATCCTCCGGGAACTTTTTATTCAGTTCCTCCACTTCAGAATAGGCAACATCGTATTTATCTACATAAGGCATCAGCTCTTCAATCTTTGCTACGATGCGCTTTTGTTCTGCTAGTGGGGGGAGGGGGATTAATTGGTTTTTAACAACTTCACCAGTGATGGCAACAAAAGTGGTACCAGTAGCTTTTCTTATGAAATCATACTTGAATGCTCTTAATGAGTTCATAAGAAATTTCGATTCCATCCCTGAAAACGTATTTATTCCGCACAATCCTCTTCCAATACATATTTGTCTCTCAGTTATATTTAAAATGCCTACAGGTGCTCTTACGCATAATAAAACTGTATTTGGTTCAACAATCTTTGTGGGTTTATTAGTTGATTGATTTGAATATTCCAGATAATCACTTCCAAAGTATACTTTACCTTGATGAAACTCAATACCTCCATCTCCCTCAAATACGCTTGTTCCCTTTGGAGACTGCCCCATTATAATTTCAAAAGCATCACCTAACCTCACCCATTCCCAACTCTCTGGAATATCAAATGGAATCTCATCTTCCTTGATTTCCGGTAAAGCCTTCTGTTTTTTTATTTTACCTTCCTTAATCAGCTGCTTCTTTTCAGCTTCTATCTTTTCTAATAATTCCTTCGCAGTACCTTCCTCTTCCCGCTGTTCTACAAGTTTCCCCTGTATGGCAAGTTGAAGAATACTATTCTTCAAGTCCTGTGCATTCATTTAATTACCTCCAAGCATAGAAGTAATCTGTTCTAGCACATGATCAATTTCAGCATTAAGAGAAGCTCGCTTTTCTTGATATTCTTGAATCAAGTCCATAGGTTCAAGAATTACTTCTTCCTCATGAGGGAAACCACAAAGGTCGATATTATAACTTCGATCCACAATTTCATTGATGGTATATTTCTTCGCTTTTGGATAACCGTCAACTTCAATCTCTTCTCGGTTTTCCCACCATGCTAGGGCTTCATTGAAGTGTTCTAGCTTCATCGGTCTAGTCTTTGAGAAGTTCTTGTATCCTTCCGGCATATCTACACGATAGAACCAAGTTTCCTCCGTGGGTTTGGTGTTATCAAAGAACAAGATATTAGTTCGAATAGATGTATAAGGCGCAAAAACGCTATGAGGCATCCTTATTACTGTGTGAACATTAAATTCACTGAATAATTTCTTCTTAATATTGAATTTGGCATTATCCGTTCCGAACAGAAATCCATCCGGAATAATAACCGCTGCTCGACCATTTTTCTTCAAACGATACATGATTACATTCATAAATAAATCAGCGGTTTCAGAACTTCTTAGTTCTGTTGGAAAGTTGACTTTGACGCTCTCCTTTTCACTTCCTCCATAAGGCGGATTCATTAAAATCACATCAAAAGGCTCCATTTTTCGAAGTTCTTTATAGTCTGTTTCTAATGCATTACCATGAAGAATGTTTGGATCATCTATATCATGAATAAGCATATTGGTCACACTCAACATATGCGGCAATGCTTTCTTTTCAATACCATACACTGACTTATTATAGATTTCTCTATTTTCAAGAGAGTTACCAACTTGTTTATCCAATGCAGCTAAAGCAGATGTCAAAAAGCCACCTGTACCACAAGCAAAGTCAGCAATCTTTTCTCCTAATACCGGTTTCACCACTTCTACCATAAAGTCGGTAACAGCTCTTGGCGTGTAAAATTCACCGGCATTTCCTGCACTCTGTAAGTCCTTAAGGAACGATTCATAGATTGCACCAAATTCATGGCGCTCTTTATATTCTGTGAAGTCAATTTCATCAATGATATTAATAACTTGACGAAGTAATACTCCATCCTTTTGATAGTTGTTAGCATCTTCAAAAGCAGTTTTTACAATGATTTGGCTCATCGGTGTTTCTTCATCAATTTCTAAACTCTTAAGCGTAGGAAATAATTTATTGTTCACAAAATCAAGTAAAGCATCGCCTGTAAGGGCATCCCCGTCTTTTCGGTCAACAGCCCAATCTCTCCACTTCAAACCTTCTGGAATGATGGACTTGTAGTTGTCATCATAAAGTTCCCACGCTTCTTCCTTCGCATCATATATTTTCAAGAAAAGAATCCAAACGATTTGCTCAATTCTCTGGGCATCTCCATTAACACCCGAGTCATTTCGCATAACATCTTGAATTCTCTTGACAAAATTACTAATCGCCATAACATATACCTGCCTTGTCTACTGTTGTTTGTTTTACTTATGCGTAATAAATTTCATTCTCTAGTTCTTTTACTGCCTTCAGATAAGCTTCCTTTCCACCAAAGGCTTTGACTATTTTCATTGGACTACCAATCTTGGCAAATTCCTTTAATTGAAGTACCTTTGTATCTTCAATCTCTTTAATGCCATCATTAGCGTACTTATCAAGAAGTGCTTCAATGACTTGCTGAGCAACATCAGAGTACTTGTACAGATAGTGACGTTTCTTCACATTCTCTGCTCTCTCTTTTTTCGTGAGCGGTGGTTTGTCATATGCCAAGTGACAGATGAGATCGAAATCATCTAGCTCCGTTTTGCCCAATTCTTCTCTGACCGCATCTAGCAATACACCACTGTCTTGTAATTCATCAATGATAGCTTGTTTTTTCTCTGCTTCTGTCCAAGTTCTCAAGAAATCATCCAGTCTTGCATATTGCTCTAGAATATTTTTCCTTGTGTAGTCAGTCAGACTTTCTGTGATAAGCTTCCCATCCTTATCAACATATTGAACTCTCTCTGAAAGAACCCGAACGGTCACATCTCCTACATAATATTTACGAGGCTTATCTTCACCGTCATCATTAAATGGTGGTGTGTCTCCAGTTCCATACTCACCATTATCTTCTCTAACACCATCATTACCAGCATCTTCACCAGTACCCTCTTCGCACCCATCTCTCGGTGGCTCTGGTTCATCTACTGGATCATCCCCACCAAGGTCTATCACCACTTCAGGTTTCCCATCAAATGCAGGGTCAGCAAAAAGGCGACTAGAATTACGGAAGTCCATAATAGTAAAGTAGGTCTTGCCGTATTCTTCGAGAAGCCTTGTCCCACGGCCAATAATCTGCTTAAATTCGGTCATGCTGTTGATGTTATTTTCTAACACAATCAACTTACACATTTTCGCATCCACACCGGTAGTCATGAGCTTACTGGTTACGGCGATAACCGGATAATCACTTTCTTCATCAATAAAGTATTCTAGCTGTGCTTTTCCTTCATCATTATCCCCGGTAATACGCATGATGTATTTATCATTTTCCGCATACAAGTCTTTATTCTCGTTGATAAGAGCTTGCCTCATTCGTTCGGCGTGTTCTATATCCACACAGAATACGATTGTTTTACTAAAGCGATCGGTTTTCTTTAAGAACTCTGTGATTTTAGATGCCACGACTCGTGTTCTGTCATCTATTACAATAGAGCGGTCAAAATCTTTTGCATTGTACTCTCGATCTTCAATTTCATAGCCATATTTATCAACCTTTCCTGCTTCCGGTCGATAACCCTCTAAATCTTTATCAAGACCAATTCTGATGACTTTATAAGGTGCCAAGAAGCCATCATTGATTCCTTGTTTTAAAGAGTACTCATAGATCGGCTCACCAAAGTAAGTCTGGCTTGAGGCTTCTTTTGTTTCTATTGGTGTTGCTGTACAGCCGATATGAGTGGCCGATGAGAAGTAATCCAAAACTTTTCTCCAAGCAGATTCCTCTTTTGCACTCCCTCTGTGGCACTCATCTATCACAATTAAATCAAAGAAATTTGGCTGGAACTGACGAAAAGTTTCTTCACCATCATCACCCACAAGTTGTTGATACAACGCAAGATAGATTTCATAAGAACTATCAAGCTCTTTGTTCTTCACCTTTGTCATCTTCCCGCTAAAAGGCTTGAAGTCTCCCGAAATAGTCTGGTCAACCAGTACATTACGGTCTGCTAAGAAAAGGATCCTTTTCTTTAAACCAGATTTCCATAACCTATAAATAATTTGAAATGTCATATAGGTCTTTCCGGTACCTGTGGCACTCACTAGAAGCACACGGTCTTGTCCCTTGGCAACGGCATCCACAGTTCGATTGATTGCGACCCTTTGATAATATCTTGGTGTTTTATAATTGGGCACATAATAATAAGGCTCTGTGATTACCTTTTCTTCAGCTTCACTGATATTTTTATCTTTCAAGTATCTTCTATATAATTCTTCTGGTGAAGGAAATTCTTCAAGTCTAAGCTCTCTAACCTCACCAGTGATTAAGTTCTGCTCCACAAAGGCATCCCCATTAGAAGCGTAAACATAGGAAATGTCTAATGCTTTGGCATATTCAATTGCTTGTTGCAAACCTGCTCCTACCGGATGATTATTATCTTTGGCTTCTATGACTGCTAAAGGAAAATTATTTTTGTAAAAAAGTACATAGTCCGCTCTTTTCTTTTTTCCTCTGGCAGTTACATTACCACGAAGTATGATTCTACCAGCCGTGAAGGCATATTCAAGTCGAACTTGCTTATTTATGTCCCACCCCGCATTAGTGATTGCTGGTGTAATATATCTAGCTTTGATATCTTCTTCCGATAAATTTCTCTTTCCCATTAGCTCAGCCCCTTCACCCTATTTTTCGCAAAATCGCCTATTCTATTTCAAATTCCATAATGTCTCCAATATTACAATCGAGGCACTTGCAAATTTTATATAAGCTTTCTAGATTTACAGGTTGGCATTTTCCTAGGCGAGCTAATATGTTGTAAGTGATTCCAGCCTGCTCCTTCAACTCCGTTTTATTCATTTTCTTGTCAATCAATAGTTTCCACAACTTATCATAGCTTATAACCATCCAAAGTCCTCCTATAGCTATGTAAAATAAAGACAATTACATTATAGCACATTATCAAACGAAAAATAGAGAAAAACTCACAATACTGCAAGGTAATAAATAAAGATACGATTTTATACTTGTGTGGGGTTACCATGACATTAATCCGTTCAATTTAAATAATTTTTTTTAGGGGACATGAGAAATCATGTGCCCCCGTTTTTTTGGTCGATTATAGTCCGGTTTTAGTTCGCTTTCCATCGTTCGACTGTTGTCAGTGTGTTATTTATAATATCTTCTACATCATCCTCTTTCTGTCTCTGAAAAAAGGGTTCAACTTCTTCTTGCTTCAGCCATTGCATGTATTTAAGGAATATGTCGTATAGCTTTTCGGTAGAGATGTCCTTAAGGTCACGTTGCATGAGTTCCTCTTTAAGCTTTTTCGTTTGATCCCCGATAATTTCAATTCGGGCTTTTTTGGAAATATAGTATTGCTCCTGCAAAGACTCCAACTCTATGGCTTTTAAGTTAGCTACTTCGTATTCAAACTCCTTTGACCAATCAATTAAAGTCGATTTAGCGACATTTAACTGTTGGCTATGACCTTTGTACTGATAGGTTGTTTTTGTCCCGGGTAGTGGGTTTCCCTCCATTCTTCCCACTTGCCATCTACACGTTCAATGTAGACGCTACTTACATTACTTATAGTAACCGTGTACAGCACTCCCGGAATACCAATCATTAAACCTGCAGCCTTTGCTTTCTCGTCTTTCAAGAGTACGGCCAATATATCCTGCTTATGATCCTTAATACTTGATTTAAGCGAATCCGGGAGACGCTTGCCGTATTTAATGAGGGTATGTTCACCATCTGCCGTTAATTCACAGCCCGCTTGTTCAGCTAATTGGATAACCGTGAATGCTTCCATTAGATAATCAAATCCTCATCATCTTCATTTTCATTTTCTTCCCTTGGACTTTCGCCCACATTACCCATATTTGATGCAATCTCTTGTGGCTCTTGCGTTTCTTGTGTGGGTTCACCCGATTTACGTTGGTACACATTACCCACGTTTTTTCTCTCTGCTTGAATTGTGTGTTTTGTGTACTGGTGTATATTCCGAGTGCTCACGTTGTTTTCCCCTCTCCTGTTGGTTTTACGGGGGATTGTGGGTATTGTGGGGGTTCTTATCCTCTAAAATGAATGGATTCACTTCTAAAAGTGATTTACGTCCATCTTTCTTTTGATAGATATACCCCCGATCCTCCAACTCCAATAATGTCGCTTTTAAGTGCGTAGCTTTTTTAAATCTCTTTCGGGTCAAATTCTGAATTTCCCTATATTCAATCGTAGACTTTTCTTGCCGCTTAATCACTTCCAGTAAATACTTTGCGTCTTGTGTGCCTTTGTCGGCTCCCATACAACCATAAGCGGCCTTGGCATGCTCTATAAAATAACTAGTCAGTTGACATGCTTTGGTGAATATTTCCTCGTGTATCTGCCTTGGTATCCCCTCAATGTTTGATGTATCCAATGTTAATACTTGGACATGTTCGGCTACATGGAGTAATCCCGCCACCCGGATAATTTGCCCTGCTAATTTACTTCCCCATTCCTTCATTTCTGATAGTTCGCCACCATCTAAAAACATAGCTTCTATTTCTCTCCTTAATCCCTCCTCTGCTGCTTTAGCCTTATTATTAAGGGTAAGCTGCACACCTTCATGGGTATCCATGCGTAATAGTTTTTTAATGTTTAATAGGTAACGATTCTTTATGTCCGCTTCGATTGTCTGCGGTGTAATTTTACGGTATCCAACCAACGAGCGTGGAAATGAGTATAAAAACCTTGGCATTAATCCCCGCTCTTGAAAACTAGGAGGAACATCTTGAACAACGTGCGGTTGGAGAAAAAGCCCAATGGTTAAAGAAGGTTCATCTAATACTTTGGCCTCTCTGCCCATCCGATCAACAGCACAATAATCGCCGCTAAAACCTTTTAAAAATATATCAAGGTTTGCTTTTCCGTCCGAGGCATACCGACCGGCCATAATGCTAAATATCCCACCACCCTCTGCTGACAACAATGCCATTTTCTCCTGATTCTCCGCCATTAAATCGGCCAGCTTTTCTGGTGTAACGTCCTCGGTTATAAAGCGGGGCAAGGATAATATTTCTTCATTCTCAATTTCGTTCGCTAATGCAATAATTTCTTCTAAAGTGGTTTGTTCTCCATCTTTGGCATATTCCTTTTCAAGCTGTTCCAATCGTTTCTGTTTAGCTTTCAGCTTTGCTCTTTGCTCCGATACTTCCGTAATCAAACGTTCTCTTTCTTCCTTTTCAAAGGTTGTAATTGGCTCTTGTAATGCTTTAAAGACAGAGCTTTTTCGATTACCGGGGGGCAATGCTAAAATAGAGTAAGTGTTCAAGGATTCACTCCATTCCCCAGTTAATCGAACATAGAATTTTTTTGCTAATGCCGTTGATAAAACGGATATAGCCGCCATCCCAGGTGCATCTACTGGCGTTTGTGTTGATTCCGCCACCCCTTTCACATACTCCCTTAACCATTCCGGAAATACCTCTATTGGAAAGGCCGGAAGTGTATATTCATCAAATGGGACGGGAGGACTCCATTCTATATTACTCAGGGTCTTTCGTTCCTTCTTTTTCTCCTCTTTTGCAACCTCGTATTCGGCCATCAATTCAGTATTAAGACTCAAACTCCCTGCCCCCCCCTCAACCGCTTCAATTCGGCATTTAAGATGCTGTGGAAAGTAGTTTCTATAACCTCAATAGATTCAGGTGGGTTATTTCTCTCATTCCATAAAAGCATTAATTCATAGGCTACAGGTGCGGATATCCCATGTCTAAGCAAGTACCCGGCAAGGGAAGCAGCGGACATGTTCCGCTCTCCCTTCGTATCTTTTCCCACAAGCATGTAGAGAGGGAGATACTACTATGTAACCTCCTTCTCCCCTAACATCTAATCCAGGTAATATGTTAGTTTTATTTTTGACCTGGCCTGGATTTTTAAATAATATATGGCGTCCTCCTCCCCCTGTAATAGCCTCTATTGTGTTCGGAAGTGATCCATACTGATTTTTTAGTAAATCTAAAGAACCCTCTCCACCATGTCGAGGATCAACATCTAAAACTACAAAACCGCTTTCTTGTCCTGTGGCTATTGCTATATTGGCCTCAGGCCACTTTTCCCACCATTCACGTATTACTTCGAGATTAGTAGATGCTGCTTTTAAGCCGTTTTTTGTCCGAGGGTGTTTCCCAACACTTTGACAGTTAGGATTATGACAGGAGCAAAGTTTTCCATTTGGTGTATGAAGCGGAAAGACGGACCAATTTAATTTGCTTGCATAAGCTATAGCCGCTTTTCCATTGGGTGATATTTCATATTTATCCATTTCATTCCCCCCTTTATTAAGGTTTTATTTCCCTCTTTTTATAGGTGTGGAAAAGTGTTGCATTTTCAGGTATTTAATATCATTTCTTATATTTTTCCTACACACGATTACTTCTTCCTTTCTTCAATCCACTGAATAAAATCTTCTTTTTCAACTCGCTTAGACAAGCCTATTTGAAAGCACTTAATACCGCCCGCTTCTTCAGTCATTTGAAGTAATTCATAGACCCTGCGCCTCGAAATCCCTAGATAAGTAGCAATGTGTTGTGCTGTTAAAATATCAGGAAGATCTTCTTTCATCATTTTCAATTCACTCCTCTTCCAAGATTACTTTTACTACGCTTTTGTAAGTCATTAATCACTTTTAAAATTTTTTGTTTTTCTTCTTTTGGAAGCTCCCGCCGTAATAACCTTGAGAAATTTCCTTCATGCAACCCATACTTTTCCGCAACTTCCCACTGCTTTAATCCTGCTTTTTGGATAGCCTCTTTAATTTCACGATTTTTCACTTTTTATTCCCCCATTAGTTTATTTGATGATTGTTGTTGATCTTGTTGTTGTTATTAGTATATAATTTATATATCCGTTAATAAATATGTTTATCGGATATATTGAAGGTTATAAAGGAGTGACTGTAGTTGGAAAAGTATAAGGGACAAAAGGTAACAGAAGATGCCAATTTAAAAAAAGAAAAGGAGTACCCAATGCAGTTGGAAGAAAACATTTTCGATGTTCAAGTTAGAGTAAATAATCCCTATACCATTGAAAATGGAGTGATTGTATCAAATCTCGAATGGGGAGATGAAGAAATGAAGGATAAAACACCAAATTATAACCCGTTTGAAGTTGAGTATTTATTCGAGAAAGTAGATCGTGTTGACCTTACTTCCCATAAATCAATATTAAAGTTTTGTAACAAATACGGAACGTTTAAAGCCATTGAGACTACACCCTTTTATTACGGGTTACGATTATTAGATTGCCAAAAACAGCCTTTAGATGAATTTATTCAACATGCAAAGGAAGTTAAACGGATTTTGGATATCTATGATGCCATCGTTTCCAAAAATGAAGATCGTTTGCAAGAACATGCTTCAATTTTCAAAACAAACTTGAAAGAAATTGCACCTTATTTAAAGCCAAATGATAAAGATATATTTCAGCTATCGAAAATGTGGATAATATTAAAAATTAATAAAGAAATAGAAGGTGTTATAAGTGAATCAGGGAAAATCGGAAAAAACAATGAAATGATTAAAATTCATACCAGTCGCTCAATAATTGGTGTTATTTACCATCAATTGTTGGATTTGGTTACTAAAGAATGGGAACTGAAAAGATGTATTAAGTGTAATAGTAAATTTGTTCCTAGGACTGATAAAAGTCGTTTTTGCCCACCTGATGAGGCTGGTAAAGATAGTTTGTGTAAAACGGCTTATAACCAATGGATAAGAAATGCCAGAAAAGACTATTTTTCAGGCGAAAAAACAATCGAACAAATAGCACAACAAAAAAAGAGATCACTTGAAGAAGTACAAGAGTGGATTGAGTCAGCAGATAAAGAAAAATGGCTCAAAAAATATCAATAATAACAACTATTGCTAAAAGAGGAGAATGATTATGAAAGGACATTTTTATAGACCACGTTGTATATGTAAGGGAAAAAGATGCAAATGCGGAGCTAGTTGGGCTTACATTGTCGATATTGGAATTGACCCTAAGACGGGGAAAAGAAAACAAAAGAAAAAGAGCGGGTTTAAAACTAAAAAAGAGGCGGAAGTAGCAGCCGCTACCCTTTTAAATGAATTAAACCAAGGAACTTTTGTAGAGGAAAAAGGCGTATTATTTGAAGATTTTGCTTACGAATGGCTGTCAATTTATGAAGGAACAGGGAAAGTAAAGGAAAGTACCATTCGTGTGCGTAAACATGAAATTAAACGACTATTGGATTATTTCGCCAAACTAAAATTAAAAGATATTTCAAGAAGACAATACCAAAACGCTTTAAATGACTTAAAAAAGCGGGAGTATGCTCAAAATACAATTGATGGGGCGCATCGAACTGGAAGAATGATCTTTAAAAAAGCGGTTGAATTGGAAGTCATTAAGAAAGACCCAACAGAATTTACGTATGTACCAAAACAACAATTAACAATTGAAGAGTTGGAAGAGCAAAACATTCTCCCAAAATATTTAGAGAAAAATGAATTACAGCAATTTCTCTCTATAACAAAAGATATGGGACTAGATCAAGATTACCCCATCTTTTTATTGCTTGCTTATACTGGACTACGAGCAGGAGAACTGTGTGCACTAAAATGGCGCGATGTTGACATATCAGAACAAACCATTAGCATTACTAAAACGTACTATAACCCCACAAATAATAAAAAAGACTATAAACTGTTAACACCTAAAACATCAACGTCCGTTCGTGTAATTGATGTAGATGAGACTGTAATCAATGCATTAGAGCTTCATAAATCATTTCAAAAGAAAGTGATAATGAGGCACCGCGATATATACCATAATAAAGACTTTATTTTTACGCATATGGATGATGAAACACCTGGTTATCCACTTTATATTAAAAAAATAGAAAACAGAATGAGGCGTCTATTAAAGTTAGCAGGTTTAAACACCAAGCTTACCCCGCACTCTTTACGCCATACCCATACTTCACTGCTAGCACAAGCGGGAGTAGATCTGCCTCAAATTATGGAACGTTTAGGTCATAAAGATGAAGATACTACCAAAAATATTTACTTACATGTAACCAAAGAAATGAAAAAAGAGGCCTCCCAAAAGTTCAAAGAACTTATGGAAAACCTCTAATTTTAGACCCTAATTCAAGAAAATGTTACCCTTTTGTTACCCTTAGGTCATTTTCTTTGTATATAAGGCTCTATCAACCCCAACATTACTGGGTTTTAGGTAGGCAGATTACATCATGCCGCCCATACCGCCCATGCCGCCCATATCCGGCATTCCGCCGCCTGAGCCGCCTTCTTCTGGTTTGTCAGCTACGACTGCTTCAGTTGTAAGAAGCATAGCTGCTACAGAAGCTGCGTTTTGAAGTGCAGAGCGAGTTACTTTTGTTGGGTCAACGATTCCTTTTTCGATCATGTTTACCCATTCGTTTGTTGCTGCGTTAAAGCCTACGCCAATTTCTTCGTTTTTCAAGCGCTCAACGATGACTGATCCTTCAAGACCTGCGTTGTGAGCGATTTGACGAATTGGCTCTTCAAGAGAACGTAGAACGATGTTCACACCTGTTTGAACGTCACCATCAGCTTCGATGGAAGCAACTTTATTGTATACATTCACAAGTGCTGTACCACCACCGGATACGATACCTTCTTCAACTGCTGCACGAGTTGAGTTCAGTGCATCCTCAATGCGTAGTTTACGTTCTTTTAGTTCTGTTTCAGTTGCAGCACCAACTTTGATGACAGCAACGCCGCCAGCTAGTTTTGCAAGACGTTCTTGTAATTTTTCTTTATCGAATTCAGAAGTTGTTTCTTCTACTTGCGCACGAATTTGGTTCACGCGTGCTGCGATTTGAGCAGAATCTCCTGATCCTTCTACGATCGTTGTGTTTTCTTTTGTGACAACCACTTTAGACGCACGGCCAAGCTGACCAATTTCAGTTGATTTCAGGTCAAGTCCTAGGTCTTCTGTGATTAATTCCCCGCCTGTTAGAACAGAGATGTCTTCAAGCATTGCTTTACGACGATCACCGAATCCAGGTGCTTTTACAGCCACTGCGTTGAATGTTCCACGAAGTTTGTTCACAACAAGTGTTGCAAGTGCTTCGCCTTCTACATCTTCAGCAATGATCAATAATGGTTTTCCTTGTTGTACGACTTGCTCAAGTACAGGAAGGATTTCTTGAATGTTTGTGATCTTTTTATCAGTGATTAAGATGTAAGGATTTTCAAGAACCGCTTCCATCTTATCAGAATCAGTAACCATGTATGGTGAAGCGTATCCACGGTCAAACTGCATTCCTTCAACCACTTCAAGCTCAGTTGTGAAACCTTTAGATTCTTCAATTGTGATGACGCCGTCGTTTCCTACACGCTCCATCGCTTCAGCAATTAGGCTGCCGACTTCTTCATCTGCTGCAGAAATAGACGCAACTTGAGCAATTGATTCTTTACCTTCGATTGGTTTAGAAATCTCATGCAAGCCTTCAAGTGCTACTTTCACTGCTTCTTCGATTCCTTTACGAACGCCAACAGGGTTTGCACCAGCTGTTACGTTTTTAAGACCTTCACGGATCATCGCTTGAGCTAGAACCGTTGCAGTAGTAGTACCGTCACCAGCTACATCGTTTGTTTTGCTTGCAACTTCAGCCACAAGTTTTGCACCCATGTTTTCAAATGCATCTTCTAATTCGATTTCTTTTGCAATCGTTACACCATCATTTGTGATAAGTGGAGAACCGAATTTTTTCTCAAGAACCACGTTACGTCCTTTAGGTCCTAAAGTTACTTTTACAGCATCTGCAAGTGCATCTACACCACGTAACATCGCACGACGTGCTTCTTCACTGAACTTAATATCTTTTGCCATAATAACGAAACCTCCTCAGTCTTTTTAGAAATATATCTCAATCTTTGTTTATGTGATTAACCAATAACAGCTAAAATGTCGCTTTCACGAAGGATTAAATATTCTTTTCCTTCATATTTCACTTCAGTACCTGCATATTTTGAGAAGATAATGCGGTCGCCTGTGTTTACTTCTAACGCAACGCGCTCACCACTTTCAAGTACACGACCTGAACCTGCTGCAACAATTTTACCCTCTTGCGGTTTTTCTTTTGCAGAATCCGGTAAGACAATACCGCTAGCGGTTTTTTCCTCAGATTCAACGAGTTCAATGATTACGCGATCGCCTAATGGCTTTAACATAAGAAACAACCTCCTCAATTTTTATATGTAGTTTTTTTAGCACTCATCACTAGCGAGTGCTAACACATTTATTATAATAAAGAATGTCTTCTGTAATTTCAAGTAAAAACCTTTAAAAATTTTTACGCTTTCATGATCTTTTTTTATCACCGATTCTTTCCTTTTCAACGAAAAAGAAGACTTGTGTTACAATAAATCTAGTTCTTTTAGTAAAGGGGTTTTCGTTACTTGAAAAAACAATATTGGTACATCATCTTAACGTATATATTGGTGCAGGTTTCTGCGATTCCTTATGTGTTCATTATGAAATGGTTAGGATACATTCAGACACCGATGACACAAGCAGAGCTCTCTGAATTGTCAGGAACCTGGACAATCATTAGCTTCTGTGTCGGATTAATCATTATTCTGCTCATCCTTCGGACTGTGCCAAAAACATCACTTCGAAATGAAGCACCGGCATCAGTCGGCGCGGCAATCGCTTGGATCATTGGCGGTTTCTTTCTTTCCCTCTTTGCACAATCCATTGCGGGGGCGATTGAACAATATGCATTTGGCATTAGCCGAGAATCCGAAAATACTCAAAACATTTTAGCCATTATGGATGCAGTTCCATGGCTTGTCATCGTCATCGCTCTGATTGGACCGATATTAGAAGAAATCATTTTCCGAAAAATCATTTTTGGTGTGGTTTATGAAAAAACGAATTTTTTCATTGGCGCACTTGTCAGTTCAGTGGTTTTTGCTGCTGTACACAATGATTTCCCACATATCTTGCTCTATACCGCAATGGGCTTTACCTTTGCCTTTTTATATGCGAAAACAAAACGAATCATTGTGCCAATCGGCGCACACATGCTGATGAACTCGCTCGTCATTCTTGTGCAGATTGAGCCAGTAAGAAAAATGATTGAAGAACAATCTCAAACAATGCAAATGATTATTGGAGGCTTTTTCTCATGAGAAACCCTGTCGTATGGGGCATTATTTATTTTGCCGTAGGTGTGGCGTTCACCTATATGGCCATTCAAAATCCAGGTGACATGTGGTCATTTTACAGCATTTTGCTGATGGTGTTTGCGGCCTATAATATTAATATCGCGTTAAAAATGTTTGCTTTTTCTGTCAAAATGAAAAAACAGCAGCAAAAATAAACAAAAAACCATTTTCCGCCGTTTGGAAAATGGTTTTTTTATGGAGGTCATGTTTTCATGGAACACGAAAAACTGAACATCATGAACAATCAGCATGAAACGATTGGTACAGCCGCTCGATCTGATATCCATGCTGAGGGCCTTTGGCATGAGACCTTTCATTTCTGGCTTTTAAAAAAGGAAGATGACACAGTGTTTCTCTATTTTCAGCTGAGGAGTCCCACCAAAAAGGATTTCCCTTCTCTATTTGATATCACAGCAGCAGGCCACCTTCTCGCAGATGAACAGCCTCCTGATGGCATCAGAGAAGTCGAAGAAGAGCTTGGTCTCTCCATCTCGTTTGAGAACCTTACCTTTGCTGGTGTCATTAAAGATGAAATCCATCTGCCTTCGTTTACCGATCGTGAGTTTTGCCATGTGTATCTTTATATGGATCAAAAAGAGCACATGGATGTCCATCTACAGAAAGAAGAAGTTGCTGGACTTTATAGAGCAAGGCTGATGGATGCACAGCAGCTTTTAAATAGAGAATGCGAAAAAATGAACATCGAGGGCTTTGAAGTGGATGCAGACGGCAAGCGACGTGAGGAAAAGAGAGAGGTCCATGTACATGATTTTGTCCCGCATGAACCTGCCTATTATGAGCATCTCTTTCAAGCAATCAATCAATTTCTTTCACAATAGAAAAAGCATCGTGACCCCTATTTGGATCACGATGCTTTTTTATGAGACAACATCATTTTCTTTCTCCTCTGTCTCTGTTTGCTGCATTTTGCGATAGGTCACTCTTGAAATGACAATACTCACTTCATACAAAACGAGCATTGGCAAGGTAACCATGAGGTGAGAAACGATCTCTGGCGGTGTAATCAGTGCGGCAATGACAAGGAGGACAAAATAGGCATACTTCCGGATTTTTGATAAAAACATCGGTGTGATGATGCCAAGTCTTGTGAGAAACATCAACACGACAGGCATCTGAAACAAAAAGCCAAATGGAAGTGTTAACTGCATCAGAAATGTAAAATACTCATGAATCCCAATCACTTGCTCCACATGTAAATCATTTGACATCCGTATCATAAAATCGACGACAAATGGAAACAAAATAAAATAAGAGAAAGCCACACCGCTCAAAAATAAAAGCAGTGCAATCGGAATATAAGCAAGTGTCACCTTTCTTTCTTTTTCATATAAGCCAGGACTCACAAACGCCCAAAGCTGATATAAAATTACGGGACACGTCAAAACAAGAGCAATGACAAAAGCGAACTGCATAAACACGTACAGTGGATCTGTGAGCTTAAATGCGTTCAATGTCAGTGTGGCCGCTTCATCGGTATTTTGTAAATACACAATGACCGGCTTAGCGAGAAAAAAACCTGCCACCATAAAGGCAACAAAAAACATCGCAATGATCACTAAACGTTTTCGCAGTTCCACAATGTGCTCCATAAGCGGCATATCTTTGACATTCATGAAGCTCATCCTATTCTACTGATCTTCTTTTTTCTTATTTTCTTCCTGATCATCAGCTAAACCTTTTGTGGCATTTTTAAATTCACGTAATGTATCTCCTGCTGCTCTTCCTAATTGAGGAAGCTTTTTCGGCCCAAAAATAATGAGCGCAACAATCGCAATCAGAACCAAACTTCCAGGACCAATCGGACCCATTTGCTCCACCCCCTTTACCCCTTTTCGTCAGTCCTCCTGTGTAACAGAGTAATGCTTTAAGAAATACACAAGAGACTGAAGTTCAACCGCCAAATCTATATGATGAATTCGAATGTGTTCCGGCACATTCAATCGAGCCGGCGTAAAGTTAAGGATTCCTTTGATGCCAAGGGCAATCAAACGATCTGTAATGGATTGAGCTGCTACGGCAGGCACTGTCAAAATCGCAACAGGAATATCTCCTACCTCTTGCACATGCTCTTCAAGCTTATCCAAATCATAGACAGGCACGCCGCCTATCTCACTTCCTATTTTACTCTCATTGACGTCAAAAGCCATTGAAATTTTTGTATTATTATTTTTAATGAAATTATAGTGTAAAAAAGCAGTCCCTAAATTCCCGACACCGATGAGCATGACATTCGTCATTTCATCTTGGTCAAGGGTCTTTCTAAAGAAGGTCAAGAGGTAATCGACATTATAGCCATACCCTTTCTTCCCAAGTGCACCAAAGTAAGAAAAATCTCGGCGAATCGTGGCAGAATCCACTTTGACTGCATCACTAAGCTCTGCCGATGACACCCTTTGTTTTCCTGATGCATGCAGATTTTTTAAAAAACGGTAGTAAAGCGGCAAACGTTTGGCTGTCGCTTGTGGAATTTTTGACTGGTCTATATTCATATAAGATCCTCCAACTTAAATATCAGATGCTCTGTGAAAATCACCGTTTTCCCCGCCTGTTTTTTCTACTAGATAGGTCGGGCCGATGATCATCCCTTTGTCTATTGCTTTGCACATGTCATAAACGGTCAGTGCACATACTGAGGCAGAAGTGAGCGCTTCCATCTCCACACCCGTACTTCCTTTTGTTTTCACCTGTACTTGTATGTTCAGAATGTACGCATTTCCGTCTTCCTCCCAATCAAAGGAGATATCGACACCTTTTAATGCAAGCGGATGACACATTGGAATGATGCTGGACGTTTGCTTTGCTGCCATAATGCCAGCTACCTGTGCGACAGATAGTACATCCCCTTTTCCAATGTCATGCTTTTGTATTTGATGAAATACTTCTTTTATCATACGAACGCTTGAAACAGCAACGGCAGTTCTCACTGTAGACGATTTGTCACTAATGTCGACCATCTTTGCTCTTCCTTGTTCGTTAAAGTGGCTAAATTGACTCATCTTTCAACGCTCCCTCACTCAAATCATACACTATTTTTTCCTATCTGTCTTTCATTTGAACATGGCAGCCGTATGTAAGATTTGCCGGTTTACTGCTGATAAGCTACACTTAACATATTATAGCAGAGGTGAAGTTACATGATGATTCTACAAGTGAATCAGCTGTCCAAATCGTTTGGCGCTGATACCGTTTTAACGAATATAAAATTGGAAGTCAAAGCGAGGGATCGTATTGCCATTGTCGGTCGTAACGGTGCAGGAAAATCCACGCTTTTAAAAATCATTGCCGGTCAAATGTCTTACGAACAAGGTGAGATCATCAAACCGAAAGACCTATCCATTGGATATCTCGCACAGCATACAGATGTGACGTCTACACGTACGCTAAAAGACGAACTACTATCGGTTTTCGATCATTTAAAAGAAATGGAAAAAGAGATGAGAACCATAGAAGAGAAAATGGCTTCTTCCACAGGAACAGAATTAGATTCTCTAATGAAAACCTATGACAGACTGCAGCAAGCATTTAAAGATCAAGGCGGCTACCAATATGAAGCGGATGTCCGCTCCATTTTACACGGACTCGGCTTTAGTCATTTTGAAGACCATACAACCGTCCAATCCTTAAGCGGCGGTCAGAAAACACGTCTAGCGCTTGGAAAGCTATTATTAATGAAACCAGAACTCTTGATTTTGGATGAGCCAACCAACCATCTAGATATTGATACCTTATCATGGCTTGAGCAGTATTTGCAAAATTATACAGGAGCCATTCTTATCGTTTCCCATGACCGATACTTCTTAGACAAAGTAGTCAACCATGTATATGAAGTGTCAAGAACAGCGATGAAAAAGTTCGCAGGGAACTATAGTAAGTATCTTGACCAAAAAGCTGAGCAGCTAGAGCGTGATATGAAGCTGTATGAAAAACAGCAAGAAGAAATTTCGAAGCTTCAAGATTTCGTGGATCGCAACTTAGCAAGAGCCTCCACCACAAAGCGTGCTCAAAGTAGGCGGAAACAGTTGGAACGGATGGATCGTTTAGATAAGCCGTTAGGAGATGAAAAATCCGCCAACTTCCATTTCGATATTATGAGGCAAAGCGGAAATGACGTGCTGAAGGTGCATGATCTCGATATTAGTTACGATAAAAAAACGCCGCTCCTCTCCTCCCTCTCTTTTCATATTAAACGTGAAGATAGCGTGGCACTCATCGGTCCTAACGGTATCGGGAAATCAACTCTTTTAAAAACCTTAACGGATACGTTAAAACCAGTAAAAGGCGAGATCAGCTTTGGTTCTCATGTGACGATTGGCTACTATGATCAGGAACAAGCCAAGCTGACATCCTCCAAGAAAGTGTTAAATGAACTTTGGGATGATTATCCCCATATGACTGAAAAAGACATTCGGACTTGTTTAGGAAACTTCCTTTTTTCAGGTGATGACGTCTTAAAGCCTGTACATGCTTTAAGTGGTGGAGAAAAAGCACGACTTGCACTGGCAAAGCTGATGCTCCAAAAAGCCAATTTCCTCATTCTCGATGAGCCGACGAACCATCTTGATTTGGACAGTAAGGAAATATTAGAGAATGCACTAATAGATTATCCAGGCACCATCTTGTTTGTTTCACATGACCGTTACTTTATCAATCGCCTGGCAACAAAAGTTCTCGAGTTGTCACCAAATGAAACAAAAGAATACCTCGGTGACTACGACTATTATCTTGAAAAGAAAAACGAACAATTAGAGCTTGAAGCACTCCAAACTCAGGAGTCGCATAAAAAACAAGCAGAAAAACCAGTCGAAACAGCAAAACTTTCCTATGCAGAAGAGAAAGAACTCAAAAAGAAAGAAAGACAAAAGCAGCGCCGAATTGAAGAAATTGAAGAGCGTATCGCTGTCATCGAAGACAAGCTCGGTGAAAACGAAGAGCTTCTATGTGATCCTGCTATTTTCCAAGATCACGAGAAAGTACAAGCCATTCAAACAGAAAATGATGCGCTCAATCAAGAGATGGAATCACTTTTTGCGGAATGGGAAGATCTATCAGATGCATAAAGAGTGCCCTAACGGGTGCTCTTTTTTTAAGGTGAGAATCTTTATCCACAATGATACCCACAATAACATCTTGATTATTCTTAAATATTTTAAAGTTATCCACTTTATCCACAGTATTTTAATCACATATCCACATAAAAGATCACATTTATACACATTCTCTTCATTTTAAAACGAATTTTCTAACAATTGTGGATATATAACGTTTACATGTGAATAAATCGCTTTCATTTCAATAGAAAAAACTCCTGTATATCCACCGGAGTTCCAAATTGTTGACAAAGGGCTAAAATGAACTTGATTTTAGCCCTTTGTCTTCTTTTCAGCGTGATAGAAAGCCCTTGAAGTCTAGGAAAGACGATTACTGGCGCGGAGCGAATTTGATATTCGTGAGCACCAGCACGCAGGACTGACAAAGAATGCGAGGGTTTGTCTACACGCTGAAACTCCTGTATCAACAGGAGTTCTTATTCATAGGAGACAAGCGGCAGTCCAGGTTGACCGTTCATTGCCATGTCGCCTCTTATTCCCTTTTCAAATGCAATGGTTCCCGCAGCAGCAATCATGGCTGCATTGTCTGTACAAAGAGACAATGGCGGAATCATGACATTCACTTCAGGTAGCTTCGCAAATGCTGAAGTAAGGGCTTCTCTAAGACCTTTATTGGCAGCAACCCCGCCAGCTAGAACGACTTGTTTCACACCATACGCTTCAGCCGCTTTTAATGTCTTTCCAACCAGCACCTCAATCACACTTTCTTGGAAACTTGCAGCCAAATCCTCTGGCGCAATGGTTTCACCCTTTTGAGACGCATTGTGTAGTGTGTTGATGACCGCTGATTTTAAACCGCTGAAGCTAAAATGATAGGACCCTTCTTCAAGCCATGCTCGAGGAAGCTTAATCGTTGGCTCCCCTTCATGTGCCAATCGATCAATGTGAGGTCCCCCTGGATATGGCAGACCCATTGTCCGAGCTACTTTGTCATACGCTTCTCCAGCCGCATCATCCAACGTTTCACCAATAACCTCAAAAGACCCATGCTCTTTCATCAAAACAAGCTCAGTATGCCCACCAGAGACGACTAGAGCTAAACAAGGAAACACCAGTTCACCAACGAGCTGGTTCGCATAAATGTGTCCAGCAATATGATGAACACCTACAAGCGGAATTTGATGTGCGAAACTCAGTGCTTTGGCTGCATTGACACCTATCAAAAGTGCACCAACTAAGCCTGGACCTTCTGTCACAGCAATGGCATCTAAATCCTGAAAGGTCATATTGGCCTGCGTCATGACTTCTTCTAATACGATCGTCATTTGTTCCACATGATGCCTTGAAGCGATTTCTGGTACCACGCCGCCAAATCGTTTATGGCTTTCTATTTGTGAGGCGACAACATTCGCTACGATCTCTTTCCCATTTTTCACAATGGACGCAGCTGTTTCGTCACAGCTTGTTTCTATACCTAATATGAATCGATCTTTTTTTTCACTCATTTATCTTCACCCACATGACTAATGCATCTTCCCCGTTATCCGTATAATAATTCTTTCGAATAGAAGCTGGTTTAAAACCTAGCTTTTCATAAAGGGATTGTGCTGGCGTATTTGATACCCGCACTTCTAGTGAAAGATGATCTGTCTTTTTTTCTTTGCAAAATTCCATGACATATCGAAGCAGCGCTTCCCCGTATCCTTTTCCCCGGTGCTCAGGGAGAATCGCAATATTCGTAATTTGTGCATCATCCATGACAATCCAAACGCCGCAATACCCAACAGGCTGACCATCTTCTTCAATGAGGAAATAATGGCTGTATTGGTTATGGAGAATTTCATAGACAAACGACTCTTTTTTCCAAGGCGCTGTAAATGAATGCACTTCAATCGTATATACCTCTGGGATGTCCTCTACTGTCATTCTTCGCATCTCTACTGTGTTGAGATTATTTTTGTCCTTCAAGCCATTTCACTTCCGCTTCTGCCAAACGAATATAATTAGGAACAAGCTGATGGACATCTTCAGCAGGGCGGTCTGCCCCCAAAAATGCGAGCACTGAAGGTCTTGGGTTGTGAAATGCCTCGTCTGCTAAAACGGCGGTTTCTCCAAGTATGGAGAGTATATTCTCTTGATGAAGATGCACATCATGTCCAAGAAATAAAACAGGGTTCCCTTCCTTTTTCAGCTCTTGAAGCCAATCAGTGAGCAGGATATTTTGATCTGGTTTCACTTCTTTTATCTTTCCACCTTCAAATGTATATAACCCTGTATAAACTTGTCCTCTTCTTGCATCAAATATAGGAGAAATCATTCCATCAAAATATCGAGCATTTGCCGCCAGCGTTTCTAAACTTGAAACAGCAGCTATCGGAATAGACAGCGTCCAAGCAAGTGTTTTTGCAATGGTCACACCGATTCTAACGCCAGTGTAAGAGCCGGGTCCTTTGGCTACAACAATTTTGCTTAATTCGTTCGGTGCTACGCCGCATTCTTTCATCAGTGCTTCAACTGTCGGCATTGCACGTACTGAATGATTCTTCTTTAAGTACGTAATACTTTCCCCAACCACAGTGTCATCACGGACAAGAGCTATTCCGAGTGTATGGTTTGACGTATCAATTGCCAGTATGGTCAATGTCTTTCATCTCCTTACAAAGGGCCTCATAGCGCTCCCCTTTTGCATAAAACGTAAGATGACGTTCTTCTTCACGTTCTGTTCTCAGCATTTCAATTTTTAAATACGATGAAGGCAATTGAGGTTCAATGAGATGTGCCCATTCAACCAAACATACACCTTCCCCCTCAAAATATTCGCCCAGTCCAATATCTTCTTCCGCATCTTCCATACGATACACATCCATATGATAAAGTGGCAGTCTGCCATCCGTATATTCTTTAATAATTGTAAAAGTAGGGCTGTTGACGATACGGGTAATACCTAAGCCTTCTGCAAAACCTTTTGAAAAAGTCGTTTTACCTGCGCCTAAGTCTCCTTCTAATGTTAAGACATCGCCGGGCATCACAAGTGTAGCCAAGGCAGCAGCAATTCGTTTCGTCTCATCCGCACCTTTTGTTGTCCACGTTAACTTCATGGTGGAGTCACCTCATTTCTTAAAATGATTATATCCTTTTTTCATTAAAATTGTTTGTTGATCATGGTCTTTTAAAATAACGCTGGACGCTCGATCATCTTTGACTTGTCCAATACGCGTGACCTGAATGTGTTCTTTTTTACATTGCGTCTCAAATCGCTTCCAATCCGTTTCAGGAATCGTACCAGTTAAGACAAAATCCTCTCCACCGAACAAGACCCATTCAAGCCATTCTTTATGTAACAACGGTAGATGTGGATGTTTTGGGAGCTGATCAGCTTCAATTTCAATCGTCACACGACTGGCTTCCGCTATTTCGTTTAACTCACTCGCTAATCCGTCACTTACATCATTCAAGGTCACCCGGGGGAAGCTTGAACAAATAAGGCCAGCAGCAATATGCGGCTGCGGCATTTTGTGTCGCTCTAGAAAAAAAGCAGTGTCAATCGAATGTGCAGTATTTACTTTATTCATTAAAAGGGATAGCCCAGCAGCTGATGAACCTAGTTCACCTGTGACAAAGACAACGTCTCCTGTCTGAGCACTATGACGGTAACAGGCTGATCCCTTTGGAATCTCACCAATGACCGTTACTGTGATGACAAAGTCACTGCGGGTGGCTACTGTATCTCCACCGATTAAATCCATATGATATGTGTCAGCCAATGCTTTCATTCCCTCGTAAAAAGCTGCGACAATTGCTTCATCCCCATGAGGCGGGATCGCGATTGATACAAGATAATACTTAGGGGTTCCTCCCATGGCTGCAATATCACTGATATTCACTGCCAACGCTTTAAATCCAACCTCAAAGGGTGTGGAAAAATCAAATCGAAAATGGACATGCTCTACCATTGTATCAACACAAACGACCTCTTCACAATGTGAATGAGGTTGATAAACACTAGCATCATCACCGATGCCCATGACCAAAGAACGCTGATGCGTTTCTTTTGGTGTAATTCGGCGAATAAGATCAAATTCATCCATAAAAGACAGCCCCTTCATACAATCAACTGATTGAGCAAACATGATGTCAGACACAGTTAGTATTAGTGTAGCGAATATGAGCCTCGGTTCCAACTAAAAATGATATAAAGAAAGCCTGGTATAAAAAAACCAGGCGTTGTTTGTTGAAGTCATGATCTTTTCTTATCACATTTAGTGTAGCCAAACACAAGGAGTTTCATTGCATCTAGGATACTTATTGAAAGAAAAAGACATAAAAAAAAACGAAACTATACGTTTTCGTTTACAAGTCATAAAAATGGCGGTCCGGACGGGACTCGAACCCGCGACCTCCTGCGTGACAGGCAGGCATTCTAACCAACTGAACTACCGGACCATTTTGGCTGTACTCAATGAGTACTCCCTATTTAAGAGGTAAAATAATTTGGTTGCGGGGGCAGGATTTGAACCTGCGACCTTCGGGTTATGAGCCCGACGAGCTACCGAACTGCTCCACCCCGCGACGATATAAAATGACAAGCTTGGCGGCGTCCTACTCTCACAGGGGGAAACCCCCAACTACCATCGGCGCTGAAGAGCTTAACTTCCGTGTTCGGTATGGGAACGGGTGTGACCTCTTCGCTATCGCCACCAAACCTGATGGAGAGAATGTTCTCTCAAAACTAGATAACAACGTTCATTTTTCACATTAGAATATAGGTTAAGTCCTCGATCTATTAGTATCTGTCAGCTCCACGTGTCACCACGCTTCCACCTCAGACCTATCAACCTGAT